>NZ_DASWOT010000001.1:0-47802 GCF_036404235.1 Pseudomonas sp.
TAGGCAAGCAACAATCGAAGATCGCGGTCATGGTGCCGACCATCAGCTACATGGCCTATGCCAACGAGCATGTGGCCTCTAACGCCGGTGGCGCGGAGCTGTTTGTCTACCGCGTGCCGATCATGCAGCACCAAAACATGTTTCTGGCCGAGCACCGCGAATACGGCGGTTCGATCTACGACACCCATACCGACGGCAGCGGTATTTGTATGTCCTCCCGGCTACGGCCGATCCTCAGCATCCGGCCCAAATATGACCACTTTCTCGCGCAGGCGCCGTGGCAGTACCCCGCCGACCTGCATTTGGTCTACTGGCTGGAAACCATGGGCTACGAGTACGACGTGTTCACCGACGAAGACGTCAGCTATGAAGGCCTGGCCCGGCTGGAGCATTACAACGTAGTGATTACCGGATCGCACCCGGAACACAACACCGGCACCCAACTCGACGCGCTGCACAATTACACCCAGCGGGGTGGCCGCTTGATGTACATGGGCGCCGATGCCTGGTATTGGGTGCATTCCTATCACCCAGGCTACGAAGAGCTGGGGCGCGGCGTGCTGACCGAAATGCGTCGATGCGAATCGGGCATTCGCACCTGGCGCGCCGATCCGGGTGAGTACTACCACCAGGGCACTGGCGAGCTGGGCGGCATGTGGCGCTTCCGTGGTCGTTATCTGCACTCGGTGGCAGGGACCGGGATGTCTTCCGAGGGCTTCGATATTTCTGCCTGGTATTCACGCACCCCAGACAGCAACGACCCGCGCGTCAGTTGGGCGTTTGAAGGGATCGACTACGACGAGAAGCTGGGCAACTTCGGCCTGGTCGGGGGTGGGGCTGCGGGGCTGGAACTGGACATCGTCGACACCATGCTCGGCTCGCCACCGCACACCCTGACAGTGGCGACCTCGGCCGGGCGGCACACCGAAGCGTACCTGTTGGTGATGGAGGATTTCGGTTTCAACCAGCAGGGCACCGATGGCACCTCCCATCCGCGTGTACGCTCGGACATCGCTTTCCATGAGACGCCTAACGGTGGTGCCTGCTTTGCGTTCAGCTCGATTGCATTCTGTGGATCGTTACCCTGGAACAACGGCGACAACAATATTTCCCGGCTGGTGAAAAACGTCCTCGACCGCTTCTCGATGGATGGTCCGCTGCCCGAACCGCCATCCGATGCCATCCACTACCGTGGCCGCGCTGACTACGATGCCCCGGAAGATCGGCATCGCCGCTAAATAAGGTGAACCTGTCCGGGGCACCACGCTGCCCCGGATCGACTGTGCCATTGGGGAGGGATTAATCATGTCTCGTCGACCGGAATTGGGTTATTACGACGATGGGCTGGACCTGCGCTCACCCGCCAGTTATGAGGGTTGCGTGGGCGAGCCGGGGGAGGCGGCGTTCTTACCGCTGGCCGCTTATCGTTCGCTGGATTTCGCATACCTTGAGGATGAACGCATATGGACCCGTGAATGGGTATGCATTGGCACTGCGCAGGACCTGCCACAGGTGGGCGATCTATTGCCCTACACGTTGGGCCATCACGGCATACATGTTCGGCGTCAGGCCGACGGCAGTCTGCTGGGCGCGTTCAATCAGGCGCAGCACGGCGGCTGCCGGGTTGTGCCTGACCAGTGCCAGGGCGGCACCAAGACGCGCTGCTCGTTTACTTCATGCGGTTACAGCCGCGACCGGACACCGCTCCAGGCAGACGAGCTGGGGGAGGGTTCGGCAGCGATGCACCAGTATTTGGGCTTGCGGCCCGAGCGCTTACTGCCGGTGCAAGTTGCCACTTGCGGCGCGTTGGTCTGGGTGAATCTGGACCCTGATGCGCAGCCGCTCAATAACGCAGCGCAGCACCCGTTGCAGGCCTGGCTGGCCGACAGTGAACACTGGGCGCGTATCGGTGTGAGCTGGCGCGAATACGACTGCAACTGGAAACTGCTCGCGCCGCATTTACTTGGGCTGGACAGCCACGATTACCTTACCGCGCACGGTCCGGCATTGCTTGAGGGGCAATCGAGCGACGTTGACGTGGCGTGGTGTTTCCCCGGTTTGTTGTTGCTGCGCAAGGCCGATGTCATGTGCGTGGTGATGCTACAACCCGTGGCGCTTGGCAAAACGCTGTGCCGCGTCCAGTTGTTGAGTGCTCGCCCGCTGCTCGACGCTCAAGACCAGACGCAGTTGCAAGTCTGGATCGACTGGCTCGACGCACGCGGGCGCAACGCCGTCGCCCAGCATCAGGCGTTGCTTCGTCAGTCTCACCCAGAGACTCATCAGACGCCGTTTACCCGCTATCCGCGCCAGAACGACCGGGCCGGATTGTGGGCGCAGCACTGCCTGATCCAGCGCCTGACCCTGCATACCCAGGCGCACAGTGAACTCCAGCTATTCAGCAACGTGAGGAATTACCTGATATGAATATGCCCTCGACTTCCAATCCGGTATTGGAGCCTTGCATCGATGCCGCCGTTGCGCATTACAACGCTGCTGATTACCCGGCAGCCCTGGACATTTTTCACCACTTGGCAGAGCGCGGCGATCCGGTCGCTCCCATGTGGATCGGGGCCTGTCATGCCGCAGGTTCTGGAGTGCCTTACTCAGTCGCCGAGGCGTTTGCCTGGTATCTGAAGGCCGCCGAACGCGGCAATGCCCAGGCGCAGACTAACGTCGGGGCGATGCTCATCATGGGTAACGGCGCCGAGGTCGATGTCCCGCGCGGTCTGTATTGGCTGCAAAGGGCGGCCGACGCCCAGGACTGCGGTGCCCAGTTCAACTTCGCCAGCCTTTACTCGGTCGGTGAGGTCGTCGAGCAGGATCACTCGCGTGCGTTTGAGTGGTATTTAAGCGCTGCAAAACAGGGTCATTACCCTTCCCAGGCACGTTTGGGTTACTGCTATCAGTTGGGCCAAGGGGTAAACAAAGACCTGGTTCAGGCGTTTGTCTGGCTGTCGCTGGCCGCCAGGCATGGGGTTGGCACTGCTCTGATTCAGCTTGAGCAATTGATGGGGCAAATGTCTGGGGATCAAAAACAGCAGGGCGCCGAACTGATCGACAGATGGAACGCTGGCAGTCAGGCAGCCCCTGAGCGCTGGCAGTGCGTGGCGGTGTAACGTGACGGCCTACAGCGTGCAACAGATCAAGTTTGAGTTCCTCAGTTACCTCAAGGAATTCGGCAGCGCGAAAGGCTGGCAGATCGGCGTTTGCGACGATCCGCAAGCGGTGTTGTTCGACAGCCTGGCGGTGGATTGCAGTGCCGACATCTGGCTCTGGAAACCGGCCCTCAATGCCAGCGCGGCAGGCAAGGTCGTGGAGTACTTCCAGCAACGCTTCGGTATTGCCGAGGCTGCGTGCAACCGGGCATCTGAGGCGGCCAATTGCGTGTTTCTCTATCGCAAGGGTGATTGGCGCGAGGCATGACCACAGGGTTTGCTGCCAGGCGCGAGTTCATCGTTTGGCAGCCACACCTAAACGTTCAGGCAACACGTGGCTAACCCCGGTAACCGAGGTCACGGCTGATGTTGGCACTGCATTCCAGCAGTAATGCCTGAAATTGCTCTCGAGCACCGACCGGGTCCATTACGGCGTCGGGTCCTGAAAGATTGATGGCGGCGCTGACCTTGCCCGTGTGGTCTTTCACCGAAGTGGCGATTGCTGTCGAGTAATCCGAGCGATGAAGCACCCAACCCTGTTCCCGATCACCCTCAATCAATGCCTGCAATTGCGGTAAGGTCCGTGGTGCCGGGGTTGGGTAGTCGTCCAGACGAATGTGCTGATACAGCGCGCCCAGTTCGGCATCGCTCAATGCGGTCAGCAACATGCGGCCCATGGCGGTGCAGTGACAAGCGATTCGCGTGCCGATTGGGATATTCACCGACAGCCGTTGCGCCGCGAAAGCCCGGTACAGGTACAAACTGTCGGTCTGTTCGCGAATGCTCAGATGGCAGGACAGTGAGGTGCGGTCGCGCAGTTCGTTGAGGTGCGGCATCGCGACCTCAACGATGTCGCGACTGGCCAGATAGCTGAAACCGGTGCTAATGACCTGAGCCCCCAACTCGTACTGGGTGTTGTGTTTGTTCAGGTAACCCATGTCGGTCAGGGTGAACAGGATGCGGTACACCGCCGAGGTACTGACCCCCAGCCGCTCGGCGATGTCCTGGATGCTCAGGCTGCGCGTCTGGGCGTCGAACATCCCCAACACGCTGAGCCCGCGCGCGAGGGCGGGGACGCTGTAGTCGATGTCTTTGTCAGGGGCTTCGAGCATGCTCATGGAGACTCCATTTGATGGGGACCTGTCGAGCTTGTTTGCCCGCGATACGCCATTAGCCAGTCAATACAACGCTTCAATCCCCAACGCCTGACCATCGAACTCGGCCATGGCATCGAGTACCGCGCCCTTGAAGTACACAAGCGATGCCCGGTCACAGAGCAACTGGAGCGCTGGCTGGGCTTGCAGGCCCAGATTGATCACGATCACGTTGATCCGCGCTGCCGAGGTCTGGGCCACGGCGCCGGGCGGGAATGCCTGGGGCCGCAGGTCCACGCCGCAAAGCTTGGCCATCACCTCGGCCACGTATACGCCACTCAACTGCAACCAGGCGTGGCTGTCTTCACGAGGCAGCAGGTAGTTGGCGCTGTGGTCCAGCTCCCAGCGGGCCTCTTCATCGGCGATGCGTTCGCCACGGTCATTCAAGCTACCGAGAATCAGGTACTCGGTCTGCGACAGGCGGGCGACGTGGCTGCCGTCGGCCTGGGTTACCGCGCGGTTTGGCGCGTCCGGCAGGGTGAAGCCCCGTGCCTGCAAATAGTCGGCGCTTTGCTGGCCGCGAAAGCCGACCCGTGGCAGCTCGGTCAGATCGATCAACGCGCAGTGTTGAAGCGGGCTGAGCCCGATGTGGTTTTCCGTATTGAGGCTGGACATGTCAGAGCTCCTGGCGCTGGTTTTCGGGGTCGAAGAAAGGCAGTTTCACCACTGTTGCCTGGACGATCACGCCGTCCTCGACGCGGATCGGAATCTGCTGGCCCGGTGTGCTTTGGTCAAACGCGGCGTAGGCCAGGCCGATGATCTTGTCCAGCGATTGCGAGTATTCGCAGGAGGTTACGCTGCCGCTGATGTCCGCACCGTTGAGCACCAGATGGCCTTCCAGCGGTTGCGGGCTGGCCTTGGGCAGCGAGAACCCCACCAGTTTGCGTTTTTGTGGCTGGGCTTCGAGGATATCCACCGAGCGGCGCCCGACGAAGAACGGCTTGCTGCGGCTGACAGCCCAGCCCATGTCGATCTCGGCTGGATGGGTCATGCCGTCGGTGTCCTGACTGATGATCACATGGCCTTTTTCCAGACGCAGCAGGCGCTGGCTTTCGACGCCGAAGGGGCGAATGTCAAACGCTTTGCCAGCGTCTATCAGCGCGTCCCATAAGGCCAGCGCATGCCGCGCCGGAACGTGAATCTCATAGCCCAGTTCGCCGACAAAACCGACCCGCAGCAAACGTGCCTTGATCCCGGCCACGGTGCCTTGACGCACGGCCAGATACGGAAAGCCTTCAGCAGACAAATCCACATCCTGGCAGACCTTTTCCAGCACCTTGCGTGCGTCGGGCCCTGCGACGTTGACCGCTGAAATCGCCGCTGTGACGTTGGCGATATCGACATCCAGACGCCACTGGGCATTCCACTTGAGCATCTGCTGATAAATACGATCCACGCCGCTGGTGGTAGCGGTGACGTAGAAGTGGTTTTCGGCGAAACGCGCACAGACGCCGTCATCGATCACCACGCCGTGCTCGTTGGTCATCAGCGCATAACGCGAACGGCCCACGGGCTGTTTGAGAAAGGCGAAGGTGTACATGCGATTGAGCAGTTCGGCGGCATCCGGGCCGCGCACGTCCAGACCGCCAAGGGTCGAAACGTCGATGATGCCGACCTTGTTGCGCACATGCAGTGCTTCGGCCTGCATGCATGCCTCGCGCTCGCTGGCCTTGCCGTAATACGCCGGACGCTGCCAGATGCCCGCAGGCATCATCTTCGCCCCGGCCTCCAGATGGCGACGGTGCATCGGTGTCTGCCGGTACGGGTCGAAAGCACGGCCAGCGACATGCGCGAGTTTTTCCGCTTCGAACGGTGGTCGGGCAGTAGTCACACCGGTTTCGCTGATGCTGCGCTGGGTCGAAGCGGCCACCAACCGTGCGGTTGGCAATGCCGAATGGCGCCCTTGGGACGGGCCCATGCCGACGGTGGAATAGCGTTTGACCAGTTGCACATCGCGGTAGCCGATTTTGGTGGCGTTGATGATGTCGCGCACTTGCAGGTCTTCATCGAAGTCGACGAAATCCTTGCCCTTTGGATGTGGAAAGATCGGCCACGGAAAATTGACCTGATCCTCGGTGCGCAGTGGTAACGGCTTGGCACTGAGCTCCAGATTCAAGGCTGTGACGATTTCAGCGGTGGCGTGGATGGCATCGGCCAACACATTGTCCAGCGCGTGATAACCGTGTGCGGAGCCTGCGACGCTGAGGTTTTTTGGCAGGCCACTGAGGGTGAATTCGGCCAGTTGATCGTCATAGGCCAACTTGCCACCGGCCTGGCACATGAGCTGATAGACCGGCATATACCCGCCAGACATACACAGCAGGTCGCACGCCAGGGACAGGCCGCTGCTGGCGACCTGGCCAAGGCCGGTGATCTTGCGGACATCGGCGCCGCTGACGTGGCGCAGACCTTTTTCGTGCAGCGCCTCATACACCGTGCTGCCCAGGTGGCAGGTGATACCGCGCTTTTCCAGCGCCAGCAGCAGCGCACGGTCGGCCGGGTTGGTGCGCATGTCGACCAATGCCGCGACCTCGACACCTTGATCATGCAGATCCAGCGCGGCGAGGTAGCCGTCATCGTTGCCGGTCAGGACCACTGCGCGTTGGCCTGGCTTTACCGCGTAAAGCTTCATCAAACGTTGCGCGGCACTGGTCAACATCACACCGGGCAGGTCGTTGTTGCGAAACACCACGGGTTGGTCGAACGAGCCGCTGCAAATCAGGCACTGGGTGGCGCGCACCTTGTACATGCGCTTGCCCTGAATCACTGGCAGGTAGTTGTCGGTGAACCAGGCGTTGCAGGTGGCTTTTTTCAGCACCTGAATGTTGGCGTGGCCTTCGACGGCATTGACCAGCTCGCGACGCAGGGTATGCGCCCGTGTGCCTTCGATGTCGAACCGTGCGTAGGTCAGCGAGCCGCCGAGGATCGGCTGTTGTTCGATCAGCAGCACCTTGGCGCCAGCGTTGGCGGCGGTGAGTGCGGCTTGTAGCCCGGCCGGGCCTGCGCCGATTACCGCTAGGTCAGTGAACAAATAAGCCTTGTCGTAATACTCCGGCTGGAACGTCAGGTCGAGCACACCCAGCCCCGCTTTTTTGCGGATGATCGGTTCCCAGACTTTCCACATGCCCTTGGGCTTGTAGAACGAGCGGTAATAGAAACCCACCGGCATGAATTTCGAGAACTTGCCCAGATAGGCGTCTTTGTCGTTGTCCAGCGAGCCATTGAAGTTTTGGCCGCTGACCTGCACGCCGTTTTCCAGGGCATAAGTGTCGGCGAGCACGTTGGGTTCGCTGGGCAACTGCACCAGGGTGTTGGCGTCTTGGCCAGCCATCGTCAGCGGACCGCGCGGGCGGTGGTATTTGAACGAGCGTGAGAGCAAAAAACGACCGTTGGCGAGCAGGGCACTGGCAATGCTGTCGCCCTCGAACCCTTGATACGGCTTGTCGTCGAAACTGAAACTGAGCGGCCGATTGCGGTCGATCAGCAGGCCCATGGGTGCGGGCAGGCGGTTTGGCGTGCTCATCGAGCAGTCTCCCTGGCGATGACGGCGGTGAAGTCGATCCGGCTGTTGAACACTTCTTTGGGGTCGAAGGTGCGCAGGATTTCGTCGCTGGCGGTATGACGCTCGACCAGAAACCAATAGCTGGACGGGTTGTGCATCCACCATTCGCGAACCACCCCCAGGGTGTCTTCGCAGTTAAATACATAGTCGGCCCATTGGGCGTCGGTGCAGGTTTGCGGATCAGGCATCTGCTTGAACTCGCCGCCGTAGGTGAATTCGCTGATGTTGCGCGGCCCGTTGAGCGGGCACGTCATGACTTTCATAGATCGCTCTCCGTCAGTGGCTGGCCGCTGTCGCGCCCATTTCGTTGACTTGCTCGAAGGTGGAAAACCGTTCGAGGCCGAATGGTTTTATCAACGCCGGCACCTGGCCGCCGCTGGCCACCAGCTCGGCCATGGTCTTGCCACAGATCGGCGTGGCCTTGAATCCCCAGGTGCCCCAGCCTGCGTCGAGGTAATAATTTTTGACCGGCGACAGGCCCATGATCGGGCTGTAATCGGGGGTCATGTCGGTGATCCCGGCCCACTGGCGCATCAACTTGGCGTTGGCCAAAAACGGGAACATTTCGATGGCGTGGGCCAGCAGGCTTTCTTTCAGATCCAGCGTGGAGCGGGTGTTGAACAGCGGGTACGGGTCCGAGCCGCCACCGAACACCACTTCGCCACGGCTGGTCTGTTGCACGTAGCAGTGCAGGGCTGAGGAGCTCACCAGCGGGTCGAGGAAGGGCTTGAACGGTTGGGTGACCATGGCTTGCAGCGGGAAGGTCTGGATCGGCGAACGAATCCCGGCTTTCTTCATCAGTTGCGAACTCATGCCCGCCACCGCCTGTACCGCGCATCCGCATTTGATGGTGCCGCGATTGGTTTTGACGGCGGTGATCGCGCCGTTCTCGATGATCAGCTCCTGAACTTCGGTCAGTTGATGGATCTCGACGCCACGCTTGGCTGCCTGCTTGGCGTAACCCCAGGCCACGGCGTCGTGGCGTGCCGTGGCGCCGTCGATGTGCCACAGACCCGCGAGCACCGGCAGATGACCGGGGTCCAGATTGAGGCTGGGTACCAATTCGCGAATCTGCTGGCGGTCGATCATCTCGGTTCGTCCGCCGAAGTGCTTGTTGACCTCGGCTCGCTGGCGGAATGAACGCACGGTGGCGTCGGTGTGGGCCAGGGTCAGTTGGCCGCGCTCCGAATACATGATGTTGAAGTCGAATTCGTTGGACAGGTTCTGGAACATTTTCACCGACTCGGCGTAGAACTTGACGCCTTCGCTGGTGAGGTAATTGGAGCGAATCACGGCGGTGTTGCGTGCTGTATTACCGCCGCCCAGATAGGATTTTTCCAGTACTGCGATATTGGTAATACCGTGGTATTTGGACAGGTAATACGCGGTTGCCAAGCCATGGCCGCCACCGCCGATGATAACCACGTCATAGGAAGGCTTGAGTTCTTTGGGCGCGGGTAGATCGACCTCGACCGGATACTCCGAACTCAGGCCGTACTTCAATAGGTTGAAAGGCATACGGCCTCCGATTGGCTGCGTTGCGCGTGGGCCTGCTGAACGGCAGCGGTCACCGTGTTTTTCATCAGAAAGGCAATGGTCATCGGGCCGACGCCGCCGGGCACCGGGGTGATCGCCGAGACCTGGGGCAGGGCGCTGTCGAAGTCGACGTCACCGACCAGACGGCTGCGGCCGTTTTCTTCGATGCGATTGATGCCGACGTCGATCACCACGGCGCCGGGTTTGAGCCAACTGGCATCGATCATTCGTGGACGCCCCACCGCCGCAACGACGATGTCTGCCAATTGGCACAAGGCTTTGGCGTCGGTGCTGCGTGAATGCACCACGGTAACCGAGCAATGTGCCTGCAACAGCAGGGCAGCCATGGGTTTGCCGACGATGTTGGAGCGGCCGATCACCACCGCATGTTTGCCGCTCAAGTCACCGCAGGCGTCTTCAAGCAACTGCATGCAGCCGCTGGGCGTACAGGGTGTAAGGACGTCACGGCCCTGGCTCAGGCCGCCGACGTTTTCACTGTGAAATCCGTCCACGTCCTTGCGCGGGTCAATGGCCTGCAAGGCGCGGGCCTCTTCGAAATGCGCCGGCAGCGGCAATTGCAACAGAATGCCGTTGACGCTGGCATCGGCATTTAGCGTGGCGATCAGCGCGAGCAATTCGGCTTGAGAGCTGTTGGCGA
This sequence comes from Pseudomonas sp., assembly GCF_036404235.1. Taxonomy (GTDB): domain Bacteria; phylum Pseudomonadota; class Gammaproteobacteria; order Pseudomonadales; family Pseudomonadaceae; genus Aquipseudomonas. The sequence goes on from NZ_DASWOT010000001.1 coordinate 10,066, forward strand.
CCAAGCGGTATTCCAGCGACCGAATGCCTGATTCTTCAGCGCGCAGGATCTTGTTGCGCACGTAGACTTCGCTGGCCGGGTCCTGGCCCACCAAAATCACCGCCAGAGCCGGTTCGATACCTTTACGTTTCAGGCGCTGGACATCGGCTTTTACCTGTTTCAGCACGCGGTTGGCGGCGGCCTTGCCGTCGATCAGTTTGGCGGTGTTCATCGAAAGATCACCGTTCTGTCCTTGTTGAGAAAGACCCGGTGTTCCAGGTGATATTTGACCGCCTTGGACAGCGCTACGGTTTCGGTATCGCGGCCCGTGGCGACCAGATCGTCAGGCAGGTACACGTGATCGACTCGCTGTACTTCCTGTTCGATGATCGGCCCTTCGTCCAGGTCGCTGGTGACGTAATGGGCCGTGGCGCCGATCAGTTTCACCCCACGCTCATAGGCCTGGTGATACGGCTTGGCACCCTTGAAACCGGGCAGGAACGAGTGATGGATGTTGATCGCACGGCCTGACAGTTGCTTGCACAGGTCGTCGGAGAGAATTTGCATGTAGCGGGCAAGTACCACCAGGTCGGTGTCGGTTTCATCGACCACCTTCATCAGCGCGGTCTCTTGCTGGGCTTTGGTGTCTTTGGTCACAGGCAAGTAGATAAAGCGAATGCCTTCACGCTCGGCCATCGGGCGCAGGTCCAGGTGGTTGGAGACGATGGCGGTGATGGTCATGTCCATCTCGCCCTTGTGGTAGCGGTAGAGGAGGTCGGTCAGGCAGTGGTCGAACTTGCTGACCATCAACAGCACGCGCATGGGTTTGCGGGTGTCGTGCAACTCCCATTGCATGGCGAAGGTGCTGGCTACCGCTTCAAAGCCCGCTTTGAGTCGGTCGATGTCTCCTTGGTGGCCATCATTGAAACGAAACACGGCCCGCATGAAAAATTTGCCGCTGAATTCATCGTCGAACTGCGCCATTTCACCGATGTAGCAGTGGTTGTCTGCCAGATAGGACGTGACAGCCGCGACGATGCCAGACGTGGCGGGACAACTGATCTTGAGAATGAAATGGTTCTTTTCGTGTTGCATGACAGGTCCTCGGGAAGGTGGCGGCAGCTCGACTCAGGGCAAAAATTGACAGGTAAATGTATTTTTCAGGGATGAATAAAAATTCCTGATAAGAATTTAATATTCACGATTGCAGTTTTATAGGTGAAACGATTCGACGCGTCCAGAGATATCTGGAAACTTTTTTAACTGTGGGGAATTATTTGAGCGGGGAGATAAAGCAGACGTGTGTGGGACCCAAGGCGGTAGGCCCCACTGTCAGGCGTGCGCGACCGTAGCGGTTACTCGTTCTGCGCACCGTAGTTCATGATCGACAGCAAGCGGATCGGCACCTTGACCAGTTGTTCCGGGCCGTGGGGTATTTCGCCGTCGAAGGTCAGGCTATCGCCCGCTTCCATCGGGTACAACTGATTGCCGTGGCGGTAGATCAACTCCCCCTCCAGCAAATGCACGAATTCGGTACCAGGGTGCGAGAACGTCGGAAACTCCTCGCTGGCATCGTCCATGGTCACCATGTAGGCCTCGAAATTCTTCTTCGGTCCGCGTGTGTGGTTGAGCAGGTGGTAGGTATGGCCTTTCTCTGTGCCACGCCGCACGACCTCAAGCCCTTCATCGGCCTTCACCAGTAAGGCACTGCTGCCTTGCTGATCGTATTGGCTGAACAGCTTGGACATCGGCATGCCCAGCACGTCGCAAAGGCGACTGAGGTTGTCCAGGCTGGTGGACACCTGTGCATTCTCGATTTTGCTCAGCATGCCCTGACTGATCCCGGCGATCCGTGCGACATCGGCCAGTTTCAACTCCTGGGCCTGGCGCTGGCGTTTGATCTGGATACCCAGATATTGCTCCAGCTTCAACTTGGGGGTTACGTCGTTAGGCATATTCATCAGCTCTGCACGGTTTACGGTCGTTAATTTTAATTTCGCACCAGGAATGTGCGTTTTGGTTGCCTGCTGTGGGGCGGCACTCGGGATTATTCCCGTAGGGAAAACGAGTTTCCCATATATAGAGCGGTAATTCCCCTTTTACGAAGCTTTCGATCGTTGGCATACCAAACTGGCAAGCAGCTTGCATTCCTGAAGAGAAATTAAGTTTCCTGAATGGAATACTTACCTCGTAATGGCATTGATACTAGTGTCCGTGCCTACAACGTTTGCTTTTTGCCAGGAGTGAATACTCATGTTGCCACCCGAAACACAGCGGCTGATCGAGGCGCACGGAATCAAATACGTGCTGGCTCAATTCGTGGACATTCATGGCTCGGCCAAGACCAAATCGGTGCCCGTGTCCGGCCTGCACATGGTCGCTGAAGACGGCGCCGGATTTGCCGGTTTCGCCATTTGTGGCATGGGCATGGAGCCTCATGGCCCGGACTTCATGGCCAAGGGCGATCTGTCGTCCCTGACGCCGGTGCCATGGCAACCCGGTTATGCCAGGGTCGTGTGCATCGGTCATGTCGATGGCAAACCGTGGCCTTATGACAGTCGCTATGTGCTGCAACAACAGGTCGAGCGTCTGAGCCAGCGTGGCTGGACCCTCAACACCGGGCTGGAGCCCGAGTTCAGCCTGTTCAAACGCAGTGCCGAGGGCAGTTTGCAATTGGTCGACGCCAGCGACAACCTGGACAAGCCTTGCTACGACTACAAAGGCCTGTCGCGGTCCCGCGAGTTTCTTGAGCGCCTGACCGAAGCCTTGCAGCCAGTGGGCTTTGACATCTATCAGATCGACCACGAAGACGCCAACGGCCAGTTCGAAATCAATTACACCTACAGCGATGCGATGGAGTCTGCGGACCGCTTCACCTTCTTTCGCATGGCCGCCGGTGAGATCGCCAACGACATGGGCATGATCTGCTCGTTCATGCCCAAGCCAGACCCCAAGCGTGCTGGCAATGGCATGCACTTCCACTTGTCGATCAGCAGCGCCAGCAACAAGAACATGTTTCACGATGCCAGCGATCCAAGCGGCATGGGCCTGTCGAAAATGGCCTACCACTTCGCCGCCGGTTTGCTGGCTCATGGCCCCGCGCTGTGTGCCTTCGCGGCACCGACTGTCAACTCGTACAAGCGTCTGGTGGTGGGTAACTCGCTGTCCGGTGCGACCTGGGCCCCGGCGTTTATCGCCTTCGGCGCCAATAACCGCTCGGCGATGGTTCGCGTGCCGTATGGCCGTCTGGAGTTCCGCCTGCCGGATGCCGGTTGTAACCCGTATCTGGTCAGTGCCGCGATTATCGCTGCGGGCCTGGACGGTATTGACCGCCAATTGGAAATCGAAAGCGTGTGCAACGAAAACCTCTACAGCCTGAGCCTGGAAGAGATCGCCGCACGCGGGATCAAGACCCTGCCGCAGTCGCTCAAGGAAGCCTGCGACGCACTGGAGGCCGACCCGCTGTTCGCTGAAGTACTAGGCAAGGAGATTGTCGGCGAATTCATCAAGCTCAAGCGCATGGAGTGGGTGGAATACAGCCGCCACGTCAGCGACTGGGAAATCCGGCGTTACACGGAATTCTTCTGATTTGAGCCACAGGCTACCCGCGCCAGGCAACGGCGGTGGGTGGTCAACACAACACGTTTATCAATACGGCCAGCTTGCAACGTGAAGCTCGCCGCTGTGAACAAGTGAGGGTCCTATGTGTGGAATTGTAGGTTTGTACCTGAAAAATCCGAGCCTTGAGTCTCAGCTCGGCAAGCTGTTCGAACCGATGCTGCAAGCGATGACCGACCGTGGGCCGGACAGCGCCGGTTTTGCCATTTATGGCGATGAGGTGGCTGACGGCTGGGTCAAGCTGACCTTGCAGGCAACTGTCGAACATTACGATTTCAAAGCACTGATTGCCGCCGTGGAAGGTCGTCTCGGTGCTCCGCTGGACTGGTTCCAGAACGCCAGTGCCGTGGTGTTGAAGATCAAGGCTGAAGAAGCCGCCGTGCGTGCGGCCCTGGCCGAGCTGGCGCCCAACGTGCGCATCATGAGCGCCGGGCAAAGCATCGAGATCCTCAAGGGCATGGGGTTGCCACGGGAAATTTCCGAGCGCTTTGGCCTGGCGTCAATGAAGGGCAGCCACATCATCGGTCACACCCGCATGGCGACCGAAAGCGCGGTGACCATGGAAGGCAGCCACCCGTTCTCTACCGGAGCGGACCTGTGCCTGGTCCACAACGGCTCGCTGTCCAACCACTTCCGTTTGCGTCAGGAGCTCAAGCGCGAAGGTATCGCCTTCGAAACCGACAACGACACCGAAGTGGCGGCCGGTTACCTGACCTGGCGTTTGCAGCAAGGCGACACGCTCAAGCAAGCGCTGGATCACTCGCTGGAAGACCTGGACGGTTTCTTCACCTTTGCCATCGGTACGCGTAACGGCTTCGCGGTGATTCGCGATCCGATCGCCTGCAAGCCTGCGATCCTTGCCGAAACTGACGATTACGTCGCCATGGCCTCGGAGTATCAGGCGCTGTCGAGCCTGCCGGGCATCGAGAACGCGAAGGTCTGGGAGCCGGCACCGGCAACCATGTACATCTGGGAACGCGAGTCGGCTTAAGGACCACACCACCATGAAAACCATTGATCTGTCTGTTTCTACCGTCCGCGACCTCAACCAGGCGCTGCACGACCAAGTCAACAATGTCGAAGACCGCGAGTGGGTCGTGACGCACTCCAACGGCAAGCACAACCTGGCCGTTGGTGTGAATGAAGCCGTCTCCATCGATATTCAGGGCCACGCCGGGTACTACTGCGCCGGCATGAACCAAAAAGCCTCGATTACCGTACACGGCAACGTGGGCGTGGGCTGCGCCGAGAACATGATGTCCGGCTCGGTGCGGGTCAAGGGCAGCGCGTCCCAGGCGGCGGGCGCCACTGCTCACGGCGGTCTGTTGGTGATCGAAGGCGATGCCGGTGCCCGCTGCGGGATTTCCATGAAAGGCATCGACATTGTGGTTGGTGGCAGCATTGGCCACATGAGTTGCTTCATGGGGCAGGCCGGACGCCTCGTTGTTTGCGGTGATGCGGGCGACGCGCTGGGCGATTCACTGTACGAAACCCACATTTATGTCCGGGGCAGCGTGCAGTCGCTGGGTTCTGACTGCATCGAAAAAGAGATGCGGGTCGAGCACCTCGAAGAGTTGCAGGAGCTCCTCAATCGTGCGGGTTTCAAACACAGCCCGGCCGAATTCAAGCGCTACGGTTCTGCCCGTGAGCTGTACAACTTCAAAGTCGATAACGCCTCCGCGTACTGATTCAGGAGCCACAAAATGAGTGAGAAAACCCCTCCGGTGCTGCGCGAGTCGGCCACCTTCGACCGCTTGGCCATCCAGGAAATTCAGCGTGCCGCCGAAACCGGCATCTACGACATTCGTGGCGGTGGCACCAAGCGCAAGCTGCCGCATTTCGATGACCTACTGCTGCTCGGCGCCAGTGTTTCCCGCTACCCGCTGGAAGGCTATCGCGAGAAGTGCGGCACCGACGTGATTCTCGGCAACCGCTTCGCCAAGAAGCCGCTGCACCTGAAGATTCCGGTGACCATCGCTGGCATGAGCTTCGGTGCGTTGTCGGCCAATGCCAAGGAAGCCCTCGGCCGTGGCGCCACCATCGCCGGCACCAGCACCACCACTGGCGACGGCGGCATGACCCCGGAAGAACGCGGCCAGTCGCAGCATCTGGTCTATCAATATCTGCCGTCACGCTATGGCATGAACCCTGACGACTTGCGCAAGGCCGACGCCATTGAGGTGGTTCTGGGGCAGGGCGCCAAACCCGGCGGTGGCGGCATGCTGCTAGGGATGAAAGTCACCGAGCGGGTGGCCGCCATGCGCACCTTGCCGGTGGGTGTCGACCAGCGCTCTGCGTGCCGCCACCCCGACTGGACCGGCCCGGACGATTTGGCGATCAAGATCGCCGAGATCCGTGAAATCACCGATTGGGAAAAACCGATCTACGTGAAGATCGGCGCCAGCCGTCCGTACTACGACGTCAAACTGGCGGTCAAGGCCGGTGCCGACGTGATCGTGCTCGACGGCATGCAGGGCGGTACCGCAGCGACTCAGGAAGTGTTCATCGAGCATGTCGGCATTCCGATTCTGTCCGCCATCCCCCAAGCCGTTCAGGCCCTGCAAGAGATGGGCATGCACCGCAAGGTTCAGTTGATCGTGTCTGGCGGCATTCGTAACGGAGCCGACGTGGCCAAAGCCATGGCATTGGGCGCGGACGCGGTGGCCATCGGAACGGCGGCGTTGATCGCACTGGGCGACAACCATCCACGTCTGGACGAGGAACTGAAGAAGATCGGTTCGGCTGCCGGTTTCTACGATGACTGGCAGAACGGTCGCGACCCTGCGGGCATCACCACTCAGGACCCGGAACTGTCCAAGCGTTTGGACCCGGTGGAAGGTGGTCGCCGTTTGGCCAACTATTTGCGTGTATTAGTGCTGGAAGCGCAAACCATGGCCCGTGCATGCGGCAAATCGCACCTGCACAACCTCGATCCCGAGGATCTGGTGGCGTTGACGGTTGAGTCTGCCGCGATGGCGCGAGTGCCGTTGGCCGGTACGTCGTGGATTCCGGGGCAACGGTACTAAACGCCGATTGCCTACGCGGCCTGCCTGTCACACCGCGTGCGCAGGTTTACGACGGGTTCCCCGCCGGTCGCGGAACAAGCCCGACTCCTACATGAAGGTGCAGGGTCAAAACGCAAGGAGCCAACTTGTTGGCGAGGCGGCCAACACTGTGTGCCTGAAACACCGCTTCGCGAACAAGTTCGCTCCTACAGAGTGAACTGCATTCTGTAGTAAACCCGGTGCGTGCGGTCTGTTTGTCACACCGCATGCGCAGGTTTTACGACGGGTTCCCCGCCGGTCGTGGGACAAGCCCAGCGCCTGCATGGGGTCAGTTCAGAAAGCTTTTGGGGAGAATGCGCTTCCAAGGGAACTGGAGTTCTGTTTCATCCATTCAAAGAGGCTGACAAGGCCCATTGCCGCACTTCATTTCGCTTTCTGCCAGACACTTTCCATTCAATTGCAGGAGCTTCGACAATGGTTAATCGTCTACCCGGCAAAGCCTTTTTGGCTTTATTGGCCCTCGGTGCCTTCATACCCCTGGCACACGCGGCAGATGCCCCCACCCTCAATACCGGCAGCACGGCCTGGATGATCACTGCGGCTGTGTTGGTACTGTTTATGTGCCTTCCTGGTCTGGCGCTGTTTTATGGCGGTCTGGTCAGGGCCAAGAACATGCTCTCGCTGTTTACCCAATGCTTTGGCATCGCCGGTCTGGTTGGCGTGTTATGGGTGATTTACGGCTATAGCATGGTGGTCGACACCACCAACATGGTTGAAGGACAAGTGAGTTTCAACAGCTTTGTCGGTGGCCTGAGCCGCGCGTTTCTGGTGGGCATGACCCCTGACAGTCTGGTGGGCGATATCCCGGAAGGGGTGTTTGTGACCTTCCAGATGACGTTCGCGATCATCACTCCGGCGCTGATCGCCGGTGCGTTCGCCGAACGCATGAAGTTTTCCGCCGCGCTGTTGTTCATGGCCGTTTGGTTCACCCTGGTCTATGCGCCGGTGGCCCATATGGTCTGGGGCGGAGCCGGTGCCTTGATGCATAACTGGGGTGTGTTGGATTTTGCCGGCGGCACCGCCGTACACATCAATGCGGGCGTCGCGGCGCTTGCGGCGTGCCTGATCCTGGGTAAACGCAAGGGCTACCAGAACGCCCCGATGCCAGCGCATAACCTGAGCCTGACCATGGTCGGCGCGGCAATGCTCTGGGTGGGTTGGTTTGGTTTCAACATCGGTTCGGGTGGCGGTCTGAATGGTCTGTCGGGGATGGTCATGCTGAACACTCAGCTCGGGGCTTGCGCCGGTATTTTGGGCTGGATGTTCACCGAGTGGTTCAAGGTCGGCAAACCGAGTGCGCTGGGCCTTGCCAGTGGTGCCTTGGCCGGGTTGGTGGGTATCACGCCTGCATGCGCCTACGTGGGTGTCGGTGGTGCGTTGGTTATCGGCCTGCTGTGTGGGGTGTTCTGCTACTTGAGCGTCACGGTGCTGAAAAAACGCTTCGGCTACGACGACAGCCTGGACGTCTTTGGCCTGCACGGCATCGGCGGGATGATCGGTGCAGTGCTGACTGGCGTGTTCTGCGTGCCTTCGCTGGGTGGTTTGGTGGACGGTGTGAGCATGGGCGCTCAGGTTGTCGCACAGATCAAAGGCGTGGTGTTCACCAGCGTTTATTGTTTCGTGGCCAGTTGGATCATTCTCAAGGTGATCAATGCCTTGATCGGATTGCGTGCCCACGAATCGGTGGAAGAAATGGGGCTGGATCTGGCCGAGCACAACGAGAGTGCTTACAACCATTGATTGCGGGTTTTTTTTAAGCGTATCCAGCACAGTGCCCACTCTTGAGTGGGCACTGTGGTTTCAGCCATTCACATGGTCATTCACTCAGGGCAAGTTGCTCGGTGGTTTCATGACTGTGTTGGGGTGTTGGCCGCGCCTGTTGCGCGCGCGTCGCGATTACAGTGTTCATCAACAGATAAGCGATGGTCATCGGGCCCACGCCGCCCGGCACCGGGGTGATGGCGCTGGCGACGGTGCGCGCGCTTGCGTAATCGACATCACCCACCAGACGTGTGCCTGACTCTGTTTCAATCCGGTTGATACCGACATCGATCACCACCGCGCCGGGTTTGAGCCAACTGGCGTCGATCATGTGTGGGCGGCCCACGGCGACCACGACAATGTCAGCCAACCGGCACAAGGCCTTGGCATCGACGCTGCGCGAATGCACCACGCTGACCGAGCAATGCGCCTGCAACAGCAACGCGGCCATGGGTTTGCCGACGATGTTCGAGCGCCCGATGACCACCGCATGCAAGCCGCTCAGGTTCGCACACGTCTCATGCAGCAGGCGCATGCAGCCACTGGGCGTGCAAGGTTTCAATACATCGGCGCCTTGTACCAGCGCACCGACGTTTTGCCGATGGAAGCCGTCGACGTCCTTGAGCGGGTCAATGGCATCGATGACGGCGCCTTCGTCGATATGCGCAGGCAACGGCAATTGCACCAGGATTGCGTTGACCAACGGGTCTGCATTGAGCTCTGCGATCAGTTTCAACACGTCGGTCTGTTGGGTGGTGGCTGGCAAGCGGTATTCGAGCGAGCGGATACCCGCTTCTTTGGCGCGCAATAGCTTGTTGCGTACGTAGACTTGGCTCGCCGGATCGTCACCGACCAGCACAACCGCCAGGGCCGGGACAATATGCTCCAACGACAGGGCCGCGACGTGTTCTCGGACTTCTTCAAGCACCTGGGCGGCGATGGCCTTGCCATCAATGTCGCGGGCGAGTTGAGTGGAACTGCTCATCAAAGAGTCACCGTTGTGTAGGGGGGTTAAAAGTCGAGACGATCATCGAGGCGCGGGGCCCCGATGATCGATCTGAGAGCAATGAGGTGGTCGTTCAGGACACCAGGCTGTGACAGAAATACACCACCAGCACACCGGCTGCGAGTGTCAGGTACGGCAGTATACCCGCACGCTTGAGACCGGAATCGGCTTGCAGATACAGGTCGGTCAGCATGGCTTCAGGGAAGCGTCCCTTGTCTTGCAGGTAATGGCGGAAAACAAATACCGGGATGATCAACAGCGCCAGCAGCAGGCCAGTGAGCAACGTGCCGGCGCCCCAGATATTGGCACCCAGACCCATGCAGGCCAGATTGACGAAACTCAGGACTGCACCGGCAGCCAGCAGCAGCGTGGGCGCCTTGTAGGGGCGCGTCCAGTCAGGACGATCCATCCGGTGAATCCAGCCAGCGTTGAGGTTGAGGAAGTTGAAGATGATGTAGCTGACGTTGGATGCCGCAAGGACGAACACGTAATCGGACATCAGCAACAGCAGCAGATTGAACGTCAGGTCGGTCCACATTGCAGCGGTCGGCGCACCGTGTTCATTGGTGTGGCCCAGGTATTTGGGCAGCCAGCCATCCACAGACGCTTGATACAAGGTGCGCGAGGAACCGGACATTGACGTCATGATCGCCAGCAGGGTGGCGAGAATCAGCATGATCAAGACAATGTTGGCGACCACTTTACCGCCACCGATGCTGTCGGCCATGACCTGGCCAACGCCCATGCCGCTGTAGATCGCGGGGGACAACAGGCCGCTGTAGACCGCTGGCGTGATCACTGTGCCGCTGGCATCCAGGACGGCGGGCGTCACCAGTTGACCGAGGCCCAGGCTGCCCTGAAACGCCAATGGCACCAGGGTGAACACCAGAATGCACAGCAAGCCTGCGTAGAAGATGGCCTTGAACGTGTCGCGCTTGGGGTCTTTGAATTCCCGGGTGTAGCACACCGCAGTTTCGAAGCCATAAGTCGACCAGGCCGCCATGAACAGGCCCCCAGCCATCAGCGTCCAGCCGGAGAGGTCCCATGGGCCGTCGATCACCTGACCTTCGGCACCGTGGGCCAGCGGGAATAGCGGCAGAAAGTTGGCCTGAGGCGTGTCCCCGGTCAGCAAGGGCACGACGCCCACCAACACCAGCGGGATCAGGGAGGTGACGCCGAGCACCAGTGTCAGCCGTGCCGAGCGCAGGATACCGCCGTGCTGCACGGCGAAGACGCCCAGCAGAATCAACAGGCCGATACCGAAGGTAGCGTTGATGCGCAGCGACAGCCCGCTCTTGATCCAGCCAAGGTCCAGCAGGGTCAACTGCCAGGTGTTGATCAGCGCGTCTGCCGGAAACAGCGCAGTGAGGATGTACCCGGCTGCCAGCCCGGAACCAATCGATAACACCGGTGACCAGGCCAGCCAGTTGCACCACACCGAAACCGGTGCGATCAACTTGCTGTAGCGCACCCAGGCGACTGCGCCATAGACCGAAGCGCCGCCGGATTTGTGTGGAAACAGACCGGCGATTTCCGCATACGTGAATGCCTGGATAAAGCCGAACAGGATCGACACGATCCACACGATCCAGGCCGGTTTGCCCACGGTGGCGGCAATCGCGCCAATGGAAAACAGCACCAGCGCGGGCACTCCGCTGGCAACCCAGAATGCCCCTCGCCAATCGATCTTGCGGTGCAGGCTGCCGACCGAGGTGGCGGCCTGCGGTACGGTCTCAAGCGTCGTCGCTTCCATCGTTGTAATCCCCATGTTTGAGTTGAGTGGTCGTTGGGCAGTCAAAGTCAGTTGGCGCACGTGCTGTGTGTGTTGATCAACTGCGTACCCGGAGCTTGTCCGGGTCATGGAAAATCGGTGCGGTGACCTTGGCGCTGATGCGCTTCTGCAGGCCATCGACCTTGCCAACTTCAAGCTCTGTGCCGATCTCGGAACAGGCCACGTCCACTCGGCACAGCGCGATGTTGCTGCCCAGCAAAGGCGAGCGACAGGCGCTGGTGATGACACCAACCTGCGCACGACCGCTGTACACGCCGTCGCCGTGGTGGGCGCCTTCATTACCGCTCAATTGCAGGCCCACCAGCTTGTGGCTGGGATGAGCGCTGCGTCGCAGCAGTGCTTCTCGTCCAATGAAGTCGTCGGTTTTGCTCTTGAGCGCCACGCTGAAACCGATACCGGCTTCGAACGGATCGGTTTGATCGTCGAACTCATAGCCGGCGAAGATCAGCCCGGCTTCGATGCGCAGCATGTCCAGCGCTTCCAGGCCCAGTGGGACGATGCCCAACGGTTGGCCCAACTGCCAGATGCGGTCCCAGACCCGTTCGGCATCCTGCGGCTGGCACCACACTTCGTAGCCCAGTTCGCCGGTGTAACCGGTGCGGGAAATCATCAACGGACAGCCGTCGTAGCCGTCCAGCCGCCCGACCAAAAAACGAAACCAGCCCAGTGTTTCCAGGGTGGGTTGGGTGGGCGGTGTCCAGACCATTTGCTTGAGCAGTTCACGGCTCAACGGGCCTTGCACCGATAGGTTGTGGATCTGATCGCTGGCAGACTTCACCCAGACTTTCATGCCCAACTTCTGTGCCTGTTCACGCAACCAGACCCCGGCGTAGTCCTCACCGCAGATCCAGCGGAAGTTGTCCTGGCCCAGGCGCAAAAGAGTGCCGTCATCGAGCATGCCACCGTGCTCGTGACACATCGCTGAGTACACCACTTGACCGATTGCCAGGCGCCGCACGTCGCGAGTCATGCAGTACTGCAGCAGTGCTTCGGCGTCCGGGCCGATGATTTCGAATTTGCGCAGCGCCGTCAGGTCCATGACCGCCACGCGTTCGCGGCAGCCCAGGTATTCATCGATTGCCCCGAAGCCGTCATAGCGCAAGGGCAGCCACCAATTGCGGTAATCGGTGAAGCTGCCGGTCAAGGCGCGGGTACGTGAATGAAAACCCGATTCGCGGGTTAGGACAGGGTCGGCATCTGCCGTGGTTCGAGTACTCATGGCGATGGAAAAACGCTCCGTCTCGCGATAGATGCGGATATGGATGTCGGTCGGGTCCCAGCCATTGGCCGGGTCGATATCGTCGGGGCACGAAGAGGTGCTGCACACCAGATCCGTCATTGCTCGCAGCAGTACGTAATCGCCGGGCCGCGACCAAGGCTCATCCAGCGTCATCTGCTGGTGGGCATCGACCCCGGTATTGAAGAAAAAATTGATCGCCGGCCAGCCCGCACGGGCCTGTACGCCATACGCCGACAAGCTTCGGCTCAGGTTATCGCTGCAGTTGTCGTGCCCGAAGTAGCCATGGCTTTCGTAATAGCGTGCCGCGCAGGCCAAGGCGAAGGAGTCATGTCGGCCTACGGTGTCACGTACCACCTCCAGCATCGGCTGCATCTGCCGGTCGAAAAACTTCGAAAACAGGCCCGGTGTCGGGTAGGCACTGCCGTTCAGTGTGCGGGTGACGGTCTGGTCAAGGTCCAGCTCCTGGCCGCGGTCCAGCGCACGCCGATTAAAGGCTACGAAGTCCGAGCATTGACGACCGGCGACATCCAGCACTTGCACGTACTGCCCTTTACCCACGGTGTAGCTGTGGGCAGTGCCGGGGTGAATGGTGAACTCGTCCAGCAGGTCACCCAACGGTTCGGGCAGTTCGGGTAGCAGAATCGGTGACGGATGGGCGCGCTCGACCAGCAGCCGTAATTCACTGGGACGATGTTGCAGATCGACCGCGGTGGGGCGGTCTGGCGCCGCGACGATCACCAACAGGGCATCACTGGCGACAAAGCTGCGGTTGTAGCCGGCAGGCGAGTCATCGCCCCACAGCATGGCTGCATGAGGCAGGCGATGCGCGTCCAGGCCGCGTTTGCTCAGGGCCTGACTAACCCGTCGTGCCTGCAAGGTGGGTTGTTTCAGGCGCTCGGCAATGAAGCTACCGACGACCCCGACAGCCAGTGCCCACTGCGCCAATACACTGCGACCGGCAGTATCAACGGCCAGCAACTCACAGGGTTGCAGGCCTTCGATGTCGATCACTTGCAGGGTATCGCCAGCGTCCAGAGCGATCAGAGTGAAACCCCCAGCCGCGACCCGATAGCGCTCGAAGGCACAAGAGCGGGCAAACAGTCCGGGCTCCCTTGGGTGGGAAATGCGCGGTGCATTCATGATGAGGCTCCGGTGTCAGCCAACGGACTTGATGGGCATCGGCGGTTCACCCAGATAGGCGGCCATCGAGTCGTCCAGCGCATGCAGCCAGGGCGTGTGGTGGGGCGGCGATTGCGTGCCGGTCATCAGTGAGCGAAAGGATTTGTCGCGGTAGCCCATGATGTTTTCGGCTTTGTCATGTTTCCAGTGCAGAAAGGTTTCGTTGACGGCTGCGATATCGAAGTTCGGGTAATCGGTCGCATCCACCAACTGCTGGATGTAGGCGCCCTGGAATTCGAACATCTGTTGGTTGGTTTCCAGCGTTTGCTCGCGTTTATGCCATTGCAAGCTGTCGGCGACCATGTCCGCGTGTGAGGGCAGTTTGATGCGGCCCAAAATGACATCGCGGACATACCAGGCCTGCGCATCGAACATGTTGAAGGAGTACCACTGGTCTTGCATGCCCAGGTAAATCATGCGCGGGTTGGGTTCCCAGAACACACCCTTGTACAGGTTCATCGGCCACAAACGGTTATCGGTCTTGAGGCACAGTTCGTCCGTAAGGAAAGGGAAGTGGTGTTGGTAGCCGGTACACAAAATCACCGCATCCACATGCTTGCTGCTGCCGTCCATGAACCAGGCACGGTTGTTTTCCAGGCGTTGGAGCAGCGGTTTTTCTTCCCAGTTATCAGGCCATACGTAGTCCATGGGGGCTGTGCGGTAGCAACTGGTGATGCTGCGTGCGCCGTATTTGTAGCACTGCGAGCCGATGTCTTCAGCCGAGTAGCTGCTGCCGATGATCAAGATGTCCTTGTCTTTGAATTCCAGCGCATCGCGAAAGTCATGGGCGTGCAGGATGCGTCCGCCGAACTGTTCGAAACCTTCGAAATACGGCACCTGCGGGGTCGAGAAGTGGCCGCTGGCGTTGATCACGTAGTCGAATTCTTCGCACGTCAGTGTGTCGCTGTTGTAATCGTAGGCAGACACGCTGAACCGCTGGGTAGACTCATCGAAGCTGACCTGACGCACCGCATTGTTGAAGCGGATGTAGTCGCGCACTCCCGCTTTTTCCACCCGTCCCTTGATGTAATCCCAGAGCACTTCGCGCGGCGGATAGGAGGCGATAGGACGCCCAAAGTGCTCCTCGAACGTGTAGTCGGCGAACTCCAGGCACTCTTTCGGTCCGTTGGACCACAGGTAGCGATACATGCTGCCATGCACCGGTTCTCCGTTTTCGTCCAGGCCGGTGCGCCAGGTGTAGTTCCACATACCGCCCCAATCGTTCTGTTTTTCGTAGCAGACCAGTTCCGGGATCTCGGCACCTTTGTCACGCGCCGACTGAAATGCTCGAAGTTGTGCCATGCCGCAAGGGCCGGCGCCGATGATTGCCACACGTAAGCTCATGATCATGCCTCGTAATAATGGAGTGACACTCAGCGAAAAATCACTGTCTTGTCCTGGTTGATGAAGACCCGGTGTTCCAGGTGATATTTCAGGGCTTTGGAAAGCGCCACGGTTTCGGTGTCGCGGCCAATGGCGACCAGCGAATCGGGCAAATGGGTGTGGTCCACCCGCTGAACTTCCTGCTCGATGATCGGACCTTCGTCCAGATCGCTGGTGACGTAGTGAGCGGTGGCGCCAATCAGTTTCACGCCGCGCTCATACGCCTGGTGATAAGGCTTGGCGCCCTTGAAACCCGGCAGAAAGGAGTGATGGATGTTGATGGCGCGACCGGACAATTGCTTGCACAGGTCGTCCGACAAAATCTGCATGTAGCGCGCGAGCACCACCAGATCGGTCTGGGTCTCGTCGACGATGCGCATCAGTTGCGCTTCTTGGCTTGCCTTGGTGTCTTTGGTGACGGGCAGGTAGATGAAGCGAATCCCTTCGCGTTCGGCCATGGCTCGCAGGTCCAGGTGGTTGGAGACCACGGCGGTAATGTGCATGTCCATCTCGCCCTTGCGATGGCGGTACAGCAAGTCGGTCAGGCAGTGATCGAACTTGCTGACCATCAGCAGTACCCGCGTCGGCCGGGTCGAGCAGAACAACTGCCATTGCATGTCAAAGCCGCCGGCCAGCACGTTCAGCCCTTCGCGCAGCGCATCGATGTCGCCTGCAATGTCCTTGTTGAAGCGGAACACTGCGCGCATGAAAAACTGCCCGGTGAACTCGTCGTCAAATTGCGCCAGCTCGCTGATGTAGCAGTGCTGGCCGGCAAGCCAGGACGTGATCGCCGCGACGATGCCTGAGGCGGCTGGGCAATTGATCTTGAGAACGTACTGTTCGTGTGAAGTGTCCATCGAGTTTCCTCTGAAGCAAGTGTGCTTACGCGATCAGCCTTTGGCCGTGCGTTTGGTTTTTTGTGGGTCGTCGAAAGGCAAGGCGTGGGTCACGGCAGCGGTTTGCCGACTGCCACGCACTTGCAGGGCGATGCCGGGCACCGAGCAACTGACGCTCAAGCGGGCGATGGCCATGGAGCGTTTGCTCAGGCGCGAATACATGCCACAAGTGATGACGCCCACCTGTTGGTCGCCTTGCCACAGGGTGTCGCCAGCTTCGGCAGCCTGTACGCCTTCAAGTAGCAATCCGGTGATCTTGAAACGCTCCAGGCCTCGCAGCCGAAAATGTTCTTCGGCGCCCCTGAAGTCGCGTTTTTCCGGGGAAACGGTGAAGTCCAGGCCCATTTCCCAGAGGGTGTCGCCCGCTTTTTCATGGGCGAAGGGGTACATCTGGGAGTTGTCGTAGGGGAAGAACATCAGCGAGCTTTCAACCCGCAGCCAGTCCAGCGCGGTGAAGGCGCATGGGATGATGCCCATGCCGGCACCCTGGCTAAGGATTTCGTCCCACAGGGCCGGGGCATCGGCCGCCTTGCAGAAAATTTCGTAACCGCGTTCGCCGGTATAGCAAGTGCGCGAAATCATCACCGGGCGGTCGAACAGCCGGGTTTGCAGATGATGGAAGTAGGGCAGTTGGCGGATACCCGGAACGTGCTCGGCGAGAAAGTCCACGGCCAGCGGGCCTTGCAATGACAGGTCATGCAGGTCGTCGTCGAACAGCACAGCCACCTGACGGCCCTGGGATGAGCGCACCAGCATTTCATGGCCGATCCCGGCGCCATGGACCACCATGAAGGCATTGGGGCCGGTGCGATAAACGATGCAGTCATCGACGAACTTGCCGTCGTCATCGAGCATCGAGGCATACACCGATTTACCCGGATAAAGCTTGCTGATGTCTCGGGTGGTCGCCCATTGCAGCAGGCTTTCAGCGTGGGGGCCGACGTAATGGACTTTCTTCAGCCCGGATACATCCATCAAACCAGCACGGGTGCGTATGGCCTCATGGTGATCGGCCAGGTCCGTCTCATAGGTCCAGGCAGTGCCCATGCCGTTCCAGTCTTCCAGGGTCGAGCCAAGCGTGCGGTGACGGTCGGCGAGTGCAGAAATGCGCCATGAGTGAGCCATGTGAAGGTCCTTGCAGTGAAAAGAGAGAAGGGAGGTCAGGCTTGCGGATCGAAGCGGCTCAGCCACTCGACCAAGGTCTGCCGATAACGGCTCATGCCCTTGTATTCGGCGATGGGATCGGGCAAGTCGCGCAACACACGGTGCAGGCGACAACCCCAACCGGGCTGACTGACCAACTCGTCCATGCTGATCAGATACGTTCGGATGCTGAACATCAGCCCGTTGCTGCGCGGCAGGCGCGCCATGAATTGCAGTTCGACCCGCAGATGAACCAACCGGCCTGCGTTCTCTGCTGTCACCCGACCCCGGTCGGCGCCCCATTCGTGAAAGGTTTCAGGGGAGGAATCCAGGCGTGGATTGATCGTCAGCGTCCAGTTCAGGCGGCGTACCGGCTGGCCCACCTGCATTGCGAGCAAATACTTCAGCGCCCGGTCGAAAATCCCCATCTGGTTAGCCATGGGCACTGGCGTATGCCACTGCTTGAAGCTCATGCCGGCATCGAACGCCAGCGACCAGTCAGCGGGGCTTGTGACCATGCCAGCGTCCATGAACAGATCACCGTCACGCTGATCGAGCAGTGCGAAATCGCCCTGAACCTGACGAGTGATGAACTCCAGCGGCTCACACGGCAGGGTCGAGGCATCACCAAAGATGAACGACTGCTCGATGCCCAGCGCCCGGTTGTGCCAGTGCCAATGGTTGGCCTCGCGGTCCAGCTGAAACCATTGCGGGTAATCGGCGGCCAGGTGTTCCATCAGCATCTGTAGCGCATCCCAGACGGCTTCTTGCATGTGCGGCATGACCAGGCACCGCTGAGGGTCCTTCTCCAGCACCAGAGCGCGTTCAGCCATTTCCGAGGGGTAATGCTCGTCTATATCGAACCAGTGTTCGTAGACTGAGCCTGGGTCTTTGGCGTTGGCCGGTTCGATGTTCACCGAATAGAGGTAGCTGTCCTCCGGGAACGGAAAGGGAAAGCGTTTGATCGCCTTGGGGCTGTTGCGAAAGCTGAACGCTTCCCGGTAGGTCTGTGTGGGGCTGAATTGAAGGGACATGGTCAACTCCTGGGGCAACAGACCCTATAGGTCCAGTAAAACGGATGAGCCACACCCGCGAGACACGCAGGGCATGAGGTACTCGGCCTGCTCGGCAGGGCTCAGAAAGTTGTCGCGGTGTTCGATGTCGCCTTGCAAGTGGCGCGTGGCGCATTGGCCGCAGACCCCGCCACGGCACAGGTTGGGCACTTGCAGGCCAGCGGACTCCAACGCTTCGAGCAGGCTTTGCTCGGCGCTGACCTGGATTCGCTGGCCGCTGCGTGCCAGCGTCAGCTCGAAGGGCTGGCCGGGTTGCGCGGCGCTGAAGGTTTCCCAATGCACGCGGCTCGATGGCCAACCCAGGCGTGTGGCGTGTTGGCATACGTCATCAAGCAGACGCTGCGGGCCGCAGGTGTAGACGTGACTGCCCAGAGGCCGGTCGCTCAGGATCGTCGTCAGGTCAACGTGCGAACCGGCTGGATAACCGTGAAACCGTGCCCCAAGGCGTTGCTGCAATTGCGTGACGTAGGCGTCGGTCAGGCCGGGTCGATAGAGGTAATGCAGCTCTACGTTTGCTTGAGACTTCTCCAGCGCGCTGATATAGGCCATGAACGGCGTGATGCCGATGCCCGCGGCAATGAGGATGTGCAGGCGGGCAGTCGAGTGCGGGGCAAACAGGTTGGCGGGGGGCGAGATGGACAGAATGTCACCGATCGCGACCTGTTGATGCAGATAGCGCGAACCGCCGCGAGAGGCGTCCTGCAAGCGCACGGCGATTCGGTACTGGCTTGTGTCGGCCGGGTCGCCGGTGAGCGAATAGGCATTGCGCAGACTGCGTTCGCCCAGCGGTAGATGGACCTGAACATGGCTGCCCGAAGAAAAGCCCGGCAGTGCGCCGTTTTCAGCCGTCAGTGTGAACTCGCGAACCACTGGCGTGAGCATCCGGGCGTCGCTGACGCGTACCTGCAAAAGGGCGCTCATGGACGTGCCCCAGCGTAGGGCTGATCGGCATTTTGGCAGACGCCCAGATAGGCCCCGAGGCGTTTTGAAAAGTGCTCGCGCACGTCCAGCCGAATGCCGCACCCGGCGCATTGCAGCTCAGCCGCCGGACCGCCAATTTGTGTAAGGCCACAATGAACGCAGTAGACCCTGCGTGCTCCGGCCGCAGAGAGCGTCATGTCGATCTCGTCGTCCAGAAGCCCGGCTTTTTTGGCCTTGGCGTGCATCTCCCAGATGAACGCTTCGTCGCCCATCAGGTACACATGGCTACCAACAGTGGCGGTATCGAGTGCGGTGTCCAGGCGTTGGACGAAGTCGGCGTTGTCGGCATTCAACACCACAGGCTGCCCGAGGTTGCCGACAAAGGGCGCGCAGGCCAAGGCCGATTGCATGATCACAATGTGTTGGCGTGCAGCTTCCCGTGGCGCCGGTTGACCATAGACCGGCAGGCTCTGGGGGCTGGCGGGGGCGGCGGTTGCTCTGTCCGTCATGATTGCTTCCTGGGTGACCTTGTGGCTGGCGTTTTGACTGTCCATTGGGTGGCAGTCGGTTGATGTGTTCGTGTCGCTCGGAGTCTGGGAGGCTTCTTCGTGGGAAAGATAATTTCCCATAAGGAATTCTTGCTCAATCTGGAAAAAGAGGTATCTCTTTGGGGGTAGGCCGCGAGAAACGGGCCTGCGGGGCATGGAAGTTGCTCGTTGTTCTGCCACGACTTGCCTGTGCAACGGGGTGTTAACGACAGTGTTGGGACAAACGCAGTGGTGGGCACGCTGGTCTGGGCGCGTCACCCCCATGCAAATTCGCGAGGTGCGCAAGCTACTGGCTCAATTGCCGTTATGCCTGGTGCGCGCTGACGGTGCTTTGCCGCGATTTCTGGACCGTTTCGAGGCACTGCTGCCAACCTGCAGATTGAATCTGATACTGGGCGACGAAGACTTCGGGCCGGCGCGCAGGGGCGTGGTCAACGCATGCCAAAGCGAAGCGAACTGCCCATGGCGCAGCGCTGCACTGACGGATTTGCCGCAGCAATGCAAAGCCTGCCGACAGCGCGGCGTCTACCGGCTGCTCAAAACCTTGCCGGATGAGGAGGCCACGGGCAGGGGCGTACTGTTGCTCGACACTGCAAAACCGGTTGGCACGGCGTTGCGAGACCTGTTGGAGGAAGTTGCCCTGGCCGTGGGGGTGACCGTGCAATTGCTGCGACATAAACGTGAGCAGCAACGCAAACAAGCGACGTCTCAACATCGGGCACTGGCCCAGGAGCTTCACGACTCAGTGGCACAGCAGTTGGGTTACCTGTCATTCCAAGCGCGGTTGATGCAATCCAGAGTCGAGGACCCGGAGCACGTTAGCGTTTCGTTGTCACAGTTGTGCGGCGGCTTGAGCCAGTTGCAACGTCAGGTGCGTGAGTTGATCACCAGCGCCCGGCTGACCATGGACGGGCGTTCGTTACGCCAGGCGTTGGCCGATTCGGTCGCGGAGTTTTCCCGGCGCTGCATCATCGTGTTCGAGCTGGACAATCGTCTGGCCGACGATGCACTGAACCCGGAGACCGAATTACAGATTCTGCAGATCATTCGTGAGGCGCTGACCAATGCCGTGCGCCATTCCCATGCCCGGCATGTACGCATCGAGCTCAGACAGACTCAGGAAGGTGAAGTGTCGGTGTCCGTGGAAGACGATGGCATTGGCTTAAGGCCGGCTTCAGGGGAAGAAAATCACTTCGGACTGGCGATCATTCGCGAGCGCGCCTCAAGCATTGGCGCCCGGTTATCTATCGAGCCGATCCGACCTCACGGTGTTCGCGTGCATCTGGGGCTTTGTAACACTGACGATTCGCAAGGGAGCTTCGATGGACAGCACGACCTTGTTATTGATCGATGATCATCCACTGTTCCGTAAGGGCCTGGCGCAGTTGTTTGCCGCCAGTGACGACTTCGAGGTGGTGGGCCAGGCGGCAAGCGGCAGGGAAGGTATTAACCTGGCGATGAGCCTTGCACCGCAACAGGTTTTGTTGGATTTGCACATGCCCGGCTTGAGCGGTTTGCAGGTGCTCGATGAGCTGAGGCAACTGGGGCTGGGCTGTCAGATAGTGGTCTTGACCGCCTCAATGGACCGCAGTGAATTGCTGACCGCGTTGCGTCTGGGTGCCAACGGCTATGTGCTCAAGGAGACCGAACCCGATGCGCTGTTGGCCTATATGCGCAACTGCAATCGAGGGGCGATCGTGCTGGATGACATGTTGGTCTCGTTACTTGCGGGGCAGGTTGAACCTGAGCGTGTACTGGAGAAAAAATTCGACACCGACGGCAGCCTGACCGAACGCGAGGGGCAGACGCTGGCGCTGATTGCCGCAGGCATGAGTAATAAGCAGATTGGTCGCGAGTTGGGTATCAGTGATGGCACCGTGAAAATCTATGTCAAAAGTCTGTTGCAGAAGCTGAACCTGCACTCGCGCCTTGAGCTGGCGGCATGGGTGCATAATTTCGCCTCGGCCAACAAGCAGGAGCGGCATTAAATGATGGAGAAAGGCAGGCTGCTCTCAGTGCCGAGCCCGAACATGCAACCACCCGGTCTGCTGGACCGATTTCCTGTTGCACTGCTTGAACTCAAGGACAGCGGCCAGATTGCCAGCTTCAACAGGGCCTGGGTTGAGCTGATGGACACACCGGCTGCGCCGCGCATGCTCGTCGACTACGTTCATCAAGAGGACCGACCGCTGTGGCGTCAGGCGCTCGATGAATTGCGTCAACGGCCGCAGACTTCCTTCAACCAGCGTCTGCGATTCGTACACCCATCGGGAGGGCTGCGCTGGTTTGAAATCAATCTCAAACGGGTTGAGGCGCGCTTCTATCTGGCCGTCGGCGATATCACATCGCACAAGCGTCGGGAAATCGCCCTGCAAGCCAGCCAACGTAGCGCCATGAGCCTGCTCGACAGCGTGCCGGGGTTGATCTATCGCGGGCGTAACAACCGCGACTGGACTATGGAGTTTGTCAGCGCCGGTTGCTTGCAGTTGACCGGTTTTGCACCAGAGCGGTTGGTGGATAACCATGACTTCACTTACAACAACCTGATCCACCCGGACGACGCCGATTACGTGTGGCGCGAGGTGCAATATGCCTTGTCGCGGCAGGTGCCGTTCGAGCTCAATTATCGGATTCGCTGCGCCGACAACTCGATCAAACACGTCTGGGAAAAAGGCATCGGTATCTATTCCGATACGCGTGAAGTGCTGGGTATCGAAGGTGCGATTTTCGAGCGCACGCCGGGTCGTGACACATTGCGTTGAAGCTGAACAGCGCTGCCGGACTTTTCGATCCAGCAACGCGGTTAACAACCAAACAGGAACAGCCCCAAGGATTATTGAAAACTCGGTATTACCTGACTGATGAACAACTCCAGCGATTTCTTTTTCTCGGCGTGGGGCAGGCTGTTGTCGGCCCAGAAGCTGAATTCGTCGACACCCAGTTCCTGGTAATAGCGGATGCGCGCAATGATTTCTTCCGGGGTGCCGATCAGGGTGTTTTTGCGGATGTTGTCCAGCTCGAATTCGGGGCGATCCTTGAATTTCTCTTCAGGGCTGGGTGCCAGGAAGCCATTGACCGGTGTTTGCTTGTTGCCGAACCAGGCATCGAAGGTGCGATAGAACTTCGAAATCGCCTTAGCGCCGACTTCCCAGCCTTGCGGGTCATCCACGGCATGCACATGGGTATGGCGCAGGACCATCAATTGCGGACGCTCGATGCCAGGGTTATTGGCCAGCGCGGTCTCGAATTTGTTTTTGAGGTCGACCACTTCTTCGTCGCCCTTCATCAACGGGGTGACCATGACGTTGCAGCCATTTTTGATGGCGAAGTCATGCGAGTCGGGGTCGCGGGCGGCAATCCACATGGGTGGGCCCGGTTGCTGGACTGGCTTGGGCACACTGGTTGAGGTCGGAAAGTTCCAGATGTTGCCTTGGTGGGCGTAGTCGCCTTCCCACAATTTGCGCACCACCGGCACCATTTCACGTAAATGGGTGCCGCCTGTGGTGGCAGGTATGCCGCCTGCCATGCGATCGAATTCCATTTGATAAGCACCCCGGGCCAGGCCGACTTCCATGCGTCCGTTGCTGATTACGTCGAGCAAGGCACATTCCCCCGCTACCCGGAGCGGGTGCCAGAACGGCGCAATAATGGTCCCGGCGCCCAACCGGATGGTCGACGTTCGCGCGGCCAGGTAAGCCAGCAACGGCATGGGGCTTGGCGAGATGGTGTATTCCATCGAGTGATGTTCGCCGATCCAGACCGTGCGGAAACCACCGGCTTCTGCCAGCAGTGTCAATTCGGTCAGTTGTTCGAATAGTTGGCGGTGGCTGGTTGTTTCATCCCAGCGTTCCATATGAATAAATAGAGAAAACTTCATGACCTTCCTCGGTATTTAAGGTGCTCTGGCTTGAACTCTCCCGTCGCGCGGGAAGGGGCCAGCAAGTGTGTGTCAGTGTGTGCCTGGCGCTTTGTTCAGGTCGCTTTCAGCCCACTGGGTATAGACGCAGGCATTGGCCGCGGCCCAGCGCACCCGAACCGGATCAGCCGCCTTGAGGGGCATGCCGGCGGTGGATAACGCTTTCACCGATAAGTTGACGCCGCTGGCGGTCACCACGCTGCAGGTTTGGCTGTCGCCCAGGAACAGGACTTCTGTCACGGTGGCTGATATTTCATTCCAGCCAGCGGGCAGGGGTTCACGCCGGGCTTGCTCGGTACTCAACGCCAGGGCTTTTTCCGGGCGTACCATCAACAACAGGTCCTGATCCGCTTGCAGTGCGCCGGTTTCGCGAATGGCCAGAGGCTGGCCTTCAAAACTTGCGCCCGTGCTGTTTAGCGTCTTGAGTTTGAGAAAGTTGGAGTTGCCCAGAAAGGAGGCGACGAAGGCGTTGGGCGGGTTCTGGTAAAGCTCATAACTGCTGCCCAGCGCGACAATCTTGCCGTGGCTGAAAATAGCGATGCGCTGAGACAGACGCATGGCTTCTTCCTGATCATGGGTGACGTACACAATGGTCAAGCCCAGGCGTCGATGCAGGTGACGCAGTTCATCCTGCAATTCTTCGCGAAGTTTTTTATCCAGTGCGCCGAGCGGTTCATCCATCAACAGGATGCGCGGTTCATAGACCAGCGCTCGGGCGATAGCCACGCGTTGTTGTTGGCCGCCGGAGAGTTGGGCCGGGCGGCGATGGGCGAATGATTCCAGTTGGACCAGTTTGAGCATGGCCGTGACGCGACGCTCGCGTTCGGCTGAGGCGGTTTTGCGTATGTCCAGCGGAAAGCCGATGTTGTCGCGCACTGAGAGGTGCGGAAACAATGAATAGCGTTGGAAAACCATACCGATACCGCGCTTGTGCGGCGGTACGTCGATCAACGATTGCTCCTTGTAGCGGATTTCGCCGGAGCTTGGGGTTTCGAAGCCTGCCAGCATCGCCAATGTGGTGCTCTTGCCCGAGCCACTGGAGCCCAGGAAGGTGAGGAACTCACCCTCCTGGATATTCAGATTAATGTTGGCAACGGCGGTGAAATCACCGTAGTGCTTGTTCAGGTTGCGCAGGCTGACCAAGGCCTGTCGATTGTGCTGTTCGGGCTCTTTGATAACGGCGCTCATGAGGTTTTCCTCGCTGTTGCCTGGGTGAAGGGGAGGGGTTCCAGCGCCGTCGACCGAATCAGGTTGAGAAAGGCACTATGAAATCACTTTGGACCCGGTTTATTTCACCAGCCATTCATTCCAGCGTGTAGCAATTGCCGGACCGTTCTTGGCCCAGTAGGCAAAATCAAGTGTGATCTGGTCGCTGACGTGGGCAGTGGGCAGGTTAGGCGCCAGCACCGAATCCAGGCGTTGCACGCTGTCGGTGTTGACCGGGGCGTAGGCACTCAGATTGGAGAAATCAGCCTGGCCTTTGGCGCTGGCGGCATTGGCGAGAAACTTCATGGCGGCGTCTTTGTTTTTCGAACCTTTGGGGATGACCAGGAAATCCGCCATGACCAGGTTCTGCTTCCAGCTCACGCCGACATCGGCACCGTCTTGTTGCAAGGCATAGAGCCGACCGTTCCAGAATTGGCCGAGGCTGGCTTCACCCGATGCCAGCAATTGTTGCGACTGGGCGCCGCCGCCCCACCAGACAATGTCTTTTTTGATGGTGTCGAGCTTCTTGAAGGCGCGGTCCAGGTCCAGCGGGTACAGTTTGTCGGCAGGAACGCCGTCGGCCAGCAGGGCCAGTTCGAGTACGCCAGGGCTTGGCCATTTATACAGGGCGCGCTTGCCGGGGTAGGTCTTGGTGTCGAACAGGGCCGTCCAGTCTTGCGGTGTGCCACTGCCTAGCTTGTCTTTGTTGTAACCGAGCACAAAGGAGAAGAAAAACGAGCCTACTCCTTGGTCGGAGACAAAGCGTGGGTCCAGCTTTGTGCGATCAATGACAGTGAAATCCAGCGGTTCCAGCAAACCTTCGCTGGCTGCGCGCAGTGCGAAGTCTGCTTCCACATCGACCACGTCCCACTGCACGTTGCCGCTTTCGACCATTGCCTTGAGCTTGCCATAGTCGGTGGGGCCATCCTGAACCACGGTGATGCCGGTGGTTTTATTAAACGGCACTGCCCAGGCTTGTTTCTGAGCGTCTTGAGTGCTGCCTCCCCAGCTGACGAAGTTCACACTCTGCGCCGCCATTGCCGCGTTGGCGGAGCAGGTTAGAACGCCCGCAGCCAATGCCATCACCACACGTCTGTTCAACACCATTTCAATGCCCTCGTTCACTCATGTGCTTGAGCGGGTGAATGGCACCCGCAACTGTGGGAGCAGAGGTCCAATGGACCTTAAAGAGTGACCGTATCAGAGGCTGTTGTGCAGATCGTTTTTAGAGGCATCTGAGGGTGATCGATCACTGGAATGTCATATTATGGTATTCCAAGATTTGTGCAAGAATTCTCTCGGGTTTTATAGCGTTTTGGGGCGAATAAATGGGTCGTACAAGCAACCGTGGCCGTTAAATCATCTCTCTGGATAGAGAGCATTTTATGGCATACCATAATATTGATTTAGCTCAGGTAAAAGGATAAAAAATGAAGGCTTACTGGATTGCTCATGTCGAGGTGCTGAACCCGGATCAGTACGTGGGTTATACGCAGCGCGCACCGGCCGCTTTCGCACTGTATGGCGGTAGGTTGCTGGCACGCGGCGGGCGTAGCGAGGCAATGGAAGGCAGGGAAACGCCGCAACGCAGCGTGGTGATAGAGTTTGATTCCTTCGATCAGGCCGTGGCCTGTTACCACTCAAAGGAATATCAGCAGGCGTGCCAGTTTCGCCAGGGTGCTGCCGCGGTTGAAATCGTCATTGTCGAGGGATGCGTGCCCTGAATGCGGGTTCAGCGCATGAAGTGCAGGGTGCCGGTGGCGTCGTTGCCCATGTAAATGCCATAGATGCCGGCCTCACGTTCTTGAATATAACGTTCGAGGATTTGCCGGATCGCTGGGTAGTAGATGCTTTCCCAGGGAATGTCTGCGGGCGCGAAAAACCGGCAGGCCAAGGTTTCGGGGCCGAAGTCGCGGGTGACTTCCAGCGCCTGGGCTCGAAAGATGATGTAGACCTCGCTGATCTGCGGGACGCTGAAGATGGAGTAGGGCGAAACGATTTTTGCCCTTACGCCACTTTCTTCCCAGGTTTCGCGCAGCGCGGCTTGCTCGGTGGTTTCACCGCTTTCCATGAACCCGGCAGGCAAGGTCCAGGTTCCGGGGCGTGGGGCAATCGCCCGCTGGCACAGGAGATATTGACCGGCTTGTTCGATGATGCAGCCGGCGATGATCTTCGGATTGCTGTAATGGATGTAACCGCAACGTTCGCACAGCAGACGCTCATGGGTTTCGCCCACGGGAAGTCGTAGCTGCAACCCGGCACCGCCGCATTGTGGGCAAAAGCGCGGGGCAGGCATTTTTCAGCGGCCTATGCGCGGTTCTTTGACGACGATGGGCGTGGCAATCTCACGCAACTTGGCGCTTTGGCCTTGCTTGAGCTTGAGATAGTCCAAGGCAACCTTGGCGGCGGAGCGGACATGGTCCAGGGACGCTTGATGCGCGGCCAGTGGGTCGCCGGTTTTTATCGCCTCCACGATCCTTTCCATCTCTTCGTTACTGTTGCTGCGACGGTTTTCCTGGGACACCGAAGTGGCTCGCAGGTAGCTGATTCTGGCCTGCAACTGGCGCAGTTGAGCCGCTGCGACGCGGTTGCCGGAGCCTTCTAGCAAAACGTCGTAAAAGCCTTGTACCGAATCGAGCACCTGTTGCAACTCGCCGTCCTTGAGGGTCTTGCGATTCACTTCCAGGGCTTTTTCCAGGGCGCGAATATCTTTGGCCTTGGCGTTGAGGGTGAATAACTGAACGACCAGGCCTTCGAGTACGCAGCGTAGTTCGTAGATGTCACGGGCATCTTCAAGGGTGATGATCGCCACGCGCGGTCCTTTGGAATCGGCAAACTCCACCAAGCCTTCGGATTCAAGATGGCGTAGCGCTTCGCGCACCGATGTACGGCTGACGCCCAGGCGTTCGCAAAGATCTCGTTCTACCAGACGGTCTCCGGGCATGAGCTGAAAGTTCATGATGGCGCTGCGCAACTTATCCAGCACTATTTCGCGCAGGGTAACGGGGTTGCGATTGATCTTGAAGCTGTCGTCGAGTGGCGGACGTTTCATGAATTACGCTCTGGTAATGACTGGCTATAGGGTGGTGTCAAGAGCCCGGTATCGCGGACCCTGCGCGTTGTCGCTTCGGGACAGCCCGCTCGACTGCGAAGCTGGCTGATAGCAGTCCAGGCAAGCAGATACGGCATCGGCCGGCAGCGGCGGAGTTTATCATGTGAAATTCCTTGGGCGAAAATCCTTGCAGACCTTGTAATACACCGATATCCCAGGCGCCAACCCTCCTTGGCCAGCCCTTTGACTCAGGCAGGCAGGGCGCCGAGCTTGCCGCGATGGTAGAGCATTGGCGTAATGGCTTTTTCAGGCAGGATCAGGTTTTTCACCGCGCCAACGATGATTGCATGATCACCCCCTTCATATTCGCGCCACAGCTCGCACTCGATGATTGCCGTGGCGTTTTTTAGCAGCGGGTTACCGAGTTCGCTCAGGTGCCATTCAATTGCCTTGGCTTTGTCCTTGCCTTTGCTGGCAAACGCATAGGCCTCCATCTGCTGGTCGGCAGACAGCAGGTGAATTGCGAAACGCTTGCGCTCGCGCAGTACCGGATAGGTATCTGATTCGTAGTTGGGGCAGAACAACACCAGTGCCGGGTCGATCGACAAGGCGCTGAACGCACTGGCGGTGATGCCCACGATGTCGCCTGCCGCGTCGAGGGTCGTGACGACCGTGACGCCAGAAGGAAACGAGGCCATGACCTCTTTGTAAATACCGGGTTCGATCATTTCGGGCAGCCTCTCAACGCATGATAAAGGGATCGGCCATCGGTTCTTGCGAGAGGTTGATCCACACCGTTTTCAGTTCGGTGTAGTCCAGCACCGAGTCGATGCCACTCTCGCGACCATAGCCGCTATTTTTGAAACCACCAATCGGTGCCATGGCTGATACCGCGCGGTAAATGTTGACCCAGACAATACCGCAGCGGATGTCTCTGACCAGGCGATGGGCGCGGCCCAGGTCACGGGTCCAGATACCGGCGGCAAGGCCGAAGCTTGAATCATTGGCGATGGCCAGGGCATGGGCTTCGTCTTTGAAGCGCATGACCGAGGCCACCGGCCCAAAAACTTCTTCCTGCATGATGTTCATCGAACTGCTGTCGCACTCGAACAAGGTCGGTTCGTAATACCAGCCGCCACCGTCGATTTGCGGCCGTTTGCCACCGAGCCTCAGACGCGCACCTTCGGCCAGTGCATCGGCCACCAGGCTTTCTACAATCGCCAGTTGCTGAGCCGTGGCCATCGGCCCCATTTCGGTTTCGTCCGCTTGCGGGTCGCCGATCCGGATGCGTTTGGCGCGCTCGATCAGGCGCTCGACAAACTCGTCGAAAATTTCATCCTGTACCAGCAACCGTGAGCCAGCCACGCAGCTCTGGCCGCTGGCGGCATAAATGCCGGCAATCGCGCCGTTGACTGCGCTGTCCAGGTCGGCGTCGGCAAAGATGATGTTGGCGGACTTGCCGCCCAGCTCCAGCGACAGTTTGGCGAAGTTCTCGGCGCTGCTGCGCACCACATGACGTGCCGTGGCGGCGCCGCCGGTAAAGGCGATTTTGCGCACCAGAGGGTGACGAGTCAGGGCTGCGCCGGTGCTTGGCCCGTAACCGGTGACGATATTGATCACCCCCGGTGGAATGCCTGCTTCAAGGGCCAGGCGCGCCAGTTCCAGCACGGTTGCCGAGGCATGTTCGGAGGGCTTGAGGACGACGGTATTGCCTGCCGCCAGAGCCGGTGCCAGTTTGATCGCGGTCAGGTACAGCGGGCTGTTCCAGGGGATGATCCCGGCCACGACGCCCATCGGTTCGCGCACCGTGTAGGCGAACATGTCGGGCTTGTCCAAGGGCAGGGTGCTGCCTTCGAGCTTGTCGGCAAGCCCTGCGGTGTAGTGGAAAAACTCGGGCAGGTAACTCACCTGGCCGCGGGTTTCGCGAATCAGTTTGCCGTTGTCGCGGCTCTCCAGTTGCGCCAGTCGCTCTTTGTTCTCGCCGATCAGATCGCCCAGCCGGCGTAATAATTTGCCGCGTGCGGTGGCGGTCAAGCCTTTCCAGGCCTGACTCTCAAAAGCGCGTTGCGCCGCTTGCACAGCTCGATCCACATCCGCTTCGTCAGCATCGGGGAGTTCTGCCCAGGGTTGTGCCAGCGCCGGATTGAGGCTTTGGAATACATTGCCGGACAGCGCGTCCACCCATTGCCCATCGATACACATCTGCAAGCGTACAAGCGTCATGCACGAATCTCCTTTTGGTTGTGGAGTGTTTGCGCGCTGGCGAGAAACTCCAGGAGCATCTGGTTGACCATCCGCGGCGATTCGACCGCCATCATATGCCTCTGTTCGGCCAGCACAGCCACCTGCGCGCCGTCGATCAGCTCGGCCATCTGCCTGGCCATCAGCGGCGTGGAGCCTTGATCGAGCTCACCCGTGGCGATCAAGGTCGGTACGCGGATGGTGCTCAGGTCTTCGGCGCGGTACATGTCCTGGGTGGCGAACAATTCATAGGTCGTCAGGTAGCCTTGGGGGTCATTGTTGGCCAGGGTCTGGCGAACCGCCTCGATCTGCGCCGGGTTGGCGGCCTGATATTCCGGGCTGAACCAGCGCGCCAGGGCTGCGTCTGCGTTTGCATCCGGGCCGCGTTCGGCGGCCTGGCTGGTGCGGGCGGCCACCCCGGCACGTTGCTCGATGGAGCGATTGAAGACGCTGTTGAGCACCACCATCGCCGACAGTCTTTGTGGGTAGTGCAAGGCAAATGCACGTGCCACCAAGCCGCCCATGGAGAAACCGATGACGGTTGCCTTGGGTATTTGCAGGTGATCGAGCAGCTCGGCCAACTGATCGGCATAACCGGCCAGGCCGGTTTGAGGATCAGGCCGAGGGCTTTGACCATGCCCGAGCATGTCGTAGGCGATCACGCGATAGTGCGGGGCAAGGCCGACAAACTGGCCTCCCCACATGTCTTTATTCAAGCCCACGCCGTGGATCAGGACCACGGGCTGGCCATGACCTGCTACCCGATAATGGGTGCCGGCCGGGGTGCGTTCAGCGATGAGCCGAATCATGTATCGCTCCTGCAACGCCATTGTTCACTGAGTCTTTTCTGCAGCCATTTCTTGCAGGTCGATGTATCGGTTCCCTATGCGCGGATGCACACGGCCACCGTTGGAACAGCCCAGCACCACGACGATTTCATCGGCACGCGGCGCATCTTCGATCCGCATTTCCAGGGTGATGTAGTGCGAGCGCAGACCTTCGTCATCCTTGTGCATCATCGGGATCTGAATCGAGGTGCCCGGGCCGCCGCGCTTATTGGTGAAGCTCAGGTAGCTCTTGGCCTGGACGGCCTCACGGTAGTGGTTGCCAAAGCGCAATGTATGAATGATCGCTGAAGCGTGTTCGATCTCGCCGTCGCTGCCAACCACAGCCGCTTTGCCATAGGCCTCGATGGTCGCGGCACCGCCAACGAGCGTCGTAAGACGTTCGACCATCAGTGCGCCCAGGTCTGAGCAATTGGCCTTGATCACCGGCGACAAGTCTTCGACGAATCCCTGGTTCAGCCATGGATTCTTGAGAACCACTGCCAGGCCGGTCATGGTCACGGGGCGGATGGCAGCTTTGCCGCCTTCGATGAGCGTTTCCTCTTGGTAACTGACAATTTTACGAATCTCGAAAGCCATGATTTGAGTCCTGGATGGTTGGGTATCTTGTATGACGGTATACCATAGTCTGATCCATAAAAATTCCCTTTTCAAGACTCTTCGCGTAAATCCGTTGAAACGCGTTCGCGGCTCTGCTTGATGCGTTTAATAAATCGCTATCTGTTTGTTTTAGTTGCGATAAATATAGGATGTTCGACGGTAGAGGCTGCCATCACAGCAGATCAGATCGGCAGGATATAAGAGGTAAAAAGCACAATTATCTGAAAATATTGCTCCTGAATGGCGTGAAAAATTAGGCAGAAAGCTGCGCATAATCTGCCATCGGTTGTGGATTTTTTTGGCATGCCATAATATCGTGTTCCAGACGATTTTTATAAAGCCGACCACAGAGCGGTGGCGCGACGTTCTCTCTTTTTGGCCTTTTTTGGTCGACACTGCTTCACACACATTCCACAGAAGCGTTTTGTAGGTGATGACATGACAACCGAGAAACCGATCATAGAAATGGAACAGAAATTGCTGCTCGGTGGAATGAAGGGTGAGTGACGTGAGCGTGGAGCGCCAGAGCGAAATGAAAGCAGGCACAGGTATCACCCGCAGTGACATCAGCACGGTTGCGTCGGTGGCTGATGATCAGGCTTCGTGGATCGTCAGGCGATGGCGTGGCCTGCGGCAGGGATCGCTGCTGCTTCCTGCGTTTTTGTTTCTCATCCTGTTCTTCGTGATGCCACTGATTGGCCTGTTGCTGCGTGGCGTGCTGGAACCGACGCCAGGCCTGGGCAACTACGCGTTGTTGTTCAATGACTCGGCCTATACGCGAGTACTGTCCAATACCTTCATGGTCGCTGCGATTGTCACGCTGATCAGTGTTTTGCTGGGCTTCCCACTGGCCTGGGCGATCACCCTGGCGCCACGCGGCTGGGGCCGTTGGTTGCTGTCGATCATCCTGCTCTCGATGTGGACCAGTTTATTGGCGCGCTCCTATTCCTGGCTGGTCTTGTTGCAGACGACGGGGGTGGTCAATAAGTTTTTGTTGGGGCTGGGCGTCATTGATCAGCCGTTGGAGATGGTGAATAACCTGACGGGCGTGGTCATCGGAATGAGCTACATCATGGTGCCCTTCATCGTGCTGCCGTTGCAGGCGACGATGGCGGCGATTGATCCGACGGTGTTGCAGGCAAGTGCTATCTGTGGCGCGAGCCCATGGACCAACTTTACGCGTGTGTTTTTCCCGCTGTGTCGTTCAGGGTTGGGCTCGGGTGCCTTGATGGTGTTTGTCATGTCGCTGGGTTACTACGTCACCCCTTCGCTGCTGGGTGGGGCGCAAAACATGATGCTGCCCGAATTCATCATTCAGCAGGTGCAGTCGTTCCTGAACTGGGGATTGGCCAGTGCCGGTGCCGCGTTGCTGGTGCTGATTACCCTGGCATTGTTCTGCCTGTACTTGAAACTGCAACCCGAGTCGCCGGTGGATTCCCATAACGCGAGGTAGCTTTGATGTTGTTAACACCTAATGCAATGGGGCGAAAAGTGCGCTGGGGACTGTCCCTGACCACCGCCTTGATTGCCCTGTTCATGCTGCTGCCCATCGTATTCATTGTTTTGTTGTCGTTTGGCTCCTCGCAGTGGCTGGTATTTCCACCGCCGAGCTGGACCCTGAAATGGTATGGGCAGTTCTTTGCCAACCCGGAGTGGATCGAGTCGGTCTGGGTCAGCTTCAAGGTCGCGTTACTGACGACTGTCTTTGCAATCGCGCTGGGTTTGCCGGTTGCGGTGGCCTTGGTCAGGGGGCGGTTTCCTGGGCGCAATGCGCTCTATGCGTTTTTTACGCTGCCCATGATCGTACCTGTGGTGATTATCGCGGTGGCGCTCTATGCCTTGTTCCTGAAACTCGGCTTCACCGGCACGCTGTTCGCGTTTGTGGTCAGTCACGTCTTGATCGCGTTGCCCTTCACGATCATTACCGTCATCAATTCACTCAAGCTGTTCGATCAGTCCATCGAGGACGCTGCGGTTATTTGCGGGGCGTCTCGCTTGCAGGCGTTTTTCAAAGTCACGCTGCCAGGCATCACCAACGGGATCGTCGCCGGGGCCTTGTTCGCCTTCCTGTCGTCCTGGGATGAAGTGGTGCTCAGCGTGATGATGGCCAGCCCGACCTTGCAAACGCTGCCGGTCAAGATGTGGACGACATTGCGTCAGGATCTGACGCCGGTCATCGCGGTGGTCTCAACGCTACTGATCATGGTTTCGCTGTTGGTCATGGTCGTCATGGGCTTGCTGCGTCGACGTAGCGAGAGTCGCTAAGACAGTCAAAAGCCTGGATCGATAAAAGGGTGCGCACTGCGCACCCTTTTTATTCATGGCTACGTCACCGTTCAAGCAGTGGATAGCGCGTTAGGTTCTCTACGAAATGTCTCTGCGCTCGGTGATGCTGCGTTGAAAACAGGCTCGTGCGCGAGTCCGATCGGAACGCTCATTTACAACCCGTAAACTCCGCTTCCTCGCCTGTTTTCGCCTTGCCTGACCTTCGCTCAAAAACATTTCGTACGGAACCAAGAACATCAGCGCCGGGCGGACCGATAATTTGCTTAGATATCGAGTATCAACCGGCTGGAAGCACTGCTTGAACAACAGATCATCATGCTGCCTCGGCGTGCGTGTTCTTCGGCGCTTCGCACGCTGTCGCAATGCACTGGCTGTCCGTCGATGACGTTGACCTCGCAAGCACCGCAAATACCCTGCTCGCACGAATAGAGGACGTCCGCACCTGCGTCCAGCAATGCCTGGAGTATGTTTTGGCCTGGGTTAACCTGCACCTCACCGCCGGACCTGGCCAGCACTACGGTAAACGCCTGCTCTGCTGTCGCTGCTGGCGCCGTGGCCTGAAAGCGCTCTAGATGCACGCGTTGATGGCCCAATGTGGCGGCGAGGCTTTCCAGTTCATCGAGCATGCCTTGAGGTCCGCAGCAGTAGAGCTCGGTATCGGCAGCGAGCCCGTCGAGTACTTCGGACATCGACGCGCGCGGTGTGCTTGCTGAGCCAGGGTAATGCAAGGTCACATCTACCTGGTCTTTGAGGGCACTGCCAAACAGCACATGTTCGGCAGAGCGACACCAGTAGTGCAAATGAACGGTCCGCCCTTGGGCGCGAAGCGTCTGCAGCATCGAGTAGATGGGCGTTATGCCGATCCCTCCCGCCAACAGCAGCACTGGAGCATCACTTGCCACCAGTGCAAAGTGATTGCGCGGTGAGCTGACCTCTAAAATCTGGCCCACTCGGGCACTGTCATGTAGCCACTTCGAGCCGCCACGTCCTGTTTCTTCACGTTTGACACCGACCACATAGTGCCGCGCATCGCACAGCGGCGTCAGCAAGGAGTACTGGCGTACCAGCCCGCCGGGCATGAACACGTCCAGGTGAGCGCCGGCATCGACAGGCGCCAAATCGGCTTGATCCATTGCTTCGAACTCGTACAGCACGATATCCGGCGCACCGTAGCGCATGCTGACCAACCGTACCCGATGGGAGATCGGCTCAGACGGTTCCATAGTTGATGCCCATGCCGCGTAACCAAGCGCGATATTTCATGCCGAGCAAGTCGGTACGGTGGTGCAACTCTTTGCGCAGATCGGTCGGAATTCGCTCTGGGCGTTGGGTGTCGACAATGGCGGCATCCTGGGCATACACCAGGTCCTGACGGCGGCGCACATCGGCATCACTGGGTTGCGGATCGAAATTCATCGCGCAGCAGATACGCACGATGCTTTCGGTTTCACTGACCTGCTGCATGGTGAAAAACGTGCAGAAGCGGTCTGCTTCGTTGCCTTCATGGGCGCGCTCCGGGTCGGAGATCACCAGGCGCTTTTTGAAGTAAGCAACACCTGGGCGCAGTAGGGTGTAAGCGTAGTAGGCGATTACCGGCACTTCGCGAGGGTCGCCATAGGGCTGAGTGACTTTGACCTCGGACGTTGCCAAACCACCGTTTTCTTCCCACACCTCATAAGGTCCGATGGGATCGGGGTTATCCATCAGGCCGTTGACGCCAGCATGCACAAAGGGGAAGTGCGTCGGATCGATGAAGTTCTCCAGAGCGCGATAGCCGGATTTGAAGGTATAAGGTCCACAGACGACCTTTTTGTAACTGGCATCGTCCCACTCGGGAAAGCTTGGAATCTCATGTTCCGGCTCGCCAATACAGGTCCACAACAGTCCATAGGCCTCCTTGACGTGATGGGCAATTGCCTTGGCTTTCTTCATCGGTGTTTCATTGGGGGATGCCGGTATCAAAGTGCATTGGGCCGTGCCGTCATAGTTCCAGCCATGATAGGGACACACCACTTTGTCGCTGACAATGAAGCCCTTGGACAGGCGCGCGCCACGGTGGATGCAAAGATCCTCCCAAACATAGGCTTGCCCCTTGGAGTCGCGCCAGATCACCAGGTCGCGACCAAAGAGCGTTGCCGGGTACAAAGTGCCTGCAACCACATCTTCGCTGCTGGCAACTACGTGCCAGTCGTTGAGCAAAGCCGGCTCTAGCGGGGCATCCAGTTGGTTCAAGTGTTCTTTGCAGTTCATCAGTCTCACCCTTCCAAGCATCCGAATAAACCGGGCACGGTCCCGGCCAGGTCCAGAAACGGAATCGTTATCGACCAGATCACACCGCGATCGGCGGCTTGCGGCTCACGTTATGAATACCTGAGCTCGTCACGCATAGACAAAAGCAAGTGGCATGCCACATTTATTGCACTGTCGCCCCGAAGTGACGGGACATGCGCCGCAGCCCCCGTGCTGTGGGCGCTGTATTCGATCAGCCAACCTGGAAGGGGTGGGCACCCAGCCTCGTGGTCGAAGGACTGCCATCACTGTCATGTGACATCAGGGCGCACACAGTATGTGGTATGCCTCTTACTTGGGCGTGACAGAACTCGCTCGCCTGAGGTAGCAGCCAATAAATACGGGACGATGAGCTCAGGTGAAGTTTATGCCCTGCTGATAAAAGTATCGTCCACATCATGAGCAGGCTTACTCCCAGTGTCGTGCTTGGCTGTGCCTCAGGGGTTTACCCGTGATTGAGAACGCCTATGTGCATGGGTCCTTTTGTACGCTGGCCCATCGCCAAAGTAGGGAGCTCATCCAATTGGGTATGTCGTGAGGTGATAGTGGTCTGGAAAACAAATAACCTTGCAGCACCGTACAGTGCAGTTCTGTCAGCAACTGGCGCTGGGGTTCGTTTTCAACACCCTCGGCCACAATCGTCAAGTCCAGACCATGACCAATACCGATCACGGCAGTCACCAGCGCCTGGGCCCGTTTTTCCAGCGCGCACTTGTCGATGAAGCTGCGGTCGATTTTGACTTCGGTGACAGGCAGGTTGGCCAGGCTCGATAAGCTGGAGAAGCCCGTACCGAAGTCGTCCACCGACAGGCCAACCCCAAGCGCTCGAATTTCATGCAGGATATTCAGGGTTTCCGGGGTCAGGTCCATCATCAAGCCTTCAGTGATCTCGACCGTCAGGCATTCACCTGGCAATGAGTATTCATTCAGAAGATCGGCAATGAGCTCTGGCAGCCTGCGATTTCGAAAATTGAACGGTGACAAATTGACCGACACAATGGGCACCGGTATGCCACGACGTTTCCATTCCGCCATCTGACGACAAGCTTCCCGAAGCGCCCAATGAGTGATCACTTCGATCTCGCCGATTTCCTCGGCAAGGCTGATGAATTTATCGGGGGATATTGCGCCCAGCTCGGGGTCGGTCCAGCGCATTAGCGCTTCCATGCCGTACAGTTGGCCCCCGTCGGACTGCAATTGTGGCTGATATTGCAAATGCAGACGGTCACTGGCAATGGCGCGCTTCAATGCCGCGCCCAGAAGCAGGCGATCGCGCGCAATCACATTCATTTCCGGGCTGAAAAACAGGTAATCGTTACCCCCCGCTGCCTTGATCCGATACATGGCGCTTTTGGCGTTCTGAAGCAGCATCTCTCTATCTTCACCACTTTCGGGGTAATGACTGATACCGATGCTTAAAGACAAGATCAGCGAGAAGCCGGACACTTCGATCAGCTTGCTGGCGACCTCCTGAATATGGCTGGCAATCAACGAGGCACGCCGGACGTCGCAACCGACGGCGACGATCACAAAGGCGCCCCCTTCGGTACGACCCAGAAACTCTTCTGATCCGAGTTGAGCACTGAGTCGATTGGTCATTTCGATCAGCACCTGATCGCCTGCCGAATGTCCCAATGTATCGTTGATGTCTTTGAAGCGATCCAAATCCAACCAAAAAAGCGCGATCCCCTCATGCGG
>NZ_DASWOT010000002.1:0-11578 GCF_036404235.1 Pseudomonas sp.
GATGACAGCACAGCCCAGGTGAGCGTTCGCTTCTTTGACGACGATACCGATCAGCCGGTGATTTGTGGTGTGTTGTGTCAGGCAACCGCTGAGTCGGCCGTGGCCGCCTTACTCCGATCATTGCCCACCGGGGTTGACGAGAATCACCTGCTACTGGTGCCCGGACAACGGCTAGAGGTGAATGATCTTCAGACACTAACGTTGCGCACCTCACTGGCGACACTTGAAATGACACCCCAAGGCCTGACCTTTTTCAGCTAATACGGGAATACGGGGTGGGTCGCGCACATGGGACGCGCGACACCCCGCTGTCAATAACGCAGAATGCTTCGCTCTGCGCAGGGAGCATCAACGATGCTTGAAGACCGGCTCGCGCTTTTCAATAAAGGCCGCCATGCCTTCCTTTTGATCCTCACTGGCAAACGCTGAGTGAAACATCCGGCGTTCGAAGCGCACGCCTTCAGACAAACTGACCTCGAACGCCCGGTTGACGCTTTCTTTGACCATCATCACCGCGGGCAGTGATTTACCAGCGATAGCGGTGGCAACCTTCAGGGCTTCGTCGAGCAACTGATCCAGCGGCACGATGCGCGAGACCAACCCCGCGCGCTCAGCTTCCACGGCGTCGATCATGCGCCCGGTGAGGCACATCTCCATGGCCTTGGCTTTACCCACGGCACGTGTCAGGCGTTGAGTGCCGCCCATTCCCGGCAAGACGCCGAGTTTAATTTCGGGCTGACCAAACCGGGCGTTGTCTGCCGCCAGAATGAAATCGCACATCAAGGCCAGTTCGCAGCCACCGCCCAAGGCGAAGCCGGCCACCGCGGCGACGATAGGCTTGCGCCGAGCAGCTATCCGGTCACTCTCGCTGAACAAGTCATCGAGGTAGATTTGCGGGAATTCAAGCTGGGCCATTTCCTTGATATCGGCGCCTGCGGCAAAGGCTTTGGAGGAGCCTGTAAGCACCACACAACCGATATCGGGATTGCGCTCTATCTCATCGAGTGCGTGGTTGAGTTCGCTGATGATTTGCGAATTCAGGGCGTTCAGGGCTTCTGGGCGATTAAGGGTGAGCAGTGCCACACGACCTTTGACTTCTTTGATAATTGTTTCGTAACTCATTGTTATTCATCCAGTAAGTGGGTTTTAGCTCTCACAGGCCATTCCTAGGAATGACATTCAGACTGACCTGCAACCATTTGTTATTTATCAGTTAAATTATTTCTATCGCCATCGCAGTGGCTTCGCCGCCGCCGATGCAAATAGCCGCGACTCCACGACTCAGGCCTCGCTGTTGCAGCGCATGCGTCAGCGTCACAAGAATTCGAGCACCCGACGCCCCGATGGGGTGGCCCAACGCACACGCACCGCCGTTAACATTCACTTTGGCGTGCGGCAATGCCAACTTACCCATGGTCACCAGCGCCACGACAGCGAAGGCTTCGTTGATCTCAAACAGGTCCACCTCAGCCAATGACCAGCCCGTCTTGCCCATGAGCTTTTCAATGGCACCGATGGGGGCGGTCGGAAACAAGCCTGGTGTGCTGGCATACGCAGAGTGACCGCGAATCACCGCGATAGGCTTGAGCCCCCGACGCGCGGCCTCGGACTGACGCATCAAGGTCAGTGCTGCAGCACCGTCCGAGATCGAGCTGGAATTGGCAGCAGTGACTGTTCCGTCTGCACGAAAGGCCGGTTTCAACTGGGGAATTTTGTCCAGGCGTGCTTTGGGCGGTTGCTCGTCCTGCTCGACGGTACGCTGGTCTTTACCCTCGGTGACCTGCAGCGCAACGATTTCTGCGTCGAAGCGACCTTCTCTGATTGCCTCTTGCGCGCGCATCAGCGAGGCGACGGCAAAGGCATCTTGCGCTTGGCGAGTGATGTCCTCGAACGATGCGCAGTCTTCGGCAAACGTGCCCATGAGACGACCGCGTTCATAGGCATCTTCAAGGCCGTCGAAAAACATATGATCGATGACCTGACCATGCCCCATTCGATAGCCGCTGCGGGCTTTGTCGAGTAGATACGGGGCATTGGACATGCTTTCCATGCCGCCCGCGATCACTACATCGGCGCTGCCGGCCACTAGCAGATCGTGGGCCAACATCGCGGCTTGCATGCCCGAGCCACACATTTTGTTGAGTGTCGTACACAACGTGCCATTGCCAAGCCCGGCGCCCAGTGACGCCTGACGCGCAGGCGCCTGACCGAGGCCTGCCGAGAGCACGCAACCAAACAACACTTCTTCAACGTCCGCAGCCTTGATGCCGGCTCGCTCGACGGCGGCGCGAATAGCGGCCGAACCCAATTGCGGCGCCGTCAGGCTTTTCAGATCGCCCTGAAATCCACCCATGGGGGTGCGCACGGCGCTGACGATGACCACCGGGTCAGCAATGGATGAGGCTATTTTGGTGGATGTCATGAGTTGCTCCTCGCTTAACGGGCGGCCATGCGCAGAGCGCCATCCAGCCGGATCACCTCACCATTGAGCATGCTGTTCTCGATGATGTGGCGAACCAACGCCGCATATTCATCCGGCCGACCCAGGCGTGGCGGGAACGGCACGCCAGCAGACAGGCTATCGCGCACTTGCGGCGTCATCCCGGCCATCATGGGGGTTTCAAAAACGCCGGGGGCGATGGTCATGACACGGATACCAAAGCGCGCCAGTTCACGGGCAGCGGGCAGTGTCAGACTGACGATGGCGCCTTTGGAGGCGGCGTATGCGGCCTGTCCGATCTGGCCATCGTAGGCGGCGACCGACGCTGTGTTGATAA
The DNA here is from genome assembly GCF_036404235.1 of Pseudomonas sp. Classification (GTDB taxonomy): domain Bacteria; phylum Pseudomonadota; class Gammaproteobacteria; order Pseudomonadales; family Pseudomonadaceae; genus Aquipseudomonas. Next base: position 2,778 of record NZ_DASWOT010000002.1, read on the forward strand.
TCACCCCGCGCTCACCACCGTCGTCGGCAGCGCCTTCGGCGATGGCAGCCGCCGCCAGTCGCAACAAATTGAAACTACCGATCAGGTTGACATGGATGGTTCGGCTGAAGCTGTCCAAGCCATGCGGGCCGTCTTTACCGAGGATCTTTTCGCCACCCACGATGCCGGCGCAATTGACCAAACCGTGCAATTGGCCGAACTCGCGCAGAGTATTATCGACCGCAGCCTTGGCCGGCGCTTCTTGAGTCACGTCGGCCACGCTTGCTCTGGCATTGCTGCCCAGCGCGTGCGAACGGGCCTGGACAGCGTCGGCGTTAAGGTCCACCAGCATGACCCTGGCCCCCTCCTCGATCAGCATCTTCGCCGTCGCAGCCCCGAGGCCAGATGCCCCGCCACTGACCAAAAATACCTTGCCTTGAATCTGCATGATTTGTCTTCCTTAGACTTTTATTGTTGGAGTGGGCAAATACTCCGCTCTGTGCTCCATGGGGGCAATAGTCAAAGCGTGCAGATCGGTTGAGCGTTTTAGGCAGCCGGACCTGCTCGATACTCATCTCGGTCGACCGTGAATCAGGGCGATAAATAGCGCATCACCGAATCGATGATCATCGATTTGTGACGTGTCTTGACGTCTTCGTCCGCGAGGTCCGTCTGGAAAATCTCTGAAAATGTGTGGCGGTTAGACACGCGGTAGAAACAGAACGAACTGATCAGCAAGTGCAGATCAACCGCTTTGACGGCCTGGCGAAACATCCCTTCACGCTCACCGCGACGCAAGGTGTCATCCAGTGCCTGAAGAACGTTCTGACTCAATGCGCGGATGGTCGGGGACTGTTTGACGTTCTCGCCGTTGTGGATGTTTTCGATGCTGACAATGCGCACGTAATCAACGTTGCGGTCATGGTGATCGAAGGTGAACTCCACCAGGCGCTGAATCGCTTCCATCGGTGCCAGCGCATCCAGCGTGAGGCTGCGTTCGGTGTGGCGGATGTCACCGTAGAGTTTTTCCAGCACCTCGGCGTACAACTGCTCTTTGCTGTTGAAGTAGTAATAAATCATTCGTTTCGAGGTTTGCGTGCGCTCGGCGATGGAGTCGACGCGAGCGCCCGACAGACCTTGTGCCACGAATTCGGCAACGGCGGCCTGGAGAATGCCATCGCGGGTTTTTTCCGGGTTGTTCTTGCGGCTTTTGCGCGGCGCTTCTGCGAGCGCATCGGCAAGGGTGTCGTCGACATTTTTCATGCGTTGCTCACGACCACAGTTAGTGGCGCGATTATGGGCCGCACGGCTCGGTTACGGAAGTGGCATATGCCTGTATGCGCGTCTTATGCCATTCCACGTGGGCAATCAGTTGCCTTTTTTCCGTTGCTGCCAGGCCGCCGCCAGCCCGCTGAGGCAAATGATGGCGATGCCCGCCTGCGCAGTCAGCGACGGCGCATGATCGAAAAAAACCAACCCCAGTAGCCCGGCAAACACGATTTGGCAGTAACCGAAGGGGGCTAGCATCGCCGGTGCCGCGAAACGAAATGCTTGCGTGAGCAGCAAGTGCGCAACCATGCCGCAAGTACCCAGCGCGAGCATGAACGGGATGTGCTTCCACTGCGGCGATTGCCAGAAGAACGGCACCAGAGCACTCATCACCAGCGTGTTGAACAGCCCGGCAAAGAAGTTACTGGTGGTCGGGCTGTCGTGCGCGGCCACCAGTCTCGTCAATAACTGATAACAGGCAAAGCACATGGCAGACCCCAGCGGCAACAGCACTGCGGGAGTAAACAGTTCGCCACCGGGGTGAACGATGATCATGACCCCGAGAAATCCCACCAACACCGCAATCCATTGGCCGCGCGAGACGTTTTCCTTGAGCAACGGCACCGACAGTGCGGTGACCAGCAGCGGCGCGAGGAAGTTGACGGCGGTCGCCTCGGCAAGCGGGATGAACATCAATCCGCTGGTGAATAACAAGCTGGTACCAAGCAGACACCCTGCCCTCAACGCCTGTAATCCCGGCCTCTTGGTGCGCAACACCCGCAACCCGGCCGACGGCATGAAGATGCAAGCCATCAATAGTGTATGCACCAGGTAGCGCACCCAGACCACCATGATGATCGGATAAATACCGGACAGAAATTTGGACAAAGTGTCGTGACTTGAAAACAGAAAGGTCGCAAGAACAATGAACGCAATGCCTTTGAGTGGCTGGTTGACGCCGGAGAGCGGCGTGCTGAGGGTGCTCATCAGGTTTCCTTTGGCCGTGCGTGAATACGTGGCCCACCTTTATTTCCGAACGCTGCGCAAACGTCGGGTAGACGCTAAAAGAATATAGAAGCTGTGGGCAGATAACCAACAACGCTGACACATTTCAGAAATGACGCTACTGGTGCGTCTAACTGCTGGGCCGTCCCGCCAGAAAACAGCCCATGCCGCCTGCCAATGCTCAAGCAAACGTCCCGTTCAGAAGATGTAATCGGTGGTCAGGAAACGGCCCACCGCGCTTTATGCGCAAAGATAATTTTCAGTGAGTCCCAATAAACCTGTCTACGCTCCAGAGAACATGGTTGCCTGATAAGGAGCAATAGGGACCATCGCTGCTCTGTGATCTACCGCGCCTATACGTCTTGGCCACTCATGGAGGACGAAACGGTCAATCTCGACGTGTCCGTACTTGCACACCCGATGTCGCTGTTTGGACGCTGTTCCAGCTGCTCAGGTTCGTGACCTGTCAATGCCCTTGAAGACTGCCTATAGCGCGTGACTCGACACGTGTAAAGGAGCTTGGCATGGCGAAGAAAAACCTGGTGTTATTTTCCGACGGCACCGGCAACAGTGCCGGCAAACTGTTCAAAACCAATGTTTGGCGCGTCTATCAAGCGTTGGACTTGACTGACCCTCAGGCTCCGGAACCGCCACGACAATTCGCTTATTACGATGACGGTGTCGGCACATCAACCTTTAAACCCCTGGCTATTGCCGGCGGCGCTTTCGGTGTGGGGCTGGCGCGCAATGTTGTCGATCTATATGTGTTTCTCTGCCGGACCTATGAGCCGGGCGACAGCATCTATGCCTTTGGCTTCAGCCGCGGAGCGTTCACCATTCGCGTGTTGGTGGGCTTGGTGATGTCGCAAGGGTTATTGCGCTATAGCGGCAGCGAGCAAGACCTGCAGCGTTGGGCGTGGGACGCGTACCGGGCGTACCGGGCTAAAAGCTTCTCCAGTAACCGGATCGTTGAAGCGTTGCGCCAGTTACGCAATCAAGCACTGAACTTAAAAAATCACCTTGCCGCAAACACGCTTTACAAGGACGCCGAGCGCATCGGCAAGCCTGGCGAACCTGATGAAATCAAAATCGAGTTTCTGGGCCTGTGGGACACCGTTGACGCTTACGGATTGCCCATCGATCAACTGACGCGGGCCATCGACAAATTCATCTGGCCCTTGACCATGCGCAACTATGTTCTGAGCGATCGGGTGTTGTGCGCGCGGCATGCATTGTCGCTGGACGACGAACGGCGTTCTTTTTACCCACGGCTTTGGACTGAACGTGACGAGTCAAGTGTTTCGGCGGGGCATATCACGGGGAATCGAATTTGTCAGGTATGGTTCGCGGGCGTGCATTCTAATGTCGGCGGCGGTTACCCCGACGACAGCCTGTCTTATGTGCCGCTGCTATGGATCATGGCCGAAGCCGACCGTTGTCATCTGCGGTTCAAGGATGCGCTATGGGACGAGTTTAAAGCACTCTCGGACGAAAACGGACCGCTCTATGATTCACGTAAGGGTATTGCCAGTTACTACGCGTATAACCCGCGGCGCATGGAAGATGTTAACCACAGCGAAGGGATAAGAATCGCACGAGGAAAAGTGCATGAAAGTGTGATTCGGCGCATTCGCGTCGACCCTGACGGGTATGCGCCAAGGGTGCTGGCGCAAGATTTCGATGTGGTCCGCATCAACGGCGATATCCTCCCGATTAACGATTATCTCGATACGGTCGCCGCCAGTGAACCGCAGGTCTCGACACGGGTCGGGCCTACCTGGATGCAAGACTATGCCTCGGCCAGGGAGCAAGTGTTCAACACCATTGGCTGGCGGCGCGTTGCCTACTACTTGACCCTGACCATCTCGCTGTTGCTCTTCACCCTGCCAGCATGGGCGCCAGCCACCGCTGCCTGCCGGGATCGTCTTTGTTTCTTGACCGCGCCGGTCAAACTGCTGGACTACTTTCTCCCCTCGTTTGCAACGGTCTGGACGAGCGCATTCGCATTCAACCCTAATACTTTCGTGCCCTTGCTGGCGCTACTGGCTGCTTGCTTTTGGCTCAGCAAGACGCTGGATGTGAAGATCAGCGACAGGATGCGCCGCATCTGGTACTCAATTGCTCCGTTAAAGCCCAAGGCCGTCTATGGCATGAAACTCCCGGTCACTGCGGGCCACTTTTCTGCGGCGGCTCAACGTCTGCGCAGCGCAGGCCCCGCTCGAAAAACAGTGAGATGCCTGACCCATCGCGTCTTGCCGTTTGTATTCGTGCTGGCGATTTTTGCCTATACGACAGTGCTTTTGACCCAACTCGTATTTGCCGTGAGGTCCTCTTCGGGCAGCCTTTGCACTCAGTCAGGCGACGCAAACAGCTGGTTCGCAACCGCAGAAAAATGCCACGCCGTGAATGCATCGGTCACGGCGGGCAAAACCTATCAGGTCACATTCGAGATCCCAAGCGACTACCGCTGGCATGACGCCTCGATTCCTGCTGGGCCTAACGGGTATGACTGCAAGTTGCCTTGGTATAAAGCGCTCGCCTTCGCCGCCTTCGTTCCTGCGCGTCGTCACCTGACTCAGGGCTGGTTCCAACCCATGGCGAAGATTGGCGAACAAGGCAATGACACGTATGCCTTGCAAGGGGTCAACACAGAATCGAGCCCGACGAAGCCCTGTGCACAAGGATCCAGCAGCAACGACTCTCCCCCGCCGTGCCCAGCCAACAATGCGCCGCCGACAGCGATGAAAAAACACGATCTGACGTTTGTGGCCCGTTCCAGTGGGCAACTGTATGTGTATGTCAACGACGTCGTCGGCGTGCCGTTTATGCCGGACCACTTTTACGAGAATAACGGGGGTTGCGCCAAGGTCACGGTGGCCGAATCGACTCTCTCTCAGCCGTAAACAGCCATTATTAAAGGAGACCTCCCATGCATTGGCTGGCTGTTTCGTTGCTGTTAATGACTGCCGGATGCGCGCAGGAACTGGGCGACCTTGAGCTGACGGATCAGCACGGTCTTGTCGAGCCCAAACTCGAGTTTCTAGGGGTGGCTGGCGTACTGATCCATTGGCGTGATGAAGGTGTACTGTTCGACCCGTTCTTCAGTCGCCCGTCCATCGCAGAACTGTTCTGGCTCAAGCCAGACACTCATGAAATAGACCTGCGCATGCCGCCCGCTACGGACGTGAGCATGCTGCTGGTCGGCCATGGGCATTATGACCACTTGCTCGATGTGGCATGGATCATGCGCCAGCATTCGCCGCACGCGACCGTTTACGCATCACGCAGCGCCGGTCATGTGTTGCGCGCCGAAATAGCAGCCGACCGGGTGGTGAATGCCGAGCCCAGAATGGCTTCGCTCAGCAGTGATCTGCCGCCACGAATGATCGCGAAGCAGGACCCTTGGTTTTACACACAAAAAGGTCATATCCGCGCAATGCCTATTGAGAGCATGCACGCGCCCAATGCACTGACGCGCATCATGGGAGGTGCTTACGAGACGGACCTCACAGCGCTACCCAAGGGATTCTGGAACTGGAAGGAGGGCCAGACCCTGGCATGGCTGGTGGACCTGCTGGGTGAGGATGGAAAACCGATATACCGGATTCATTATCAGGACTCGGCCAGCAGCGCACCCTATGGCTTCCCGCCAGTGCTGGACGACGGCAAATCAGTGGATGTCGAGATTTTACCTGTTGCCTCTTTTCAGCACGCGGATCACTACCCGCGCACATTGCTGGCACAGACCCAGCCGCGGCTGGTGGTACTCGTTCATTGGGAGGACTTTGTCGGGGGCACGCCGGACGATCCCCGGATACTTCGAGGGCAGAACGACGAATCACTATTGGTGGAGCAGATCAAACAGTCCGTTCCGTCTGGGGCCCAGGTGATAACCCCTCACCCTTTTAGCGAAGTCGCACTGCCTGCGATGGGGGGACGATAAGCGCTGCGTGCTTTCGCCCAGAAGGACCACTGGCGGACATCTCAGCGTTCGAGACACCTTCCGAGCAGGTCAGGGTTTTACCGGATCAAGACCGATGTCCGGCCGCAGCAGACTGCCACGGCCGCACAGGCCAATAGCCCCCGACGGTCGCCCGTTGGGGGCCGTTTTTACAGCGCCATGTCAGCCGCTGGATTGCTCTGGGTAGGTGCCGGGGCCGAACCTGCCGGGGCAACGGTCTGATCAATCACCGGCGGCTTATCCAACTGCAGAATCTCAGCAGTGTAGTTCCACTCCTGCTGAACGGCAGCCGGCGAATCGTTGAGCTTGGTGCCGTAGCTCGGCACGATCTCGCGGATCTTCGCTTGCCATTGCGGGGTGGCGACTTTGTCTTTGAAGACCTTTTCCATCACGTTGAGCATGATTGGAGCAGCGGTCGAGGCACCTGGTGATGCGCCCAACAGGCCGGCGATGCTGCCATCTTGAGAGGAAACGACCTCGGTGCCCAGCTTGAGCACGCCGCCCTTCTCTTCATCACGCTTGATGATCTGAACGCGCTGCCCGGCTTGCCACAAACGCCAGTCTTCTTTCTTGGCATGCGGGAAATATTCCTTCAGGGCATTGAAGCGGTCGTCATCCGACAGCATCAATTGCCCGGCCAGGTATTCAACCAGCGGGTATTGCTCGATACCGACTTTGGTCATTGGCCAGAAGTTGTGCGTCGTCATGCTGCTGAACAGATCCAGGTACGATCCCTCCTTGAGGAACTTGGTGGAGAAGGTCGCGAACGGGCCAAACAAAATCACACGTTTGCCATCCAGCACGCGGGTGTCAAGGTGAGGAACCGACATGGGAGGCGCACCGGTCGACGCGATGCCATAGGCTTTGGCCATATGCTGCATGGCGACGGTCGGATTTTCAGTGACCAGGAACGAACCGCCGACCGGGAAGCCTGCATACTCTTTCGCTTCAGGAATGCCAGACTTCTGCAGCAGTTTCAGAGCACCGCCACCTGCACCAATGAACAGGAACTTGGCATCCGTTGCAGTGGTGGTGCCGTCTTTCAGATTTTTGTATTCGACGTGCCAGGAGCCGTCCTGGTTGCGGCTAATGTCCTGCACTTCACTGGACAGCTTGAGCGCAAAATTTGGCCTGGTTTGCAGATAGCCCACGAACTGACGGGTGATCTCGCCGAAGTTGACGTCGGTGCCGATTGGCGTCCAGGTGGTGGCGAGCTTCTGATTGGGATCGCGTCCTTCCATCATCAGCGGCACCCACTTGGCGATCTGCACCGGGTCTTCGGAATACTGCATCGGACGGAACAGCGGGCTCGCCTGCAGCGCGTCGTAGCGCTTCTTCAGAAATTTGATGTTGTCGTCGCCCCACACAAAGCTCATGTGCGGTGTGGAGTTAATGAACGAGTGCGGGTTCTTCAGGACGTTGTTCTTGACCTGCCACGACCAGAACTGGCGGGAAATCTGGAACGCTTCGTTGATCTCGATGGCCTTGGAGATATTAATCTTGCCGTCTTTGTCTTCCGGCGTGTAGTTCAACTCAGCCAGAGCGGAATGCCCAGTGCCGGCGTTGTTCCAGCCGTTGGAGCTTTCCTCGGCAACACCGTCTAGCCGTTCGACCATTTCCATGGACCAGCCTGGCTCGAGCTCATTGAGCCACACACCCAGGGTTGCGCTCATGATGCCGCCACCGACGAGCAAAACATCCACCTTCGTTGCTGGCGCCGCGTGTACGGACGTAAGCCCCATCGACATAGCAAGGCCAAGGAGAGCCGTGTTCACTTTTTTTAACATGCAGAAATACCTAGGATAGAACGTCGTCCGCTCCCCATCCTTGATCACGAAATACCTTGGCTCACCGCATGCGCTGCTGCATGCAGTAGGCTCCCGCACTCAAAGGACCGGGTGTAGACATACTAAGGTCGGTAAACACCACCGACCTCACTTTTAGCCCCCTCCTGCGCTGAGTTTTTGTTAGTCATTGGCTTCAGCTGCCTGGGTGACACTAAATTGGGGTGAAACATTATTTGAATGAGGAAATCAAAACCTGCGATGCGCCCACCGAAGGTCGATAGACAGGAACGACTTGCCCTGAACCCAAGCAGGTAGCCGGTCTGAAGTGCCCAAAACCTGGGCCGTATTGATTTTCGAGCTTGGGATTATAGGGAAGTGAGCGCTGTAAGCAAGCCTGACGGCGAAGGCCTATACGCTGGAGGAGAATGTGGGTCAGACCTGGTAATAACCAGATCCAACCAGAACCTGACCTGCTCGGCGATTACGTCAGCACGATAATGTCTCTTTTGGAGAGCAAATGTTTACGACTCCAACTGTCGTGGATTGACCGCCAGAAGGCTGCTGGGCAAGTGGTGAGCCACTACAGGCTCGCACGCAACATTGTTGGCGTTGCCGACGAACGTCATTTGATGCAGCTCAGAGATATGAAGCGCCTGCAGCGTCGCCGGGCTTGACGATCAGTACACTGCATGGCGCATGTGCAAGCAATGATTCGGCGGTGTCTCCCATGATCTTTTCCAAGCTATGCCGAGGCAATGTTCCCATCACCAGCAGGTCAAAATCGTTTTGCCGAGCAAAGG
>NZ_DASWOT010000003.1:0-19294 GCF_036404235.1 Pseudomonas sp.
TCAATAAATCAGTCCCCTTGATCCTTGCGGTGGGTGATTGTGGTCGAGGACTCAGTCTGTAGGAGCCAACTTGTTGGCGAGGCGACCAACGCGGTGCGCCTGAAACACCGCCTCGCGAACAAGTTCGCTCCAGCGGATCAACCGAGCATGGCCGGATAAATCAATCTGTTCCTGCCGAACTGCATATGCCCGCCCGGGGACAGATTAATTTACGGTGAAGCGATGTAAATAAATCAGTCCCCTTGATCCCTTGATCCCTTGATCCCTTGATCCCTTGATCTAGGACGCAGCTCAATCTGTAGGAGCCAACTTGTTGGCGAGGCGAGCAACGCGGTGCGCCTGAAACACCGCCTCGCGAACAAGTTCGCTCCTACAGCGGATCAAGCGCCACGTTGAATATTTGCCAATGGCGTGTAGTGACGGATGAGCAGCGGTGCGCCCGGGGACAGATTAATTTACGGTGAGGCGATGTAAATAAATCAGTCCCCCTTGATCCTTCAGTCTGTAGGAGCCAACTTGTTGGCGAGGCGAGCAATGCGGTGCGCCTAAAACGCCGCCTCGCGAACAAGTTCACTCCAGTGGATCAACCGAGCATGACCGGGAGCAGAGTCTCTACAGGATTTTGCCTAGCAGCCCGGAACTAACGCGCCAACGCCAGCGCAACACCTTGGCCGCCGCCAATGCACAGGGTCGCCAAGCCTTTTTTGGCATCGCGCTTGATCATTTCATGCAGCAGGGTCACCAACACGCGGCAGCCTGACGCCCCGATTGGGTGGCCGATGGCAATGGCACCGCCGTTGACGTTGACCTTGTTCACATCCCAACCCAGCTCTTTGCCGACTGACAGCGATTGTGCCGCGAACGCTTCGTTGGCTTCGATCAGGTCGAGTTCTTCCAGCGACCAGCCCGCTTTGTCCAGGCAACGACGCGTCGCGCTCACAGGGCCGATACCCATGATTGCAGGGTCGACACCGGCATTCGCGTAAGCAGCGATGCGTGCGAGCACTGGCAAGCCCAGCTCCTGAGCCTTCGAGGCACTCATCAGAATCACCGCAGCAGCGCCATCGTTCAGCGAGGAGGCATTGCCGGCGGTCACGGTGCCGTCCTTCTTGAAGGCTGGTTTCAGTTTGGCCAGCGATTGTGCGGTAGTGCCGGCGCGAGGTTGTTCGTCAGTGGCGAACGACACAGGATCGCCCTTGCGCTGTGGAATCAGGATTGGCGTGATTTCATCGACGAAGCGACCGGCTTCGATGGCGGCCGTGGCTTTTTGCTGAGACGCGGCGGCGAAGATGTCCTGCGCCTCACGGGTTATTTCGTACTTGTCCGACAGGTTCTCGGCTGTAATCCCCATGTGGTAATCGTTGAATGCGTCCCACAGACCGTCGCTGATCATGGTGTCTACCAGCGTCGCGTTGCCCATCCGCAGGCCGGTCCGCGCACCGGGTATTACGTAGTTGGACAGGCTCATGTTTTCCTGACCGCCCGCGATGATGATCTCGGCATCGCCGCAGCGAATCGCCTGGGTCGCCAGATGCAGGGCCTTGAGGCCCGAGCCACAGACCTTGTTCAGGGTCATGGCCGGTACTGCGAACGGCAGGCCTGCTTTGATCGCGGCCTGACGCGCCGGGTTTTGTCCGGCGCCCGCGGTCAACACCTGGCCCATGATCACTTCATCGATTTGCGCGCCGTCGAGGCCGGTTTGAGCCAGCAGTTGGCGGATGACAGCGGCGCCTAGATCAACCGCAGGAATATTTGCCAGAGAGCCCTGGAAACTGCCGACCGCGGTGCGGGTAGCGGCAACGATAACGACGTCTTGCATGGTACGAATCCTCACTGTTGTTGGTTTCGCGTCGCGCCCGTGCGGCTGCTGGTGATCGGCCGTGGGGCTGGGCGCCTTATCAAGGGCGCACATGTTGGCATGAATGGCGGGTGATATTTAAGCCCTTCGTCGCGTGCAAGGGTGTAGACATTTTGTTGGAACGCAAAGGTTTGTGCGTCGGTCCACCCGATATTCAATTTCATTTCGAAATTTCGGACGATATACGCCAATAATAGCCGCCCACTATCAGTGTCCTTCAGGAGGCCTTCATGACCCAGGCAGGTTCACCTTCGACCCGCGACTTCATTCTGGTGGCGTGTGCTCTATTGATTGCGATGCTGGGCACCACGCTGCCAACGCCGTTGTATGCGATTTATCAGCAACGTCTGGGCTTTGATTCAAGCTGGGTGACGATCATTTTTTCCATTTATGCAGCGGGTGTGATCGCAGCTTTGCTGGCAGTGGGAAGTTGGTCGGATCAACTGGGGCGCAAACCGCTGCTGTGTGCTGGCTTGTTAATGGGGGTGATCAGTGCGGTTATTTTTTTGTACGCCGACTCTATCGCCGGCTTGATGATAGGGCGATTGTTCTCAGGATTTAGCGCCGGGATCATGACCGGTACGGCCACGGTCGCGGTGATTGAACTGGCACCTGAACGCTGGAGCAAGAGCGCGACCCTCGTGGCCACGGCAGCGAATATGTTGGGGCTGGGCCTGGGCCCCTTGTTGGCGGGTATCACGTCGCAATATTTGCCGGATCCGCTGCATCTGGTCTTCTATGTGCATTTGGCGCTGCTGTTATTGGCCATCGTCGGCGTTATCGTTGCGCGAGAAACGGTCACGCGTCCCGAGAAACTGCATCTGGGCATTCAAAAACCATCGATTCCTGCCTCGGTTCGCAGCGTGTTCATTCCTGCTTCCATTGCCGGCCTGGCAGGTTTCAGCGTCGCCGGTCTGTTCACCTGCATGGTGCCATCGGTGATGATTCACGTGATGGAACAAACTGGCGGGCTGTTGATCGGCGCGGTGATTGGCCTGTTTTTCGTGGCGTCAATCGTGGGCCAGGCGTTGCTTCGGTGGTTGCCCAAACAACATGACATGACCCTGGGTTGCCTGGCGTTGATCATCGGCCTGATTTGCTTGGGATCGAGCATCGCCACGGCCCAGTTGATGCTGCTGGTGCTGGCGGGTTTTATCGCCGGGATGGGGCAGGGCATGGTGTTTCGCGCCGGTATGGGGGCCGTGAGCGCGAACAGTCCGGCGCATCATAAAGCGGCCGTGACGTCTGCTTATTTCGTGGTGATGTACATCTCGATTTCGGTCCCGGTGATCGCTGTCGGCTTCAGCGTTCACACCTTTGGTCTGCGCCATGTCGGTGAGTTTTTCGCCTCGCTGGTGGCCTTCATTGCCTTGCTGGCGATGATCAGCATGAAGCGCGTGCAGGCTCGGCAGGCTGTTACGTCCACAGGGGGGTAATCGATGAGTGTGAGAATCGGTTTGATCTCAGACACCCATGGCCTGTTGCGACCGCAGGCACTGAGTGCGTTGCGAGGGTGCGATCACATTATTCATGGTGGCGACATTGGTAATCCGCAAATCCTCGACGCGCTACGGGACATTGCGCCGCTGACGGTCGTGCGCGGCAACAACGATACCGATGATGCCTGGGCCAGCGATGTGCCTTATGAGGCGACATTGCGTGTGGGTGACGTAGCGATCTATATCACGCACATCCTGGCCGATGTGCCTGAGATCCTGCCATCAGATATCCGCGTGGTGGTTACCGGCCATTCGCACAAACCGCAGCAGCGACATCATCATGGCGTGCTGTTTATCAATCCGGGGAGTGCAGGGCCGCGACGTTTCAAGTTGCCGATTGCGTTGGGGTTGCTGTATGTGGAGGGTGTGGATGTGCGGGGGGAATTGATTGAGTTGACGCTGGAGTGAGTCATCGGCGAATACCGTCTGTAGATACTCTGTTCCCGGTCAAGCATTCAGCAGGTGTTTTTCGCTGAAAAGCTTGACCGCATCAAATGCTCCACCGCTGCGGATCGCGTATCTCTTCAACGTGGCGGGTTATCAGCTGTAGGCGCGCGGCTTGTCCCGCGACATGGCGCGCAGCGGCAGTAAACCCTGTGTGTGCGGTCTGCCAGCGACACCGCGTGCGCAGTTTTACGACGGGTTCCCCGCCGGTCGCGGGACAAGCCCGGCTCCTACGGGGGATGCGTTCCTGAGCCGTCATCGCAAATGCTTGAGAGAGCGCACTGTTGGAGCGAACGTGTTCGCGAGGCGGCGTTTCAGACACACCGCGATGGTCGCCTCGCCAACACGTTGGCGCCTACAGAATCCGTGGTCAGACTGAGTTTGGTCTGCGATCTACAGCCGAAAAAGACGTTTCTTACTTCGCAATTGGGTCCAGGCCGCTGGTCTTGATCGCTGCTGCTGCGGCGCTCGATCCCAGAAAGTCCACCAGTGCCTTGGCTTGTTCGGGGTGCTTGCTTTGGCTGACGACCCCGGCTGAATACAGGGTCATTTGCTGAGCTTGATCGGGGATCAGGCCAATGATGTCGATGCCTTCCACCGGCTTGAGTTCGCTCAGTTGCTGGAAGCCGATTTCTGCATCGCCACGGGCTACCACTTCACCCACAGGTGTTGCGGGAATCATGTGGCTTTTGTCTTTGATGCGATCAGCGATATGCATCTGATTGAACAGCACACGCGATAGGTAAACGCCGCTGGGACTGTCGGAATAAGCGATGCTTTTGGCATTCAATAGGGTTTCCTTGAACGCTTCCATAGTGCTGATATCAGGTTTTTGTGCGCCGTGACGAACGGCCATGGCGATGTACGACTTGCCCAGATCAACCCGGGTTTTTGGATCGACCTGACCGTCCTTGATCAACTTGTCCAGCGCGGAGCCTACCATCAGCACCACATCGGCAGGCTCGTGACGGGCCAGGCGGTTGGGGATGGCTTGCGGTGTCGTACCCATGGAGGGCGCCACTTCGGGGATCAGCTTTACACCAACGCGTTGTTCGTAATCAGGGCTGATGGCTGTGAAGGCGCCCATGATACCGCCCGAACTGAGCACGATCAGTTGCACCGGTGCGGGTGCCGTTGCGGCATGAGCGAAGGCCATGGGAAGCAAAGTGATGGCAGCGGATAACAGATACGCAGGATTTTTTTCATGAATATGAACCTTGCGATGATGAAGGTGATTCTGAACAGAAAGATAAAACGAGCGCGGGCAGTATGTGGCAAATGAGCGATGTGTAAATCCCTTTCTTGTAGGGTCAGGGGCGGCTACTGGCCATGCGTCGCAGGGGTAGCGTTATACCTTGAGCGCAAAGCGACCACCAACCTGTGACCGGCCTCAAGAAAGTGCTCGTTGCGCCGATTGACAATAACGCCTCTTACCTTCTGGAAGCCCTTCCCGTCATGTTCAACAAACGACTCAAACACGAGCTGGCAGCGCTGCGCGAAGAACTCGCCTCGGTCGAACAGATCAAAAACAGCCTGGACAGCGAAATGTTGACGATGCGCCTGGACCCGCAAGGACGAATCGAGTCGGTCAATGCCAATTTCGAAAAGGAAATGCTTTACCGCAAGGAAGATCTGGTAGGGCGCGCGATCGACACGCTGGTACCCCCTCATGTCAAAGGGCTTGATTTTTATCAGCGCATGAATAATGCGATTACACGCGGCGAACATTTCACTGGCGCGTTGCGCTTGCTGCGCGGTAATGGGCAGGAAGCCTGGCTACGTTCGATCGTGCTGCCGGTACGCGGCAGCGATGAGCGTGTGAGGTATTTTTCGATTCACTCCAGTGACTTGACTCGGACCATCGAAAGCTCGCGCGAACACGAGAACCTGATCGAAGCCCTGCAGCGTTCCACGGCCGTTATCGAGTTCAGCCTGGAGGGTGAAGTGTTAGCCGCCAATGAGCGTTTTCTGAGCGCCATGGGTTATTCGTTGGCGCAGATCAAAGGTCAACATCACCGAATTTTCTGTGAGCCACAGGAGTACAACTCGCCTGGATATAAGGAGTTCTGGGAAAAGCTGCGGCGCGGAGAGTTTGTCGTTGCCCGCTTTAAACGCATCGATAGCCACGGCCGAGTGGTGTGGCTGGAGGCTTCCTACAACCCCATTACCGATGCCCACGACCGGCTTTATAAGGTGGTGAAGTTCGCCACCGTCATCACTGAGCAGGTAAACCGTGAACTGGCCGTTGCCGATGCCGCTCAGATTGCATTCAACACTTCCCAGCAGACCGATGGCAGCGCGCAGAAAGGCGCATTAGTGGTACAGCAGACGGTGGGAGTGATGCAAGAAGTTGCCCTGCACATGGAAGAGGCCGCAGAACGGATCGCCGCTCTGGATCAGCAGTCGCAAATCATTGGTTCGATCATCCAAAGTATTAGCAGTATCGCCGACCAGACCAACCTGTTGGCCCTGAACGCTGCCATCGAAGCCGCCCGCGCGGGTGAGCAAGGACGTGGTTTCGCGGTGGTCGCAGACGAAGTTCGGCAACTGGCATCGCGCACCAGCAAGGCTACAGAGGAAATTGTCGGTGTGGTGAAGCAAAACCAGCAATTGGCCGAACAGGCGGTCAATGTGATCGTCAGTGGCAAGCAGCAGGCTCAACATGGCCTGGAGTTGGCCGCACAGGCAGGCGCGGTAATCGTAGAAATTCAGGACGGCGCGCAGCGCGTGGTCAATGCGGTCGGGCAATTCGCCAATCAGCTTTCTGGGTGAGGTGCAGTCTGTAAAGCCGTTAGAGGTTCCTTGATTATTGGTTAAGAGCCGCTGAGATAAAGAGCGGCTCTTTGCGCAATATCTTTACGGCCCCTCCAGCGCTGTGGACTCAACGCAGAAGGTGCCTTGCGACGTCAACCCCGCTTCTCGACATCGGGGCCTGACGATCACACTTTGAAGTGGCTCACCAACAACTGCAACTGGTTGCCCAGCCGAGCGAGTTCAACGCTGGATGCGGCGGTTTCCTCGCTGGCGGCGGCGGTCTGTTCGCAGACGTCACGCACATTGAGGATGCTGCGACTGATTTCTTCGGCCACCGAGCTTTGTTGTTCGGCTGCGGCCGCGATTTGTTGGTTCATGGCCTGAATGTTGGAAACGGTGAGGGTGATGCTTTCCAGTGACGAGCCGGCTTTGCGGGTCAATGCCACGCTGCTGTCGGTCAGGTTGCGGCTACCCAGCATGATCTCCGACACTTGTCGGGCGCCGTTCTGCAAGCCAGCCACCAGGCCTTCGATTTCTTCAGTGGACTGTTGGGTGCGTTGGGCGAGGCCGCGTACTTCATCGGCAACTACCGCAAAACCGCGACCCGCCTCACCCGCGCGTGCGGCTTCGATAGCAGCATTGAGTGCGAGCAGGTTGGTCTGTTGAGCGACTGCTTTGATCACGTCCATGACTTTGCCGATTTTGTCGCTTTCGTGCTCCAGTACGGTCATCGCGTCCGTGGACCGTCCCACTTCTGTTGCCAATCTTTCGATTTGTGCGATGGCTTCGGCCACCACCTTGTCACCGTCATGTGCCTGCTGATCGGCAGCGGATGCAGCGACCGAAGCTTGCTCGGCGTTGCGCGCGACTTCCTGCACGGTGGCGGACATTTCATGCATGGCGGTGGCGACCTGGTCTGTCTCGATCTTTTGGCTATTGGCGCCAGCGCTGGTTTGTTCGGTGACCGCCGATAACGCTTCGGCGGCGCTGGCGATTTGGGTCACGCTGTCCCGAATGCCGCCAATCAGATCGCGCAATGTCGTGCCCATGCGCTGAATACCTTGTTGCAGGACGCCGAGTTCATCGCGACGTGTGACCACCAGTGTTTGTGACAGGTCGCCGGAGGCGATGCGGTCGATAACTGTCAGGGTATCCTGCAGCGGGCGGGTGATTTGTCGAGTAATGATGACCGCCGCCAACGCGCCGAAGATCAGGGCCAGCAAGGTCCCGGCGATTTGCCAACGGCGAGCACTCTGGCTGCCTTGATCGCGAAGGGTTTGCTGAATGTCATGCAGCTCGCCGTTGAGTTTGACGATGGCCGTGCCCTGATCGGTCATTTCCGCGCGCGCAGCAACAATCTGACTGTTAGCTGTCTGGAAATTCTGCACACAAACGCGATAGTCCAGCAGCGCCGTTTCCAACTGTTTGAGTCGATCTGCCTGAGTGTCAGCAAAGATAGCTTTCAGTTGCGCCAGGCCATTGATAGCCGTGTCCAACTGACGCAACGCCGCCTCTTCGGTCTTCGGGTTAGGATTGGCGGTGTAGCCACGTACTTCATAACGGACCAGCATCAAGTCTTCTTTGGTCTTGATAATTGCCTGGTATTGCGTGAACCGTCGTTCGTCTGTCGGGTCAAGGCGCAGGACGTCGTCATTGATAGCGGCGATCAGCTCTGCACCCTTGACCGCCTTCACGCCCATTTCTGCGCGCACGGTGGCGCTGGTGCGATAACCGTCACGCATCTTGTCCAGGGACTTTTGATAGCCTGCCGTCTGCTCGGCCAATGCGGCCAACGGTTTTGCGTCGAGTAGGTTGGTGAAGAAGGTCTGTAGTGACTGCTGCTGGCTTTTGTATCCATCCATCGCGGTTTGCACGGTTTGTGCAACGGCGTCATCACCATTGGCCAGCATGTATTGCAGGCGAGTCACCCGCAGCTTGGTCAATTGATCACTAAGTTCCGAGATGTCGTTCATCCGGTCGCTGCGTTCGATCAGTTTTTCCAGGCTGGTCCAGCCGGTCAACGCAAGCAATGCAGTAAAAAAGAGTACGACACCAAATCCTAGGGTCAACTTCATGTTGACGCTGACATTCGCGAACCAGCTGCTCATCAAAAACCTCCCAGAGTTTCTATTTTCTAATCTGACGGCTGGAAGCTTGTTTTTGTTGAACCAGCTGCGTGTATGACGCAGTAGCTATCGGCAGAAGTTTCGATATCTGAATGAGGGCGTGAAGGAAAAAATAAGGCGTCAACTTTGAGAGGTGTGGTTGCGGGGTTGGAATGCTCTGGCGCGGTTTTTTTTGCAGGGCCTAGAAATGATCAAGCCCGGCATAAGCCGGGCTGGGAGGGAGCATGTAAGGGATCAGCTCATACGGTTTGCACCAACATGGTCGGCACCGTCAGTAGCGACACGGTTTGCACCAACGTGGTCGGCACCATCAGTAGCGACACGGTTTGCACCAACGTGGTCGGCACCATCAGTAGCGACACGGTTTGCACCAACGTGATCGGCACCATCAGTAGCGACACGGTTTGCACCAACGTGGTCAGCGCCATCAGCAGCAATAGGTGCGTTCAGTGGAGTGTGAGTATTGATCACTGGCAGGGCGAAAGCGCTGCTGGCGAGTACGGAGAAGGCAATTGCGACAAACAGTTTATTAGTTTTCATGGTAGTTGCTCCGGATCGAGTAGGTAGTGTGGTTACTCGGTATGGAGCTAATGCTACTCGGCTGCGCAATATTAAAAACTCAATACGGTTGCTACCGATCATCGCTGATATTGATAGTAGGGAGACCCGCTCATCTGCACGAGGCAGACGGCCTCGTGGAGGCGGATTTATGTGCGAGGGTCATACATCTGCCGCGCTTTTGTCTTTCGCAATACAGCGTTTGCCAATGAGTCTGCACGCACGGATTGGCATCGCTTGGGATGTAAACGATTTATTAGTTGTGGCTGTACACGTCAAATACTGGCGTCAACAATCCAATGGCGATGGTATCAGGGATGAAATATTTCAACTGTTGACCTATCGCTGAACGAAATAACGTATGCGCTGGCAACCCTTTCAATGACTCCAATTGAGTCATCCAGGACCAGTAAGGACGTAGTGTTATGAAACCTGTTCAACGATTCACGACACTCGACAGCTTCAGAGGCGTTTGCGCGCTGCTGGTCGTATTTTTCCATTTGCATGTCGTTGAATCCTTCATTGAGTTCGCGTTCTTTCGACGTGGTGAGGTGCTGTTGAACTTCTTCTTTGTGCTCAGCGGTTTTGTCCTGGCGCACACCTACGGCATGAAGGCCAATCTGACGTTCAAGGCGTTTTTCATTTCTCGAGTGTTCCGTCTTTACCCGCTGCATCTGGTGATGCTCGGTGTCTTCATCTCCTTTGAGTTGGTCCGTTGGATCGCCTACAAACAAGGGTTTTACCTGAACAACGTACCGTTCACCGGCCTTTTCGCGCCGTCTGAAATACTGCCTAATCTGTTTTTGGTTCAGGCCTGGACCACGTTGACTGAAACCATGTCCTTCAACTATCCGTCGTGGACCATCAGCATCGAGTTTTATATCTATATGTTGTTCGGCGGCCTGTGCATGTTTGCGATGAGGACACGTTTTATGCTGTTCGCCTGCATATCGCTGGTGATGTTCATGCTGATCTTCATGGACAGCGATCTGCTGGTGGAGCGCGCACTGCAAGGGCTTTCCTGCTTCTTCGCCGGCAACATTGTCTACCTGGTGTATTTGTACATTCACGACAAGTTTGTGCCCTCCCCGTGGATCATGACTGTCCTTGAGTGCGCCTTGATGTACGCCACTTACTGGATCGTCATGAACGACTTCGACTATCGCTCCCCCATCGGTAGCCTGGTGTTCTGCGGGCTGGTCCTGCTGTTTGCGTTTGAGGGCGGATGGGTGTCGACATTGCTCAAGACTCGCGTGTTCGTGCTGCTGGGCACGCTGTCGTACTCGATCTACATGACCCACGCAGCCTTACTGTTCTGCTTGTCGACGGTGTTCATCGTGGCGCAAAAGTTTACCGGGCTTGCGCTTGCGCCGATGATCAATGGGCAGCGCTTCATGGACACCGGCTCCCAGGTGGGTAACAACCTGGTTGTGATCGCAGTGGCAATCACGGCAGTGGTGCTCGCCTCCTTTGCTCACAAGTACGTCGAGATGAAAGGCTACCAACTGGGTAAACGCATCGTTGGCGGCTCGAAGACAGTCAGGGCTGTACAGGTTCAGCCGCAAGCGCCAGCAACGGAGCCGCAGTTAGACCGCACAGCCTGATGTTGACTCTTGGTCATGAAGCGGCTCAGCAATGACGCAGCCATTCCAGCATCCCCAAACCGGCAGCTCGGCCGCTGGCGAAACAGGCTGTCAGCAGGTATCCACCTGTTGGCGCTTCCCAATCGAGCATTTCGCCTGCGCAGAAAACACCCGGCAGTGAATGGAGCATCAAGTGTTGGTCCATGGCTTCGAACGGCACTCCGCCTGCGGTGCTGATCGCCTCGTCCAGTGGGCGAGGTTTGATCAACGTCAGCGGCAACGCTTTGAGCGCCTGCGCCAGCAATGCTGGATCAGCAAAGGCATCGGCAGGTGCCAACTCGCGCAGCAGCGCAGCTTTAACCCCGTCGATGCCGAGCTGGCTGTGTAGATGCTTGGACATCGAGCGCGAGCCACGGGGTTTGCGCAGCGCTTTTTGTATGCCCTCCAATGCCTTGCCTGGCAGCAGATCGATCTCGACAGTGGCCGCCCCCTGTTGATTGATCGCTTCACGAATCTGCGCCGACAGTGCATAGATCAGGCTGCCTTCCACGCCCGTTTCAGTGAGTACGCATTCGCCCAGTCGCAGGGGGTGTCCTTGCAGGCCGATGGCAATGTTCTTCAGCGGCGCCCCCGCAAACTTGCTGCGCATCAATTCGCTCCAGGAGGCGACCTCGAAGCCGCAATTGGCCGCTTGAAGGGGGGTGATGGTCACTCCGCGCCGCTGAAGCAGGCTGACCCACGCGCCATCGGACCCCAACCGCGACCAACTGGCGCCGCCCAAGGCGAGCAGGGTGGCGGCAGGTTTGATTGCCAATTCGCCCCCAGGATGAGCAATCCGCACACTGCCGTCTGGATTCCAGCCCAGCCAACGATGGCGGGTGTGGATAACCACGCCCGATTCGCGCAAACGCTTGAGCCATGCGCGCAGCAGCGGCGCGGCTTTCATATCGGTAGGGAACACCCGCCCGGAACTGCCGACGAAGGTCTCGATGCCCAAGCCATGAATCCATTCGCAAAGCGCGTCGGCCCCAAAGCGGCGCAGCAGCGGCGCGATCACGGGTGCGCGCTCTGCGTAGCGCGATAGAAAGGCCGGGTAGGCCTCGGAGTGGGTAATGTTCATGCCTCCGACGCCTGCTAGCAGAAACTTGCGGCCGACTGAAGGCATGCCGTCGTACACGTCCACCTTGAAACCTGCCTGACTCAGCACGTCAGCCGCCATCAAGCCGGCAGGGCCGCCACCGATGATGGCGATTGATTGAACGTGAGGAGAGGCGTCTGGCGTCATGGCAAGCTGCAGATGGCTGAAAGTGGTCGAGCATTCTACCCGACGCTCAAGACAAACGAGCGACCTGTGGAAAACTACTGAGCAAAAAACGTACAGCCCTTGCCAGGCCACGCACTATATGGCCCGCGAGTCCTTGCACTCAGGTTATCCACAGGCCGCTCCACAGCGGATGTGGGTAAGTGATGCTGACCTTTGCAGCGAAATCACCGGATGGGTCGCCGCCATGACTTACAAACCTTCGCCAACCCAAACCCGCTGCGCGCTGTGATGCAAAATCCCGTGGCGTCGCGCCAGTGCTTCACGATCCTTGCTGTAGCCGCCGCCTATCACAGCCATCACCGGAATGTCTCGGGCCAGGCAGTGGCGTAGTACTGCTTCATCACGGCGGGCGATGCCTTCGTCGGTGAGCTGCAAATAGCCCAGTGCGTCATCTTTATGCACATCGACGCCTGCGTCATACAACACCAGATCCGGTTGATAAAAGGGCAGCAGGTAATTGAGCGTGTCATCGACGACTTTCAGGTAAGCGTCATCCCCCATGCCCATTGGCAATGGAATGTCCCAATCGCTCTGGGCCTTGCGCGCCGGGAAGTTCTTTTCACAATGCAGCGATACCGTGATCGCTTCCTCGGTATCGGCCAGGATGCGGGCGGTGCCATCGCCCTGATGCACATCGCAGTCGAAGATCAACACCCGACCGACGCGACCGCTCTGCAGCAGGTAATGGCTGATCACCGCCAGATCGTTGAAAATACAAAACCCCGCTGGGTAATCGTAATGCGCGTGGTGCGTGCCACCGGCCAGATGGCACGCCAGGCCATGTTGTAGCGCCTTTTCTGCGGTGAGCAGCGAGCCACCCACCGCGCGCACGGTGCGCCGGGCCAGATCCTCGCTCCAGGGCAGGCCGAGACGGCGTTGGTCCTCGCGGGAAAGATCTCCGTCCATGTATCGGCGAATGTAAGAAGGATCATGCGCAAGCGCGAGAATGTCGTTCGGACAAACCTCTGGGCGAAAAAATTGAGCATCCGTGGTCATACCGCTGTCGATAAGGTGGTCGTGCAGCAAGCGGAACTTGTCCATCGGGAAGCGGTGATCAGCCGCAAACGCAGGGCTGTAATCTTCGTGGTAGATAAGCGGCAGGGACATTTTGCGTACGAGTGTGGGTCGAAGAGGGATCTTGCCAGTAATGCGAAACGCCGCACAACCTTAAAAACCGTGTACGGTCGCTAAACTGGCGAGTCAATGACGGCTGGGGATGGGAGATGTTCGATGGAGCCGATACTTGAGCTCAACAGCGCACGCTTGTTGATGCGTCAATGGCGTGATGATGATTTGCCAGCCTTTGCGCAAATGTGTGCTGATCCACAGGTGATGAAGTATTTCCCAGCGCCGATGAGCCGTCTTGAAAGTGCCAAGCTCATTGGGCGGATTCGCGGGCATTTTGCTGAATACGGGTTTGGGCTCTGGGCGCTTGAGCGCAAAGATAACGGGCATTTCATCGGCTTTACCGGCCTTTGCGTGGTCGGTTTTGACGCGCACTTCACCCCGTCGGTAGAAATCGGCTGGCGTTTGGCGCGTGAACATTGGGGGCTGGGTTTCGCCAGTGAAGCGGCGTGGACTGCATTGGGCTGCGGATTCGAGCACCTGGATCTCGACGAGATCGTGTCATTCACGGCGGTGAGCAATCAGGCGTCGCAAAAAGTCATGCAGGCCATTGGCATGCACAACGATCCTGACGACGGCTTTGATCATCCAAACCTGCCAGATGGTCATCCACTCAAAGCGCATGTTTTGTATCGGATCAATCGCCAGCAATGGCTCGCCACCTTGTAGCCGCGATCCACGTCACGCTGCGCGGGAATCGGACTACAAACCCCTGTATCATTTTGCTTGCCCGTCCTTACGAGTGACGTGGGCCGCCGCCACGCGATGTGCGCGGCTTTGTTTTGTGCGGGATATTTTTGTACGAGGAAGCCCGAATGAGCCAAGTGCTGGATGATCTGGTGTCGCTGTTGAGCCTGGAACCGATTGAAGAAAACCTCTTTCGCGGGCGCAGCCAGGACCTTGGCTTCCGCCAACTGTTCGGCGGCCAGGTTTTGGGCCAATCGTTGTCGGCGGCCAGTCAGACGGTCGAAGACGCACGCCACGTACATTCGCTGCATGGCTACTTTCTGCGTCCGGGGGATGCGCTGTTGCCGGTTGTCTATCAAGTCGATCGTGTGCGTGATGGCGGCAGCTTCAGTACGCGCCGAGTGACCGCCATCCAGAAGGGCCATACGATTTTTACTTGCAGCGCGTCGTTCCAATACGACGAAGAGGGGTTCGAACATCAAAGCCAGATGCCCGAGGTGGTAGGTCCTGAAAACCTGCCGTCCGAACTCGAACTGATGCGCCAGCGCGAACACCTGATTCCCGCGTTCATGAAAGACAAGCTGCTGTGCCCCAAGCCGATTGAGTTTCGCCCGGTGACCGAACTGGATCCTTACAATCCTGTGCCAAGCGATCCGGTGAAGTACATCTGGTTTCGCGCCGACGGCACGTTGCCGGACATCCCTGCGTTGCACAAATACTTGCTGGCCTATGCGTCGGATTTCAACTTGTTGACCACCTCGCTGCTCCCCCACGGCAAGACGGTTTGGCAGAAGGATATGCAGGTCGCAAGCCTTGATCACTCGCTATGGTTTCACGGGAATCTGCGCGCCGATGAGTGGCTGCTATACGCGATGGACAGCCCGTGGGCCGGCAATTCCCGTGGTTTTTCCCGGGGCAGCGTTTACAACCGCGCAGGCCAGTTAGTGGCGTCCGTCAGCCAGGAAGGTTTGATTCGCCATCGCAAGGATTGGGCGTGAGCCTGTCACAGCTGCGCCATTGGGTGTTCGACATGGACGGCACGCTGACCATTGCCGTGCATGATTTCCAGGCTATCAAGCGGGCGCTGGACATTCCGTTGAGTGACGACATTCTCAGTCACCTCGCTGCATTGCCTGCTGATGTTCGCGCGGCTAAACATGCCTGGCTGTTGGAACACGAACGTGAATTGGCGCTGGCCTCGCAACCGGCAGCGGGCGCAGTGGAGCTGGTACGTGAGCTTGCAGGGCGCGGCGTTCGCCTGGGAATTCTGACCCGTAATGCCCGCGAGCTGGCACACGTGACGCTTGAAGCCATCGGTCTGGCGGACTGCTTTGCGGTTGACGACATCCTGGGCCGTGACGAAGCACCGCCCAAACCCGACCCAGGTGGCCTGTTAAAACTGGCCCAAGCCTGGAAGGTTGAGCCGTCGCAGATGGTCATGGTCGGCGATTACCAATTTGACCTGGCCTGTGGTCGTGCGGCGGGCACTCATACGGTGTTGGTCAACTTGCCTGAGAATCCCTGGCCGGAGCTGACCGATTGGCATGCCGCCGATTGTGTGGCGTTGAAGTCGATGCTCAGTAGTCGCTGACTCGCTTAAGACGGCTACGAAGCGAGCCAACAGACGACAAATCTACATAAAAGAGATTTTCTGTAGGCCCAGCACTTCAGGGGACTGATTTATTTTTAGCATCCCCGGGGACTGATTTATTTTTCAACGCTTCACCGAAAAATGAATCTGTCCCCGGGGGGGGAGTGCTCAAAAAGGCCTGAACAACGCCGCCTGTCCTTCGGGCGAGGTAAACATCTCGTCGCCGTTATGCCCCACGTTGGGCACTTCAACCAGGCGCTGATTCAGTCCCTCTGGATGACGTTTGCTCAAGTACTCAAAGTAATTCTTGCCGCGTGCCAAGCGGAAGGGGCCCTGAGCTTGCGCCCCGCAATCTTTGTCCAGCGCCGGATGGTTGGGGTCAATGTCCCGCTCACCGAGCAAATACGTGATGTCACGCTTCACATAAGCGGCTTCCAGTTCGGCCGGTGTTTCCTTGTCTGCATAGGCCGGCAGCTTGTTCAGGCCGTATTTCCAGGTATCAAATGTCGGGCAGGTCGTCGTATCCACAGGGCTTGGTCGCTGCGCGTCAAAGTAGGCGTAGGACGATGGGTTGGCGATCACGTAACGTAGCTTGATGCCTTCCTTCTTCAGCAGTGCATCCTCCTTGCCACCGATCATCGCGTAGCGTTGCACCACCTGCGCCCCTCCGGAGTGCCCGGCGATCACGATTTCTTTCAGATTGGGAAACAGCTTGCTGTCGCTCAGGCGCTTGAGAATATGGTCGATGACCACAAACGAGCTGATCGGCTTGGCGCCCAGGGACTTGTCACCCGCCATCCAATCGTTGGCGTGCCAACGCAGCACGGTATCCGGCAAATGGTGCGCGATGATGTCTTTCTCATCAAGGAATTGCGGGGCGATCAGCAAGGTCTTCGGCCGTTGCCGGGATTGGTTCGCCGCACGCTCGACACTGCGCAGGTACGTTTGGGCATTGCGCAGACGGCCGTGGAAAACGATGATTACTCGCTCAATTTGCGGGCTTGGCCGTGTCCAGCTTTGGCTCAGGCCTAATGTGGCCTGGCTGGTTCCGTTGATCAACAGCCGGTCCGGGCTGATGGATTTGACCGCCTGATCCGCAGCATGAGCAGTGACGCTCAGCAGGGTGCCCAACAACAGGATCGAAAGCGGTTTCATCATGTGATCAGAGGCTCCTGGCGGCGAATGTATCGCATTGGTTGATTTGGCCCTGGGCGAAACCGGTCTTGAACCAGCGAACGCGCTGAGCAGACGTCCCATGGGTGAACGAGTCGGGTACTACACGGCCTTGGCTTTGTTGCTGCAAACGGTCGTCGCCAATGGCGTTCGCCGCGTTCAGCGCCTCTTCAATATCACCCGGTTCAAGCCAGTTCAAACGCTTTTGTGCGTTATAGGCCCAAACGCCGGCAAGGCAGTCAGCCTGCAACTCCTGACGTACTAGCAAACCGTTGTCGCCTTCCATGCGCTGGCCACGCTGGCGTGCTGCCTGCACTCTATCTGAAACACCCAGCAACGTCTGTACGTGGTGCCCGACTTCATGCGCAATGACGTAGGCCTGCGCAAAGTCGCCCGCAGCCTTGAAGCGCTGCGACATCTCGCGGAAAAACTCCATGTCCAGATACACCCGCTGATCCGCTGGGCAATAAAATGGGCCGCTGGCCGATGATGCAAAACCGCACGCTGACTGCACTTGCCCGCGAAACAAAATCAGCGTCGGGTTTTTGTATTGGCGCCCGCCTTGTTGAAAGATCTGGCCCCAGGTGTCTTCGGTGTCACCCAGAATCGCGCGTACAAAATCCGCCTGTTGATCGTTGGCCGGTGGCGCCTGGCGTGTTTGTGGGCTGACCGCGGTGGTCTGATCCATCTGTCCGGTGAGCTGCCCGAGAATTTGTAGCGGGTCCTGGCCGGTCAAAAGACCGAATGCGACGATAATTACAATCCCGCCGATTCCCAATCCCTTGCCGCCAATGCGCATGCCACCGCCGCCGCCCCCTGTGTCGTCGCGAGCATCGACGACGTTGTCACTGCGGCGTCCTTTTTTCCATAGCATGTGGGAATCCTCTCTTTATCCTGCAGGTAGTGTCGTCGTAGATGGCAGGAGTTGCCAGTCTGGTCGTTGGAATACGACGAATTAAGAGAGGATTCGGTAGGAATAGTTCGGGCGTCTTACGACATCGAATGTGAGGGCTTGATGTTTTTCAGTGGGTGGCTACGGCGTGATGGGTCATTGATCACTACAGGTGACGCCGCAGCTATCGCACAAGGCTGAGGCGCGCCGTTCTTAAACCCGAGCCTTCTGCTTTTCTGTTACTTCGGTAGGGGATGCATCGGCAAAGTGATTCACCTCACGCAATGCTTTGAATCCCCACATCCAGGTGCCGACCACGCTCAAGGTGCAAACACCGCCAATGATCGCGGCGGGGACGGCGCCCCACAACGAGGCGCTGCTACCGGCCCGGAATTCGCCGAGTTCGTTGGATGAGCCGATGAACAGCATATTCACTGCATTGACCCGACCGCGCATGTTGTCCGGCGTCGAGAATTGCACCAGCGTCGAGCGAATGTAGACGCTGACCATGTCTGCGGCGCCAGCAATCATCAGCGCCAGCAACGACAGCCAGAACAGCGTCGAGAGCGCAAATACCAGATTGGCGATACCAAACACCGCCACGGCGATGAACATGGTCATGCCGACGTTGCGGTCCAGCGGACGCATGCTCAGGTACAAACCGGTGCTCACCTCGCCCAGGCTCATGGCGCTGCGCAACGCACCTAAACCCTGCGGCCCCAAATGCAGCACTTCATGGGCATAGACCGGCAGCAACGCCACCACGCCCCCCAACAGCACGGCGAATAGGTCCAGTGAAATGGTGCCAAGAATGATCGGCCGCGAGCGAATAAAAGCGATGCCTGCGGTGAAGCGTTTCCAAGCGGTGGATTCCAGCGTCATCTTCTTTTCGGCAAAGACCACCGGTACGCGGGTCAGCAACAGAGCGCCAGCGATGAAGCTCGACAGGCATACGGTATAGGTCAGGCCGCCACCACCCAGTGCGTACAAACCGCCGCCGACTAATGGCCCGGCAATCGTGGCAATGCGCATGATCATGCTGTTGGTCGCGATCGCCGATGCCAATTGCTCGCGGGGCACGACTTGCGGCAACAGGCTTTGCAGCGCTGGACCGGTGAACGCCCGCGCACAACCGAACACTGCCAATGCTGCGTAGATCAGTCGGGTGTCTTGATGGTGAGTGATGGAAAACAGCATCAACGCCAGGCTACAGCTGCCTTGCACCAGCCAGCTGCATGTCAGGATCAGCTTGCGATCATAGCGATCGATCAAATCCCCGGCGGGCATCAACAGCAGCAGCATCGGGATGAATTGGGCCAGACCGACATACGCCAGCGACATTGGGTCGCGGGTCATGTCGTACACCTGCCAGGCGACCACCACGGCTTGAATCTGCATGGCGAATACGGCGGCGAGGCGGGCAGTCAGGAACGCCAGAAAGCCGGGTTGACGCAGAGCACTGCTGGATTCTGATTTGGCAGTGGGAGATTCGGAACTCAAAACAGGGCATCCATCGGAGCACAAGACGGTCGACGTTTATACCCCAACCCTGCGTGCAAATGTCGCAGCTGTCAGAAATTTAATGGTGGGCGACGGGGCGCCCTGTCAGTTTTTCTGTTCGCCAGACATTGGGGCAACACCCATCCTGTAGGAGCCAACGTGTTGGCGAGGCAGTCAATG
>NZ_DASWOT010000004.1:0-65328 GCF_036404235.1 Pseudomonas sp.
CAACCTCAAGGCCGCCAAGGACAAGAACCCCGACGTGCGCGTGCAGTTGCAGGCCGACAACGGGGTGAACTATGGCGAAGTGGCGCGGGCCATGGCCTCGATTGAGCGGGCGGGGATTACCAAGTTGTCGGTGATTACCGCCAAGTGATCAGGGCGTCTCGCGCCAACAGTTCCGTGAACACGGTATTCGTAGGTTTCCCGTTTTTCTATCACTTCGATAGCAAGCGTTGATTCGCCGTATGCTGATCTCGGGCCTATTCTCCAAGCACTGAAAACAGTGCTTATTCGGTTTCAGGCTGGCTCGACGTCAGGCTGATCCGAATTCAGGAGAGAGATCATGCCCAAGTTCATCACCCAGCTGCACATCGAAGATTTCTTCAGCAACGCCAATAAAACCGGCATCTCATCGCACATCGCGCAGTCTTCGCTGGCGTTTGCGCTGTCGATCGTTTCGGGGTTGTTGCTGCTCGACGGCGCGCTGTGCGCCAGTGTGTCTTCCGCAGCTATCGGCATACTCGGCTTGATTGCCGCGCAAGCGATCAAAACCCGGAGCCGATAAGGGCTCGGGGCGCACGGCAATCAATACGCTAAATATCGTTGTTCAACCAAAAACCACCACGGTCTGGCGACTGATCGCCACCAACTCCCCATTCGGTGCCCACAACGCCGCTGCCGTATGGCCATAACCATCGCGGGCGTGCTCGATCACAGCCCGATACTGGGTCCAGTCATGGGTGGTCAGCTCGGGCAGAGGCTGCACGAACTCGATCGTCCAGGTCAGTGAGCTGCCCGGCGCCGGTTTATTCAAATGCGGCAATAGCGCAGGCGGCCAAGTGTCCACCAGTACCAACAGATGCGCTTCGCTTAGCCTCTCTTTTTCAACATCCTTCAAACGCGCGTAGCCTCCAATCGCAGGCGACTTGGTGTTGGAGAACGGCATCCCGCCCAACGCCCAACGCATTTCGATAAAGCGCAAATATTCGGGCATGACGCCAGGAATGAATGGAAATTGCGCGACCTCCTCCACCGGTTTGAACACCGGCGCAGGCTCGGCCTTGACCGCAATCATCGATTCACGCGGGGCGCCAAAACTGCCCTGAATCAATGTCATTACCTCACCGTCCTGCGTGGCGCGGCCCAATACCTGACTGACTGCCTTGCCCTCGCGCAGGATTTCCACCTCAAAGCGAATCGGTACATCCGGCATGGGCGGACCGACGAAGGTAATCGCCAACGAACGAACAAGCCGGCCTGCCGAGACTTTACCGCGCATGGCTTCAAACAGCAGCGCCGCCATCAGGCCGCCAAAACACGAACGGCCTTGGGACCATTCGCGGGGGATCGTCACCGATTGAGGGCTATCACGCACCGTATCGAGCAATTCAGAAAGCTTCATGCACACTCCGTTGGCAGGCGAAAGAGATTCAGGCATCTCGGACCAACGATCTTAGCGAGCGAACCCTGCCAGTGCAGGGTTCATATGCGCCAATTTGGAGGCGTGATTTGAGCGTTAGCGTGCGGCGTTTAACCGAAGCAGGCTTTGCCCAGCCGCGCCAGTGCCTTGTCCGACGACGTTTCAGCGCGAAGAATGCCCAACTGCCAACCGGCGATACACGATGCCAGGTCCGCCTGCTGCCCGGCCTGCGCCAGCCATTGCAGATGGTCGTGCCAGTCGCCCAATGCGTCTTGTGCCGCTTTCAAGCGCTGCTGCATACCGTCGGACTGGTGGCTGAGCTCCGGGTATGCCTGCGAGGCATAGCGCACGCGTTTGATCAGCAGGCGCAAACGATGCCGGTCATGGGCTGGATCGGCCATGCCCTCCTTGAGCTTTCCCCACTGTTTGTCCATGCGCTTTTCAATGCGTTTACGCAGCTTGCGTAGCAAACCCTGGCGCTGTTGCGTACGCAGGAAGCCAGGCAACTGGTCCATTACGCCGAACAGTCGATTGAGCTCGGCCGAGCTGGCCACCTTCGGACAGGCCTCATCCAGATACCGCAAGCGCTTGAGCGCAGCCGCGTCATGCCCTTGCTCATGAAGAAACGCCGCCAACACCTGCATGTCACGCAGCGGCGTGGTTAGATCGCCCACACCTTTAGCGGCCTCCTCGACCTGTTCGAGCCCAGGCAAACCGCGCAAGGGGCGCAGGACACTGCGCAGGCGACGCACCGTGGTGCGCAAATCGTGCAGCGCTTCGCTGTCAGTGGACGCCACCAACCGTGCATGGCAGGACAGCAACTTGATATTGAGACTGAAAATCTCGGCGATCAGGTGATCGACCATGGCAGACATGACTCACTCCTTTTATGACCGTGCTACTGATGACTGTCTTTGATCGCCGACAACCGCCATGGCAGGCTGCGGCGTACCTGCTTAAGGCACCGACGCAACTGACCCACCGAGTTTGCGCGGGCGCCATAACGTTGGGCTTCGAACTCCCTGGCAAACGTTTCAATCGCCTGCGCATGCGCCGGAAAATACAGCATGGCGCGCTGGGAAAAAGCCTGAGCACCTTCGCCCGGTAGTCGTTTGAGGCCGTGCCGGGCCAGCAAGCGCTCGAATCGGTTGAACAGACGCAGTTGTGAATCGCTTTCACGCTGCCAAGGCTTGAACAGCCACAATGTCAGTAGCGCCAGAATCGCCAGCACACCGCCGACAAATACCGGGGCATCAAAACCCGAGAACCAGCGCCCAAGCACCTGCAACTGTTGCTGCCCTTGATAGCCCAACACCCAGCGCTGCCAGCCGTAATTGAGATTATCCCAACTCATGCGCATTGCATTGAGCCACGGCACGTTTCGGTAGCGTAACGCCGACATGGGTGAGTCCGCGAGAAACTCCTCGTCAGCGGCCAACGCCTGCTCCAGGCCTAGCTCGACACGCAACGGCGCCACCGCAGCAGTCGGATCGACGCTGCGCCAGCCAATGCCTGGCTGCCAATATTCAACCCAGGCGTGGGCATCGAACTGGCGCACGCTGATGTAGTTACCCTGCGGGTTCAATTCGCCCCCCTGGTAACCGGCGACCACGCGTGCGGGAATGCCGGCGGCGCGCAGCACAAAGGTCATCGCGCCCGCGTAATGCGCGCAAAACCCTTGGCGGCTGGTGAACAGGAAATCATCGATGCTATTGGGCCCCAGCGTCGGCGGTTTAAGCGTGTAGCGATAAGGCTGCGTGGTGAAATAGCTGAGCATCCCATTGACCAACGCGTCGGCACGCCGATAGCGGCGTTGCAAGTCGGTGGCCCACTCCCGCGCCTGCGGATTGCCCTTGATCGGCAATTGCAGGTTCTGCAGGCGGGCGCCATCACTGAGCACGGTTTCGCGAACCGCGTCAGGCCAGGACTTCGCGTCGTACAGCACAGATTGCTCAATGGGCCGCCGACGCTGCCAGCGGAAATCGGTCATCTGCCGTACACCGGCCAATTGCGCTTGTGCGACGTCCAGGGTCATCAACCACGGCTTGCCGCTGGGCTCCATGACAATGCTGTAGGCCACCTCCTCGCCTTGCTTTTGCCAATCCGGCGCATCGGCCACCTGAGCCCTGGATGACTGCGACCAGCGCCGACCGTCGAACTGCTCAAGTGTCAGGCCGCGCCAATATTGCTGATCACGCGGCGGCACGGCGCCTTCGAAACTGGCGCGAAACACCAGCGACGCCGATTGGCTCAACTCGGCAATGTCACCTGGCGCCATATTGTCGGAAAGCCCGATCAATGCCTTGCTGCTCGGCTGCGGCAGCGACCATAACGGGTCCAGGCGCGGAAAAAACAGAAACAACAAGAGCATCAGCGGCACCGCTTGAAGCAACAGCTTCATGGCCAGCTTCCAGGTGCCAAGCGGTTTACTGGCCAGACTCGATTGCTGAAGGCCAATCAACGCCGCCAGCAAGGTACTGACCGGCAACAGCGTGAACAGCCCCCACAGCAAATCGTCCTCGAACAGGTAACCGACCACCACACAGAAGAACCCCAGAAAGATCAGCACCAACGCATCACGTCGGGTTTGCATTTCCAGCATTTTCAGGATGAACGCAGCAATCAGCAATGCGGCGCCCGCGTCCAGCCCAACCAGGCTACCGCGTGCGAGAAAGATGCCGCCTGCGGTGCCGACCAGTAGCCCGGATTTGATCCAGGTGCCGGGGATGCGCACGCGCATGCGAAAAATCTGAATACGCCAGAAGGTGCAGGCGAGCCACAAGGCAATCAGCGCAATGGGCACGTGCGACGCGAATGGCACGATGACCAGCGCTTGCCCGACCAACAGCCAGTTCAGGCTGATCCTTGGGATCGGTTGGCTGAGATTGCCTTGGGCGTTCATCAGCAGCGCTCACTCATGTTCGGGCGCCAAATAATGCAAGCGCCCTGAGACAGGTCTCACGGTGGACATGGCCGCTGTCGACCGCCGACAGAAAACCTGGCAAGCGCAGGGCGAACGGTTGCTGGCGTTGCGACAGTTCCAACACCCAATAGCAAAGACGCGACAGCCGCTCTTCGATATCGCCGCCCAACGCCATGAAGTCCAGACACAGGTCATTACCGCTCAGCTCGGTGAAGTCCTTGACCAACAATCCCTGGCCACGGGAGTAGGCTTTCCAGTGCAGGCGTCGTCGTGAATCGCCCGGCTGGTAAAGACGCAAGCCCTGATAGTCATCGACGCCCTGCCCGCGCGTCGCCTGGCCTTGATCCTCGACATGAGGCTGAGCGCCCTTGAGCAACGGCAGGGTGCCCGGCACTGGGCGCGGATAAATCAGCACGGTCTGCCCCAGGTCTAGCCAGCTCCAGGCCCGGAAGATGCTCAGCGGAAACACACTTTCGACCCGCAGGCGCGGCGCCTGTAGCCAGCCGCGACTCACCGCAGGCAAGGTCAGTTCGACCTCGATCAGGTGCTCGGCGGCGACATCGGTCTGCTGCAGTTGTTCGCTGTCCCAGCCTACTGCCACGGCCTGGTGGCTGTGCCCGGCGCTTTCCAGGCGCAAACGCAACTGCACCGGCTCGCCGACGAATACCGAGCGCGCAGAACCGGCGCTGAGGATCAGCCCACTGAGGTTTCGATAGGTATGCACAATGGCCAAAATTGCCACGGACAGCAGAAGAAAGGTCAGGCCGTAGGCCAGGCTGTTTTGATAGTTGATCGACACCAACAGCATCAAAAACAAAACCAGCGCATAAGTGCCACCCACCCGAGTGGGCAGAATGAAAATTCGGCGGTGGTCGAGTGTGATCCGCGAAGCCTGGGGAATGCGTCGAATCACCCAGCGCTGCCAGATCGGTTTCAGCCGTTGGATCAAAGCACCGGCACCTCACGCAGCAACCATTGAACCAACGCTGCGCCGCCATGCCCGGTGGGGTCTGTGCGTTCACGCAGGCGATGGCCGATCACCGAAGGCAGGATCGCTTGGACGTCTTCAGGGATCACGTAATCACGACCCATAAGCAAGGCCCACGCCCGGGCCGCCGCAAGAATCGCCAGACTGGCACGCGGCGACAGACCGTAGGCGAACTGCGGCTGACTGCGCGTGGCATCCACCAGCCGCAACACGTAATCGACCAGCGCGTCACTGGCCCGCACCTGCCGTGCCTGGGCTTGTAAAACCGCCAATTCAGCGTGATCGAGGATTGGCTCGATGCGGGGCAACAAATCGCGACGCGATTCTCCCTGCAACAACGCCTTCTCGGCCAGGCGCGCTGGATAACCCAGCGACAGGCGCATCAAAAAACGGTCCAGTTGCGACTCAGGCAAAGCGAAGGTGCCACCCTGGCTGAAGGGGTTTTGCGTGGCGATGACGAAAAAGGGATTAGGCAACAGGCGAGTGGCCCCCTCAATGGTGACCTGGCCCTCTTCCATGGCTTCGAGCAAGGCGCTCTGGCTTTTTGGCGTAGCACGGTTAATTTCGTCGGCCAGCACCAGTTCGGCGAAGATCGGCCCCGGATGGAAGGTGAACTGCCCAGTGTCGCGATCGAACACTGACGTGCCGAGAATATCGCCCGGCAGCAAATCGGAGGTGAATTGAATGCGTTGAAAACTTAACCCCAACACCCGTGCCAACGTGTGGCTGAGGGTGGTTTTACCCATGCCGGGCAAATCCTCGATCAACAAATGCCCGCCACCCAACAGGCAGGTAATAGCCAATCGCACCTGCGGCTCTTTGCCCAGGACCACTTCATTGATCGCGTTTAGACAAGCATCCAGTTTTCTGCCCATTGGAAAGCCTCCCCAGGCGACGGCTCATGGCTAATAGGACTGCGGTAGATGCCAGACATGTAGCCACTTTAAGGTCAGCGTAGGCCTTTTCGCCAGAGAGCAATGGGGAATTCAAGCGATGAAAGAGCAATGGGTTGGTGTAGGAGCCAACTTGTTGGCGAGAACGATGGTGCGATACCTAGGTATGGCGCCTCGCCAACAAGTTGACTCCAGTGAGACTCAGCGTTTAAACAATTCGATCAGCGCCCAGCGCGGGACTCGCGAATATAGAAACGGGCTTTCTCGGCTTTTTGCGAGCACCCTTCGAACGCCTCGAATTGTTGCTGGGTCTTGGCACCGGTCAGCAACGACAGCGCTTTGGAGTAGCTTACGGTGCCGGCAAAGCCTTCGGCCTTGGCCAGATCCAGTTCATGCCAGGCGCTGTCCAGTTGCGTGGCGCAACTGTCGCGGTAGGCGGTTTTACCGGCGCAACCTGTGAGAACCAGGGCCAGCAAGGGCAGGCAGATCCATGCTTTCATCGGGTGTTACCTCAACAAGAGAAATCGACAATGCGGCTTTGACGGTACTGTGTTGCAAAAGTGCCATGACCACGGCGCAGAGTAGCGGTTTTATTGCTTGACGGTGACCGCTATTTCGGAGGACACATTAAGTGTTACAGACTGTGAACGTACGACGATCGGGAAACGGCAGATGAAAAAGCGAATCGCGCTGGTATTGGGGTCAGGTGGCGCACGAGGATATGCACACATCGGCGTGATCGAGGAGCTGGAACGACGGGGTTATGACATCGCGTGTATCGCTGGCTGCTCGATGGGCGCCGTGGTCGGTGGGATCTACGCAGCGGGCAAGTTACCCCAATACCGCACCTGGATCGAAAGCCTGGATTACCTCGACGTACTGCGTCTGGTCGACGTCAGCTTTCGCCTCGGCGCAATCAGGGGCGAGAAAGTGTTTGGCCAGATCCGCGAGATCGTCGGAGAAATCAACATCGAAGACCTGCGCATCCCTTACACGGCGGTGGCGACCGATCTGACCAATCAACAGGAAATCTGGTTTCAGGAGGGCAATCTGCACTCGGCCATGCGCGCGTCGGCGGCGATTCCCAGCCTGTTCACCCCGGTCATGCAAGGCAACCGCATGCTGGTCGACGGCGGGCTATTAAACCCCTTGCCGATCGTGCCGGTGGTGTCCTCTCATTGCGATTTGATCGTGGCGGTCAACCTCAACTCCACCAACCAGAGACACTATCAACTGCCGGTGATCGAACGTGCGCCAGCGGTGAAAAAGCGCTTCGACAGCCTGATCAGCTCAATCGGCTCGCACCTGCCGTTTCGCCGCAAGCTCGACGTGGCAGGCGGCGATGTGTTGCGCATGGAGCAAGACAGCCTGAAAGCGTCCGCCGCGACCCTTGGCAATCCGTGGCTGGCCAATGAGTCGTCTGACCCGCAAGACCAGCAACCGGCCGCCGCCCCCCAGGCAGCCGGCGCACCGAAATCGGCGAGCGGCTCGATTATCGTCGACAACGTTGGCCCGGCGTCGCTGCTGGACCTGATCAACCAGAGCTTTGAGGTGATGCAGACCTCATTGGCCCAGTACAAAATCGCCGGTTACCCGCCGGACATCCTGATCAACGTGCCCAAACGCGTGTGCAGGTTCTTTGAGTTCTACAAAGCGCCGGAATTGATCGCACTGGGCCGTATGATCGCCAGTGACACGTTGGACCGCTATGAGAGCGAGCATGAGCAGTGAGGTGTTCGTCAGCTCCGCAGGTGATCAAAGAGATACTCCAATGGCGCGCCGCAGCGGACGAGCCGCAGTTCAATCTGTAGGAGCCAACGTGTTGGCGAGGCGGCCAACGTGGTGCGCCTGAAACATCACCTCGCGAACACGTTCGCTCCGACAATTGATCAACCGAGCTTGACTGGGAACAGGGTACCTACAGACATCACGTCGTGACTTTTCAGCGCTCTACCAACCGATACCCCACCCCCGCCTCGGTGACGATAAACCGGGGCGCCGCCGGATCATCCGCCAGTTTCTGACGCAAATGCCCAACGACGATGCGCAGGTAATGGGTGTCTTCGGTATGGGTCGGGCCCCAGATGTCCTTGAGCAATTGCTGCTGGGTGATGACCCTGCCAGGGTGGCGCGCCAGTTGCGCCAGCACGGCATATTCCTTGCGAGTCAGACCGACCTCAACGCCATCCAGTGACACCCGTCGATACGCCAGATCCACCGTCAACGGCCCGATCACCAGCGACGACTCGGGCTGCCCGCTGCCCGGCACCTGGCGTAGCAATGTGCGAATCCGCGCCAGAAACTCCTGAATCCCGAATGGTTTGGTCACGTAATCGTTGGCCCCGGCATCCAGCGCCCGGACCTTTTCAGCTTCGCTGGCGCGCACCGACAACACCAGGACCGGCACCACCGACCACTCGCGAAACTCGCTGAGGACGTCTTGTCCGTCCATGTCCGGCAGGCCCAGATCGAGCACCAGCAGGTCAGGTTTGTTCAATGCCGCCTGACTCAAACCTTCGGTGCCGGTGCCGGCTTCGATCACTTTGTAGCCCTGCGACACAAGGCTGATGCGCAGAAACTTGCGAATCTGCGGCTCGTCGTCGATCACCAGAATGGTTGCCGTCTGGCTCATGGCTGTCCTGTCGTTGCAATTGAAAAGGTGAGCGTAGCGCATTGCGGACTCACACCGTTTGCCCCATTTGTGCGTGGGGTTGCGCCTGTAACGGCAAGTGCAGGCTGATGCAGGTGCCGCGCCCATCGATACCGTCGCCGACACTGATCCGCCCACCGTGGGCACCAACCATCCCCTGACAGATCGCCAGCCCAAGTCCGGTGCCCTGCCCACCACGATCACCACGGGCGGCGGTGTAGAACATGTCGAAGATTTTCGCCCGCTCGGCGAGCGGAATGCCTGGCCCCTCGTCACTGACCGCAAAGATCAACTCATCAACGCTGGCCTGAACCGTCAGCTGCAGCCGTCCGTGCAAGGGCGAGAAGCGCGCGGCATTTTCCAGCACGTTGACCAGCGCCTGCTCGATCAGCGCCGCATGCACATACAGCAGCGGCAGATCGCCTGGCAGTTGAGTGCTGACCTGTAACGGCGCCAGCACAGCACGCAGACGATTCAACGCGCTGCCAACGATGTCGCCGGGGGATACCCAATCGCGCGCCAGCTTCAGTGCGCCGTGACCGAGCCGGGTCATGTCCAGCAAATTTTGAATGTAGCGATCAAGGCGTTCGGCCTCATCACGCGTGCCCTCAAGCAACTCCCGACGATCTGCCAGCGGAATCGCCTCGCCTAGCGCCAGCAGGCTGTCGATGCTGCCGCGCATGGACGTCAGCGGCGTGCGCAAATCATGGGACACCGACGCCAACAACGCACTGCGCAGTTGTTCGGTTTCGCCATGCAGGCGTGCGGCTTCCAGATCGGCTGCCAACTGAACCCGCGCCAACGCCTGGCCCAGCGGTTGGCTGAGCGCAATGAGCAGGCGTCGACGCTGAGGCGTGAACGTCTGCCCTTCACGCGCGCACAGGCCGAGCAACGCCAGTGGCGTGTCGTCGACCCACAACGGCAGCCACCACCAGCGCCCGGAAGGCA
Organism: Pseudomonas sp.; assembly: GCF_036404235.1. GTDB lineage: Bacteria > Pseudomonadota > Gammaproteobacteria > Pseudomonadales > Pseudomonadaceae > Aquipseudomonas. The sequence goes on from NZ_DASWOT010000004.1 coordinate 9,817, forward strand.
AGGTGCCAGTACCTTTGCCTGCGGGTTGCCCGTGCTGCCAGGCCCAATGGGCGGCAGCGCGCTCAAACTCGGAAAACTCAAGCGGCCCACCCATTTCGACCGTCCAGCCTTGTTGCCCGTCGGGGTTGAGCACGCACAGTTGCAACTCTTTCCAGCCACCCAAATGCTGCTCGGCGGCACTCAACACAGCCTGACGGTCAGTGGCGGCGGTCAGCTTGCGCGACAAATCCAGCAGCTCGCTGGTTTCCTCCTGGGTGTCGCGCAGGGCTTGTAACTGGCGCCGTTGACGCGCAGCCAGATTACCGGTGAGCGCTGCCATCAGCAGGAAGAACGACAGTGTCAGCACGTCCTCTTCACGCTGAATGCTCAGGGAGAAATTCGGTGGAATGAACAGAAAGTCGTACGCCAGAAACGACGCCACAGCGCACACCAACGCCGGGCCGAGGCTGCTGCGCACAGCCACCAGCAACACCGCCGCGAGAAATACCAGCGAAATATTCGGCAGCGCCAGCACGCCGGACACCACCCAGGCCAGGGCGCTGGCACCCACGGTGGCGACCAAGGCCAGTGCATAGTCGAACCCAATCAGCGCGCGGGGCGAGGCCGAACGCGGCTGATCCGGGCGCACTTCGCTGTCCAGCACGCTGATTTCCAGGCCATGGGCATTGCGCAACAGGCGCGCCGCGAGGCCTCCACCGAACACTCGTCTGCGCCAACGCGGTCGGGATTGCCCCACCAATATCAGGCTGGCGCGGCGCTCGGCGGCATGCTGGATCAGAGTTTTTGCCACTTCTGGCGCGCGCAACACCACCACTTCACCGCCCAGTCGCTCGGCCAGTTGTTGTGCATTTTGCAATCGGGTGCGCGCCAGCTCATCGAACAGTCGACCATTGTCGATATGCACCAGGCTCCACGGCAGGTGCCGACGCTGGGCCACACGGCTGGCATGCCGGACCAATCGCTCGGCCTGGGCATCGCCGTCAATGCCCACCAATAAACGACCACGTACCGCCGGAGCGGCTTGCCCCAACTGGTGATAACCTTGCGCCAGATCGTTATCAACCTGCGCAGCAGCGGTTTGCATCGCCAGCTCACGCAGGGCGTTGAGGTTGGTCTGCGAGAAAAAAGCATCGATGGCGGCCCTGGCCTGTTCAGGCACATACACCTTGCCGTCGCGCAACCGCTCCAGCAGTTCACGCGGTGGCAGGTCAATCAGCACCAGCTCGTAGGCTTCCTGCAACACCCAGTCCGGCAGGGTTTCGCGCACCAGCACGCCGGTAATGCCGCGCACTTGATCATTGAGACTTTCCAAGTGCTGGACGTTGACGGTGGTGTAGACGTCGATACCAGCAGAGAGCAGTTCCTGGATGTCTTGCCAACGTTTGGCGTGACGACTGCCAGGGGCATTGCTGTGAGCCAGTTCATCGACCAATACCAATTTTGGCGCGGCCTTGAGGAGGCCGTCGAGGTCCATTTCCTCCAGGGTTACGCCCCGGTATTCAGAACGCAGCAGGGGTTGTTGCGAAATGCCGCCGAGCAGTGCTTCGGTTTCGCTGCGACCATGGGTTTCCACGACCCCAGCCAACACCGAAACGCCCTGACGCATTTGCGTGTGCGCTGCCTGGAGCATGGCGAAGGTCTTGCCCACGCCTGGCGCGGCGCCAAGAAATACCTTCAGCCGACCGCGCCCGTCCTGGGGCAGGTCCGCCAGAATGGCATCGGCGCGGGTGGTTGAGTTCACGATGAGGGGTTCCTTATTAGTCCAGACACACACTCTGTAGATGCTCTGTTGCCGGTCAAGCTTTCAGCCGGTGTTTTTCGCTGAAAAGCTTGGCTGTATCAAATGCTTCACCGCTGCCGATGGCGTATGTCCTCAATGTAACGGGTGATCAGTTGTAAGCGCGAACTTGTCCGCGACCTGGCGCGCAGCGACAGTAAACCCGGTACGCGCGGTCGGCCTGTCACACTGCATGCGCAGGCTTTACGACGGGTTCCCCGCCGGTCGCGGGACAAGCCCGACTCCTGCATGGGGCGCACTTCATTTATCTGACACACCGTAATCGCGCCCGTCGTAACGTCCTAATATTCCTAGAGGATCCATTTACAACTGCGCAGACGGTAACGCATTCAGCGCCTGGTTCAAGCTCAATACGTTGACCACTGGCGGGCCGATCAGTGGGTTGTCCGTGTTGGCATCGACCAACCGCTGCACCGCGTCCGGCGAAACGTGCCGCGCCGCGGCCACACGAGACACCTGATACGCCGCCGCTTGCGGCGATACATGAGGGTCAAGGCCGCTGCCGGAGGTGGTCAGCAGGTTCAGCGGCACCGGGCCTTGCCCCGCCACCACTGTTTTGGCGGCCTCATCGGCAATGCGCTGTGCCAACGCCGGGTTGCTCGGCGCCAGGTTGCTCGCGCCGCTGGCAACCGTGGCGTAGGCGCCCGCCGAGGGTCGTGGGTGAAACCATTGTTCGCCGGTAAAATTTTGCGCAATCAACACCGAGCCGCGCACTTTCTCCTGATCGTCGTAGATCAAGCTGCCATTGGCCTGCTCGGGGAACGCCAGTTGGGCAATGCCCGTCACCGCCAGCGGATAGGCCACGCCCGTGATCAGGGTCATCAAAACGATCAGGCTTATGGCCGGACGCATTACAGTCGACATCATCAAATCCTCAAAAAATGAGCGCTACTGACGTTGGCCGCAGCGCTGCTATTGCTTAAACCAGATGCAGCGCGGTCAGCACCATGTCAATCGCCTTGATTCCCACGAACGGCACGGCAATCCCGCCCAGCCCGTAGATCAGCAAATTGCGCCGCAACAGCGCCGCCGCGCTCGCCGCCTGCACCCGCACGCCACGCAACGCCAGCGGGATCAGCACCACGATAATCAAGGCGTTAAACACGATGGCAGACAGGATCGCGCTCTGTGGACTGGTCAGGTGCATGACGTTGAGCACACCCAGTTGCGGGTAAATCGACGCAAACAGCGCTGGCAGGATGGCGAAGTACTTGGCCACGTCGTTGGCAATCGAGAACGTGGTCAGTGCGCCACGCGTGACCAACAATTCTTTGCCGATCTGCACCACGTCCAGCAACTTGGTTGGATCGCTGTCGAGGTCAACCATATTGGCCGCCTCGCGCGCCGCCTGAGTGCCATCATTCATCGCCATGCCGACGTCCGCCTGAGCCAGCGCCGGGGCATCGTTGGCGCCGTCGCCGCACATTGCCACCAACCGCCCCTCATTCTGCTCCTGACGAATGCGCTCCAGTTTTTTCTCCGGAGTCGCTTCGGCCAGCACGTCATCGACCCCCGCTTCGGCAGCAATCGCGGCGGCGGTCAGCGGGTTGTCGCCGGTGACCATCACGGTACGGATTCCCAGTTTGCGCAGTTCGTCGAATCGCTCGCGGATACCTGGCTTGACCACGTCCTTGAGGTGAATCGCCCCCAGCAGCTTGCCGTCGCCACACACCAGCAACGGCGTGCCACCGGTCTTGGCGATCTTGTCGATTTCCCGCGCCAGGGTTGGCGGCAGGTCATTGCGATCACGCTCAAGGAACTTCAGCAGCGAATCCACCGCGCCCTTGCGATACACACGGCCTTGATAGTCCACACCGGACAATCGGGTTTGCGCGCTGAATGGCACCGCAGTCAGGTCGCTCAGCGCAGGCTCGGTCATCGGGTGCAGCGCACGCAGGTACTCGACGATGGATTTGCCTTCGGCGGTGTCATCGGCCAACGAGGCCAGCAAGGCGCCCTCGCCCAGCATGGTGGCGCTGATGCCAGGCGCGGCATACAGCGCCGAGCAGCGACGGTTGCCAAAGGTGATGGTGCCGGTCTTGTCCAGCAACAGGACGTGAACGTCGCCAGCCGCTTCCACCGCACGCCCGGATTTGGCGATCACGTTCAGCCGCACCAGCCGGTCCATGCCGGCGATACCGATGGCCGACAGCAGGCCGCCGATGGTGGTCGGGATCAGCGTGACCAGCAGCGCCACCAGAAACACCAACGGCAGTTGACCGCCCGCGAAGTGAGCGAACGGTTGCAAGGTGACCACGACCAGCAGAAAGATCAGCGTCAGGCCGATCAGCAGGATGTCCAGTGCCACTTCGTTGGGGGTTTTCTGGCGTTTGGCGCCTTCCACCAACGCGATCATGCGGTCCAGGGTCGACTCGCCGGGGTTGGCGCTGATGCGCACCAGCAGCCAGTCGGACACCAATCGGGTATTGCCGGTGACCGCCGAGCGGTCGCCACCGGACTCGCGGATCACTGGCGCAGACTCCCCGGTGATCGCTGCTTCGTTGACCGCCGCAATGCCTTCGATCACTTCGCCGTCACCGGGAATCAGCTCCCCCGCTTCGACCCGCACGACGTCACCTCTGCGCAGGGTACTGGCGTTGACCGTCACAAACGCGCCGTTGTCGCCTTTCAAACGTGCCTTCAAACCTTCGGTGCCAGCTTTGAGGCTGTCAGCCCGGGCCTTGCCGCGCCCTTCGGCCAGTGCTTCGGCGAAGTTGGCGAACAACACCGTGAACCATAACCACACGGCAATTTGCACCGCCACCGAGGTCGGCACCGCCGGATCAGGGAGCAGGCACAGAACGGTGGTCACAATGGCGGTCAATTCCACCACCAGCATGACTGGCGCACGCTGCAACTGACGCGGGTCGAGCTTGATGAATGCCTGGATCAACGCCGGTCGCCACAAAGCGGACATCGAGGTTTTGCCAGGTACAGCCATAGTCGGCTGCTGATCTTTTTTAGTCGCAGGAAGCTGCATGTTCATGATTCGCTCCTCAGAAGGCCAGGCTCAAATGTTCGGCAATTGGCCCCAGTGCCAGGGTTGGCAGGAACGTCAGCCCACCCACCAGCAAAATGGTCACGGTCAACAGGGTGACGAATAGCGGACCATGGGTCGGGAAGCTGTTTTGGTCGCTATTTTTCCCGAGGCGCGCGGATTTCTTCGCCGCCAGACTGCCTGCCAGCGCCAGCACCGGCACGATGTAACCAAAGCGGCCAATGAACATCGACAGGCTAAGCATCAGGTTGTGGAACAGCGTGTTGGCACTGAAACCGCCGAACGCCGAACCGTTGTTGGCGGTGGCCGAGGTGTAGGCGTAAAGCAGCTGACTGAAGCCATGAGCGCCAGGGTTGCTGACCGCACCCGCAGGGCCGGGCAACGAGGCGGCCAGGGCGCCAAACACCAGTACACCGACCGGCATCACGATCAGGGTCGCAACCAGTAGCTTCACTTCACGCGCTTGTAGTTTTTTGCCCAGATATTCCGGTGTGCGACCGATCATCAAACCGGCCAGGAACACAGCGATCAACACGTTGAGCAACATGCCGTACAGGCCTGCGCCGACGCCGCCGAAGATCACTTCGCCGACCATCATGTTGGCCAGCGCGACCATGCCGCTGAGCGGGTTGAGGCTGTCGTGCATGCCGTTGACCGAACCGTTGGACGCCGCCGTGGTTGCCGTCGCCCATAACACGGTGGCGGTGGTGCCGAAGCGGGTTTCCTTGCCTTCCATCGGCGCGGTCTGTTCCACCGAGGCCATGCTCAGGGTCGGGTTTGGCTGGTACTCGGCCCATAACGCCGTGGCGCCGCCGATCAAAAACAACGCCAGCATGCAGGCAATGATCGCCCGGCTCTGACGCAGATCCTTGACGTAGTGGCCAAAGGTGAACACCAGCGCCACCGGAATCAAAATGATCGACACCAATTCGAACAGGTCGCTCCAGGCGGTCGGGTTCTCGAATGGGTGCGCCGAGTTGACGCCGAAGAAGCCACCGCCGTTGGTGCCCAGTTGCTTGATGGCGATCTGGCTGGCAGCCGGACCGAGTGGAATCGTCTGATCGGCGCCCTGCAAAGTCACGGCATCGACATAATGGGCGAACGTTTGCGGCACGCCCTGATAGACCAGCACCAGCGCCAGTACAATGCACAGCGGCAACAAGCCATAAAGGGTCGCGCGGGTCATGTCGGCCCAGAAGTTGCCCAAATGCTGCGTTGAACGGCGGCTAATGCCACGGCACAAAGCCACCAGCACGGCGATCCCAGTGGCAGCGCTGACAAAGTTCTGCACGGTCAGGCCAACCATCTGGCTCAGGTAGCTCAGGGACGCCTCACCACTGTAGTTTTGCCAGTTGGTGTTAGTGACGAAACTCATCGCGGTATTGAACGCCAGCGACCACTCCATACCCGGCAAACCTTGTGGATTGAGGGGCAACGCGCCTTGAAAGACCAGAATCAGAAACAGCGCGAAAAAGCCCGCCAGATTGAACGCCAGCAAGGCAAGCGTGTAGGTTTTCCAGTTTTGCTCAACCGTGGAGTCAACCCCGGACAGGCGATAGCACGCGCGCTCAACAGGTCCGAGGACCGGAGTCAGAAAGGTTCGCTTCCCCTCCATGATGTTGTAATAGAAACGACCCAGCATCGGTGCGGGCAACAACACCAGTGCAAAAAAGACCAAGATCAGCAGGTAGTCATAACTGTGCATGGCCGTCACTCCTCAATCTGGCCAGCGCGTAACAGCGCCACCAGCAAGTACACGAACAACCCTGCCGCCAACAGCAGTGACACCCCATCCAGAACGCTCATGGAAAACTCTCCGTCATACGGCGATTGCCGCTTGGGGCAATTGTCCTCAAGGCAGGTGTAAAGGAACGAGAGCGAAGGCTATGGCTGAGCATAAAGAACGCGTAAAGAGTGCCGGATTCAGGGCTCGGAACTGCGTAACGGGATCGTTTACGCGAATCCCCTTCTGTAGGAGCGAATTCATTCGCGAGACGATTAACCGCTTTCACGCGCGGTCGCCTCGCCAACAAGTCGGCTCCTGCAACGTGTAGCTTTCCTGATACATTACCGACAACCGCTCGACACCCTGACCACTCACCCTTCCGCCCGACGCGCCAGCGCAGTAGCATGGCGGCGTCGTTCTTCATTCGCGGCCAGTCGATGGCGGCCCCACATGGCGGCAGCAGTACCATGCAAACACTTTCCGACAGCAACCCCGCCAACAGCGCTGACGAGCGTCGCTGGAACACCCGTGCGCTGATCGTCGACGACGACGTGCCGATCCGTGAGCTGCTGTGTGATTACCTGGCACGCTTCAATATCCACAGCACCGGCGTAACCGACGGCACCGCCATGCGCCAGGCGCTTGCGGAGGAAACCTACGACGTGGTCGTGCTCGACCTGATGTTGCCCGGTGAAGACGGTTTGTCGCTGTGTCGCTGGCTACGCAGCTCGTCAGACATCCCGATCCTGATGTTGACCGCCCGTTGCGAGCCCACTGATCGCATCATTGGCCTTGAATTGGGCGCCGACGATTACATGGCCAAGCCGTTCGAACCTCGTGAACTGGTCGCACGCATTCAAACCATCCTGCGCCGGGTCCGCGACGACCGCAGCGAAGAGCGCACCAACATCCGCTTCGACAACTGGCGCCTGAACAGCGTATTGCGTCAACTGACCGCACCCGATGGCTTGGTGGTGCCGCTGTCCAACGCCGAATTCCGGCTGCTGCGAGCCTTTCTGGAACGCCCGCGTCGCGTACTCAATCGTGAGCAATTGCTTGATGCTGCCCGTGGCCGCTCTATTGAAGCGTTTGATCGCAGCATCGATCTGTTGGTCTCGCGCTTGCGGCAAAAACTGGGTGATGACCCCAAGTCGCCGCAGTTGATCAAGACCGTGCGGGGGGAAGGTTACTTGTTCGACGCCAGGGAAATCGGTTGATCCGCTCGATAGACACACTCTTCGCCCGAGTATTCGGCGGCGCGTTGTTGGCTATCATTCTGGCGCACCTGCTGGCGTTCACCTGGTTCAGTTACTACGGTTTTCCACCTCCCCCACCACCGCCGCCTGGACATCAGGCGTTCGATCAAGCCGTACCGCGTCCGCCGCCAGAGATGCGGGGTGAGCATCCTCCGCCGCCGCTGGGTGGGCCGATCGTACCGTTCGTGTTTCAACTGATCACCTTGATCATCGCCGCCTGGTATGGCGCCAAAGCCCTGGCCCGACCGGTGCAACGCATCAGTGAGGCCGCCGAACGCCTGAGCGAAAACCTCGACAGCCCACCGCTGCAAATCAACGGACCACGAGAAGCTCGACAAGCCGCCATGACGTTCAACCTGATGCAGCAGCGCATCCGTGAACAAGTGCAGCAACGCGGTCGTATGCTCGCGGCGGTTTCTCACGATTTGCGAACGCCATTGTCGCGCCTCAAATTACGCGTCGAGCAGATCGAAGAACCCAAATTGCACGGGCAGATGACGCAAGACCTGAACGACATGATCGGCATGCTCGACGCGACCCTGACCTATCTGAATGAACAGCGCACCAGCGAGGCATTGCAGTATTTTGACGTGCAGGCGCTGATCGAGTCCCTCGCCGAAAATGCCCAGGACAATGGCGATGATGTACAAAGCAGCGGCCAATGCCGACCGCTCAGGGCACAACCCATGGCACTTCGGTCATGCCTGAACAATTTGATCGACAACGCCCTGCGCTACGCCGGGCATGCATGGGTTGAGATCGAAGACTCGGTGGACCGGCTGCAAATTCGGGTTCGTGATAATGGACCAGGAATTCCGGAAAACCTGCGTGAAGCGGTTTTCGAGCCGTTCTACCGACTGGAAGGTTCGCGCAATCGCAACTCCGGTGGCGTTGGCATGGGCATGACCATCGCCCGGGACGCGGCGCTGCGCCTGGGAGGTCAACTGCACCTGGAAGAGACACCAGGAGGCGGGCTTACCGCGGTGCTCGATTTACCTCGTGGGTAATGCCCCTGTCCTACAGGATTTGTGTTCGCCGCGCACGTAAGCCCCTCGTTACACAACCCACATACCCACGACACTTAACCCAACGACGCTGCATAAGCCGGCGCTCCGTTCCGGCTTTATCAACCTGATGGGGAGTCAGTCCGATGATCAATGGCGTCAGCGGTAGCAGCAGTTATTCCAGCTACATCAGCACTAGCACGAGTACGACCTCGAGCAGCAACAGCAAAAAATTTGCCGACGAATTGCTGAGTAAGCTCGACACCAACGGCGATGGCAGCATCGACAAGGACGAGTTGAGCAGTGCGCTGTCGTCAGACAATAAAGACGGCATCACGGTCAGCTTGAGCAAGGCGTTCGGCGACCTGGACAGCAACGACGATGACAGCCTGAGTGCCGATGAACTGTCGGCCATGACCCCGCCGCCACCGCCGATGCAGTTGGACGCAGCTTCCGCCGCAGACGATGCGCAGAACCTGTTGAGCGCGCTGGACACCGACGGCGACGGCTCAGTCAGCAGCGATGAACTGACCACAGCCCTGAGCAGTTCCGGCAGCGACGCAGACAGCACTCAAGTATTCGATGCGCTGGACACCAACCAGGACGGCACCGTCAGCCTCGACGAGCTGACCGCCAGCCTGCAGACTCAACAACCATCGCCTCCAACGCAAGATTCAACCGAACAATTGTTCAGTTCACTGGACGCTGACGGTGATGGCGGGATCAGTGCGAGTGAACTGACGTCTGCACTGTCCTCAGGCAACGACACTCAGCAGCAGAGCACTAGCCAATCGGCCGAAGCCCTGAGTCGCATCGTCGCGGCTATCAGCGACAGCTACAACCTCACCAACAACTCGACCGCAGGCAAATACGTCAGCGTTTCTGCCTGAGCCCTCTCGCAAAAAACCGCCGCTGACATGAGTCCTGCGGCGGTTTGTTCAGTAACAGACCCTATGGGCGTGGCGACTGCGCTCGATTGCCGCCGGCCCAGTCCAGCAACAAGCTGTAAGCCACTGCCAGCAACGTCGGCCCGATAAACAAACCGATGAAACCAAACGCCAGCAAGCCGCCAAAGACACCGAGTAACACAATCACCAACGGCAGGTTACCGCCACGGCTGATCAGGTACGGTTTGAGTACGTTATCGACACCACTGACGATGAAGGTCCCCCACAGCCCGAGAAAGATCGCCATGCCGTATTCACCTTCCCAAGCCAGCCAGGCAGTGGCTGGAATCCATATCAGCGGTGGCCCCATGGGCACCAGACTGAGCAGGAACGTGCCAATCCCCAGCACCAGCGCGCCCGGCACACCCGCAATCAGGAAGCCAATCAGCGCCAGCAATGCTTGAGCGGCCGCCGTGCCGATCACCCCGTTGACTACCCGCTGCACGGTGCCGGCCACCAGATCGGCGTAATACTGCGCCCGATCACCGATCAAACGCTCCAGCAAGCTGAGCACAAACGCTGCCAGCCGCGGACCGTCGCGATAGAAAAAGAACACGAAAACGATGCTCAAGGTCAGTTCGACAATCCCGCCGCCGATCTGCGCACTGCGTGCCAACAAAAAGTTACCGACCTGGCCCAGATACGGCCGGACGTTCGCCAGCATCGCCGCGCCTTGTTGATCGATGGTGGTCCAGAACCGCACCAATCGCTCGCCCACGAACGGTACGCTGATCAACCAGGCGGGTGGGTCCGGCAGGCCATCGACCTGGACGTCTTTGACGAACAGTGTGGCATCGCGCACGTGGTCGGCAAGATTGAAACCCAGCCACACCAGCGGCGCGAGCACCAACACCGCCCAACCGAGGGTCAGAATGGCCGCAGCGAGGGACTCTCGCCCCTTGAGCCAGCGCGTCAACAGACGCATCAGCGGCCAACTGGCAAAAGCCAAAACCGCGCCCCAGAACAGCGCCGACCAGAACGGCGCCATCACCCACAAACAAGTGCCTAGCAATGCCAGGAGCAAAATCTGCACCAACAGGCGATCGTTATTGAACATGGTTCATCCAGAAGAAAAAAGATCGGTTGCCATCAGCATAACGGTCAACACCCATCCTGCCAGTGTTCATCGAGTGGCGATGGCGTACCTCATAGAGCGCCGATCAGCGAATGAGTTCGATGGCCACGCCCTTCGAATCACTGTTGCCCGCCTCCAGCCGCGCGGCGCGCACACCCTTGGCCACCAATGCTTCGCGCCACGCCTGGGCATCGCTGCCCGAGACCGTGACTCGCAGGCTGCTGTCCAGGTTCAGGCCACGAGACAGCAAGGTAATCCAGGGTTCCTGTGGTGTACCGGTAAGCATCGGCAAATCCAGCTCGCCGGTGCTCTTGAGCTGACGCAGCAATGTCGCCGAGGTCGGCAGCAATTCGCCCAATGGCGCTACAGCCTTGAACTGCTCGACATGCAGATACGCGCGACGATTGCCGCGTGTGATGCCGTACAACGCCACCAGCGTGTCGGTGTCCGGCGCGGCCAGACGCAGCAGCAAGTAGGCTTGCTGGTCATCGGCGCCATACAATTTGGCATTGCCGAAGACTTCATTGGCCCACAAGCTGCTTTCACCGCAATCGCGCGCCTGACACCAGAACAGCAACTGTGCGCCCTGCTTCTGCAATGCCTCACGGGCAGCGGTGAAGGCTTCATCGGAGGTGTGCTCAAGCGGGATCTGATAGGTGATGGCAGTGACATTACCGCGTGCATTCACCTGACCGTCAAAGCGCAACTGGCCACTGATCTTGCGAATCGAGCCCATGGGATAGACCCGCTCCAGCTCGACACTGGGTCGGTAATCGACGATTTCGGCGTCCGTCAAACGCGGCACATTGACCAGGTCCTGGCTGCCGGGCACATCATCGGCCTGGCTGAACGCGCTGAGCGCAGAAAAACAAAACATCAACCCGAGGGCACTGGATAAACGCATGGGTGCTCTCATCGGCTCGATGTCAAAAAAGGAAGGGTACGAAGCAAGCTCGTGAAGGAGCTGAATGAAATACCGGCAAGGTTGCCAGAATTGGCGGGATGTTGGTCCGTCATGGTTGTCTCCTGTCTCAACCCGCTCAGCCTCGACAGTTGCCGGTCGCAAGTCAAGGAACAGCGAAGAACCGATTGAAACAGTCTGCAACAGAGCATGCTCCCGCCTCGTCATTGAGGTGTACGTGATGCCCACCCGCAAGGTGTTTGACTTCAAAACGCAGGCTGGACAATAGCTCAGTGTTTTTCGCCAGCATGCCGTCTTCGGCGACGATCAATTGCGTTGGGCAAGCGATAGCGTCGACAAAAGCCAGCGCCTGAGCCCGAGTAAGCCGGATCGGCGAAGCCAGCGTAAGGCGACTGTCGCTGCGCCAGGTGTAACCGCCCGGCACCGGCATCAGACCGCGCTGCGCCAACAGTTGCGCAGCCTCGCGAGTGACGGCCACAACGCCTTTCATGCGCGCTTCGACGGCGCGGTCCATGTCGGTGTAGACCGGCTTGCGTTTACTCGATTGATGCAACTGCGCCTGCAACGCCTCACCCATGCGTTCAGCGACGGTTTCTGCTTCTCCCAACGGCGGAATCAGACCATCGATCAAGGCCAGCCGATTGACGCGCTGCGGCAAGGCGCCCGCGACAATCACCGAAACGATTGCCCCCAACGAGTGGCCCAGCAACGAAAACGTGTCCCAGCCCAATTGCTCTGCGACGTGCAACACGTCGAGGGCATAATCCGGCAGGCCGTAACCGGCTCCGCTCGGGCGATGACCAGAATGACCATGGCCCGCCATGTCCAGTGCAACGATGCGCAGCCCTTCGAGCTTGGGCGCCAGCCGCGCAAAGCTGTTGGCGTTGTCCAACCAGCCATGCAAGGCAATGACCGGCAGGCCATCTTCTGGACCAAAAAGATGGGCCGCCAATTCGATATGCGGCAGGCTCAGTCGGACTTCTTCAACGCAGCAGCTCATGCGCTGGCGTGCTCATGGGTCGAAAGGTCAGTGGCAGCCAGGCGGCGAGCGGCCCAACGGGAAAACAGGTTTTTGAGCATCTGTGCGGTGTCCTCTGGGTGCTCCAGCGGAAACATATGCCCGCCCGGCACTGAAAGGTACTCCCCTTCAGGCATGCTTTTCACCGAATACGCGTGATGGCGCCTCACCACTTGACTGAGTTCGCCACGCACCAGCGCCAGCGGCACTCGTAATTGGCGCGCCAGGCCGGGACTGGTGTGGGGCACACTGCGATAAATGCTGATCTCGGTGGCAGGATCGAAGCGCAGCCGCAACTGTTCGCCGTCTGCTTGCAGACCATGCGACAGATAAGCCTCGAAGCACTCAGGATCAAAACGGCGAAACAGGCTTTTACCCGAAAAATAATGCCGGGCGGCGTTGATGTCGCCGAACACTTCACGACGCCCAAGCGTACGCCCGGCCGGCGTAATGCGATCAATAAAGCCAAAGCGCTTGGCAGCGCGGATCATCCATTGATCGAAGACCGTCAGCACAGGCGAATCGAGCATCACAACGCCCCGATACAGCTGCGGACAACGCAACGCGGCGTGATAATGCAGCACGCCCCCCAATGAATGCCCAACGCCCCAGACGGGCCCAGGCTGTTGGCGCAGGTGATGAAGCAATTCGTCGACCAGATTAGGCCAGTTATCGGTAACCGGAAAACGCGGGTCATGCGCATGCTGCTCCAGATGCGTCACCTGGAAATCAGCACCGAGCGAGGCGAACAACTTGCCGTACGTTGCGCTAGGAAAGCCGTTGGCGTGAGCGAAAAACAGGTGTTGAGTCATGCCGGCGCGTCCCACTGGAACCAGATCAGGGGGCAATTGTGGGCATCTGCTGCGCGCACGGCAATGACTGGAAGTGCCATCGATGATGACACTCCGGTCATAGTCGCGAAGAAAACGCCGTCCAGGGTCAACTACCCGGCGGCTGCTCGCCGTGGGGCACGACAGCGATGGTCAACCGCGAGATGCAGCTGGTCTTGCCTTGATCGCTCGTCAGCCGAATATCCCATACATGAGTAGTACGACCGATATGCACCGGGCGGGCAACGGCAGTGACACGACCGCTGCGCAATCCGCGCAGATGGTTGGCATTGATTTCCAGGCCCACACAGAAGTATTTGCTGGTGTCGATGACCAGGTAACTGGCGGTCGAGCCAACGGTCTCGGCCAGCACCACCGAAGCACCGCCGTGCAGCAGGCCATAAGGCTGATGAGTGCGATGATCGACCACCATGCTGGCGGTCAAGGACTGGTCATCGACTGCCTCGAAGCGAATGTCGAGTACCTCGCCGATGGTGTTTTTCTGCATCGTATTCAGGGCATCGATGTTCGGAGGGGTACGCCAAATCGTCATGTTCGGTCCTTATTGTTATTAAAAATACGTCGACCATGGCCCTGCCAGACGCAAAATCGTCGGCAACCACATTGTAGGCGCGCTTGCCCGCTCTTAGAGATCACGGCAAGAAAAGCGGCGTCCGAGAACACCGCCACCATGGCCAAAGCTACTCAGGATGCCGCACACTCACCAAGCCCATCGCTGCGGCCAGAGGAAAATCCCCTTCCAGTTCGGCGAGGCTGGCGGTATGCATCGGTTGGGTCTGCTGCATATTGCCATGTATCGCAAGGCCGATCAGCGTCCCCACCAGAGGCTGATGGCTGACCAGCAATACGTCATCGCCAGCGTACAGATCCAGATTATCCAGCACTTTGCGCGGGTCGCTGTCCGGCGTCAGCCAAGAGGCCGTGATGATCGGATCATCCCGTCCCAACGCCTGACGCACGAGTTCAGCGGTCTGCTGCGCACGCACGTAGGGGCTGGCAATAATCCAGCGCAACGGCTGCCCCAACAAATACCCCGTACTGCTCAATACTTCTTCACAACCCTTGGTGGTCAGCTCTCGTTCGGCGTCACTGTGAGCTCGGCTTTGAGCCTCACCGTGACGCAGAATCCATAGCTTCATAGTTTGGGTTCCTCATCGCGCACCGGATGGGCAGCGGCAGGCACCGTGTGCGGCGCCTCCCCCTCAGGTGGCCGTGGAATCGGCCAATCGGCGAACGGCCAGGGCTTTTGCTCGGTATGGAAGGTCCCGAATCGGCCTATCTGAGCGAGAAACTGGCTCAGACTGTCTCCGAACTGCATCAGGCTCAAGCTGGGCGCCCCGTAAAACAGCCTGTAAGCCAGTTGCACCAGTACCACCACGGCCAGGACCAGCTCGGCGACCTGCCACACCACCACGAACACCACCATCCACAGAATGCGCAGCAGTATTGACTCGTTTTGCTTGAATTTTGATTCGTTCAAGAGCTTCTCCACCTGGATTTATTCAGTTGAAACCGCTGGTCGAGATGAAGTCGACGTCAGTTTTGGGTTCCGCGCGCATCAGCACTTCAATCACCTGATCGAGGGTACGACCTTCGAACAGAATCGCATGCAGACCCGCGACCAGCGGCATATAGACGTTCAGTTCCTGAGCCTTGGCTTTTAGCACTTTGAGCGTGTTGACGCCCTCTGCAACCTCCCCCAAACGAGTCACCGCCTCATCCAGGCTTAGCCCCTGGCCCAGCGCAAAACCCACTTGATAGTTGCGGCTCTTGGGCGAGGAACACGTGACGATCAGATCGCCCACGCCCGCAAGACCAAGAAACGTCATCGGGTTGGCCCCCTGACTCACCGCAAACCGGGTCATCTCAGCCAAGGCACGGGTGATCAGCATACTTTTAGTGTTCTCCCCCATGCCCAGCGCCACGGCCATCCCGGAGATGATGGCGTAGACGTTTTTCAGCGCCCCACCCAACTCAACACCGAAGCGGTCGGCACTGGCGTAAACACGAAAGGTGCGGCCATGCAGCGCGGTCTGAACCTGTTGGCAGAGGTCTTCGTCTTCGCTCGCAACCACCGTGGCGGTCAATGCATGCTCGGCGATTTCACGTGCCAAATTAGGGCCGGATAACACACCGATACGCGCTTGCGGGGCAATCTCTTCGAGGATTTCGCTCATCAGCTTGAAAGTGTGCGCTTCAATACCTTTGGTCAAGCTGACCAACATCTTGCCAGCCAATAGCTCGACATACGGGGTGAGCACTGTACGCAAGGCGCTGGACGGCAATGCAACGAAGATCAGCGCACAGTTTTCAAGCGTGGCTTTTAGATCCGTGACAGGTTCGACCAAATCAAGGACCTTGATGCCTTTTAAATAGCGCGGATTTTCACGGTTGACGCGAATCGCCTCGGCCTGCTCGGGATCACGCATCCATTGAACGACCCGGTGGCCGTTTTCCGCCAACAAGTTGGACACGGCCGTACCGAAGCTGCCGCCGCCAAGGACTGCGATAGGTTGCTGTCGGGTCATAACACAATCCATTTAGAGCCATCACGTCTGGCGATGGCAGCATTATACGGAGCGCCACGGTGGCGACCAGCGGCAAACGTGCTGCAGCAGGCATCTAGCCCAAACCCTACAGTCGGCGAGGAAAACAGCTACGGCTCGATTAAGATGCGCTGGCCCGAGGAAAATTCCTATTTTTTACAAGGCTCTGTTGCCGCTTGGTTGTGGCTCACAACGAAACGTCAACAGCCCCTAATGAGCTATCGTTACAGCGCCGCCTGATGAGATTCGATTCAATGACACGGACTTACACCTCTATCTGGCCTAAATTGCCCATGATGTGGTCAATGTTCGACGGAAAACCACGATGATCCTGCGGCGCAGCTGGAGCATCAGCACCCGAACGCAAATTCTCAGCCTCGGACCAGCCCTGCTGCTGACCTTGCTATTGATCAGCTTCTTTACCGTGGTGCGCATTCAAGACCTGCGTCAAGAGCTCAATCACACCGGCCAGCTCATCGCCAACCAACTGGCCCCGGCCTCCGAATACGGCGTGATCGCCGGTAACAACGACGTGCTCTATAACTTGATGAAAGCCACGATGGCGACCCCTCATGTGCAGTTTCTCCAAGTGCAGAACGCCGGTGGACAGGTGCTGGTACATCTCGAACGCACTAACGATAAAAATGCCCCGCCACGACAGATCGAAGTGTTCCAGTCACCCATCCGTTTGCAGCGGACCAAGCTGGATAGGGTCATGACTCCGAGTGCCAGTGAGGCCAGCACGGCCACCGAGGATTACCTGGGCCGGGTATTGGTTGGGATGTCGGGCGAAGCCTTCAATCAACGCGAGCAGGAAATCCTCTTCAAAGCCGGCATCCTTGCGCTTTTCGCGTTGCTGTTCACCTATATTCTGGCTCGCGGCCTGGCAATGAGCCTGTCGCAGCCGATCAGCGCCATGAGCAACGCAGTCAAGGCGATCCAGCACGGCGACTACACCACGCCGCTGCCCGTTGCCGACGATGCCGAGCTGGGCGACCTGGCCCGCCATATCAACAACCTCGCCATGGGCCTGGAAAAAGCCAGTCACGAACAGAAAAAAGCCATGGCCGAGCTGATCAGAACCCGCGAAGAAGCCGAGCGCGCCAACAGCGCCAAATCGGAATTCCTGGCAATGATGAGCCATGAGTTGCGCACACCCATGAATGGCGTGCTGGGCATGCTGCAACTGATGGAAACCACGAGGCTGACTGAGGAACAGGCGGAATATTCAGCACTCGCCACCGAATCCACTGAACACCTGCTGCGAGTCATCAACGATATTCTCGACTTCTCGCGTTTCGAACGGGACGCACTTGAGCTGGAAAACATCGCGTTCAACCTCGCGGACCTGATCGCTACATCGGTCCACGCGTTTGCCCATAACGCGCTGCAACGCGGCCTGGCGCTGGAGTTGCACGTGCAACCGGGCCTTGATCTGTTGCGAGTCCAGGGCGATCCAACACGGATTCGGCAGGTGCTGGTAAACCTGATTGGCAATGCCCTCAAGTTCACGGAGTTCGGCAGTGTGCGCATTGAAACGGCATGGACCCAGCCGGACGCCCAACACATCATGTTCACGTGTGCGGTGCGCGATAGCGGCATAGGTATCTCGCCAGATCTGCTCGAATCGATGTTCGATGCATTTCAACAGGCCGACAATTCGATATCCCGACGTTACGGCGGCACCGGCCTTGGGTTGCCCATTGCGCGCAATCTGGCTGAGCGGATGGGAGGCTCCTTGTCTGCCGAAAGCGATGAGGGCCTGGGCTCGGTTTTCACCTTGCAGATCCCCCTGCAATTGGTTCAACAGGACCAAGCAGTGGCCGAACAACGGGTGACCAGCGATCCACAGGAAACTCGCGAGGGCCGTGCCCTGTTGGTGGAGGACAACCCGGTCAACCGCACGGTCATTGAGGCCATGCTGCGTAGCCTGGGGCTGGACGTTAGCGTGGCCGGGGATGGTGCACAGGCGGTCAGCATGGCGAGCCAGGAAAAATTCGCACTGATACTGATGGATTGTCGACTGCCGGTCATGGACGGGTATGAAGCGACGCGACGCATTCGCGCTCTGCCAGGGCTTGAGTCGCTGCCCATCATCGCGCTGACGGCCAATGCACGGCATGGCGATCGTGATCTCTGCTTGCAGGCTGGAATGAACGATTACTTGGCCAAGCCGTTCAAACGTACTGATTTACAGCAGGTTTTACAGCGTTGGCTGACCTTTAAGGCATCTGCGACTGGCGATAAATGCTAAATTGCGGCAGTCTTGTCTACCAACTCGTCCCGTGGGAACGCGTGGACGAGAAATTTCAGTGCACAGGTGTACATTCATTTCACCCGTGCTGTGACTTTCACTACAACGAAATAGTCTATGAGTAGGCTACCGGCACAGATCAGGGTGCGTAAAAGCGTAGCTACTACACACCCTGGGATGACCTGCTGGTCAGATTGGGTAAATATCGCCGCACCCTGCCGCACAGGATTATCGAGGAGCTCGCATGACCAAACAAAACGCCTTTACCCGGGAAGACCTGCTGCGCTGCAGTCGCGGCGAGCTGTTTGGCCCAGGTAATGCGCAACTGCCCGCCCCTAACATGCTGATGGTTGATCGCATCGTTCATATCAGCGAAGAAGGCGGCAAGTTCGGCAAAGGTGAATTGGTCGCCGAACTGGATATCGCTTCGGACCTGTGGTTTTTTGGCTGTCACTTTGAAGGTGACCCGGTGATGCCAGGTTGCCTTGGCCTGGATGCCATGTGGCAGTTGGTCGGCTTTTTCCTGGGCTGGCAAGGCCTGCCGGGCCGCGGCCGTGCCCTTGGCTCCGGTGAGGTAAAGTTCTTCGGCCAGGTCCTGCCGACCGCCAAGAAAGTCACCTACAACATTCACATCAAGCGTGTCCTGCGCGGCAAGCTCAACCTGGCCATCGCCGATGGTTCGGTCAGCGTCGATGGCCGCGAGATCTACACTGCCGAAGGCCTTCGAGTCGGCGTGTTCACTTCCACTGAAAATTTCTAAGGGTATTCGCATGCGCCGCGTCGTTATCACTGGTCTGGGCATTGTTTCCTGCTTGGGCAATGACAAAGACACCGTTTCCGCCAACCTGCGTGCAAGCCGCCCTGGCATCCGTTTCAATCCGGACTATGCCGAAATGGGTCTGCGCAGTCAGGTATCCGGCTCCATCGACCTCAATCTTGAAGAATTGATCGATCGCAAGATCTATCGCTTCGTCGGTCATGCTGCGGCCTACGCCTATCTGGCGATGAAAGATGCCGTCACCGACTCCGGTCTGACCGAAGAGCAGGTTTCCAACCCGCGTACTGGCCTGATCGCAGGCTCGGGCGGCGCTTCGACGCTGAACCAGATGGAAGCGCTGGACATCCTGCGCGAAAAAGGCGTCAAGCGCGTCGGTCCATACCGCGTGACCCGCACCATGAGCAGCACCGTATCGGCCTGCCTGGCAACGCCGTTCAAAATCAAAGGCCTGAACTACTCCATCGCGTCTGCCTGTGCCACCAGTGCTCACTGCATTGGTAACGCCATGGAACAGATTCAGATGGGCAAGCAGGACGTGGTTTTCGCCGGCGGTGGTGAAGAAGAACACTGGAGCCAATCGTTCCTGTTCGATGCCATGGGCGCACTGTCCAGCCAGTACAACGAAACCCCGGAAAAGGCCTCCCGCGCCTACGACGCCAAGCGTGACGGTTTCGTCATCGCCGGTGGTGGCGGCATGGTCGTGGTAGAGGAGCTGGAACACGCTCTGGCCCGTGGCGCTAAAATCTATGCGGAGCTGGTCGGCTACGGCGCGACCTCCGATGGCTATGACATGGTTGCGCCAAGTGGTGAAGGCGCCATTCGCTGCATGCGGCAGGCGTTGTCCACCGTCGAAGGCCCGATCGACTACCTGAACACCCACGGGACTTCCACGCCTGTCGGCGACGTCAAGGAAATGGAAGGCGTGCGCGAAGTGTTCGCCGGTAATGCGCCAGCGATCAGTTCCACCAAGAGCCTGTCCGGTCACTCACTGGGCGCCGCCGGCGTTCACGAAGCGATCTATTGCATACTCATGATGGAAGGCAACTTCATGGCAGGCTCCGCGAACATCGAGGAGCTGGACCCAGCGGTCGCCGATATGCCAATCCTGACCAAGACCCGTGAAAATGTCGAAATCAACCAAGTGATGAGCAACAGCTTCGGCTTCGGTGGCACCAACGCTACCCTGGTGCTGAAACGCTGGACTGGTAAGTAATACGAGCAGTTGCTGCACATGAACAGGCGCCTTGCGGGGCGCCTTTTTTGTGCCTGGAGGAACGCCGCCGATGGAAGTGCTTACCCGCGATGGCAATGCGTCAGGCGATGAAACCCTATCGATACCCGCAATAGCACAGACGATCCATATACGACGGTTTATGCTGTGTAATCTGCCGCTCGACCCACGAGACGATGCCTATGTTGACGATCAAACCCCGCGCTGAAGAGGTTGAAGGCCAACCGATTTTGCGCCCCTTGCCCGCCGCTCAATGCCGCAGTGTTGGGCCATTTGTGTTCTTCGACCACATGCTGGAAACCGACTATCGTCCGGGGACCGGCATGAACATTCGCCAGCACCCACATATTGGCCTGTCGACCCTGACCTATTTGTTTGAAGGACAAATCCAGCACAAGGACAGCCTGGGCAGCGATCAGCGTGTGCTGCAAGGAGAGGTCAGCTGGATGACCGCAGGCCGGGCCATTGCACACATCGAGCGCACGCCTGACGACTTGCGCAGCAACGGCTCCCGGCTGCATGGGTTGCAAGTCTGGCTGGCGTCACCCAAATCCCATGAACAAGGCGACGGTCATTACAGCCATCACCTCGCCGATAGCCTGCCGATCAGCGACAACATGGGCATCCGTATCCGCATGATCGCTGGCAGTGGTTTTTGCCTGACCTCCCCCGTTCCGGTGCTGTCACCGACGCTGTACGCCGAAATCAACATGCAAAACGCCACCACGCTGCTGATCCCCAACGAACATGCAGAGCGCGCGCTGTATGTCATAGCGGGCGAGATGCGGCTCGACGGCGAACCTGTCCAGCCCCGCAGCCTGGTGGTGCTTACCCCTGGAGATGAACCGACCTTGTGCGCAGAAAGCGAGTGCCATGCCGTGTTGATCGGCGGAGCCGCATTGGACGGACCTAGACGAATGAACTGGAATTTCGTCGCCAGTGATCCGGCATTGATCGATCAGGCCAGGGCACGCTGGGCAGCCGGGGATTGGCCGACGGTGCCGGGGGAAGTGGAGCGCATTGAGTTGCCAGCCAGCCCGAAAGCCAAGCCGCAGCCTCTGTGATTTGGCGATAACCCTATGGAGCGAGCTTGCTCGCGAAGCGATATGCAAACGACGAAAATTTGTCGAATGCACCGGCATCTTCGCGAACAAGTTCGCTCCTACCGAGTGGTGTATTTACTGGGTGAACACTTCATCCAACAAGTTGTACATCGACTGAAACGCCCGGTCCGAGACCTTTTTGTTGTACACCTGCGTGCCGGGATTGTTGGCGTGCGGGTCAGTGAACGAATGGTACGCGCCGCCATAGCTCAGCAGCTGCCAGTCCACACCAGCGGCGTTCATCTCGCTCTCGAACGCCGGCAATTGCTCTTTGGGCACCAAGGGATCGGATGCGCCATGCATGACCAGCACCGCACCCTTGATGTGTTTGCCACCCGCAGGATTAGTCGTGTCCAGCGTGCCGTGGAACGACACGGCAGCCTTCAACGGCGCACCAGTACGCGCTAATTCCAGCGAGCAGCAACCACCAAAGCAAAAGCCAAAGGTAGCCAGTTTGCCAGCATCTACCGCCGCGTCGCTTTGCTGGACCAACTGATCCAGCGCGGCTTGCATGCGCTTGTTCAGCAAAGCCCGATCATTTCTTAGCGGCATCATGGCGGCAGCCGCTTCGTCACCATTTTGAGGACGCACCTGCTGGCCATAAAGGTCTGCAAGCAACACGACAAAACCATGCGCTGCTACGTCTTTAGCAATCTGCTCAGCGCTTTCACTGACGCCCATCCAGTTGGGTGCCATCACCAAGCCCGGGCTCGCCGCTGCCCCCTCAGTGAACGCCAGACGGCTTTCATAACTCTGACCATCGATCTGATACACCACGGAACGAACAGTAACGTTGCTCATTGCTGACTCCTGGGTTGAGAAGGGACTACCACAAATGACAAAACCCGCCGAAGCGGGTTTTGCATTCACCGAATGTTAAACCGACAATTCAACCAATAACTTGTTCAAACGGCGCACATAAGCAGCCGGATCTTTCAAGCTATCGCCTGCCGCCAGTGCAGCCTGGTCGAACAGGATGTGCGACAGGTCGTCGAAACGCTCTTCGTTCTGCTCGTTATCCAGCTTGCCGATAAGCGGGTGAGCCGGATTGAACTCGAAGATCGGCTTCGAATCCGGCACTTTCTGACCGCTGGCTTCGAGGATCTGACGCATCTGCAGACCCAGGTCCTGATCGCCGATGGCCAGAATCGCCGGTGAGTCGGTCAGACGGTGAGAAACCCGTACTTCACTGACAGCTTCACCCAAGGCGGTCTTCAGGCGCTCGATCAGCCCCTCTTTGTCCTTGGCGATTTCTTCCTGAGCCTTCTTGTCCTCTTCGGAGTCAAGCTTGCCCAAGTCCAGATCGCCGCGCGCCACATCAACAAACCCTTTGCCGTCGAAATCGTTGAGGTAGCTCATCAGCCACTCATCGATGCGGTCGGTCAACAACAGCACTTCAATGCCTTTTTTGCGGAAGACTTCGAGGTGCGGGCTGTTCTTGACTTGCGCGTAGCTTTCGCCGGTGAGGTAGTAAATCTTGTCCTGACCTTCTTTGGCACGCGCCAGATATTCGGCCAGAGAAACGCTCTGCTCGCCGTCTTCGCTGGAGGTTGATGCAAAGCGCAGCAGGCCGGCGATTTTTTCCTTGTTGGCGAAATCCTCAGCCGGGCCTTCTTTCAAGACCTGACCGAAGTTTTTCCAGAAGCCCTTGTATTGCTCAGGCTCGTTCTTCGCCAGCTTCTCCAACATGTCCAATACGCGCTTGGTCAGCGCCGACTTCATGGAGTCAATGATCGGGTCTTTCTGCAGGATTTCGCGGGACACGTTCAACGACAGATCGTTGGAGTCCACCACGCCCTTGATGAAGCGCAGGTACAACGGCAGGAACGACTCGGCCTGATCCATGACGAACACGCGCTGGACGTACAGCTTCAGACCGCGCGGTGCTTCGCGTTGGTACAGATCGAACGGTGCGCGAGCCGGTACGTACAGCAACGAGTTGTATTCCAGCTTGCCTTCGACCTTGTTATGGCTCCAGCTCAGCGGGTTCTCGAAATCGTGGGCAACGTGTTTGTAGAATTCCTGGTATTCCTCGTCCGTGACTTCAGCGCGTGGACGGGTCCAGAGGGCGCTGGCACGGTTGACGGTTTCCCATTCAACAGCCGGCGCTTCTTCGCCTTCAGCAGCAACCTGTTGCTTGGGCAGCTCGATCGGCAAAGCGATGTGATCAGAGTATTTCTTGATGATGTTACGCAGGCGGTAACCATCGGCGAACTCGCTCTCACCCGACTTCAAGTGCAAGACAATGCGTGTACCACGGTCGGCTTTCTCGACAGTCGCGATTTCGAAATCGCCTTCGCCCTTGGACGACCAATGCACGCCTTCGCTGGCAGAGAGGCCAGCACGGCGACTGAAGACGTCAACCTTGTCGGCAACGATGAATGCCGAATAGAACCCGACGCCAAACTGGCCGATCAGGTGCGAGTCTTTCTTCTGGTCACCCGTCAGGTGCTTCATGAAATCAGCAGTGCCGGATTTTGCGATCGTCCCCAAGTGGGTGACTGCATCTTCCCGGCTCATGCCGATACCGTTGTCTTCGAGGGTGACGGTGTTGGCGTCCTTGTCGAAGCTCACCCGGATTTTCAGCTCTGCGCCGCCTTCGAGCAGGTCCGGTTTGGACAAGGCTTCGAAGCGCAATTTGTCGACAGCGTCAGAGGCGTTCGAGATCAATTCGCGGAGAAAAATCTCCTTGTTCGAATACAGCGAATGGATCATGAGGTGAAGCAGTTGCTTTACCTCGGTCTGGAAGCCCAGGGTTTCCTTTTGAGTTTCCACACTCATGGTCATCAAACTCCAATTAGATGGCATAAGCCGCCGGTACAGGTTGGGCCTGCGCCTGGCGGCGGGTTGTCATCAAGGTGGGGGCTGGGTCGAGGATTTCAAGAGCCGTAATAGGCCGATTGTTGAATCTTCGATGGCTGCTTGCTCATCTGGCAATAACAACGGCCACCGGTTAGAGCCAAACCGTTTAACGCGCAAGGCAGACTAACCCATCATAAAGAGGGCCGAAGACGTTATTTATTTCCTTCGGCGAAACATGGAACTTAATTTATCGGACTGCGTTCGAAAGGCCCGTAGATATTCAATAAGGAGAAACACCCATGCGTAAATCTTTAGCTATTGCCCTCATGCTCTCTGCCACCCTTGGTCTTGCTGCGTGCGATAAAAAATCCGAGGATAAACAGGAAGATGCCAACAAAGCAGCACAACAGTCCCAGGAGTCAATGCAAAAAGCTCAGGACAAAGTGAACGACGCAGCCAAAGAAAGTCAGGAAGCGGCTCAGAAAAATGCCGAAGCTGCGCAAGAGCGCGCTAAAGAAGCGAACGAGCAAGCACCTGCACCAACTAAGCCATAAGCTCGTAAGTTTCAAAACAATAAAGCCCGCGTCCGCGGGCTTTATTAGTTTCAACGAAGGGTCGATTGGGCACTGTTATTCAACACGCCCTCCCCTCAAGCCAGCGCTTGGCTGCGCTTGCCCAATAGTCGGTCCACCACAAACGCGCAGAACAAGGTAATCAACGCGGGTACCAGCCACGCCAGCCCTTGCTCACTGAGCGGCAGATGAGCGAATGTCGCTGGCAGGTAGTCACCCAAACCTGCGCCCTTACACGCATCGACCATCCCAAACAGCAGCGATACCAGCATCACGGGCGCCACGACCCGGCCTTGCAAATACCAGAAATCCTTGCAGAAACTCAACGCCACCAGCGCAATGCACGGCGGGTAAATGGCTGTCAGCACAGGGATCGAGAACTGGATCAGATTGGTCAGCCCCAGGTTGGAGACCAACAGCGAGAACGCCGCCAGCACGATCACCAATGTCTTGTAGGACAGCGGCAGTACACGGCTGAAATATTCGGCACAGGCGCACGTCAGGCCCACCGCAGTGACCAGACACGCCAGGGAAATCAAAACGGCCAGAAAGCCACTGCCCAACGAACCAAAGGTATGTTGCACGTAGGCATGCAACACGGCCGCGCCATTGCTGGCACCTGCAGCCACGGCGTGACTCCCGGCACCCAGACGGAAAAGGCTGATGTACACCAGCGCCAGACCGAGGCCCGCGATAAGTCCGGCAATGATGGCGTAACGGGTGATTAGCCGAGGAGATTCAATGCCGCGCGAGCGAATCGCGTTGACGATGACGATGCCAAAAACCAGGGCACCCAAGGTGTCCATGGTCAGATAACCGTTGATGAAGCCCTGTGAAAACGGCGCCGCAACGTAGGCAGGCTCAGCCACACCGATATCGCCTGCGGGCAACGCAAAGGCAGCAATACCCAGGACCGCCAACGCAATGATTTTCAGCGGCGCAAGAAAGCGCCCGACCGTGTCGAGCAAACGTCCCGGATACAGTGACACCCAAAACACCAGCAGGAAATAAACCAGGCTGTAGAGAAACAGGGCAAGCGGGCTTTCGCCAGTCAAGGGTGCAAGGCCCACCTCGAACGAGACAGTGGCAGTGCGCGGCGTGGCAAACAACGGACCCACCGCAAGATAGGCCACCGCTGCGAGCACGCCGCCCGCGACCTTGCCAATGGGGCTGCTCAACGCATCCATCGCGCCACCGACCTTGGCCAGCGCAATGACGGTCACGACGGGAAGACCTACTGCCGTAACCAAAAAGCCCAGGGCAGCCACCCACACATGCGGTCCGGCCTGCAAGCCAACGATAGGAGGGAAAATGATATTGCCAGCGCCTACAAATAACGCGAACGTCATGAAACCCAGTGCCAGGATGTCCTGACCTTTCAACACTTTCATCAAAGAAACCACACGGCTAAATCGGAATTTAAGAAGAGGATTTCCCCGTGGATGAGGGAAATGCCGCCGGCCCTTTTAGGGCTGACTCGCTACGCATTGCGAACCCTTGTGGGACCGGCGGCGCAAAATGGCGGCCATCCTACCTTAATTAACGCCCCCTTACAGGGCGTAGCGACCGATTCATGCACGTTCGTGTCGCATTGACGTTATCCCATGCAATTTGCTGCTGATCTATGTACCCGTTGCTGTCGTGGCTACTTCGGACAACCTTCCTGCCGACACGCCACGTACTTTTTGAGCTGCTCGACTCGTACTTTGGTCTGCTCCGCCAGGCAGTTGGTCTGCAATAACGGCCAGATCGAGCCCGAATCCGCGCGTTTCCCTACCTGATACAGACAATCGGCATCGCGCAAGGCAATCCACTTTTTCTGTGCGTCCTGTAAGGCCTGTTTGCGCGCCGGGGTCTTCAGGTAATTCATTTGCGCCTTGTATTGCTGGTTCAAATCAGCATCCAGCGTCGCCAGCTCTTTGGCCGCGCACTGGTTCATGGCTGCCTGATTGGCGTCGCAATCTTCGGCATTTGCCGAAGCCGAACAGCCGATGCCCAATGCCATGAACATCCCGACCGCTATCATCCCGTATCGCATGGTAAGGCTCCTGAGTTGATTGATCGTCCAGTCTGAGCCAAACGACCGCGCAGACTAATGCAAGTCTGGCTCAGGTATGCTCCCGGACAACATTCAGACATAAAAAAACCGGCCGCTGCATTAGGACCGGTTTTTTATTTTCCATCGCCCCATCAATCCAGCATGCCCACGTAACCCGGCTGCTCTTTCACCCGTGCCAGCCACTGCACAATCGCCGGAAACTGCCCGAGGTCGAAGCCGCCTTGATGAGCGACATGGGTGTAGGCGTATAGCGCGATATCTGCGATGGAGAACTGATCGCCTACCAGAAACGGCGTACGAATCAGCTGTTGCTCCATGACTTTCAGCGCCTTGTAACCCAGCTTGTGCATCGCTTTGTATTCCTCGAGGCGCTCTTGCGGCATGCCGAGGTAGAACTGAATGAAGCGCGCAACGGCGATGCTCGGCTCGTGGCTGTATTGCTCAAAGAACTGCCACTGCAACATCTGCGTGCGCAAACGCGGCTCGCTCAGCAGATACGGCGTGCCTTCGGCCAGAAAATTCAGGATGGCATTGGATTCCCAGAGAAAGGTGCCGTCCTCCAATTCCAGGACCGGGATCTTGCCGTTGGGATTCTTCGCCAGAAAGGCTTCAGTCTGGGTTTCGCCCTTGAGGATATCCACCGCAATCCATTGATACTCGATGCCCAACAGGTTGAGCATCAGTTTGATCTTGTAGCAGTTGCCCGAATTGTAATCACCGTAGACCTTGTACATCCCTTCGTTCTCCTGATCCGGTTTCTTGACGTGTGGTGGTGAGTCAAGCGGCCTTGGCCGCCAGCGCATTGCGCAAAACGCTGGCCAATCGCTTAAGTCCCTCGTCCAGTCGCGCTGGATCGATGTGGCTGAAGTTCAGCCGGATATATCCAGGGTTGGCATCTGGATCGCAAAAAAACGGCTCGCCTGGCATGAATGCTACGTTTTGTGCCAGCGCGGTATTAAGCAGCGTTCGGGTGTCCAACGGCTGCTTGAGCGTGAGCCAGAAGAACAGGCCACCCTGCGGCGCATTCCAATCGGCCAGGTCGCTGAAATGCGTGTGCAACGCAGCCTCGAACTGATCGCGTCGTTCACGGTAGAAACTGCGCAGTTGCAGCAGATGACTGCGGTAATGCTCGGTGCCAATCCATTGCAGGGCCTGCCATTGGCCGATGCGGTTGGTGTGCAGATCAGCCGATTGCTTGAGTTTGAGCAAATGGGGAAACAGGTCCGGCGTGGCGATCAGATAGCCAACACGCAAACCCGGCATCAGGGTTTTCGAAACGGTTCCGGTGTAGATCCAGCTGGCCTTTTTCAGCCGGCTGACAATCGGATGAGCACTGCCACCATCGAAGGTTAACTCGCGGTAGGGTTCGTCTTCGATCAGCGTCACGCCGAACTCATCCAGTAACGCCGCCACCGACTCGCGCGCGGCCTCGCTGTAGCGCACAGCGGAAGGGTTCTGAAACGTCGGGATCAAATAGGCGAACGCAGGCGCGTGCTGTTCCAGACACTGACGCATAGCGACCAGATCGGGCCCCTCGGCCAGCAAGGGCACGCTCAGGCAATCTGCGCCGAACAGCTGGAAAATCTGCAATGCCGCCAGATAGGTCGGCCCCTCCAGCAGAGTCTCCGTACCCTTATCGATGTATAACTTGGCGACCAGATCCAGCGTCTGTTGTGAGCCGCTGACAATCATCACCTGACTGGCATCGCACGGCACACCCAACGCTCGGGCCTCACTCGCCAATGCTTCACGTAGCGCAGGCTCCCCTTCACTCATGCCGTATTGGCCTAACGCACGAGGCATGTCCGACCACTCGGTTTTCGGCAGCATGCTTTCGGCAGGCAGGCCACCCGCGAAGGACATCATGTCCGGACGCTGAGCAGCGGCCAGGATTTCACGAATCAAAGAACTCTTCAGGCGTGTCACTCGTTCGGAAAAAGCCATGTCATCACCGCTAGCCGAAATAAATAGAAATACGTCAAACTGGTTGACCGAAATTACGACGCTACGCATGGATACGTCAACATGCTTGACCTTAAAAATTCATCCACTCAGCAAATTGCCATGGAAGCGTTCTTTTTCGGCTATCAGGCGTTCACTGCCAAAGCCGATGAGATGCTCGCCAATCGCGGCCTGAGTCGCGTACACCAACGCATCGTGTTCTTCATCGCCCGCTATCCGGGCCTGAGCGTGAAGGAGCTGCTGAGTGTATTGGGCGTCAGCAAGCAAGCGCTGAATACGCCATTGCGCCAGTTGATCGAAATGGACCTGGTGCTGAGCATTGCCGCCGACACTGACAAGCGCAAGCGCTTGCTGGAGCTGACCGCCGAGGGCGCGTTGTTCGAGGAGTCGCTGCGTCGCGAGCAGGTAAAGCTGTTGCAACGGGTGTTCACCGAAGCTGGACGGGACGCGGTGGACGGCTGGCTGGCGGTAAATCAGGCGTTGGGGAATACGCTGAAACCTGCTTCAGCACAAAATCCACCTGACTAAAATGAATGCCCGCATCGCCCATGGGGTTGTAGCGAACCGATCAGACAGGCAACTGTGCCGACCAATGCGCTGCTGGCTGTATCGCAATACTGCGTAACGACTGCGTATAGGCTTACGGCCAATGCCCACCCTGCCGTTCAAGGAACGTTCGCATGACTGAAACGACTCAGGCGCCGCTGCGCCCACTGGCCGATTCTTCGCTTTCTGCTGTCGTGGCCGGTTTCATCGCCATGATGACCGGCTGCACCAGTTCGCTGGTGTTGATGTTTCAGGCCGGACAAGCCGCAGGGCTGACATCGGCGCAAATTTCTTCGTGGATCTGGGCGCTGTTCATCGGTATGGCGGTGTGCAACATCGGTTTGTCATTGCGCTACCGCTCGCCCATCACCGTGGCATGGTCAACACCGGGCGCGGCATTGCTGGTGACCAGTCTTGGCGGAGTGGCTTATCCCGAAGCCATCGGCGCGTTCATCACCTGCGCGATCCTGATTACCCTCTGTGGTGTGACTGGCAGCTTCGAACGCTTGGTCAAACGCTTGCCGGCCTCGTTGGCAGCAGCCTTACTGGCGGGGATTCTGTTCAAGATCGGCAGCGAGATTTTTGTCGCCGCGCAGCACCGCACAGGTTTGGTGCTGGGTATGTTTTTCACCTATCTGATCGTCAAGCGCTACTCCCCACGCTACGCGGTGTTAGGTACGTTGCTGATGGGCATCGCGTTGTCCGCCATGCTGGGGCTGTTGAATTTCGATGGTTTCGCCCTGGAGGTTGCGGTACCTGTGTGGACCACGCCGGCGTTCTCGCTGGGCGCGACTATCAGCATCGGCATTCCATTGTTCGTCGTGGCAATGACCTCGCAGAACATGCCGGGCATCGCCGTGCTGCGCGCAGACGGTTACAGCGTGCCTGCCTCGCCGCTTATAACAGCGACCGGTATTGCTTCGTTGATCACCGCGCCCTTCGGCTCCCATGGCATCACACTGGCAGCGATCAGCGCCGCTATTTGCACCGGAACGCATGCCCACGAAGACAAAGACAAACGCTATACAGCGGCGATCTGGTGCGGGATTTTCTATGCCATAGCCGGCATTTTCGGCGCGACGCTCGCGGCCTTGTTCGCCGCGTTCCCGAAAGAACTGGTGCTGTCGATTGCGGCACTCGCGTTGTTCGGCTCGATCATCAATGGCTTGACCGTGGCGATGAATCAACCCAAGGAACGCGAAGCGGCGCTGATCACCTTCATGGTCACAGCGTCGGGATTGACGCTGTTTTCCGTTGGCTCGGCGTTTTGGGGGATTGTCGCCGGGGTGTTGACGCTGGTGATTTTGAATCGCGGTAAGGCGTGAATACGATAAGGACCCTGTAGATACTCTGTTCCCGGCCAAGCTTTCAGCAGGTGTTTTTCGCTGAGAAGCGTGGCCGTATCAGATGTTTCACCGCTGCCTATGGCGTCTGTCTTCAATGTGGCGGGTGATTGTAGGAGTGCGGCTTGTCCCGCGATCTGGCGCGCAGCGGCAGTAAACACGGTGCGCGCGGCCTGCCTGTCATACCGCATGCACAGGTTTACGACGGGTTCCCCGCCGGTCGCGGGACAAGCCCGACTCCTGCAGAGGATGCTGACCTGATCGTGGTCAATTACAACCTGAAATGCCCGACCATGCCCTTCAATTCCATCCCCAACGAAGCCAGCTCGATGCTCGACGCGGCATTGCCTTGCATCGCCAGTGCCGACTGATCGGCACTGGCGCGAATGCTGGTGACGCTACGGTTGATCTCTTCGGCCACCGAGCTTTGCTCTTCGGCGGCAGCGGCGATCTGCTGGTTCATTTGCTGGATTAACGATACGGCCGCAGCAATGCTGCCCAGCGCGCTCTCGGTCTGCAGTGCGTCACTGACGGCCAGCTTCACTAATTCGCCGCTGCTCTGAATCTGCGCCACGGACGCCTGCGCACCGCTTTGCAGACGGGTGACCAAACGTTCGATTTCTTCAGTCGATTGCTGAGTACGTTTTGCAAGCGCCCGAACTTCATCGGCCACTACCGCAAAGCCCCTGCCCTGCTCGCCGGCCCGTGCCGCTTCAATGGCTGCGTTGAGGGCCAGCAGGTTGGTTTGTTCGGCAACACTTTTGATCACGATCAGGACTTTGCCGATGTTCTGGATTTCGGCGCTGAGGTTTTCGATCGAATGGCTAGCAGAACTGGCTGAAGTCGCCAACTCTTCGATACGGGCCATGCTTTGACGCACCACTTGCTGACCGCTGTCGACCTTACTGTCAGCGGTCTGCGCAGCCACGGCCGCTTCCTCGGCGTTGCGTGCGACGTCATGCACTGTCGCGGTCATTTGGTTCATCGCCGTGGCGACTTGCTCGGTCTCCTCTTTTTGGCTGCTGACTTCCAGATTGGTCTGCTCAGTGACGGTCGACAACGAGTGCGCCGATGTCGCCAACTGCTCGATTCCGGCCTGCAGGCCGCTGACGATACCACTTAGCCCTGCGCCCATTTGCTGCATCGCGGACATGAGCTGACCAATCTCATCACGTCGACTGACCGCCAGATTACCGCTCAAATCCCCGGCGGCGATACGTTGGGCGGTGGCGATGACACTGCGCAGCGGTGCCACGATCAGACGGGTGATCAGCAAGGCCGCAATCAGACCGACGAACAGCGCCAGCACCGACGAGCCGATGATTTTCAACGTGTTTACCTGCAGCTCACTGGATACCGACTGGTCTTCAGCGTCATAGGCGTGATTGACCTGCTCCACCACGGTTTTGGCGTTGGCGGCAAGTTGTTGCGATACCTTCGCCTCGTCAGCAAGCAGCCCTGTGTATTCGTTGAGCTTGTCGCCGAAGTTGGTGATGTGATTGCTGACCTCGGTGAGCACGGTCAGGTAACCCGAGTCTTTGATTACGCCCTTGAGGTCTTCGGCCAGTTTTTGAGCCTCGACGGCCTGCTCGATTTTGCCGGTCTTGGCTTCTTCACCTGAACCGGTCTTGCGACTCTTGTCCAGGCGCACGCGGGCCTCGTCCAGCGCCTGCATCATAAGCTTGGAGATTTGACTGACCTGAGCCGACTGCTCAATGAACTCAGCGCCTTGCTGGCCTTGGGAATCCTTCAGGCCATAGGCGCCGTCATCGGCCAGCCCAGCCTGCAACACGTCCAGATTATTGGCGACGCTGGACACCGACCAACTGGCCATCTCCAGTGCCAGATCTTTGCTCTGACTGATGCTGACAAACTGATCGAAGGACTGGCGATACGCTGTAAGGCCTTGCTGGACTTCAGCCATCATGGTTTGGTTGGCGGTTGATGCGGTCTTCAGTTGCCCGGCTTGGGCAGCGAGTGCATCCAGCCCGGCGTGCATCGAATCGACCAACCTGGGGTCGCTGTGCAGGGCGTAATCCTGCTCCATCAGGCGAACTCTGTTCAAGCCGCTATTAAGCGCGTTCATGTCCTTGAGGCTGTCGAAATGCACACTGATGGAGCGCAGCGACCAGATGCCGATGCCGGCGACAACCGCAGTCAGGAGCAGTACGAGAAAAAACCCGATACCCAGTTTCTTTGCCATTCCAATATTGGCAAAACGCGTGTTCACGGCCGACATCATAACGCTCAATCCCCGTTCGACAGCTTGAAGGCGCACACAGTGAGGCCATTGAAATCATGACCATTGAACTATCGTGCAGGTTGGCAAGGGGCAGGCGGCAACACAAGTCTTTGACGGCAGAATAATGGCTATTTGCTACATCAACGTCGTTTATAGAATGGTTATCGGCGTTATTGGCTGGAACCGCAGGGCGCAACCGCAATCACGACCCTTAAATAGCCCTTTATGCGACGAAAGGAAAACCATGCGCTGCCGAGGAACACTCGTCAGCGTGCTGCGGCCGCGACCGTTAGCATGCCGGAATCGGCATCAAGGCGCGCATAGGTGCCCAGCGCCACGGCAATATTGCGATCACCATGGCCGATGGGTAAGCCACCCAGCAGCGGAATGCCCAGATCACCGAGGCGCTCTACCAGCACATCCGTCGGATTGATCGACACGCCACCATTGCCCCTCGCGCTGAACTGCCCGACCGCGACACCGGCCAGGCGCTGCAAAATGCCGCAGTTGCGCAGATGAGTGAGCATGCGGTCGACGCGATAAGGAGCTTCACCGACGTCCTCGATCAGCAAAATGGCGCCTTCAAGATCGGGCATATAGGGGGTGCCGACGCTGGTACTGAGCAAACTCAGGTTGCCGCCCAGCAGAATGCCCTCTGCAATACCCGAAGTGCGCACATTGAAGGTGGGCTCGTCGGCATTCGCTTCGACCACCACAGGCTCGGTGCTCATCAGCGCATGCTTGACGGTGCTGGCGAACAAGCCGCCACGTTCCAACTGTGCGGCCACAGGCCCATGAACGGTTGCCAGACGTGTGTGTGTCCACAGTGCCGCATGCAGTGCAGTGATGTCGGAGAAGCCGATCAGCAGCTTCGGATCGCGGCGTACCGCGTCGAAATCCACATGCGCAAGAATTCGCTGCACGCCATACCCGCCGCGGTTACACAGCACCGCGCGAATGTCCGGATCGGCCAGTGCATCGTTCAGGTCCGCAGCCCGGTGCTCATCGGTCCCGGCATAAAACGAATACGTGTCCAATGCGTGTGGATAGACCCGAGGCCGCAAGCCCCAGCTCGTCAGTACCTGCACCGCTGCCTGAACCCGCGCCTCGGCCACGGGGCCCGCGGGCGACACCAGGGCAACGGCATCGCCAGCGCGCAGTACATTCGGGTGCAAGGTTTGACGTGTCACAGGCATTCACTCTCTCGGTATTTCAGTGCATTTCGATAGCGCGGCAATTTAGATCAGCATTGCGCTCGAATCCAGTGGACGTTTCAGCTGAGCTTGTCAGTCGCTTCCTTACGGGGCACCTGAAAGCGTGTCACGCGCTTGCGCAGCCAGCCAACAAAACCACTGTTGTCAGCGACTTGCGGCTTGCTCTCGAGCACTGACGCCTTGGCCTTGGCGCGGAATTTCTGTAGCCCGGCCAACGCACCAATCAGTTCGCTGTGCTCTTGCAGCCAAGGCTCCAGGTCCGCGCGGTCAATGCTATAGATCATGCAGTCGGTATACGCGCAAAACCGCGCCAATGTAGGTGATTGGTCGACAAAACCACTTTCGCCGATCAACTCGCCAGGCCCCATGCGGCCGATCTCCAGCCAGCCGTCGCCGTGCTGCACAGCCGCCGACACTACCCCAGACTCGATGATATACAACGCATCCGGCACCACGTCCTGTGCGAGCACCACTTCGCGGGCTGCGAAAGCGCTCAGGCGCATATTGCGCTCCAACTCAGCTTTATCCGCTTCGCTGAGCATGCGCAACGCGCCGACACTGTTGAGCACCGCAGACTGCCGATTGGTGGGGCGCACTTGATCCTGGCGGGTCTCCGTGGAGGCCAATTGACGATGAATCAAGTCGAACAATTGATTGCGCACGGCAGCGCTGCGATCGCGAGACTTCACATAGCCGGTCACTTCGTATTCCACGACGCGAATCCCGGACTTGACCACCACCGCCGACGCCGCGGGCTGCACGAGCAACTCTCGACAGCCTTGCAATGCCTTGTTGAGCGAATCCAGGACCAGACTTGGACGCAATCGGACCGACAACTCGATGCTTAGCGTGACTGAATGAAAGTGGTCAGGTCGGCTGAAGTTGACAATACGGGTCTTGGCGGCCATGGCATTGGGGATCACCGCCATGCTGCCTTCGGCGGTCAGCAGGTGGGTTGAGCGCCAGTCGATTTCGATGACTTTGCCTTCTATGTCATCGACTCGAATCCAGTCATCGACCCGAAACGGCTTGGTGGCATTGAGGACGATCCCGGAAAACACGTCCCCCAACGTACTTTGCACGGCCAGGCCGACAATGATCGCCACCGCGCCGGAGGTGGCGAGCAAGCCTTTGACTGGCAGGTCAAGCACATAAGCGGCGGCCGCCACTGCGGCGACCAGAAAAATGATAGCGCCTACCAGATCCTGCAGCAGGTGACCCTTGCCGCCGATTCTCGGCTCCATGATCAACAACACAACCATCGTCAGCGTACGCGCACCGAACAGCCACCAGGCAATGCTCAGAATCGTCGCCAACACATGACGGGGCACGTCCCACTCGGCGGGCACTTGAAACAGCGGGCTCAATCCGCCATCGAGCAACGCCATGCTGAACAGCACGAACAGCAACAGCCGCCCAACCATTTTCCAACGTTGCAGGCGAATCGGTACCCACTGCCAAAGAACCATGTCGGCAATCAGTAACAGCGATGCGCTGATCAACGGAAAAGCGAACCACGGGTGATTCATTGAGACTCCCCAAGCCTGAAACAGCCAATGCAGCGCAGCTTAGCTGATCGGCATGGGGAGTGGTGGAGACCTTTGTGTAGCTGGCGCATGAGACGGCCAGGTAAAGGCTGCAATCAGGGCTTTGGGCATTCATCCGATACTGGCGGGACAACTGCGCCAACCTTGCCTTCGTCAACCAGCTGCGCGCGTTTGATTGCATTGCGATCGCGCAGCGCACGATAGTAGTCCGGTTGTGTTTGCAGCTTGTCGGTCAGTGGCAACGCTTGAGCACGTTTATCAACGACCCCGCCCACACTCTGCGCTGTGCCCACGGTAGCCACCGTATCGCTATTGTCGCCGAATGGATTGGCAATCAAGCCCACCAGCACGCCCGCAGTATCGCGTGTGTTGTGCGTACCCAGTAGCGGCAGTTCAAGGATGGGGCCGTTTGCCAGCCCCCACACCCCAAAGGTCTGCCCGAAATCGGCACTGTGATGCGGCAGTCCCATGCGCGTTGCGACGTCAATGAAACCGAGTAATCCGAGCGTGGTATTGAAGGTGAACCTGGCGATGGTGTTGCCCGAACGACGCACATTGCCTTGCATCACGTCGTTGATCAGCACCTTGGGTTCGCCGAAATTACCGACGAAGTTATGCACCCCACTCTGTATGAAGTCAGGCAGATGCCGGTAGCCGCGCGCGACAGGTTTGAGCACATAACCGTCCACCACCTGATTGAAGCCAAATACGTCACGGTTGAACGACTCAATCGGATCATTGATCTCGAGCGCGCCGTCACAAGGGGCCTGTGTCGTTATTTGCGAACACGCCAGCAGGCTGGATAACGCCAGCCCCAATGCCAACGGGCGCAAGAACAGCGCGTGATTGACGACCTGACACCACAAGGACGTGGGCCCAGCCGCAATGTCGGTGGTCAGAGTACGGCTGGACAGCGTGAATATTGATCTCGACATGCGGGGACTCCTCAAGGGTTAACCCACGGTGCCCGTCGTTTTTTGCTGTGGTATGTCGCGTTTATAACCAGGCCGCAAGAATGTTTCCGCACTGAAATATTCCGGGAACGTCGTAAAAAGGCTTTAAATTAGGCGCTCGAATGACCCAAACGTGATGCCCTGTGAACACACTCCTGATTGTCGACGACGACGTGGAAATCCTTGCCCTGCTGAAGAAATTCTTCCAACAGCATTCCTATGAAGTGGACGTGGCCCGCGACGGTCCGTCGATGTGGACCGCGCTCTCGCGACAACGACCCGACGTGATCATTCTCGATGTCATGCTGCCAGGCGAAGGCGGCCTGAGCCTGTGCAAACGCCTGCGGGCGGAGTCGAATATTCCCATTATCATGCTCACCTCCATGGGTGAATTGAGTGACCGGATCGTCGGACTTGAGCTGGGCGCCGATGACTACCTGGCCAAACCGTTCGACGCTCGGGAACTGCTGGCGCGCTTGCGAGCGGTGCTCAGGCGGGTTGGCGAAAAGCCACTCAGCGCCAGCGACCCGCAACGGCCCATGATTACCTTCGACCAATGGCAGCTGGACGTGACCCGGCGCGAGTTGCGTTCGGCTGAAGGGGTGATGATCCCGTTGTCGGCCGGTGAGTTCGACCTGCTGTTGGTGTTCGTCGAGCATTCGCAGCGGATTCTCACCCGCGAGCAGCTCCTCGACCTGTCCAGAGGGCAACGGCACGACGCGTTCGATCGCAGCATTGACGTGCAGGTCAGCCGCCTGAGGCGCAAGATCGAGCCAGAAAACATAAGCCCGGAACTGATCCGCACCGTGCGCAACGGCGGCTACATGTTCACCGCCAGGGTCACTCGTTCATGAAGTCGCCGATCAATGCCCACGACACCATCAGCCGCTGGATCGCGTTGACCATCGCCATGGCGATGCTGGTGTTGTTGCTGCTCAACACGCTCTTCACCCAAGCGGCGGGCGTCTGGGCCAAGCCGCCGTTGAGACAGACCGGCTTGCTCGAACAGATCGCCAGTATCAGCCGGGTGATCCAGGCCGCCCCCGTTGAATTGCGCGATCATTTAGCAACGGCTGTCACCAACCCCGGTTACACCGTCCGCTGGTTTCGCCACCAGACCGACATTGCGACGCCAGTCCACACCAATGATCACGACATCACCCGCACACTGCGCGCCGTGCTTGGGCGCGCAGATCGCGGCATAGAAGCCTTTGAGCCGCAGGATTGGGGCGATGATCAAACCCACAAAACCTACCTGATGCTGGTTGAGCTGGACGACCGCAGTTGGCTTTCATTCGAGACGCCAGTGCGCAGTTGGGGACTGGATAAAGAGGTACGTAATGGCATCGTCTTTGTGCTGACACTGGTGTCGACGCTGCTGGTGGCACTGGTCGCCACCCGACGCCTGGCCAGACCGTTGCAAAGCTTCGCCCGCGCTGCGCGGCGTTTCGGTGATGACTTTCACGCGCCGCCGATCATTGCCCTCGGCCCGCGTGAAATCCGCGAAGCCACAGTCGCGTTCAATACCATGCAGGCGCAGATTCAGCGCTTTGTGGCTGATCGCACACACATGCTCGCGGCCATTTCCCACGACCTGCGCGCGCCCTTGACCCGTATGCGCCTGCGCGGTGAGTTCATCGAAGATCCGGAGCAGCAGTCCAAGCTGTTCCGTGATGTCGATGAGATGGATGTGATGATCAACAGCGCCCTGGAGTTCTTCCGCGACGAAGCGCGACTGGAGCAAACCACGCCTTTTGACCTTGCCGAACTGTTACTGACCATCATCGACGACTATCGCGATCAGGGCATTGCCGTTGAGTTCGAAGGCCCGCTAAAACTGGTGTATGCGGGCAGGCCTCAGGGGCTCAAGCGTGCCATTGTCAACCTGATCGAGAACGCGGTGAAGTACGGGACTTGCCCGCGTTTGCTGCTGGCACGGCATGCAGAGGGGGTGATACTTGAAGTGATAGACCGCGGGCCAGGGATTGCGCGGGACTCGCTGGAGCAGGTATTCGCCCCGTTTTTCCGCCTGGAACAATCACGCAACCGTACCACCGGAGGCGTCGGCCTGGGTTTGCCGGCCGCCAGGGCGATCGTCGTCGGGCATGGCGGCCACCTGAGCCTGCGCAATGCCGCCGAAGGCGGGTTGATTGCCAGGATTGAACTGCCCACCACGCAACCAGGCGCTTGATCAGACCGCTGTCACCCCGCCACCTTGCGCCAGCATCAGCGGCAATGGGTACTTCATGCACTGCCAGACGCCTTTGACGTTGACACCCATGATCGCGTCAAACTGAACTGCGCCCCAAGAGCTGGACACACATCCAACCTCTGGGGCGCAGTTCAGAAAGGTGCCTGTCTTAGAAGTCAATCGTTCCGGAAAACTTCACGGTGCGAGGCTCGCCCTGGGTCAGGTAACCGCCGTTGGTGGAGGCCCAATAGTCTTTGTCCGCGATGTTTTCGACATTGGCGCGCAAGGTGATGTCTTTCTGAGACACCCGGAAGGTGTAGCGTGCGCCAAGATCGAAACGGTTCCAGGTCGGAATGCTTAGGGTATTGGCCGCGTCGACGTATTGGCCGCCCGTACGCAACATTCTTGCGTTCAGCGCAGCGCCCTGGATGCCTGGGATATCCCAGTCGGCACTGGCGTTGAACTGGAACGTCGGAACGCCCGGTGCGTCGTTACCGTCGTTGGCACCTGCCGCCGTGTCATGCAGCTCGGCGTCCATCAGCGTCAGGCCGGCAATCAGGCGCAGACCTGAAACAGGCTCGCCAAAGACGTTCATCTCCACGCCCTTGTTGATCTGCTTGCCATCAACCACGTATTCGGTCCTGCCACCACCGATATCCGCTTCGTAGCCGTCCCCGACCTTCTCGATGCGGTACACACCCAGGCTTGCGCCAAAGGTCTCCATGTCCAGCTTGACACCCGCCTCCAGTTGTTTGGAGCGCGCAGGTGCAAAGACCTCACCGGGGTTGACTATCGAGGTATTGACCGGCGCAGTGTCGCCCTGCGTCAGACCTTCAATGCGGTTGGCGTAAAACGAAACGTACTGCCACGGTTTGATCACGATGCCGTAGACCGGCGTCGTGATGGCCTCGTCATATAGGGATGTTCGAGGGCCAGAGCCATAAGCGTAACCCTGAACGCGCAATTGCTGGCGTCGAACGCCGGCGGTCAGCAACACCTTGTCATCGAACAAGCCCAGCGTGTCGGACAACGCCGCGCTGCGGTTACGTGTCTTGCCGACAATCCCAGGATCGTTCACGTCCCCGCCCACCAACGCGCCGAGCGCCGGCTCGGGCTGAGAAACCGGATGATAAAGATTGGTGGTGTAACGACTGCCGCCGAAGTCGTATGCGCTGCGCTGCTCGGCCCAAATGCCAGCCAAACCAAAGTTGAGCTTGTGACTGATCGGCCCGGTCTGCAGCTTGCCATTGATACCGGCCATGGCGGTGGTGTTGTCTTCATCGTGGGGGATGAATGAACTGCCGATGGAAATATCGCCCTGGTTATTTTCCAGTCGCGGCGTGCCGTAGTCGCCCACTTCGCGAGTGTGCTTGGCGCCGCCTGCGGCATAAACCGTCCAGTTCTCATTGAGGTCGTACTCGCCGCGTACCATGCCGAAGGTGTCTTCGGTTTCAGTGCTGTACCAACTCGGCGCGTAATTGGTGTCAGCGTCAGGCGCATGCGGGACTTTGGTCACTGCGCCGCCGAGTTGAACGGTGTTACGACCCTGGTTGATGGCCTGCTTCTGATACGCGAAATCACCGGACAGACGGAAATCGTCGCCGCGATAATCCAGCCCCAGCGCGAACAGCTTGCTGCGGTGTTTCTCGTCCTCGATCCCGGTCTCGCCTTCGCGCTGGGACAAGTTCAGCCGCGCGCCAAAACGGTTGTCTTCGCCGAAACGCTGACCCAGGTCCAGATGCTCACCGACACGGCCATCGGTACTGATGTCTTGGGTATAACGACGTGTTGGAGTGTCCTGTGCGCGCTTGGGTTGCAGATTGATACCGCCGCCAATGCCCGAACCAGTCGGGGTAACGCCATTGATGAAGGCGTTCGGGCCTTTGAATACCTCTACGCGCTCAAGCGCGTCAGTGGAGATAATCTGACGCGGCAATACGCCATAGAGACCGTTATAGGAAATGTCATCGGTGTTCAGCGCCAGCCCTCGAATCACAAAGACTTGCGAGGAGTTACCGAAGCCGAACGACTGCCGTACCGAAGAATCATTGGCCAGCACATCGCCAATATCCTCGGCTTGCTGATCTTCGATCAACTGCTCGGTGTAGCTGCTCATGGTAAACGGCACGTCCATGATGTCGGCATTGCCCAGCACACCGAGCTGGCCACCGCGTGCTACCTGCCCGCCGCTGTAGGCCGGTGGCAGCGCATGTTCGTCAACCTTGTCGGCGCTGATCGCGGTGGCGCCAATCTCC
This sequence comes from Pseudomonas sp., assembly GCF_036404235.1. Lineage (GTDB taxonomy): Bacteria > Pseudomonadota > Gammaproteobacteria > Pseudomonadales > Pseudomonadaceae > Aquipseudomonas. The sequence goes on from NZ_DASWOT010000004.1 coordinate 51,010, forward strand.
AGGGTACCGGCCTGGCTGGCCGATTCAGCTGCAGCGGCCAGCGCAGGAATAGCCAATGAACAGCAAAGGGCCAATGCGGTATGACGATAGGGAATTTGAGAAAGGACGCGTGTCTTGCGCATGGTAAATCCAGTGATAGATGAGAGAACTCAAATTTGGAACGCCTCCTGCCCTGGATGGCCAAAATCTGATGTCGCGAAATATTATCAGATAGTAATGAGAATATTTATTAACCACTACCGCAAATGTGAAAATTTCGTTAATGCGACAAAGAGCGATCACCGCTCAACCCTGTAAATTCGCTGAACAACTCGTCGATCATGCTGCCAGAACCACCTCAAGGCGCGCTCTGGTGTAAGCTCGTGCGCTGTTGATTCGACCCATCGAGAGGCTTATGCGGGCCACCTTCCGACGCTCCACGCTTTCCAGACTTCGCGGTTTTCAATTACCCCGCGATGCGCTGAAGATCTTGCCCAGTGCTGCCGACTACCGTCGTTGTCTGCTGGAGAAAATCTCATCGGCGCAACAGCGCATCTACGTGGTCGCGCTTTATCTGCAACAGGACGAAGCCGGCCAGGAAATCCTCGATGCGCTGTACGCCGCCAAAACAGCCCGACCAGACCTCGACATCGTGGTATTGGTCGATTGGTTTCGGGCCCAGCGTGGCTTGATCGGCGCTGGCAAGCAGGCGGGTAACTCGACGTGGTATCAGGCACAACACCTGGAGCACGACGAGGAAGTGCCGATCTATGGCGTGCCAGTTCAGACCCGCGAGCTGTTCGGCGTGCTGCATCTCAAAGGCATCGTGATCGACGACTGCGTGATCTATAGCGGCGCCAGTATCAATAACGTTTACCTGCACAAGCTGGGCAAATACCGGCTTGACCGCTATCACCTGGTGCAGAGCAAACCGTTGGCCGATACATTTGAGCGCCTGATTCAGGAAGAAATCCTGCCGTCGGATGCTGTACACCGACTCGATCTGCCCTCCCCGCCGACCTCGCGTAGCCTGCGCGGGGAGATCCGCCAGTTTCGTCAGCGCCTCAAACGCGCCAGCTACAACACCGATGCCGGCCTAACGGATAACGGCGAACTGCGGGTGATTCCACTGCTGGGGATTGGCAACAAAAACCCCCTCAGCCGAACCTTGTGCGATCTGATTGCTGCCACCCATCAGCAGCTCACGCTGTGTACCCCGTATTTCAACATGCCGCTGGTGATCAAGCGCGAGATCACCCGTGCGCTGAAACGCGGAGTGAAGATCGATATCATCATCGGCGACAAGACCGCCAACGACTTCTTCATTGCGCCTGAGGAGCCGTTCAAGGTGATTTCGGCACTGCCGTATCTGTATGAGATCAGCCTGCGGCGATTCATTCAGAAACATCAGTTGGCGATTGCCAGGCATCAGTTGAATATCCATTTGTGGAAGGACGGCGACAACACGTTCCACTTGAAGGGCTTGTGGGCAGATCAGCGCTACACCCTGCTGACCGGCAACAATCTCAACCCGCGGGCATTTCAACTCGATCTGGAAAATGCGTTGCTGATTGACGATCCGAAAGGCGAATGGGCAGAGCCACGCGAAGCTGAGATCAAGCAATTGATGCGCAACACTCAACGAGTGGGCAAATATGACGAGCTCGATACGCTGAACGACTACCCGGTGGGCGTGCGCACGTTTTTGCGTCGGGTCAGCCGCGTGCGGGTCGAGCGCCTGTTGTACCGCATCCTGTGACGCCGGAGTTTGCAGCATGAACAAGAAGACCGGAATCCGCGCCCGGCAGGCCGACCAGACACGGGCGCGAATCCTTCAAGCAGCGATCAAGGTGTTTACCGAAGACGGCTATTCGGGTGGGCGTATCGAGCGTATTTCCGCCGAGGCCGAGTCCAACGACCGCATGCTTTATTACTACTTCGGCAGTAAAGAAAAGCTCTTCGTACGGGTGCTTGAGCACACCTATGAGCAGTTCAACCTGGCAGAAAGCACGCTGCATCTGGACCCGACAACGCCCGTGCAAACCCTGCGGCAATTGGTGGCGTTCATTTGGGATTACTACGTGACGCACCCGGAGTTCGTCGCGATTCTCAGCATCGAAAACCTGCACAAGGGCAAGCACGCCAAGCAGTCCGGCGAATTGCGGCGCTTGTCAGGCGAAGCCGTCGACGTGCTCAGACCGATCATCGAAGCCGGTCAGCAACAGGGGCTGTTTCGGCAAGACATCGACATCAAGCACGTTTACCTGATGGTTGCCTCGCTCTGCTACTTCTATAACTCCAACCTGCACACCCTCACCTCCTTTCTTGATCAAGACATGGCCGAACCGCAGCATCGCCAGGATTGGCTGGGGTTTATCAGCGACCTGGTGGTGCGTGGAGTGATGAGGTTGCCTTGAACTATCTGAATCACACAATGCTGTAGGCGCGAATTCATTCGCGAAGGGATAGGCCAGGCGACACATTGGTATCGAATGTACTGCCTCGCGAATGAATTTGCTCCTACAGGGGCAATGGGATCGTTAGTGCGTCCCTGGATTGGCCCGCAAATGCGCGACCTTATCCGGCAACCCCGCCCACTGCGGCTCATTGGGCGCAAAGCGGTGGCGCAGGTAAGCAGTCAACTCACTGATCTGGGTGTTGGACAAACTGTCCTTGAAGCCCGGCATGTAACCGAGATCCGGGGTCGCCGGGTTGGCAACCCCCTGCAAAATCACCTTCAGCAGATTGTCCGGCATAGCGCTGTACACGTTGGTGTTGGTTGCCAATGACGGGCTGACGCCAAACAGTTTCGGCCCCAAACCGTCGGCGTGACAGCCCTGGCACGAACCTTCGAAAATCCGCTGACCGTTGTTCAACGAGACCGCGCTGACGCTTGGTTTAGCGACGTCTTGAGTGACGGATTGCGCGACCGTCTGCGCGGCCTCAACCGAACCCTTCAACGAGGCCAGATACACCGCCATGGCTCGCACATCCGACTTCGGCAGTTTCGCCAGTTCGCTCACCACCGGCCCCATGGGTCCCGCTGCTACGCCATGGGCATCGGAATAGCCGGTGCTCAGGTAATTGAACAACTGGTCTTCAGTCCATGGCGTGGGCGACTTCGACACGCGGTTCAGCGCCGGCGCCTCCCAGCCATCGACCCTACCGCCCGCGAGAAACGATGTACCGCCCTTCTGCGCGCCCATGAGGTTGCGCGGCGAATGGCAGCCCGCGCAGTGCCCCAGGCCGTTGACCAAATAATTGCCACGATTCCATTGCGCGCTTTGCTGCGGTTGCAGCTGGACTTCCCCGTTACGCAGAAACAGCGCGTTCCAGCCCGACATCAGTGGCCGCATATTGAACGGGAACTGCATGTCGTTGACCGTGGGCGCTTGTTTGACCGGCGTCTGCGACATCAAATACGCGTACAGCGCCTGCATGTCGGCGTCGTTGATATTGCGAAACGCGGTGTAGGGGAACGCCGGATACAGGTGCTTGCCATCACGACTGATACCGTCACGCATCGCCCGCTCGAACGCCGGATACGACCAGTTGCCAATACCGGTTTCTGGGTCCGGCGTGATGTTGCTGCTGTACAGCGTGCCGAACGGCGTCTGCATCGCCCGCCCGCCAGCGTTACTCACTCCACCTGGCGCTGTGTGGCAAACCGCGCAATCGCCGACAGCGGCCAGTTGTCTTCCTCGCGCCAGCGTCGAGGCCGACCAGGTGCCAGCGCTCGGCGGCGTGATGGGGGCGATTTCCGACTTCCATGGGAACGCCGTGGCTGCGATCCCCAATAACGCGCCAAAGGCTGCGAACAGCGAGCCAAACAGCCACTTCGAGCGCTTGGCTTGCGGCGATTGCGGTGGATTGGCATTGGCCGCTTCGTCCGCGCCTTTCAACGCCGCGAGCACGCGGTCGGCGGTGATCGGCAACTCACGAAAGCGAATGCCGGTGGCGTCATAAATAGCATTGGCAATTGCCGCCGCACTGGGCACCGAGGCCGACTCGCCAGCGCCCATGGGTGGCTCACTCTGACGCGGCATCATCATGACGTCTATTTTCGGCACTTCTGGAAAGGTCAGGATCGGATAACCGCCCCACTCCTTGCTGGAAACGATGGACTCTTCAAAGGTCACCCGCTCCTTTAGCACGCGACTGGTGGACTGAATGACGTTGCCGTGAATTTGATGTTGAACGCCCGCCGGATTGATCATCATCCCGGCATCGTGCCCGATCACCACCCGCGTCACCGACACATCGCCCGTGCGCTTGTCCACCGCCACATCAGCGACCCATGCGGCCCATGCCGCGCCAAAACCGGGAAACTTGCTGTGGATGTAACGCGCGTAGGCAAAACCCCGACCGCGCAACACCCCATCTTCTTCCGGGATCTGCATCGGCTGCGTACGTGGCGACCATTGCGCACGGGCGGCAGTGGCCCTGACCAGCTGCGAAGCACGTTCGTCATGCAGATAGCGCAGGCGGTATTCAATCGGGTCGACACCGGCCGCAAAAGCCAGTTCGTCGATGTACGACTCGTGGGCGAATGTATTGGGCAGCGCCGACACGCCACGCATCCACGAGGCGCGAACGATGGGCGCCATATCGTTGATGGTGACGCGCATGTGCTCAAAGTCGTAGGGCGGGATCGAGGTGCGGTCGCCCATTTCGAACATCGTGGCAATGGGCTCGACACGCCCGGTCAGCAACAGTGCCAGCGTCGGCGAGTTGTTGGACGGGTAACTGGTCTGGAAGTCATAACCGGCCACGCCCCCGTCGGCGTTGATCCCGCCATCGACCTCCATCAATTGCGCGGTGCCTTTGGGCTCCCATGCATGCTCTTGTTCGCGAGTCAGTTGCACCCGCACCGGCAACCCCACGGCACGCGATAACAACACTGCGTCGGCGCATACGTCATCCGCGCAATTACGGCCATAGCAACCGGCCGCTTCCATGCGGATGATTTCGATTTTTTCCTCTGGATACTCCAGCAGCCAGGCCAGATCGGCTCGCAACATATGCGGATTCTGCGTGCCGGACCACACCCGGATGCCGGTTTCCCGATAATCCGCCACCCCGCAGGACGGTCCGATGGAGCCGTGGATCTGGTAAGGCCAAAGGTAGGTGCGGGTCATCCGCTCACTGGCGCCGTCCAGCGCCTGGACGACATTGCCTTTGTCCATGACCACCCGCGCAATGCTGGGGTTATCACGAATGGCCTGCTCGATGTCGCTCATGTCCGGTAGTGTTTGATTCCAGGGCTTCCAGGTGACTTTCAGCTCGCGCGCCGCTTTTGCCGCTTGTTCTTCACGCAGGGCGACGATGCCGACGAAATCGCGAATCACCACCACCCGAACGATGCCGGGAATGTGCGCGATGGACGATTCGTCGACCGCCAGCAGGCTGTTGCCGACAAAGTCGCCGGTGTCGAAACCTGCGTACGGCGGACGCACCACTCGACCGTGGAGCATGTCCGGCAAGCGCATGTCGTGAACGTACGTCAGTTCCCCGGTGGCCTTGCCCGGAATGTCGACCCGCGCCGCGCCCTGGCCTACCAGCTTGTAGTCTTCGAGCTTCTTCAGCGGCGCAGTGCCAGAGATACACAGCTCAATGTGCCGGCCCCTGATCAGCTCGCCAAACCGAAACGCGCGACCGTCATCAGCCTTGATTACACCGGCGTGGATCACCAGCGAGTCGGCTTTCACCGACCAACGCTCGGCCGCTTCGTCCAACAGGAAATGCCGCGCCTGGGCAGCGGCATTGCGCAGCGGTATCGCAGAAATCTGAATGGTCGCGCTGGCGATGGTCGCACCTTGATTCGGCGCGCGATCAGTGTCGCCGAGAATCATGCTCACCTGGTCTAGGGTCAGGTCGAGTTCTTCGGCGACAATCTGTGCAAGCGATGTACGAATGCCGGTGCCCAGGTCCACATGACCATTGAACGCATAGACGCGGTCGTCTTCATCAATGGCAATGAACACACCCAGTTCCTTGGGCTTGAGGGTCGGCGTCCCGCCTTTGGCCACTGGGCCCGAGGGCGGCGTGATCTCATCGACGATCAACAGAACGCCGTTTTTCGCCAGCAATTGATCACGGGTAGGCGTGGTCTGGGTCATAGTCGTCGATCCGTTCAAGGCTGTTGGCGAGCGGCACGCATGACCGCACGGAGAATTTCGATGTGGGTTCCGCAGCGGCAGAGGTTGGCCGAGAGTTCGTTGCGAATCTGCACTTGGGTGGGGTGTGGGTTGCGATCGAGCAAAGCCTTGGCGGTCATGATCATGCCGTTCATGCAGTAGCCACATTGCGCGGCTTGCTCATCAATGAATGCCTGTTGCACCGGGTGCGGACATTCGCGGCTACCGAGGCCTTCAAGGGTCGTGATGTCGCGACCTTCGGCACCTGCCAGCGGGAACACACACGGACGAGCGGCGACGCCATCGATGATCACTGTGCATGCACCGCATTCGCCCAGCCCGCAGCCGAATTTAGGACCATTGAGTTGCAGATCATTGCGCAGGATCATCAACAACGGCGTGTCCGCCATTGCCGTCACCGTTGTGGTCTGCCCGTTAACCCTTAGCGTCACGGTCTTCTCTGCCGTGACTGCTCGCTCACTCATGTTCCGCCCCCTTTTGTTACCGACCGTCCCTGGCATTTGATGAAGTAGCTACTTCATGAAATGAGAGCAGGAAGCGTGCCAGTGAACAGAGTTAGCAAAACGAAGCGTTTTGTAGGACCGCGCAGGGATTATTCGTTGTCGCCGTCTTCAATCAATTTGCGCAACAGAAACAACACGGCCACGCGTTCGGCGGGGTTAAGTTTGCTCATGGTCAATTCGCTGATGTGCGCGGCCCGGGGGACGGTTTCTTGTACCAGCCGCCGCCCGCTATCGGTCAGGCTGCAGATGACTTTACGTCGGTCTTGCGGGTCGGGTTCCAGGCTGATCAAGTCACGCGCCTTAAGCCGGTCAACGATGCCACGAATGGTCGCCTGGTCCACGGCGGTGGCTTTGACAAGCTCGGTCTGCGAGCTCGGACCGTGGTCGCGCAGCGCGCACAACGTCACGAATTGCACAGCGGTCAACTGCGAATCACCGACATTCTGTTGAAAAATCGCCATGTGCCGCTGATACGCCTTGCGCAACAGATGGCCGATTTGATTGGAAAACGTGTAGGACGCATGGTTATTGGAAGGGCTGTCGGTGGACACAGGCTTACTCGGTCACAGGCTGGGGAAGTTGGCGGCTACATTAACGTGCGCCGGGGTTGAGGGGAACTTCGCAAAGTGCGGTCATTAATCGCTGTAGGAGCGAATTCATTCGCGAGGCAGTTGTTCAGACGCTGAGCATTCGTCGCCGTCCCCTCTTCTCGCGAATGAATTCGCGCCTACAGAGTTTGCATCAGATCGCCTTCGATGCTTGTGGCGCCACCACTTCCCCGCCCAGCACCACCGCCAGATCATCCAGATAGATGTCGCAACGGCGCAACGGAATATCCAGATGACACGGGGTTTTGCGCTTGCCTCCAACCTCGGTATTGGGGCCGGTGGAAAAAAGGAAGTTGCCGTAGAACGCGCGGGCGTCCATGCACATGCCGTCGTTCTTGTCGTACAGGCCCATGGCCGTCCACTGTGCCCGCGGCTGCAAACCCCAACCGATGTGGGAAATACCGTACACCTCAGGGTCGTTGAAGTACTTCATGTAGTCGCGCAGGTACTGCGCCTCGAACCCGCCATGAATCGAGGTGATAAAGCCCTTCTCGATCTGTAGCGTGATCTGCTCGCGGGAGTAGTTCTTGAAGGGCAGCACGATGTCACCGATGTCGATAACCAATGTGCCTTCAGCCGTTTCTTCGTTTGGCCAAGAGAACAAAAAGCCGCTGGGCCAGTGATCCCAGCGCCCCGGTTCATCGGCAAAACCGTACTCGGTAACCGACGGGTACTGCCCCAACTGCGCGCGAAAATCGCTGCCCGCCCTGGAGGTCACGCGAATCGTACGTGCAGCTTTCAATACTTCCTCGGCCGCCAGCACACGCGCCTTGTCGGCCAGGGTCGGCAGCATCCGCGCCAACACTTCCGGGGGCTCGACGGCCAACAGAATACGCGTCCCGGTCTTGAGGATCTGCTCCTGCTCCGGTGAGTGCAGCAGCATCATGGTGTCGACAATCAGGTCGGCAGCCTCCAGCGCCCGTTGGGCCGCGATGTTGCCGGTCAGCGCAGTGTCGCCGCAGTAAGCGGTCATGTCGTTACCCATGGCGGTCGGGTGGTTGAACGACGGCAGCTCGACGGCGTAGACCTTGGCGCCCAGACGCTGAGCCGCATCCATCGCTGCACGCACTGTGCGCTGATCGGAGTAATGACTCTTCAACACCGCAACGCTTTGCGTGGCGTCGACTTTCGACAGCTTAAGAACGTGCTCGAACATCTGTGTTAATTGGCAATCGCTAACTGGCATTTCTCATCTCCTTGCCATTTTGGCTGTCAGCCAAATGCACCATTGAAAGGCATCAAGCTTCAGAGTAGTGCATACATTAAAGCGCACACACTTATTAAACATGATCGGACATCAAATAAACGCCTTCTGCAATAGCTGCGCCACTTCGTTACCCATGCACACATCCCCAGTAATTATAGAGATACAGAAGGTGACACGACTGTTTATAGTCAAATCACAATTTTTTAAAACTTCTATTCACACCTCTCGATAACAGTGTATACACTTTAAATCGAACCGATACAGCGCTACTCAATCGCCCGACATTCAACCGCTTTCACGAAATGCGAGGAAACCACCCCATGCCAAATACGCAAAAAATAGCCATCGTCGGAGCCGGTCTGGGTGGGGCCGCGGCAGCCACGCTGCTGCAAAAAGCTGGCTTCACCGTCGATATCTACGAGCAGGCCGCCGAGTTTTCGCGCATGGGTGCCGGCATCCACATGGGTCCGAACATCATGAAAATCTTTCGCCGCATGGGCATTGAGCAGCCACTGAGTGACATGAGTTCGCACCCGGATTTCTGGTTCAGCCGTGACGGCATGACCGGCGACTATCTGTCGCGTATTGAGCTGGGTGAATTTTCGCTAAAGGAGTACGGCGCGGCGTACATCACCGTACACCGTGGTGATCTGCATGCTCTGCAAATGTCTACGCTCGCCCCTGGCAGCATGCATTTCAATAAATGCCTGACGACCCTTGAAGAAACCGAAAATGGCGTGCGCCTGAATTTCGCCGACGGCACGCAGGCTCAGGCCGACATCGTCATCGGCGCCGACGGTATCAATTCGCGGATTCGCGAAGAACTGCTGGGCCCGGAAAAACCGCTGTACAGCGGCTGGGTCGCGCACCGCGCACTGATCCCAAGCAAGGTGCTGACCCAGTACAAGCTGGACTTCGAAAACTGCGTGAAATGGTGGAGCGACGACCGTCACATGATGGTCTATCACACCACCGCAAAACGTGATGAGTACTACTACGTCACCGGCGTGCCGCACCCGGCCTGGGACTTCCAGAGCAATTGGGTCGACAGCAGCCAGGCCGAAATGTACGAAGCCTTCGCTGGGTATCACCCCACCGTGCAGGCGTTGATTGAATCCACCGAGAGCGTGACCAAGTGGCCCCTGCTCAACCGTAATCCGCTGCCGCTCTGGAGTCGCGGGCGGCTGGTGCTGCTGGGCGATGCCTGCCATCCGATGAAGCCGCACATGGCTCAGGGCGCAGGCATGGCCATTGAAGACGCGGCGATGCTGACCCGCTGCCTGCAGGAGACCGGCCTGACCGATTACCGCACCGCGTTCAAGCTCTACGAAGTAAACCGTAAAGAACGCGCTTCCCGCGTGCAGGCTGTCTCGAACGCCAATACCTGGCTGCGCACTCAGGAAGATCCGGCCTGGGTCTATGGCTATGACGTGTACGGCCAGGAACTGAAGTCGCAGGCGCACGCATGAATACGTTCATCCACGGCGGCAACGTTCAGGCCAATGGCATACGTCAGCATTACCTGCGCTACGGCGGCGACCGGCACAACGACAAACCGGCCCTGATCCTGATTCCGGGCATTACCAGCCCGGCGATCACCTGGGGATTCGTCGCTGAGCGATTGGGCAAATATTTCGACACCTACGTGCTGGACGCTCGCGGTCGCGGCCTGTCCTCCACCGGGTCGGAACTGGACTACAGCGTCGACACCTGCGCCGATGACATTGCCGCCTTCGCCCAGGCCATGGGCATCGACAGCTACCACCTCGTCGGCCATTCGATGGGCGCACGCTTTATCGTGCGCAGCGCGGTACGTAATGCTCGGGGGCTCAAAAGCCTGGTGCTGATCGACCCGCCGGTGTCCGGCCCAGGTCGTCGTGAATACCCGGCAAAACTGCCCTGGTATGTCGACTCGATTCGCCAGTCGCAAGCCGGAATGAGCGCCGACGACATGCGCGCGTTCTGCCCGACCTGGAGCCAAGAGCAATTGCAGTTGCGCGCCGAATGGCTGCACACCTGTTACGAGCCGGCCGTCGTCCGCGCGTTCAATGATTTCCACGATGAAGACTTCCACAAGGACCTGCCGAACTTGCCGGTCCCTGCCCTGCTGATCGTCGCGGGCCGTGGCGGCGTGATTCAAGCCGAAGACGAAGCAGAAATCCGCCAGTTGCAACCGCAGATCATGGTCGCTCGGGTCGAAAACGCCGGGCACATGATCCCGTGGGACAACCTGCCGGGCTTCTTCGTCGCGTTCGGTGATTTCCTCGGCCAACCCCTGAACGGATAGGAGCTGTTTGATGAGTGAACAACAAAGCGCTGATGCCAACTATCAGGGCGTGTGGGGCAACCGCATTGGGTTTGGCAAAAAAGCCGCGCTGCTGATGATCGATTTCATGCAGGGCTACACCCAGCAAGGCTCGCCGTTGTATGCGCCGGGGGTGGTCAGCGCGGTTGCCGAAAGCGTCGAATTGCTGGCCTGCGCCCGCACGCACGGCGTGTTGGTGGTGCATACCAATATTCGCTACCACGCCGGACATTTCGTCGATGGCGGCATGTGGGTGAAAAAAGCACCTGTGATGAAACTCATGGTGCAAGACAATCCACTGGCAGCGTTCTGTGAAGAGGTGATGCCGACCGCCGATGAGGTGGTGATCAGCAAACAATACGCCAGCTCATTTTTCGGCACCTCGCTGGCATCGCTGCTGCATGTCCAAGGCATTGACACCGTGGTGCTGGCCGGGTGCTCCACCAGCGGCTGCATCCGGGCAACGGCTGTGGATGCGGTGCAACATGGCTTCAGGACCATCGTCGTACGCGAATGCGTCGGCGATCGACATCCGGCGCCACATCAAGCCAACCTGTTCGACATCGACAGCAAATATGGCGATGTCGTACCGAAACAGGAGGCGCTGGATTACTTGCGCAAATAACGCCAGACCTGGCAGGAGCCAACGTGTTGGCGAAGCGATCTCGCGTTGTGCCAGATAGCTCGCCATAAAGCATTTGCCAGGGCGGCTGGTAGGAGCCGGGCTTGTCCCGCGACCGGCGGGGAACCCGTCGTGAATCTGCGCATGCGGTGTGACTGGCAGACCCCGCGCACCGGGCTTACTGCCGCTGCGCGCCAGGTCGCCGGGCAAGCCGCGCTCCTACTGTGCGTTCTGGCCCTTATGATACGGTCAGGCTTTTCAGCAAAAAGCACCTGCTCAAAGCTGACCGGGAACAGAGTATCTACAGAGACGTGATGTAACCCGGCAGAAACGGAATTTCCGCCGTCCGAACCAGGCCAAAGAGCCCTGGCCGCGCAGGCTTCATTGCGCACTCACTGAGTCGCTCTCCTTCATGGAGCGAAGGGACAACGCTCAGTCTTCTGACACTGCCTTTGGAAGTCGCGATCGGGTGCTTGCCAAAGTACCTGCTGCGCGACAAACAAAAACCAAAACAGACCGTATGAGAACGCAGCAAACGCAGGCAAGATCAGCCGCAGTTGCGCTCATCGGTCATCGCACCGCCAGGAGACACCAATGCCCTCTGCGAATGTAGAAAACGCCGCGATAGCCGCCGCGGACCCGATCAAAGCGCTCTACCACAAGATCACCTGGAAGCTGATTCCCTTCCTGTGTTTCTGCTACCTGGCGGCCTACCTTGACCGCATCAACATCGGCTTCGCCAAGCTGCAGATGCTCGACCAGTTGCATTTCAGCGAAACCGCCTTCGGCCTCGGTGCGGGACTGTTTTTCGTCGGCTACATTCTGTTCGAAGTCCCGAGCAACCTGGTGCTGGAAAAGGTTGGCGCGAAGATCTGGATTGCCCGGATCATGATCACCTGGGGCCTGCTCTCGATCTGCACCCTGTTCGTCAGCAGCACGACGCAGTTCTATGTGCTGCGTTTTTTGCTGGGCGCCGCTGAGGCAGGTTTTCTACCGGGCGTGCTGTTTTACCTGACCACCTGGTTCCCGACGCATCGGCGTGGTCGCATCATCGCGCTGTTCATGATCGGCCTGCCGTTGTCCAGCGTGATCGGCGGGCCGTTGTCTGGCTGGATCATGGGCCATTTCGACATGACGGCGGGGCTACGTGGTTGGCAGTGGCTATTCCTGATCGAAGGCATCCCGAGTGTATTGCTGGGGGTTCTGACCTTCTGGGCGTTGCCTAATACCCCGAAACAAGCCAAGTGGCTGAACGACAGCGAAAAGGCCCTGCTGGAAGGCGAACTGCTCCAGGACGATGTGGAGGGCAAGGACAGCAAACACAGCTTGCGCGATGGTTTTTTCAACCTGAAGGTGTGGATGCTCGGCGGTATCGACTTCTCGATCCTGCTCAGTGCCTATGCCATGGGGTTCTGGATGCCAACTTTCATCAAGAACGCCGGCGTGGTCGACACCTTTCACGTCGGCATCCTGACTGCCCTGCCCAGCGTCGCGGCGCTGATCGGCATGCTGATGATTGGCGCCAGTTCCGACCGTCATCGCGAACGTCGCTGGCACATCATCGTGCCGTTCCTGATCGGCTCGGTGGCCATGGCCACCAGCACCTTCTTCACCCATAACGTGGTGGCAACCGTGGCGTTATTCGCCATCGCATCGGCCGCGATCATCGGCGCGGTACCAGTGTTCTTCAGCCTGCCTGCGACCTTCCTCAAAGGCCGCGCCGCTGCCACTGGCTTTGCGCTGGCCTGCTCGCTGGCGAACATCGCCGGGCTGGTCAGCAACTCGATGATGGGCATCGCGATTGACGTGACCGGCAGCAGTGCAGGTGCATTGTGGTTCTTTGCCGGGTGTTTGATCCTCAGCAGCCTGCTGGTGGTAGCGTTGCCAGCCAAGCTGGTAAACCGCTGACACGGCCAACCGGCGCTGTGCATCGGTCAATCATGGCCCCAGCACAGCGCCTGCGCTTTCCTGCATCGAGCACCGGCCGCGCCCCAGCCCGCAACCCCCAGAAGAAAAGGGTTATTGCAGACCGTAGTTTTTCAGATAACCCACGGAAAACCTGGCCTCGGGAAAGTCCAGCTTTAGCCTTGGCAAGACAAATCCGCCACAGGAACGGCATGTGTCCATCAGCGTAAAGACTTTGATATGACGCAAGGGCACGCCGGTCATGTCCCTCCTCAATACCGTGGCAATCAGTCGTTCGGAGTCAAGGTAGCGACCGAACTCACGGACAATCAGGTGCTCTGCATCGCGAACGACCGGCAGGCTGGTAAACCACGGATCAGGCTCGACATCTTTCATAAGCGCCCTGACATCGCGATAGATGATGCCGTCGATTAGATTATCCGTACCCGGTGCCATCTCAGGTCTGAGCTTGAGGAACTGCGCCCTGCGGCCACCCGAAAAGGAATAGTAAACAATGCGTTCACCGGCCTCGGTCTCCACCAGCATGTAGGAAAGATTGGCGCCTTTGGCCTGGTTCATGATGTCTTTCGCCGCGTCCGGCAAACCGATGGTTTCCAGCGTCAGCGGCGTCCATACAGCCTTCGCGCCCTGAACCGGCAACAGCTGATTGAGAATTTCGATCACCTGTTGTTGATCAGGCCCGCTTAGGGTTCCCACCTTATGGAAGTCGGGGATGCTGGCGCGGGCAAGCCCGACGAATTTTTTCTGTTTGTCCTCGTCGCACAGGATGTTCCCGGCATACTCCAATAGCTCATTGCGCTTCCCTTCGACACAAAACTGCACGTACTGATCGTAGGTGCGAATCTCCACCGGCCAGGACATATTCCAAAGGATTTTTTCCTCCTCATCCAACAGGTCGAACAACAGGCGGGCAATGTTCTGCCGGTCGCCGGACGCCCAAGGTCGTTCACGCACCAGCCGGTATTGTTCCGCCGCCCCCAGGTAATCGTTGATGTGCGCCCGATCACTTTC
>NZ_DASWOT010000005.1:0-6221 GCF_036404235.1 Pseudomonas sp.
CCTTGGGGAAGGAATGCATTATGTCGCGCCCAACACAACCATCCGCTCAATCACAGCGCTCGATCGCCTCTGCGGTAGGTGTGGCTATCGCCGCGATGTCTGCCGGGCACATGGCTCACGCAGCCGAGAGTAGCGAAGACAAAGCTATCAATCTGGGAGCCACCAGCATCACAGGTGAACAGGCCCAGACCAGTTATAAAACCGATGACTCGGCCTCGAAGAAGTACACCGCACCGCTGCGCGAGACGCCCAAGAGCGTGACCGTGATCCCACAGCAAGTGATTCGCGACACCGCAGCCACCAGCCTGGTTGACGCACTGCGCACCACGCCAGGTATCACCTTTGGTGCAGGCGAGGGGGGTAACCCGGCGGCAGACCGTCCGATCATTCGCGGTTTTAACGCGGAAAGCGACGTGTTCATCGATGGCATGCGCGACGTTGCTGCGCAAAGCCGCGAGATATTCAACGTCGAATCCGTCGAGGTCAGTAAGGGTCCTGGTTCGGCATTCACGGGTGCCGGCTCTACCGGTGGCAGCCTGAACCTGATCACTAAGGGTGCTCATTTGGGTAACGCCTACAATGGCGGTTACACCTTTGGATCCGACCAGACTCAGCGCTATACCCTGGACGTGAACCAACAGATGACCGATACCTCGGCCGTGCGTCTGAACCTTATGAAGCACGATTCCAATGTGGCCGGTCGGAACGATGTCGACAACAGCCGCTGGGGATTTGCCCCGTCGTTTGCCTTCGGCCTGGGCACCGATACTCGCGTGAAAGTGGATTATTACCACCTCACCACCGATGACATGCCGGACTACGGTATTCCATTGACCAGTACCACGGGGCGCAGCAAATACATTGTCGACAAGCCTGCACATGTCAACGAAAACAACTTCTATGGGCTGACTGATCGGGATTACCGCAATAGCGTCAATGACAGCGGTACGTTCCGGATCGAACACGACTTCAACGACAACTTGACCCTGTCCAACAGCTTCCGCATGTCGCGCTCCACCCTGGATTACATCGTCAGTAACCCGGACGACAGCCGCGGCAACGTGGCGAATGGTCTGGTATCGCGTTCGGCGAAGAGCCGCAACTCGACTTCCAGCGGTTTTGTCAACCAGACCGACTTGCAGGCTAAGTTCAACACTGGCTTTGTTGAACACAGCCTGGTTACTGGCATTGAGTTCTCGTATCAGGACACGCATAACCGTGGCTACAACGTGCTCACTGCCAGTGGCGGCACCATCGGTTCGACTTGTAATGCAGGATTGCTGGCATCCGGGGATTGCACCAGCTTGTACAACCCGACACCGAAAGACCCATGGAATGGCAGGATCACTGACAGCCTGGCTTTCACCGATACTGACACCAAGACCAGCGCGGCTTATGTCTTCGATACGCTGAAGTTCAACGAGCAATGGTCGCTCAATCTCGGTCTGCGCTACGACGACTACGATGTTCGCTCAAGTGGGTTCAGCACCGGTGGCCGTGGCTCTGTAGCGGGCGACTTCGACCGTGAGAACACCAGCCAACTGTGGAACTACCAGGTGGGCGTGGTCTACAAACCACTGCCAAACGGCAGCATCTACGCGGCATGGTCCACCTCAAGTAACCCATCCGGCGAAACCAGCGGTAACGGTGGCCTGGAAATCGCGGCCAACAATTCTGATCTCGACCCGGAAAAGAACCGCAACTACGAAATCGGCACCAAATGGGACTTCTTCGGAGACGACCTGTCCTTGACCGCAGCGTTGTTCCGTACTGAGAAGACTAACGCCCGTGTCAATGACCCGGACAACACAACCTTCCAGGTACTTGATGGTGAGCAGCGTGTCGACGGCTTTGAGTTTACCTACACCGGTAAGTTGACCAGCAAATGGAAGGTCTACGGGGGTTACACCTACATGGACAGCGAGATCGTCAAAGCTACCAGCAAGGCGGACGAGGGCAACCATATGCCAAGCACACCGCGTAACAACTTCAACTTCTGGTCGACTTACGATCTGATGCCGAAACTGACGGTGGGTGGCGGCGCAACCTTCGTCGACTCGCGTTTTGGCAACGAAGCGAACTCGGTGGAAGTACCTTCATACTGGCGCTACGACGCTATGGCGACCTACGCGTTGACCAAGAATGTCGACCTGCAACTGAACGTGCAGAACCTGACCGACAAGCGTTACTACGATCAGGTCTTTAGTACCCACTACGCGCATATGGCCGCTGGCCGTACCGCGTTGATGAGTGCCAGTTTCCACTTCTAAACAGTGGATCACGCAAGGCCCCACTTGCTTTTGGTGAGTGGGGCTTTTGCGTGAGAGGGCCTGAAGGCGCAAACCTGTAGGAGAGCATTTATTCGCGAACCGGTGTGACAGGCGCGGGATGTGCGTCGGTTGTTCTGGCCTCTTGCGAATGAATTCGCTCCAGTTATTGATCCAGCAACCGTATCCAGAATCAGACACAGATGAGAGTAAGTACCTTTTCTGCGCATAATGCTCACGCAGCGGGTAATTGAGGTGGTCGAGGGTGTTGAAGAAAGTTCTGTTTCAAATCCACTGGTTCTTTGGCATCACGGCGGGTCTGGTCTTGGCGTTGATGGGTATTACCGGTGCGCTGTATTCGTTCGAAGACGAAATCCTCGACGCTATCAATCCCACGGCGCTGTTCGTGCAGCCGCGCGATGCGCAATTGCCACTGGACGAGCTGGTGCGCAGGATCGAAGGGCAAGCCAATGACCGCGTGTCCATGCTGCGTGTCGAGGCCGACGGCGACAGGGCCGCTCAGGTTTGGTTAACACCAGCGCCTGGCGAGCGTCGCGGGCAAATGCGCAACTTCGACCCTTACACCGGCGAACTGAAACCAGACGCCGTGGGCCAGGACGTGTTCGGATTCATCCTGCAACTGCACCGCGTACTCGCCGCTGGCGACTACGGTAAGCAAGTCACGGCAGCGTGTACCCTGATTCTGGTGTTTTTCTGCCTATCGGGCCTTTACCTGCGTTGGCCACGCAAGGCGCTGAACTGGCGTGTCTGGCTGACGCTGGATTGGGCGAAGAAGGGACGCAGTTTCAATTGGGACCTGCATTCGGTGTTTGGCACCTGGTGCCTGGTGTTTTACCTGTTGCTGTCGGTCACCGGGTTGATGTGGTCTTACGACTGGTTCAGCAACGGCATGACCAAGCTTATCGGTGATCCACCGGTGCCCGGTGAGCAACCGCGCAAGGGTGGTGGTCGTCCTGGTAATCAACCTGCCAACGAGGCGGCGCCCTTGGTGGTCGATTACGTAGCAATCTGGGATGCCATCCAGAAAACCGCCGGGCCTGGACTCAAGGCTTATAACCTGCGTCTGCCTCCCATAGGTGGGCAGCCTGGGCTGGTGTTTTATCTGCTCAAAGACGCCCCGCACCCGCGTGCGTTGAACCAGATCACCCTCGACCCGGCCAATGGACAAGTCAAAGCGGTGTCGCGCTACACAGAAAAAGGCCTGGGCTCGCAGTTGTTGATCAGTAACTACGCGCTGCACACCGGCAGTTATTTCGGCCTTATCGGGCGCATCGTGATCACAGTTGCGGCCCTGATGATGCCGTTGTTCTTTATTACGGGCTGGTTGCTATACCTGGATCGTCGTCGCAAGAAACGTCAGGTGCGCAATGCGCGCGGCGGAGTTTCGCTCATCGACAGCGGCCCTGCATGGCTGATCGGATTCGCCAGTCAGAGCGGTTTCGCTGAGCAACTGGCGTGGCAGACCGCAGGGCAATTGCAGTCGGCGGGCTTACCTGTGCGGGTGCAGCGTCTGGCGGACATCACCGAACAGGATCTGAACCAGAGCCAGAATGCGTTGTTCGTCGTCAGCACGTTCGGCGATGGCGAAGCGCCGGACAGCGCCCGCGGGTTCGAGCGCAAGGTACTTGGTAAGCCGCTGTCGCTGAGCAACTTGAATTACGCTGTGCTGGCCCTCGGCGACCGGCAATATCAACACTTCTGTGGTTTCGCCCTACGCCTGCACGGCTGGCTGGCCGAACGTGGCGGCAGCACGCTGTTCGCTCCTGTTGAAGTTGACAGCGGCGACGATGCCGCACTGCAGCATTGGCAACAGCAACTGGGACAACTGACTGGCAGTACGCCACTCAACAGTTGGCAGGCGCCAGCTTTTGGCAGCTGGACCTTGGCCAAGCGTGAATGGCTGAACCCGGGCAGTGCTGGCTCCAAGGTGTTTCTTGTGAACCTGACACCTCCTGAAGCCACACGCTGGGAAGCTGGGGATCTGGTGGAGATCCTGACGCATAACGCTCGGGTTGCGGTCGAGAAATTCCTGGCTGGTCTGGGTATCGCCGCGGATACGCCTGTAAACATCGATGGCCTGAACGAAACCCTTGGGCAGGCACTGACCACTCGCCAGTTGCCAGACAATCGCAGTCATCTGGTCGGGCTGCATGCGCAGGCATTAGTCGATGCGTTGGTCCCGCTGGCGATGCGTGAGTACTCCATAGCCTCAATGCCTGAGGATGGCGCGCTGCAACTGATTGTCCGTCAGGAACTACACCCTGATGGCAGTTTGGGCCTGGGTTCAGGCTGGCTGACGGAACATGCGGCATTGGGTGCTTCGATCAGTGTGAAAGTACGTCGCAACAGCAGTTTCCATCTGCCAGGCGAGCAGGTGCCGTTGATTCTGGTCGGTAACGGCACAGGTCTCGCCGGGTTGCGCAGCCTGCTCAAAGCCCGTATCGCCCAAGGGCAGAAGCGTAACTGGTTGTTGTTTGGCGAGCGCAATGTGGCGCATGACTTTCACTGTGGTTCCGAGCTGCAAGGTTGGTTGATGACTGGCGATATTGAGCGCCTGGATCTGGCGTTTTCACGGGATCAGGCCGAGAAAGTCTACGTTCAGGATCGTCTGCGTGAAGCGGCGAGTGAGCTGCATCGCTGGCTGGACGACGGCGCGGCGATCTACATCTGCGGCAGTCTGCAAGGCATGGCGGCGGGGGTTGATGAGGTGCTCACGGCGTTGTTGGGCGAGAAGGGCGTTGAGGCGTTGATCGAGCAGGGGCGTTATCGACGGGATGTTTATTAGTTTGGTGCTTTTTAACTTTGCGGCGGGGTTGGATTTGGGGTGTATATCCGTTATCGAGGGTGGCGCTGATATGGGTTCCGCTCTTACAGCGGGTCACTTTTGGCAAACGCCCCAAAAGTAACCAAAAGGTCTGGCTCCTGGTTTGGCCCTCCTTCGTCGGGTTTCCTCACTCCGGCGACGCTCCGTGGGCACGCGCCGAACGGACATCCATGTCCTGACGGCGCTTGCCGGGCATCCATGCCCGGCAGCCCACTACGCGACGCCTGCGTTCAGCCTGCACCCAAGTCGCGATTGGTGGTGTCTGTGCTATCGCGTAGGGAAAATCAAAAGCAAAAGCGAAGCACGCTTTGTTTTTTTGATCTGGGTCGTACAGAAATTTTGGGAGTGCCACACATTGCGACTTTGGGAGGCCGAACGCAGGTGTTGCGCAGCCGGGCGCACGACATGGATGTCCGTTCGGCGCGTCCCGGCGGAGCAATGCCGGAGTGAGGGAACCCCGACGAAGGAGGGCCAAACCAGGAGCCAGACCTTTTGGTTACTTTTGGGGCGTTTGCCAAAAGTGACCCGCTGTAAGAGCGGAACCCAAATCAGCACCATCCCGAATAACGGATATACACACAGAACCGAACAGACCAACCAGACCCCAACCACAAAAAAGGCCGTTACACGAGTGCGCAACGGCCTTTGATCAGATCACCGCCATGCGGCGCAAATCACGCCACAAATTGCTCCGCGTAATGACAGGCAACCTGGCGGTTGTCGACCTCACGCAAAGCGGGTTCTTCGTTGACACAACGCTCGGTCGCGTAGGGGCAGCGCTTGTGGAAAGCGCAGCCGCTTGGCGGGTTGAGCGGGTTAGGCAGTTCGCCGACGATCTTGATCTTCGGTTTCAGCGGGTCCGGGTGAATGGTCGGGGTCGCCGACAGCAACGCCTGGGTATAGGGGTGCAGCGGGCGGGTGTAGATGTCTTCTTTCGGGCCCATTTCCGCAGGTCGGCCCAGGTACATCACCAACACCGTGTCGGCCACATGACGCACCACCGACAGGTTGTGCGAGATGAACACATACGCGGTATTGAACTCCTGTTGTAAATCCATGAACAGGTTCAGCACCTGTGCTTGAATCGACACGTCCAGCGCCGAGGTCGG
>NZ_DASWOT010000006.1:0-48127 GCF_036404235.1 Pseudomonas sp.
TGATGCCTGGTTTGTCGAGCATCGCTGCCAATACTAACGCCATCGAACCTAAGCGAGCAGCCATCGCCGACTTCCTCGGCCGCCTGAAAAAGGCCAGGGCCTGGGTACAGGCGAACAAGGAAACCTACGCAGATCTTTGGGCCAAAAAAGCCAATCTGGACCAAACCGTGTCACGCCACTGGATCGGCCAAGCCGACATGAGCGTAGGCCCGGTGGATTCAGAAGCAGCGGCGGACTACCAGGACACAGCTGATTTCCTCGTACAAACCGGGGCTCTGCCCAAGCCGTTCGACACCAAAACCGTCATCGATACCTCGTTCAAGGACGCGTTCAACTGAAGGTTGGCAGGTCGATTGTTTTAACTCATGCCGCTCATAGCAAAAACTGGTCATTAAACGATCACCATCTGAAGACCCGCTTGGTGAATGGCCCTCAGCCAGTTATCCACAGACATATTCACGTTTTCCGTGGACAACTTTTGTAACGGCAAGCGTTGACATTTATTGCAAGGGGCAAAACAAGAAATGACGCACAACAAACAGAAATGGTTACTGACGGCGGCCTTACTCGGCCTCGTCAGCCTCAACAATGCCTTCGCCCAAAACGATCCTGCGTACCCGGAGCAACTGCGCATCGGCTACCAAAAAGGCAACAGCCTGGTGGTGTTGAAAAACCGCGGAACGCTGGAAAAGACCCTATCCCCTCGTGGGGTAAAAGTCATTTGGCGTGAGTTCGCGTTCGGACCGCCGCTGGTCGAGGGCATCAACAGCGGTGACATCGACATTGGGTTCGTTGGTGCAACACCGCCGGTCATCGCACAAGCCGGCGCAGCGCCAGATGTCACCTATGTCGGTTACAGCGAACCCTATCAGGACAACTACGCGATCCTCGTGCCGAAAACCTCAACCGCCAAGAGCGTGGTCGATTTGAAAGGGCAACGCATCGCCGTGGCCAAAGGATCAGCTGGACAGTACCTGCTCATCGCAGCGCTAGAACAGGCCAACCTCAAGCTGACGGATGTCGATGAAGCCTATCTGGGCTACAGCGAAGGCCGCGCCGCCTTTGAACGTGGCGATGTCCAAGCCTGGGTGGTGCCCGATCCGCGGCTGGCTGACACCGAACTGTCCAGCGGCGCACGCCCTTTGGTCACCGCGCGCACGCTCCCAGCGCAGTACAGCTTCTACATCGCGCCGCGTCCATTTGCCAAACGCTACCCCGAGACACTCGCTGTGGTGCTTCGAGAGCTGGTTGCCACCGAGACTTACGCGAAGGGCCACATCGATGAAATCGCCCAGTTGCTCAGTGACGACACCAAAGTCCCGATAACTGTCTGGCAACGCGCCCTCGCCCGCCAACCCTGGGGCGTACATTTTCCGTTAAGCGAAAAAGTCATTGCCGGCCAGCAACAGGTTGCCGATGCATTTTTCCGCAATCAGCTGATTCCCAAACCCGTGCATGTAGCCGACGCTGTGGTCAATCTGGAGAACGCTCAATGAGCCGACAATTGCATTTGGGCGCTTTCCTCATGGGCGTCGGCCATCACGCCTCCGCCTGGCGCCTGCCTGAGGCGGACCCCTCGCAACTGACGCGTCCGGGCTGGTACAAAGCATTGGCGCAAACGGCTGAGCGAGGCAAATTCGACTACGTGTTTTTCGCTGACCGCCTGGCCTTGTCCGATCGTTACGGCAACGACCTGCAAACCAGCGTGCGCTATCTCGCCAGCCCGCGCCTGGACCCGGTGGCGTTGCTCGGTCTGCTGGCCGGGGCTACCTCGCACATCGGCCTGGCGGCTACGGCCTCTACCACCTTCAATGACCCTTACGCACTGGCTCGTACTTTCGCAACGCTGGACCACCTCAGCGAAGGCCGGATCGGCTGGAACATCGTCACGTCCACCAACGACGGCGAAGCCCTGAACTTCAGTCGCGAACCGATCCTTGATCACGAAGTGCGCTATCGCCGTGCCCGAGAATTCGTCGAACTGGCCGTTGGCCTGTGGGACAGCTGGGAAGATGGTGCGTTGATCCACGACAAAGCCAACGGCGAGTTCGCCAACCCGGACCGCGTTCACTACCTCAATCACAGTGGCGAGTTCTTCGACGTACGTGGGCCACTCAACGTGCCACGCTCGCCCCAGGGTCGCCCGGTACTGATTCAGGCGGGCTCCTCCGATACCGGACAGGACTTCGCCGCCAGCGTCGCCGATGTCATTTTCACCGCTCAACCAAATCTTGAAAAAGCCCAGGACTTTTACCGCACAGTTAATCAACGCCTGTTGGCGCAGGGTCGCGCTGCCGGTTCCTTGAGGATCATGCCCGGAGTGATGCCATTCGTCGGTCGCAGTCGCGATGAGGCGCAGGCACGCTTTGCCGAACTTGAGGAGAACGTGCATCCGCTGGCAGGTCTGGCATTGCTGTCTGACAGCATGAACCATGACCTGTCGGCCTATCCCCTCGACGAACCGCTGCCTGATGTGCAGAACATTCGTGGCAATCAAAGCCGCTTCAAGCTGGTTCAGGAACTCTCACAACGCGAAGGCCTGACCTTGCGCCAACTGGGCAAGCGCTTTGGTGGCAGCCGTTCGCACCGGGTACTGGCCGGCACTGCCATCCAGATTACCGACGATTTGCAGCAATGGTTCGAAAGCCAGGCCTGCGACGGTTTCAACGTCATGCCGCCGTACTTGCCCGACGGGCTGAATGATTTCGTCGATCAGGTGGTACCGCAGTTGCAGCGGCGCGGGCTGTTCAGAACCGAGTATCAGGGCACGACATTGCGCGAGCATCTGGGACTGGCGCGGCCGGTGAGTCAGTTTACCGAGGTGCAATGATGTCGAGCGCGGTGAGCAGCACAGCATCGAAACGTTGACGGGTCACGCTCGATCATCAGCGTGACGTGGGGTTGATCAGTGACGTGAGCACATGATCAGCCCACACACCGTTGATCTTCAGGTACGCACGCGCCAGGCCTTCGCGCTCAAAGCCCAGCGCTGTGAGGACACGCGCACTGCGCTCATTCTCGGGCAGGTAATTGGCCATGATCCGATGCAGTCCAAGGTCCTTGAACACGTAACCGATACCTGCACGTAACGCCTCGGTCATCATGCCCTGGCCCTGAACGTGGGCAGCGAGCGAATAACCAAGGTGACCGGCTTGAAAGACACCGAGCACGATGTTGCTGAAATTGCATTCACCAACCAGTTGACCAGGGCTGCCATCGGCTTCGTGCGCCAACACCAGCAGGTGCAAGGCTCGACCCGCGAGCCGCTCCTGCTCAATGTAGTGAACCCTTTGCTCGATAGCCGACAACGCGAAAAAACCAGCGGAGCGCAACGGCTGCCAAGGCTGCAGATGATGCCGATTCACGATGTAGTAATGCTGAATCGCCATTGCATCCGATGGCTGAGGAGGACGCAGAGTCAGGCGTTCGGTCGTAAGTTGGATCAGCATCGGGTCAGCCATGATGTCCATCGGCGGCGCTCCAGCACAGAATGATTGAAGAGGTCGGCACCGGCATCATGCTTCACAAAAGGCCCACTGCAAACGCAACGCTGAGTTTGAGGATAATCATCACGCCCATCAATATCGTTAATAGCCACCATGAATCCGTGTTTCTTTTGGTTCCTCGTCAGGTGAGTAAGATAGCCAGCACCCCCCCACCTCACCGGATTGCTCGCTATGCTCATTCATGCCCTCAACGTCGTTGCTCTCACCGCTGTCACTCTGTATGCCGTCAATCGTTACTTCTTCTTCGCTGACCTGGTAAAAGCTGCAACCATTGAAACGGAATTCTAAGCGCTTTATCTTTCACGCCTTCGACCTGCGCAATTTCGATCACTGCCGCACGTTCGAGAGAGTTATGCGCAATCGCATAACTTATGGAGAATGTTATTGCATTTATAGTAAAGCGAATCGTTCTTACTTGAAGGCTTCATTGGCGGGCATTCGTCGAATAGCTCTTGCGCAGTCTTTCCATTTTGTCACTCGCCGTTCACCATACGCGCCTCGCCGTTAAGGGAACGTTGACTGTGCGGTCTGTCAGTACAGCAATCAAACGGTCATCTCAACGTTTGCGTTATCCAAATACCCTTTGCCGTGGCGAACGTTGCAACTGGCTTCTACAGTCAGGTCTCCTAAATAGTTTCAGGATGAAATTGATGCGCTTTTTATTGATGACAAGTTCGCTTTCTTTGTTATTGGCAGGTTGTGGTTCTACCCCGAACAACCCCTCAGTCGATCTGGATACCCAAAAAACGCCGGCCAACTATGTTGCCTGTGTTTTTCCGAAATGGCAGAAAGCCAAGCCCGATGCAACGCTCACCGAGAGCAAGGGGCACTACAAGATTCTGGTCGCCAGCAAAGTTGCCGCCGATGAAATTCTTGAGGTCTACAAAGGCAATCCCAATACACGCGTGTTTCTGTACCAACGCGCCCCCCTCTCAGCGCTGGTACACAGCCCCCTGGAGAGCGCCGCGCGGGACTGTCTGTAAAGCGCGACTCTGTATCGACCCCCTCTGAAACGCCTTGCCTGCGCGAGGCCAACGATTGCCCCCCAATGCGCTATAACACGTGAGCGCGACGCGTTTATTCCATCATGTTTTGTCATTAAATAATGGCTTGTTGGTGTTGGACGAGAGCTCACTTCTTTCCTATTCTCAGCAGCGTTTTACGCAGGCTGACTGCGATTGCATCGGGCTTCATCCCGGATGCCGTCGTCAGCAGCTAATTGAATAATCCCGACACTATTCTCGAGACAATTATGAAACCCCATCTCTGGCTCGGCCTTCTCGGCACCCTGTCATTAGGCGCACATGCCGCGTCTCTTGAAGTTCCTGTCAATCTGGTCAGTGCCGACGGCGCGCCCAAGGCCGTTGGTCAAGTGACCATCAGCGAAACAACCTACGGCTTGCTGTTCACGCCGGATCTGAAATCTCTACCGGCGGGCGTACACGGTTTTCATGTCCACGAAAATGGCAGTTGCGAGGCTGGCACCAAAGACGGTGTGAAAGTCGCCGCACTCGCCGCAGGCGGCCACTTCGACCCCGCCAAGACCGGCAAGCATCTGGGCCCGTATGCTGACGGCCATTTAGGTGACCTGCCAGCGATCTACGTGACTGCCGATGGTGTGGCCAATTATCCGGTGCTTGCCCCGCGCCTGAAAACAATTGCGCAAATCAAAGGCCATGCGCTGATGATTCATGCTGGCGCCGACAACCACTCCGACATGCCCAAGCCTCTGGGTGGTGGCGGTGATCGAATGGCCTGCGGCGTGATCTGATCTGCAGCCAGTTCGGGCAAACAACGATCAGTGAGGGTGCCAGTTGGGCCCTCGCTGCGTTTGCACGCTTTGCTGGTCGCCCTGCAAAGCTTGCACTGCAACAACTTCAAGCTTTTACATCACAGCGTTTGCTTTCCCTACCATACGCCGTAGAAAATGCCTGTCATGCGTGAGCGTCACGAGCGTTCACAGTTCTAATGCCACCCGCCTTTACCGGCCAGGTGACATCGCTTTCAGGGAATTCAGAATGGCTTCAAGACACGTAATCAACGCTTCGGTCAGCCCCAAAGGCAGCCTGGAAACACTGTCACAACGAGAAGTACAGCAACTGAGCGAAGCAGGTTCGGGCAGCATCTATAACCTGTTCCGCCAATGCGCACTGGCGATTCTCAATACCGGCGCCCACGTCGATAACGCCAAGACCATCCTTGAGGCCTACAAAGACTTCGAAGTCCGCATTCACCAGCAAGACCGTGGCGTGCGCCTCGAACTGCTCAATGCGCCAGCCGATGCATTCGTCGACGGCGAGATGATCGCCAGCACCCGGGAAATGCTGTTCAGCGCGCTGCGCGACATCGTCTACACCGAAAGCGAGCTGGACAGCCAGCGTATCGACCTGAGCAGCTCTCAAGGCATCACCGACTACGTTTTCCACCTGTTGCGCAACGCCCGCACCTTGCGTGCCGGTGTCGAGCCGAAAATGGTGGTCTGCTGGGGTGGTCACTCGATCAACACCGAAGAATACAAATACACCAAAAAGGTCGGCCACGAGCTGGGCCTGCGCAAGCTGGACATCTGCACCGGGTGCGGCCCGGGCGTGATGAAGGGCCCGATGAAAGGCGCAACCATCGCGCACGCCAAGCAACGGATCAACGGCGGTCGTTATCTGGGGCTGACCGAACCTGGCATCATCGCCGCCGAAGCACCGAACCCGATCGTCAATGAGTTGGTGATCCTGCCGGATATCGAGAAGCGCCTGGAAGCCTTCGTCCGGGTCGGCCACGGCATTATCATTTTCCCTGGCGGTGCTGGCACGGCGGAAGAGTTTCTGTACCTGCTGGGCATTCTGATGCACCCGGACAACGAGGGGCTGCCGTTCCCGGTCATTCTCACCGGCCCCAAAAGCACGGCGCCTTACCTGCAACAGTTACACGCGTTTGTCGGCGCGACCCTTGGCGAACAAGCGCAGCGTCACTATGAAATCATCATCGACGACCCCGCCCAAGTGGCGCGGCAAATGACCGAAGGCCTGAAGACCGTCCGCCAGTTCCGCCGCGAGCGCAACGACGCATTCCACTTCAACTGGATGCTAAAGATCGAAGAAGGCTTCCAGCGCCCCTTCGATCCGACCCACGCCAATATGGCGAGCCTGCAACTGCACCGTGGCCTGCCGCCCCATGAATTGGCGGCTAATCTGCGCCGCGCATTCTCAGGCATCGTGGCCGGTAACGTGAAGGACAAGGGCATCCGCCTGATCGAAGAGCACGGCCCGTACGAAATCCATGGTGACGCTGCGGTGATGCAACCGCTGGACAAATTACTGCAAGCCTTCGTCGAACAGCACCGCATGAAACTGCCGGGCGGTGCGGCGTATGAGCCGTGCTATCGGGTGGTTTCCTGATCGCTGGCTGACTCAAAGTCAGTTGGCGAGGCTTACCCACGAAAAGGATCGCCCACCGGTGATGCACCTGCCGCAAACTTCAAGGAGTTCCATGATCCAGATCCGCCCGATGACCGTTGACGATTTCGAGACTTTCTGGCCGACGTTTCAGGCAGTGATCGTCGCTCAGCAAACCTACGCCTACGATCCGGCCCTGACTCAGGAGCAGGCTCGGCATTTGTGGCTGGACGTGCCGCTGCACACGCTGATCGCCGAAGAAGACGGCCTGTTGCTCGGCAGTTATTACCTAAAGGCCAACGCATCGGGCCCCGGTAAGCATGTGAGCAACTGCGGCTACATGGTCACCGAAGCGGCGCGCGGACGCGGCGTTGCTCGCTTGATGTGCGAACACTCGCAACAGCTGGCGCGCGAACAAGGCTTTGAGGCCATGCAATTCAATTCAGTGGTTGCAACCAACGAAGTGGCGGTCGCGCTGTGGCAAAAGCTTGGTTTCGAAGTAGTCGGTCGACTGCCCCGCGCGTATCGCCACGGACAACTGGGCCTGGTGGATTGCCTGGTGATGTACAAATGGCTGACTCAAGTACCGCCGTCACGCAAAGCCAAGACGCCGTTATTGATCGGCCGCAAGAACATCGAATCGGTAATTTCACGTCCGCGCCGCGAAGGCCGTAAGCCCATCTGAGGCTGCATACATTCGGCTGCGGGCGCACCTTGGCGCTTTTCATTCGCGTGAACGGCGCTTTCCCACTTGCCGGATTGCCATCTCTCTACGATCCTGTATGCACGGCCCCATCAGCGCATGGGGCCGCCCTGACCAATAAGCGCCGGAGAGGCCAGCATGAAGACCGTAGCCGAACTACTGAAGCTCAAAGCCCATCACCACGGGGAAGTACATACCGTTGCGCCCGAGCACATGGTCATCGACGCCCTCAAACTCATGGCCGAGAAAAATATTGGTGCGGTGCCTGTGATCAGCAATGGTCGTGTGGTTGGCATCCTCAGTGAACGGGACTATGCCCGCAAACTGGTGCTCAAGGGCCTGTCGTCCATCGGTACACCGGTCAGCGAGATCATGACCCGCGAAGTCAGAACCGTGGATCGCCACCACACGCTGGATAAATGCATGGGCATCATGACCGACATGCGCCTGCGTCACCTGCCCGTGGTCGACGAAGGCAAACTGATCGGCCTGCTGTCCATTGGCGACCTGGTCAAAGAAGCCATCGCCGAACAAGCCGAACTGATCAAAACCATGGAACAGTACATACGCGGTGAGATTTCCTGATCGCATGGCATCAACAGCACGAAGGCCGATAGCGTTCGTCGAGCACGTCGCCAGCAAAACGCTTAACAACACATCCAAATGACCAGGGGAATTGCCGTGGGAGGGAACTTAAGCCCACCAGTTCCCCAGCCACTTTCATAAAAATGATCTGCCCACGACTCTGTATTGGGCGCTCGCCGATTTGACGTCGCTCGTCACTTTCACCAAGCTACCGAGTTCGATTTACCTTTCAGGAAATGTCCTGCGTGATGAAGCCAAGCCTGCACTGGCGCCGTTTTTTGTTTTGCGTCGCTCCCTTGATCGCCCTCCTTGCTGCCTGCGATGGCGGCGGGCCCAAGCCAAAGCCATCTGAAGTAACAACGTATGTGAGCGTCGAGTGGGACAAGCTGCCCGCTGTCAGCGATCAGGATCTACTTGCCGGTTACCGTAGCTGGTTTTCCGCCTGTAAACGCCTGTCCAAGGACCCCGTCTGGGGCGGCACGTGCGCGGCAGCGGCGCAGGTCCCGCTTGACCCTGTCGCGATTCGTGACTTCCTCAAAAACCAACTTCAGGTCTACAGCTTGCGCTCCTCCGAGCATGGCGCCACCGGCCTGATTACCGGCTATTACGAGCCCATCTATGCCGGCAGCGAACAGCGCGACGACGCGCACACCGTGCCGATTTACGGCGTGCCGGATGACCTGATCATCGTCAATCTCGACAGCATCTACCCAGAACTCAAAGGCAAACGCCTGCGTGGTCGTCTGGAAGGGCGGGTCCTGCGTCCTTATGACGATGCCGCCACCATCGGACAAAAAGGCGCCAATGCCCCGGTATTGGCGTGGCTGGGCTATCCGATGGACCTGCAATTTTTGCAGATTCAGGGCTCCGGACGTGTTCAGTTGGAAAACGGCCGCCAAATGCGTATCGCTTACGCCGATCAGAACGGCTACCCGTACAAACCCATTGGTCGCTGGCTGGTTGAGCAAGGTCAATTGAAGAAAGACGAAGTGTCCATGGGCAAGATCCGCGCCTGGGCCGTCGCCAATCCCGACAAAGTGCCGGAACTGCTGGGCAGCAACCCAAGCTATGTGTTCTTCACCCTGCGTCCGGACAGCGACGAAGGCCCGCGCGGCTCACTCAACGTTCCGCTGACCGCCGGCTACAGCGTGGCCATCGACCGCAAAGTGATTCCCCTCGGCAGCCTATTGTGGCTGTCGTCGACACGTCCCGATGGCAGCCCACTCACACGGCCGGTCGCCGCACAAGACACCGGCGGAGCGATTGCTGGCGAAGTCCGCGCGGATATGTTCTGGGGCACCGGTGATGCGGCAGGCGAACTGGCGGGCAACATGAAACAGCAAGGACAGATCTGGATGTTGTGGCCCAAAGGCGCTGCCCTGCCCAACACCAACAGCCACTCTAATCCCTAACCAAGAGCAGTGAGTGCTACCCCGTGAAAATCGAACAGGTTTTACTCAAGGGAAACACCGTCGAACTGCACCCATTGCAAGCCGAACATGCCGTGCAGTTGGTGCAAGCTGCTGAAGACGGCGAATTATGGAACATGAAGGTCACGGTTATTCCCGGCCATGACACTGCCGATGCATACATCGCCAAAGCATTGGAAGGCAGACAGGCTGGCACGGTCATGCCGTTTGTCATCGTTCAGCGCGAAACCGGCCAGATCGTCGGCAGCACGCGTTTCTGGAAGATCGATCGCAGCAATCGCAAACTGGAAATCGGCCACACCTGGCTGAGCCAATCAGTGCAGCGCTCGGGCCTGAATACCGAGATGAAATACCTGCTGCTGAGCTACGCCTTCGAGGTGATGAACTGTGTGCGCGTGCAATTGACCACTGACGAGCTCAATGAGAAATCCCGCGCCGCCATCCTGCGCATCGGTGCTAAACAGGAAGGTATCGTGCGCCACGAACGGATCATGCCTGACGGGCGCAAGCGAAACTCCGTACGCTTCAGCATCATCGACACCGAATGGCCCGAAGTGAAGGCGATGCTATTGGGCAAGATGAGGCAACGCTGAGTCGCTGTGGACTATGCTGATCAGTGTCGTCCCGACTTACATCCAGAGAACAGCCATGAACTACTTCCTCGCCCAGGCGTTTAACAATCTCTGGGCCAACCACCGGCTGTTGACCGCCTGTGAAGCCTTGAGCGAAGCCGAGTACAAAGCGCCGAGGACCGGCTTTTTCCCTTCGATACAACACACGCTGTGCCACATTCTCGATGTCGACGATTACTACTTGGCCGTCCTGTCAGGCGATCTGGCCGGGCAGGATCTATCCTCTTGTTCAACCAGAACCTTTCTTGAAGTAGCGGCACAACAGCGCACAACCGACCGCCTGTTGGTTAAATTCTGCAAAGGAGTCGTTTGCGAAGAGGCTGCCCGAGAGGTGAAGCTCAATCGTGCCGAAGGCATGTTTGAAGAGCGCATTGACCGCATCCTGCTGCACTTATTCGAGCACCAGATCCATCACCGTGGTCAGGTTCACACGATGCTCGCGGGGACCAGCGTCCCGCCGCCGCAACTGGACGAGTTTTTTCTGAAGGCAGATGGACGATTTCGGGAAGAGGAAATGCGCGTGCTGGGGCTGAGCGAGCACGACGTGTGGCAGTAACGGGCGCAACATCAATCTCGCTGCGCCCGCACTCACACATCAGTGAGCCGATTGATCAAGCCATCAGATGCTCGTACAGAATGGTCGTCCCAACCAGCATCAGCACTACACCGCCGACGATTTCCGCCCGCTTGCCCACGACCGTTCCCAATACCCGGCCGAGCATCACGCCGAGGGTCACCATGGTCATCGTCGCCGCGCCAATGGCCGCAGCTGCGACGAAGATGTCTACGTCAACAAAGGCGAGGCCGACACCCACCGCCAGCGCGTCAATGCTGGTGGCGAAGGCTGTGACAGCGAGAATCATGAAGGAATGCTGGGTGGGCTTTTGCTCCTCGCCTTCTTCGTGCTTCAACCCGTTGTAGATCATGTGCAGGCCCAGAATCAGCAGCAGCGTGAAGGCAATCCAATGATCCCAGTTTTCGACGAAGCGCGTTGCAGCCTGACCAATGGCCCAGCCGATAAGGGGCGTGATGGCTTCAATCACACCGAAAATCAAACCGGTACGCAGGGCTTCGATGAAACGAGGTTTGTGCAGGCTTGAGCCTTTGCCGATGGCCGCCGCGAAGGCGTCCGTAGACATAGCCAGGGCGAGGAAAATCAGGGAAATGGGATTCACGGTTACATCCAGTCGGGCTATGAGTCAACGACACATCCACACGCCCGACTTTAGGCATGGAAGTGTCGCTGGTCTCACCAACCGAAAACGGTGTTCGCACCACGGCATGCTGCCGAGAATGTTGATACGAACGCTTCCGAGATCACTCAGAAGCAGGCTACTCCCCAACGAAGGTGCGCAGTCTAGACACAGTTGTGTGAAAAAAACATTAATAACTGCGTGGGCCGGGTAATCGTCGCTAGCCCGGACGCGATTCTTTGTTGAGCCGACGCGCTCACGCGAGGGTTATGCGAACAAGCACAGTCCCTCAAAACAACCCCAACTGCCCACCCACCAGCTTCCCGAAATCGTCCTGCACGAACGGCAATATGGCATCCGCCACTGGCTGTAGTTGGCGGGTGATGTAATGGTCGTAATCAATCGGCGCGGTACGGATTTCCAGCGGCTCCGGGCCGGCCACAGTGATCACGTAGCTGATCCAGCCGCGATTCTGGTACTGCAGCGGGCGGCCCTGCTTGCGGTTGTATTCATCGGCCATGCGGGCCGCGCGGACATGCGGTGGGACGTTGCGTTCGTAGTCGTCCAGTGAACGGCGCAGGCGTTTACGGTAGATCAACTGGTGGTCGAGTTCGCCCGCCAGGGTACGGCGCACGGTGTCGCGAACGTAATCCTGATAATCACGGCGGTTGAAGATGCGCAGGTAGAGTTCCTGTTGAAATTCGCGCGCCAGGGGCGACCAGTCAGTGCGCACGGTTTCAAGGCCCTTGTAGACCATTTCATCCTCGCCATTGGCACGCGTAACCAGACCGGCGTAGCGTTTCTTGCTGCCCTCCTCCGCGCCTCGAATGGTCGGCATCAGAAAACGCTTGAAGTGAGTTTCAAACTGCAACTCCAGCGCGCTTTCCAGGCCGAACGTCTGGTGCAGATGCTCACACCACCAGCCGTTGACGTGCGTCACCAACGCCTTGCCGATTTGCGCCGCCTCCTCTTGCCCATGCGCGCGCTTGAGCCAGACAAACGTGGAGTCAGTGTCGCCGTAGATCACCTCATAGCCCTGGCCTTCGATCAACGTGCGCGTCTGGCGCATGATCTCGTGGCCGCGCAAGGTGATCGACGAGGCCAAACGTGTGTCGAAAAAGCGGCAACCGCTGGAACCCAATACGCCGTAGAAGGCGTTCATGATGATTTTCAGCGCTTGCGAGAGCGGCGCGTTGTGTTCGCGCTTGGCCGCTTCGCGTCCTTCGGCCACCCGCGCGACAATCGCCGGTAAGCAATGCCGGGTGCGAGAAAAACGTGCGCCGCGAAAGCCCGGCACCGTGTCCGCATCGTCTGTTTGCCGCAGGCCTTCCACCAAGCCCACCGGATCAATAAGAAAAGTGCGAATGATCGACGGGTACAGGCTCTTGTAGTCGAGCACCAGCACCGATTCATAGAGGCCGGGACGCGAATCCATGACGAAACCGCCAGGGCTGGCTTCGGGCATGCGCTCGCCGAGGTTCGGCGCCACAAAACCCTGGCGGTGCATCAGCGGCATGTACAGATGCTCGAAGGCTGCAACTGAGCCGCCGCTGCGGTCGGCGGGCAAACCGGTCACTGTGGCGCGCTCAAGCAAAAACGTCAGCAGCTCGGTCTTGTGGAAAATCCGCGTGACCAACTCGCAATCCTTGAGGTTGTAAGTGGCCAGCGCTGGCTTGTCCTCGGCGAACATGCGGTTGATCTCGTCCATGCGCTGATACGGATTGTCGATAGCCTTGCCTTCGCCCAATAGGGTTTGCGCGACGTTCTCCAGGCTGAACGACGGGAAGCTCCAGGTCGCCGAACGCAGCCCTTCGATGCCATCGATGATCAGGCGCCCTGCAACCGATGCGAAAAAGTGGCTGTTTTTCGCGCCATGTTCACGCCAGCCCATGACTTCCCCGCCGCGCCCCAGATGCAACGGCACCTGCAAACGTTGCGAATGCTCGTGCAAAATCCGTAGGTCGAACTGCACCAGATTCCAGCCGATGATCGCGTCCGGGTCGTGCAATGCCATCCATTGGTTCAGACGCTCCAGCAGCACTGTGCGGCTGTCGCAGTATTCAAGCTTGAAATCTACCCGCGCATCATCGCCATTGGCCGGCCCGAGCATGTACACCTGACGTTCACCGCAGCCTTGCAGTGCAATGGAGTACAGCTCGCCACGCTCGGTGGTCTCGATGTCCAGGGAGCACAGTTTCAAGGTGGGACGGTAGTCAGGCGCGGGCTTGAGTTGCGCGTCAAGTAACAGGCCATCTGCATCGGGCGTACCGCTGAACTGCACGGGTGCGGTGATGAAGCGCTCCATCAGGTAGCGCTCGGGAGGGCGCACATCAGCCTCGTAAATGTCGACCCCGGCTTTGCGTAAATCCTTCTCCAGGTTCATCAATTGACGATGCTGACGGGTATACAACCCCAACACCGGACGGTGGCGAAAATCGCACAGCTGCAGCGGCTTGAGTTCGACGTCACGCTCTTTACGCAGCACCGCTTCGGCACGCTCGCGGTGGATCTCGGGGATGAACGCCACAGAGGTCTGATAAGGCAGGCGAACACGCCTGGGACCGTTGTCGGTCGCCAGCCAGAATTCGACTTGCGTACCTGCGCCGGTGTCACGCCAATGCCGGGTCAGGACGAAGCCCTGCTGTAAGTCCACCGCTGCAACCTCACAAAGCTGATTTCAAGGGGGTAATTCTACGGTTATCCCCCTCGGAAAGCGCGCAGGCATATCGATAAGAACAGATCCGAACAACAGGTGGATCTACCGAGCATCGCCCCAAGGCTTTACCACACGGCAGTGCAGATGATGACGGCGTCTAACACTGCCGCGGCGGCGTAAACATGCGTGTTTATTGGGCTGTTTACCGTCCTGCACAGGCACCCGGCTATTTGATACTGGACAGCGTCGCCGCGCTCGGTGAACCTTAGCGCCGGACGGTCGGTCGATAGTTGCAACTTTTACCGAGCCGACCCACTGCGGTCGCATCGCCGGTCTGCCGATTTCATTCCCAGGAGACATCCCATTTGATATCCGAACAACGCAAAGCCAGGCTCAAAGCGTGGGGCGCGCACGGTTTTACCGCCACTGGTGTGGTCATCGCGTTCCTGGCGACCATCGCTTTGTTCGAAGGCTCGCCCAAGGGCTGCATGCTATGGCTGGGCCTTGCGCTGGTGGTCGATGGCGTCGACGGTTCGCTGGCGCGCAAGGTCAATGTTCATTCGGTCTTACCCAACTTCGACGGCTCGGTACTTTACCTTGTGATTGATTACCTGACCTACGTGTTCATTCCGGCGTTGTTCATGTATCGCTACCTGCCACTGCCTGAGAACACCTTGCTGCTGTCCACCGCGATCATTCTGGTGTCATCGCTGTTCTGCTTCTGTAACGTCGAAATGAAGAGCAAGGACAATTACTTTCAAGGCTTCCCCGCGGCGTGGAACGTCGTTGCCCTGTGCGTCTATATCATTTCGCCGACGCCTTGGGTCACCTTCCTGACGATCATTGGCCTTGCGCTGCTGACCCTGACCCGCATGAAGTTTCTGCACCCGTTTCGCGTGCGTCGCTTCATGCCGATCAATATCGCGGTAACCACGGTCTGGTTGCTCTGCAGCCTGGGACTGGTCATCAACCACCCCGACAACAGCGGTTTTTTGATGGGCCTGTGGTACCTGGCTTCGGCGTATTTTCTCGGTGTGTGCTTCTGGCGCACGTCGCTTGAGTGGTTCGACAAAGCACGTGAGCGACCTTCGTCATGAGAACCAAGCCCTACATCCGGTGCAGTGTGCGAAATACAGCCTGCCGCTTCATGTGCCCATCGACCTGAGTGAATCCATCGATAAAGGGTTCAAATCGACGGGTGAAAACAGCTGGATTTGTGTACACATGCCACCAGCACCATTCGCGCACGATCAGCCGCGCGTAATCAGCCCCTGTCGAGCAATACGTATGAGGTGATGAATCACTTCATCACGCTGCTCGGCCGTGGGCGCCTGCACCACGGCCAGGTCGAACTGGTCATTGCTGAAATGTTCGAGGGATTGGTGCTGATCGATGAACTGGATCAGGAAAGCGTATGGACCGTTCTGCCGCCGTGGCCAGCCGTCGAGATAACGCAACAGCGTCGGCTGATGGGCGCCACCAAGCAGGATTTTTGGGTTGCGACGATTGAATTGACTGGCGATGGGAGCCAGACGAACGAGAGGGCGCGGGTTACTCATAGTGTCATTGTCTCAGCCTCGAAGTTCCGCTGGGCAGCGGTGAGAGGCAACACCGAACCAGCGCTTTAGCGGTATTTCGAAGCCGTATCTACGACTTCAGGCGCCCCGCAAGTAGCTGTTTAAATCGGCGCAATGAGCGGCATCCTAGAGAAGCGGCCGTGGGGTTGTCAAATATGGTTACAAACCGAAAGGCCCGCAATGCGGGCCTTTTGCTGACGCGGATTCACTCAGCCCGCAATTGAGCGGTCCAGCGACAGACGCCCAGCACCTTCGAACAGCACGGCAATCGCGCCACCCAGCAGCGCCAAGGCAAACTCATAACCGTTGTTGGTCATGAACAGGCCGTTGTGGATGTGTACCGAAAGAATCGCCACCACCAGCATCACGACCAACACCAAGGCCGCCGGACGCGCCAACAGACCGATCACCAGCGCCAGACCACCGAAGAACTCAGCGCTGCCAGAGAGCAAAGCCATCAAGTAACCGGGATTCAGGCCCAGGCTGGCCATGTATTGACCGGTACCTTCCAGGCCGTAGCCGCCAAACATGCCGAACAGCTTCTGGCTGCCGTGCGCCACGAAGATAACGCCGACGAGGATGCGCAACACAGTGATGCCATAGCCAGCGCGGGTTTTGAGCAGCGAGTTGATGTGAGCGTTCATGCGATTCATTCCATTTGAGAAGAGAGAGTGGCGCCATCCTAATCAAATTAATGAATATTAAAATCACAAAAAACGCGTCATATAAATCGATATATTCGATCAGTACCGGATGGCGACCTTTCGTTGTGAAGGGCTCTCAAGCGAATCCCTCTCTTGGTCGTACGCCAGATAGTATTTATTCACACTATTAACGTAGCTGACGACGCCCATTCCGACCTGCTCCATGGCCACGCGCTCGACCTGAAAGAACCATTGATTAGGGTTCAGGCCTTGACGCGATGCCTCGGTGCGCATGCTTTGCACGCGTTCCGGGCCCAGGTTGTAGGCGGCCAGGGCGAATGCCATGCGCTCGCGCTCGTTGATTTTGGGGCTTGAAAAGAACTTGCGGCGAATCATCGCCAGGTATTTGGAAGCAGCCTGCACGTTGCCATCGACATCATGAATATTGTCGACGCCGACCCGACGCGCCGCGGAAGGCGTGATCTGCAGCAAACCCGTTGCGCCACTGCCGCCCTTCGCGCTGGGGTTGAGCGCCGACTCTTTAAAGGCCATCGCCGCCAGATCCAGCCAATCCATCTTCTGCGCCTCGGCGTGACGCTGCAGCACCGGCCTCAGGCTTTCCAGACGTTGACGATCTTCACGCGCCAGCGGGTTGTGGACCTGGTAAAGGCCCTTGTAAGCCTTCTGAAACGCTACCTCCTGGCTGGCGGGTGCCTGGTAGGTTTCGAGGAATCGATTGATCGTGGCATGCAACAGACTGGCGTCCTGGCGCACGAACCAACTCATGTCGCTGTGCGTACTCAGGGTCAGCGAACGATCAACGCGCAATTTAGGCATGATCCGCGCCCAACGCTCGGCAATCGGTTGTTCGACCACGGTCAAGTGATAGATCCCGGCCTGCACCATTTCGAGCACGTCTTCGACCGCCAGACTGGGATCGACCCATTCAATTTTCACTGGCGCCAATTTGCGCAACGCAAGCTTCTGGTTCAACTGCTGGACAGCCTCATCGGCGGCGCTGCCGTTGGTCAGCATCAAGGTTTTGCCTGAAAGTTGCTCGACATGCTTGAAGCCGCGCTCGCCCTTGACGCCCACCAATACCAAGGGCACCTGACTGGCCACGGGGTCAGTTGCTTCAACGTGGCTCGCTACGCTGCTGTCGAGCAACTCGCCCGGCGCGACCAGATCACCCTCGCCGCGTTGCAGTGCCGCGAGCAATTGGTCCTTGGCTTTGGGAATAAGCTTCAGGGAGACTTTCTGGCCATCCCGGGAATGGCTGTTGAGGTAGCTTTCGAAGGCTTGGAGCCTGTGGTATTCAATACCCGTTGCTTCGCCCTTCATTTCCCCTGAACTGTTGCGACTCTGGTTGACCAGCACGCGCAATACTTTGCTGCTGCGAATCGCTGGAAGGTCCCTGACTTGAGTCTTTTTCATGACCACCGGGGGCCCGGCGGGACGTGCAGACGCATGGGCTGGAACGAGCAAAAGGCACAGCAACGAGATTAACGACGCTCGGATCATTGAGTCTCCCGGAAAATGCCGAAAAAAACGGCATGAGTCTGTGAACCACCGTCTTCGGCCTGTCGATACGCGGAGCGTGGCCAGAGACATCACATCAATCTATGGGTGCAAGCAGTTGAGTCTGCTCATTTTTTTATAACAATGGAGGGTCTGCTATCCTCGTCGACCGTCAGCTGGAGTTCGAAACATGCAACTAATCGACATTGGCGTCAACCTCACCAACGCCAGCTTTGCCTCCAGGGAGCGGGATGTTCTGGACCGAGCCTATGCAGCGGGTGTCGGTCAACTGATCCTCACTGGCACCAGTATTGAGACCAGCGAACAGGCGTTGCAGCTATGCCACACGCTCGATGAAAACGCGTCGCGGCTGTTCAGCACCGTCGGCATCCACCCCCACTCGGCGAGCGATTTGACCCACGAATCCGAGAAACAGTTGCAGACCCTGCTAAAAGAAAATCGCGTGCGCGCCGTGGGCGAATGCGGACTGGACTTTAACCGCGATTTCTCCCCCCGCACGCAGCAGGAAAAGGTCCTTGAAATGCACCTGGCGCTGGCGGTGGAACTGCAAATGCCAGTATTTCTGCACGAGCGCGACGCCAATGAACGCCTGCTGCAGATTCTGCGCGATTACCGTGATCGCCTGCCTGGCGCGGTGGTGCATTGTTTCACTGGCGAAAAGCGCGCGCTGTTCAGTTACCTTGATCTGGATTTGCACATCGGCATCACCGGCTGGATCTGCGATGAACGCCGTGGCACGCATTTACACCCACTGGTTCGGGAAATCCCTCGTGGTCGGCTGATGCTGGAAAGCGATGCCCCCTACTTGTTGCCCCGCAGCCTGCGACCCAAGCCGAAAAACGGGCGTAACGAGCCTGCCTATCTACCGGAGGTCTTGCGCGAAGTGGCGCTGCATCGCGGCGAGAGCGTGGCTGACGTCGCCGCCCACACAACGGCCAGCGCCCAAGCATTTTTCGGGTTGCCCAAACTGGACGATGCTGCACAGGGCTGACGGCATGGCGTTGACTCAGGTCAGTATCTTTTGCGACCCACATCGGCAAAAATAGTGGCACCTTGCCGTATCACCGCAATTCCCAAAAGAAGACCTGAGCATGGGCAGTTGGCTTAGCAATATCTCGTTGAAATACAAATTCTGGGCAGTCAATGCGGTCGCCTTCATGACCACGCTGCTGTTGGTGCTGTACGCCCTGCAGATAGAGCAGCAGTCACGCATCACCGATGCCAAGGTGTCGGCTCAGGCTCAAGGCCAATTGCTGCAAGCGTGGAGCCCGACGCAGCCCTTCCCCGCAGGCGCCCAATGGGTAGCGTTCAAGCAGGGTGACGTCCCGGCCTTCAACGGCCAGCCGGTCCCATCGCTGGCGAGCGCAACCGGCTGGGTGGCCTTGAACGGTTTGTCGACACCCGATCAACAACCAGTGATCGGTGCGCAGGTCATCGCCCGTAACGACGGCCAGCGTGTTGCCGTGCTGGCCTTCGCGCCGACGTTAGTGCAATTGTTGCGCGAGCATCTGGCACAGTACGCCGTCGCCGTGCTCGCCTTGACGCTGGCAATGCTGGCCGCCTCCCAGTTGTTGATCCGTTTCCTGCTCAGCCACCTCAACACGCTAAAAGCGGTGATGTTGCATGTCGAACAAAGCGGCGACCTGTCCGCACGTGTGCCGCTGCAAAGCGAAGATGAAGTCGGGCAAATGGCCAAGGCATTCAATGCCATGCAAGCGGGCTATCAGCGCGTGGTCAGCACCGTTGTACAGTCCGCCGCGCAGTTGGATCAAGGCGCCGTACAACTGGCGCAGGGTATGAATGCCGTGCGTCAGGGCATGCTTGGACAACAAAGCGAAACAGATCAAGTGGCGACCGCGATTAACCAGATGACCACCACCGTGCATCACATCGCCCAACATGCCAGCGCCACCCGCGATCAGTCGCAGGCCGCGGATTCGCTCGCGGGCAATGGCAAGGATGTCGTAGACCGTGTTCGGGTGTCCATCGCCGGTCTGTCCAGCGGCGTGCAGCAGACCGCCGAAATGATTCAGCAACTGGCCCAGGACAGCCAGAAGATCAATGGCGTGGTGAATGTGATCCACAGCATCGCCGAGCAGACCAACCTGCTGGCGCTCAACGCCGCCATCGAAGCGGCACGCGCCGGGGACATGGGCCGAGGTTTTGCGGTAGTCGCCGACGAAGTGCGCAACCTCGCCAAGCGCGTACAGACGTCAACCGACGAGATCACCGCCATGGTCTCGGCCCTGCAAGCAGGCACCCGCGACGCCGTGGATTTCATGCAGGAAAGCGCGTTCAAGGCTGACGACTGTGTGAAAAGTGCCCATGAAGCCAGCGAAGCCCTTGAGGCAATTACCGGCGCAGTGGCGCAAATGCGCGAAAGCAACACGCAAATCGCCGTCGCCGCGCAGCAGCAAAGTCAGGTGGCGGAAGAGATGAATCGCGCCGTGGTGAGCATTCGCGACGTCACCGAGCGCACCGTGCGCCAGACGGTGGACAGCGCCACCACCAGCGAAGAGTTGGCCAGCCTGGCCGGGGCGTTGAATACCGCGATTGGGCAATTGAAGTTATAAAACGCCAACGGATTGCGCTCTGGCCCCTCCCTAAAGCATTTACGATGACGGCTCGTAGGGGCGTGGCTTGTCCCGCGACCGGCTGCGCAGCAGTCGCGAATTCAAAGCCCTCGGCGTATCCAGGAAAACCACCTCGCGCACAACTACATCACACACCGAAATCCCATGTGGCCCGTGCTGCTGTGCGGGGTGTTGTGGCTGCGGGCAGAAAGGCGATAGCGGTTGCAGTACGAGGCATGGCACAAATAAGAGCCGCCTCGGATCACGCGTGCCGTGCCCTGCGACGGGCCGGTCGGGTTATGCCGATTTGGCTCGGATGCGTTTGAATGCCCGCTATTGCTCCAGTAGTCCGCACACCACTCCCACACATTCCCGAGCATGTTGTACAACCCATAACCGTTTGGCTCAAAACTCATGGCCGGGGCGCTGCCGATAAAGCCATCGTCACCGCTGTTATGGTCCGGGAAACTGCCCTGCCAAACGTTGCAGTGATGAATCCCGTCTTGCTCCAGGTCATCACCCCACGCAAACACGCTGCCCACTCGCCCACCACGCGCTGCCACTTCCCACTCGGCTTCGGTGGGCAAGCGCTTGCCGCTCCAGTCGGCGTACGCACAGGCATCGCGCCAGGACACATGCACCACCGGGTGATCGGCGCGTCCTTGCACCGTTGAACCCTGGCCTTCCGGGGCTTGCCAGTTGGCCCCTTGGACGATTTTCCACCACGGCACCTGCGTCACCGAAGGTGCTTGCGTGTCACCCAACAGACCTGCAAACACGAACGACTCGCCAAACTGCTCGGCGTCGGTGCGATAACCTGTCGCCGTGACGAAATGCGCAAACTGCGCATTGGTCACGGCAGTAACGTCCATCAGAAAACCATCGACCCAGACATCCCGTACCGGGCCTTCGCCGTCAGCGACATTGCACTGCGGCCCCTCGCCCCCCAGTTGATACCTCCCACCGGGAATCGCCAGCATCTGCCCGTCGCTGCCTGCCCTCGTCATGAGCGACTTGGCTTGAGTCAACGGATTCGCGTTGCCGTCTCTGGAGGGCGTACAGCAGCAGTGCTTCATGGGTACTCCACAGACGCAACATGGGCCGTCGCCAGATACCCTTCCAGCTCAGTGATGATCTGCGGGTGCAAATCGGCGATATTTCGGGTTTCCGAGGGGTCCTGTTTCAGGTCGTACAATTCCAGCGGCGTCCCGACACTCAAGCGCACCGCTTTCCAATTGTCTCGTCGAACCGCCTGGCGAAACTCCGGCTCGTAGGTTTCCCAATAAAAATAACGCGGCTTCAGGTGCGCCTTGTCATCGTGCAGCAGGGGGCTGAAATCCACCCCATCGGTCTTGCTTGCAGAACCGCCGGCCAGCGCCAGCGCGGTGGGTAGAAAGTCCGGGAAATAGACCGGCTCGTCCGTGGTACTGCCGGCCTTGATTGTGCCGGGCCAGCGCACGATGAACGGCTCGTGAATGCCGCCTTCGTAAAGATCGCGCTTGTAACCGCGATAGCGTCCGCTGGACGAAAAGAACTCCACCACCGCTGTCTGCTCCGGCGTGGCCTCGGAACGAGCACCGTTGTCGGAGGCAAAAAACACCACGGTGTCCTCATCGGCGCCCTGTTCCTTGAGTGTGCGCAGCACACTGCCGATGCCCTGATCCATGAGCTCGATCATCGCCGCGTAGGACTTCTGGTCCTGGGACCACGGCTCACCGGCAAAGGAGCCAAAGCTGGGCGAAATGTAAGGGCTGTGCGGCGCCGAATAGCCAAGAAACAGAAAGAACGGTGAAGCCTGAGCAGCGTTTCTGCGGATGAAATCACAGGCATCGTCGGTACACAGATCGGTTTCGTAATGCGCGGCGGTATGCCCGAGCTTCTGCGGGATATCGATCAGCTCGCGCTGTCGATAACGCTGAGTCGGAAAGTAGCCTTGGGTTGATGCGGTCTGGATGAGCCAGCCTCGGAACTCGTCAAATCCATGATCCATAGGGGTCGCGTTTGGGTCGTAGCCATCCAGATGCCACTTGCCCATCAATCCGGTGTGATAGCCCAGCGCACGCAACTGCTGGGCGACGGTCACGTCCTGTGGCGTCAGATTGGCGCGTCGCACGCTCTGGCCTTCCTTGGTCCCCACAATCCCGCCGGCCAGCGCAAAGTTACCCCGGATACGGCTGTGGCCGGTGTTCAGGCCCGTCATCAGCGTGCAGCGTGACGGTGAACAAATCGGCGCCCCGGCGTAGGCCTGGGTGAACAGCTTTCCTTCCTTGGCCAGGCGGTCGATGTTTGGTGTGCGCAGGCGCGTCTGCCCGTAGCAGCCCACATCGCCGATGCCAAGATCATCGGCCAGAATGAAGATGATATTAGGGGCTTTGCGCCGCTCCCTGGCCAGGGTCGGCAGCGCGGTCATCGCAAGCGTGGTGCCGGCAAGTTCAAGAAAGTGGCGACGACTGAGGTCGAAAATTGAATCCCTCATAACGGTCGGCTCCAGGCTCAGAAATCGTAACGGGCAGTGACGCCCAGGGTTCGCGGGTCACCCATGAACGAGACAAAACCGCCGTTGTTCTTGTTGGAAAGACCGGTGTAGTAGGTGCGGTCAAAGACGTTTTTCGCCCACAGCGAGATGTCCCACTGTCCCTCTTGCAGGTTGCCGCGCAGCCCCGTACTCAGGTTGACCAACTCATAGGCCGGTAACTGGGCATAACTGGAATCGTCCAGCGTCCCGGGTGCCTTGCCGCGATACGAGTAACTGCCGGTCACGTACGGCACCAACCCATCTTCGAGATTCCAGTGGTACTCGGCATTGATGTTGCCGATCCACTTGGGTGCGTTGGCGACGGTGTGACCGGTCAGGTCACAGGTCTTGGGCGCATTGGGCTGAAAACTGACCTCAGTGGGGCACGGCCCATCCTTGTAGTCCAGGTAAGTCACATCGTTATAGGAGCCATTGAGGTTGACGGTCAGATTCTCAAGCGGCAAAACCGAGGCATCGAACTCGACACCGCGTGAGCGCACGCTGCCCGCGTTGGTCAGGTAAAACGAAGTGCTTGCCACATCGTAGGCGTTGGTTTGGTATCCATCGACCTGGGTCCAAAACACGTCGGTATTGAAGATCAGGCGGTTATTCCACCCACTGGTCTTGATACCCAACTCAGCGTCATTGGCCCGCTCGCTC
This sequence comes from Pseudomonas sp., assembly GCF_036404235.1. Lineage (GTDB taxonomy): Bacteria > Pseudomonadota > Gammaproteobacteria > Pseudomonadales > Pseudomonadaceae > Aquipseudomonas. Next base: position 23,603 of record NZ_DASWOT010000006.1, read on the forward strand.
CCCACCAGAAGACTGTCTGCGCCTGCCGTGGGTGCGCTGGCAACCGTCAGGTTGATGCCGCCGGATTTTTCGCCGTGCGACAGCGACGCGTATCCCATCACCTGATCGGTAAAGTGATAGTTCAGGCTCAAAAGCCCGGATGGACTGAAGGCGTGCAAGCCGATGTCGCCTGAATCGTAGGCACCGATCTGCGATTGGCGTGCATTGGCCGCCGCCCCACTGACAGCTGCGCCGCCGATAGGCGTATCGCGGTCTACCCAGCCGCTTTTCTCTTCGTAGGTCCCGCGAATACCTGCAGTGAAATCCAGCTTGTCGGTCAAATGCCAGGTGCCCTGCGCGAACAGCGCGAAGCTGTCGACGTCGATGTGGCCATTGCCATAGGAAGAGACATTCTTGAGTGCGCCGTCCGGGGTCCCGGTCCAGATGTCAGCTTTCGGCCCATAGTTGGTGAACGACTGATTGTTCAGGCTTTGACCGAAGTAATAGGCGCCCACCACGTAATCGAACGTCTCGCCTTTGGGTGATGCCAGGCGTATCTCCTGGGACCATTCGCGGTCATGCACATCGACGCCGGTGCCGTAATAGGCAGCCACATCAAGGCCGTCGTCGTTACTGGGTTTGAAGTTCCAGGTGCGATAAGACGTGATGCTGGTCAGGGTGAAATCGTTCTGCAGTTTCCAGTTAGCCTCGGCGGACAGCCCGCTCTGATGCACGCTGATGCTCTGCCCCGAGTCGATATTGACCTTGCGTCCATACACCAGATGCGCTCCGGCAGCAGCCGCTCGCTGCTCATAACGGTTGACGCCGTTAATGGTCGGGCCGGTGCTGTACAGCGGAAACGTCCCGCTGCTGGAATCCTCATCGTTGTAGCTGGCAATCAAGCGCAGGCTGAAGTCTTCACTGGGCTTGTACAGCAGCTGCCCGCGTACACCGTCTCGCTCGCCGCCGTTGAGTTCGTGGCCGTCATATTCGTTCTTGATGTAGCCATCGTCACGGGTTCGGGTGGCGGAAATCCTGCCGGCCAGGGTGTCGCTCAAAGGTCCGGAAATGGTGCCCCGCGTCTGAAAGTAGCCACGTTGTCCGGCCGACATCTCAAGGGTGCGCTCGGGCGTGAAGGTCGGCGCTCGGGTGCTGACATTGAGCACGCCAGCTGTGGTGTTTTTGCCGAACAACGTGCCTTGCGGCCCGCGTAGAACATCGATCTGCTCGATGTCCAGCAGGTCAAACGCGGCCATGCCGGGGCGACTCAGGTAAACGTTATCCAGATACACGCCGACACTGCCTTCCAGCCCATCACTGGCAGCGTTGTTGCCCAGCCCGCGAATCGCCACGCTGGACTGCCGTGGATGGACATAGGCGACGGTGGTGCTGGGCACCAGTTGCTGGATGTCCTGGATGCGGTAGTTTCGCTGGGTTTCCAGCGTATTACCGCCCAGCACACTCATGGCCGTGGGCACATCCTGAGAGCGCTCTTCGCGGCGGCGTGCGGTGACCGTCACGGTTTTCAGTGCCGGGGTTGCAACGGCAACCGGAGGCTGCTCAGTAGGGGCTGAGCCTGCGCGAATGCTCACCGCGCCGCTGTCGTCGCGGCTGTAATGCAAGGGCGTGCCTTGCAGCGCGGTGTCCAGTGCTTCGTCGAAACTCAAGTCACCATTGATCGCCGGGGCCGAAAGATTATCGACGTTGCGCTGATCGAAGGCGATCAGCCGGCCGCTTTGCTGCGAGATCGCCAACAGCACCGAGCCGAGTGAACCCGCCGGGATCGAAAAATGTTGGCGCTGCTCGGCGGCCTGGACCGCGCTCGCCAGGCTCGGAAGTACAGTGCCGCAAGCCAGCGCCATGGACAGCACCAGGCTATTGAGCGGCATGCGTGCAGGGGTGCAAACAGCGGAAGTATGAAGGTGACTCATTGCGTGATCCTGATGGGTGAAGTCGCGCCGTTGACGAATCAACAGCGAGAATTTCCAGTGCGCATCAAGATCGTTTTCATCTAACGTTATGCCGGTTCCAGAGTGATCCAGAAATCCGTGAGGCGGCTCAGGCGAACAGGCAGGATGCCGGTCAACATTCGCAGGGCGTGCTGACTGTCATCCAGTGGAAAAATACCGCTGACTCGCAAGTCCGCCACCTGCGGCGCGACCGTCAGCACTCCACGGTGGTATGGCTTGAGCGACTCGACGACCTGCGCCAGGGTGTAGTTGTTGACGCTGAGCAAGCCCCGAGTCCAATCGGCCTCCCCACCCCCGGCTTGACCACTGTCGTAAATACCCTGCCCATTGAAGCGGGCCCACTCACCTGTCTTCAGATGGCGGACCGCGCCCTTGATGTCGGTTAGTCGCAACGGTGACTGTTGCGCGAACACCCACCAACCCGCCAACTCCCGGCGTACCAGCAGACGTTGCTGCTGGGCGACAATCGTGCCTGCGTCCGTACGCACCTCGAACGGATACGATTGCGCCTGTACATCCAGCCGCAGCTCACCGCGCTGCAACGTCAGGCCCCGCTGCCCTCGTTCAAACTCAGGTGTTATGCGGCTTGCAGCATTGAGCAACGCCGTGCTGCCGTCCGGCAAATCAAAACTGCGTCGCTCGCCGATGGCCGTGTAGAGGTCGCCCGGCCAGGCAAAGCCACTGCTGCCCGTGCGCGAAAGAATGCCCGCACTCAGTGCCAGCCCTGCCAAGGCGAGGCTGCGGCCCAGAAAGCGACGTCGGCTGGAGGGCGCGTTAAGCGTCTTGAGCAACTGATGCTGCGGTAAATCCTTGAGTGGCGACTGTCGCAGGCTGCGCAGGTGTTCCTGAAATTGGGCAATGGCCTGGGCGTGCAGTGGATCCTGGGCTTGCCATTCCAGAAACGCATGCTCACGCGCGGGGTCTCGCTCACCGGACTGAAGGAAGGCCAGCCACTGCGCGGCCTCACAAATCAGTTGTTGCTGACGGTCTGTACTCATGACGCCATCGCCGTCATGCAGCGCACAATGGCTTGCTCCATGTGTTGCTGCACCCGGCTTTTGGAGATGCCCAGTTCGCGGCCTATTTGCTCATAGGTCAGCCCACCGAGATAACTGTGTACAAACACCGCTTTGCCCACACTCGGCAGCCCGTCGAGCAGGCGGTCCAGGGAAAGCAGCGTCTCTATCAGAACCGCCTGTTCTTCGGGCGAGGGCAAGGTGTTTTCCGGTGAAGCATTAAGCGTGTCCAAATAGGCCCGTTCCAGATCGCCGCGCCGCCAGTTATCGAGCATCAGACGCTTTGCGATGGTGGTCAGCAGTGCCCGGGGCTCACGGATGGCTTGGGGATCGCTCAACCCCAACACCCGAACGAAGGTTTCGGAGGCGATATCCTCGCCGTTAAACGAGCAGCCCATGGCCCGACTTACCCTGCCCCGCAGCCAGGTGTAGTGCTGGGCGAACAGTGTCGATACGAAGGAGTGATGCGGATGCCTGGACATCAATGACAGCCTGAGCGCGTTATAAGGCGGCGAATATGGCAGAGCCACCGGGGGTTCTCGAAAGAATAAAAATTCATCTGATTCAATGGTTATGGAATAAAAGACTCATCAGCGGTCTGTCTCGACAGCGCGTTGCTGCCCCAGGCACACCCCATGCTGCTCCAGCAGCAGGGCTCCCGCACAGCTGCTGATCAATCAGCAACCCCTTCAACGAAAACGCTCTAAAGCCCCGGAAACACTGGGCAAAAGGCAGTGGCATATCGCTTGCAATCGTCCCCCCATACGCTATTAACCGGGGAACAGACGCATGCAGTATATAAGTGGGCTAAAACACCGTGGCCTGGCCATTTCGATGTCCGGAACGTTGTTGATATCAGGTTATGTCGCGGCGCAAACCAGTGACTCGGTGCTCGACACCGTGGTGGTCCAGGGGCAAAACCAGGACAGCGAAACCTTCGTCGGCGATGCGAAAAAAGAGAAAGCCGCCGAATCCAGGGCCACCTTGAGCAAGGGCCAACTGGACAAATTCGTGGGTCTGGACAGCGCAGTGACCGGCGCGCTGAAGTACCTGCCCGGCGTGCATTCAAGTGGCGGGGATTCCAGTGGTATCACCGAAGGCTCACTGAACATTCGCGGCTTTTCCCAAGATCAATTGGGCTTTACCCGCGACGGTATTCCACTCAACGATCCGCAGTTTCTGACGCCGCACGCCGACTTCATGGGCGATCCGGAAAACTATGAATCGGTGGCGGTGCGCTACGGCTCAGCCTCGATCAATGCACCGACGCTCACGGCCAGTGGCGGCAGCGTCGAGATCAAATCGGTCGCGCCGACCAAAGAAAGCGGCGTGTTCTACAAACAGAGCATCGGCAGCAACAACCTCTTTCGCTCCTTCGTTCGGGTCAATACCGGTGAGGTCAATGGCTTTTCCGCGTGGCTCTCCGGGTCGCGCACCACGGGCGATTTATGGGACGACTCGGACGGTGAGCTCTCGTCCAATCGCTACGAAGGCAACCTTCAATACAAGTGGGGCGACGGCAACCAGATCAACGCGCTGTTTTCCAGCTTCCTGATGCGCAGCAACAGCTACCTGTCTCCAACGCTTGCGCAATATCGGGGGAATGACTACGACCACGGTTACCCGACCGCCGCCTACCCCACCGCAGGGGGCACCGCCGGCGTCTCCGACATTACCGTGCCGGGCAGCAGCGCAGCCAACTCAAGGGCCGACTTCAAAATTCAGACTTACGGCCTCAACGGGTTATTCAACCTGTCGGACGGCGTGCAACTGAAGGTCAATCCGTACTTTGTCCGCGTCACCGATGGCACCGCGTCTATCGCTACCGCAGCCGTGAATGAGCGCACCCTGGGCACCGACGTCAATCACGATGGCGATGCACTGGACCCCGTGGTGCCTGCGTCGCTGCAACTGCTCCCGACCCAGTACCGTATCGGCTCAAGCAACACCCTGGACCTGACGCTGGCCGACAACAATGTGCTGCAACTGGGGCTGTGGTCCGACTACACCCACGCACGCAATCAGTTCGTGTTCACGCCGATCAAGGGCAACGGCAAACCGGCAACCATCGATGGCAGCGATCCGATCAGAGACGGTCGCGGCAACGTTGCCTACAACACCAATCAGGCTAACCAGATCACCACCCAGAAACTCTGGATTCAGGACACCTGGAACATCAACAGTGCCCTGGCCCTGACCACCGGCCTTGCCTGGCAACACACAGAACTCAAGGGCGCTGATCGCCTGACGGACTACAACAACAGCGAAGACTACAACCGCTTCCTGCCCAGCCTGAGCCTCAACTACCAGCTCGATCAACAAAACCAGCTGTACTACAACACCACGTCCAACATCCGCGTACCGGCGATTGCCTCGGTGTATGGCCGCATCGACGGTGGCGACAAGCAAAAACCCGAACTGACCTGGAACCAGGAATTGGGCTGGCGCTACAGCACCGATAACACGCTGATCAGCGCCGCAGTGTTCTACGACAGATTCAAGAACCGTCAGGCCTCGTATGAGGAACTGACCGGCGTGACCTCGTACTTCAACGCCGGCAAGGTCACCACCAAAGGCCTCGAACTGGCGGTCAACGGCAAGCTGCCAGCCAACTTCAATTACTTCACTTCCTGGACCTTGCTCAAGTCGACCCAAGAGTCCGATTACACCGCTGGCGGCTTCACTGCCGACACCCAGGGCAATCAACTCTACGACACACCACGTCAGTTGCTCAGCGCAGGCATCGGCTACGACAACCAAGCGTTCTACACCAATTTCCTGGGACGCCACACCGGCAGTTACTACGGCGACCTGGCGAACAACGAGAAAATCGGCGGCTACACGATTTTCGACCTGAACCTGGGTTATCGCTTCAAGGACCTGGTCAGCGGGCTCAAGGAAACCACCATCAGCCTAAACGCCAACAACATATTCGACAGGCAATACCTGTCCGGTGTGAAGTCCGGAACCATCAATGCAGACCCAAGCGACACCAACTTCTATGGCGCCCCCACGTACTACAAGGGCCAGCCTCGCTCGTTGGTCGCCTCGTTGAGCGTCGGCTTTTAACCCTGTCTTTGATCGTTGAAAGGGACAGCCTGCGGGCCGTCCCGAGGAGTAAGCATGAGCATTGAGCACTACGACTACATCATTGTTGGCGGCGGCAGCGCCGGCAGTGTGCTGGCCAATCGGTTATCGGCGCGCGCGGACAAACGTGTGCTGCTGATCGAAGCCGGTGCCGACACCCCCGACAGCAATACCCCGGCCGACATTCTCGATGGCTTGCAGCCGTGGCTCCCACGCCAGGCAGGCGAACGGTATTTCTGGCCAGACCTGACGATTTTGCGCGCGGCAGAACATCCCGGGATACCACGCGATGCCCAGCGATATGAGCAAGGACGCATTTTGGGCGGCGGTTCGAGCGTCAATATGATGGTGGCCAATCGTGGCCTGCCACGGGACTACGACGAGTGGGCCGAACACGGTGCGCACGGCTGGGACTGGCAAGGCGTACTGCCGTATTTTCGCAAGCTGGAGCGTGATCTTGATTTTGGCCTGAGTGATCCAGAGCAACACGGCCACGACGGCCCGCTGCCAATTGCCAGGGTTGATTCACGGCACTGGGGCCGCTTCACCCAGGCTTCGGCGCAAGCCCTACAGAGCCTTGGCCTGAACGATATCGTCGATCAGAACGGGCGTTTCGAAGATGGCTATTTTGCACCCACCGTCACCATCGAAAACGATCAACGAGTATCGAGCGCCCGCGCTTACCTCAGCGCCGAAGTGCGCTCGCGGCCTAATCTGACGCTGTGGACCGATACCCATGCGCGGCAGCTTACAGTGCGCGGCAACACGATCACCGGAGTGCAGGTGCAGCGCGACGGCAAACTGCTGAGCGTGACGGCGGGCGAGGTCATCCTCGCCGCTGGCGCCCTGCAATCGCCCGCGTTGCTGTTGCGCGCAGGCATCGGCCCGGCAGATCAACTGCACGACCTCGGCATTGAGGTGGTCGCCGACCGCCCAGGTGTCGGGCGCAACTTGTGGGATCACAGCTCCATCGGCCTGACCGCCACCCTGCACGAAAACCTTGCCCCGAGCGACGAACCCAACTCTGTACACCTGCTCGCAGCGCGGGTGTCGTCCGGCATCGAACCGGGCGTGCCAGCGGATTTGTACCTGGGCATCTCGCGCAATTCGGCGCTCGGCACCGCAGGTGCGGTGCTCTGGGTCAACAAACCCAGCTCCACTGGCCACCTGCGTTTACGCAGCCGCGACCCGGCCGACTACCCAGCGGTGGAGTTCAACTTGCTGTCCGACCGCCGCGATCTTGAGCGGCTGCGCGAAGGTCTGCGCCTGCTCGCAGCCGTTTTCGCCGACCCTGCCGTGGCAGCGTTCAGCGGCCCGCCGCGCTTGACCCGCTTTGCCGATGCGTCGATAGAAGGTCCGCTGTTGTCCGAGCTTTTGGCCAACGATGCCGCCCTGGAACGCTACCTGCGCACCCATGTCGGCGGCGTCTGGCATGCCAGCGGTACTTGCCGTATCGGTCGCACCGAGGACCCGCTTACGGTCGTCGATTACACCGGGCGGGTGTTGGGTGTACAGGGGCTGCGCGTTGCCGATGCCTCGGTGATGCCGACCATTCCCACCGCCAATACCAACCTACCGACCGTGATGATCGCCGAGAAGCTCGCCGACGCCATCCTTGCCAGCGCCTGAGGACTTTGACCATGACCCGCTATGCCTTGTTGATCGATGGGCAACTGCAACCCGGCGAACAAGCCGATGCAGTGCTCGACCCCGCAACCGAACAGACCGTCGGTTACGCCGCCCGGGCCAGCCATGCGCAAGTCGATGAGGCTGTTGCCGCTGCGCACAAAGCCTTCGCTGGCTGGGCCGCCGACCCGCAAGCCCGACGTAGCGCGCTGGCACAGGCGGCCGCAGTGCTGCGGGAGAACACCCAACAGATCGCCGAACTGATCAGCCGCGAGCAAGGCCGCCCCTTGCGCTTTGCCCTCGGCGAAGTCGCCGGGGCGGCGGCGACGTTCGATCACTACGCAGCCTTCCAAGCGCCGCCCGCCGAAGTATTGCGTGACGATGAGCAGCGTTTGGTACGCATTGAGCGTCGCCCGTTCGGTGTGGTGGCGGCGATTACGCCCTGGAACGTGCCGATCATTTTGCTGGTACTCAAACTCGCCCCGGCGCTGCACGCCGGCAACACCCTGGTGGCCAAGCCCTCTGAGCACACGCCACTGTCGACGCTGCTGCTCGGACAGCTGTTGAAGGACGTATTCCCTGCGGGCGTGTTGAACATTATTGCGGGGGACGGGAGCGTGGGTGAGCAGTTAAGCAAGCATCCTGAGGTTCGCCACATCACCTTCACCGGCAGTGTCGCCACTGGCAAGCGCCTGTACGCCGGGGCCGCTGACGATCTGAAACGTCTGACCCTGGAATTGGGCGGCAACGACGCCGCACTGGTCCTTGAGGATGCGGATATCCCGGCCATCGCCGAAGCGTTGTTCTGGGGCGCGTTCTGGAACAGCGGCCAGGTGTGCTTTGCGATCAAGCGTCTGTATGTGCATGAAGACCTGTTCGCATCGCTGATTGCAGCACTGGTAGCACGCGCCGAAAAAACCCGATTGGGCAACGGCCTCGATCCCCTCACCGAACTCGGTCCATTGACCAACCGCCAGCAACTGGAGCGGGTCAAGGCGCTGGTGGCCGATGCCCGTACCCACGGTGCCATCATCCATACCGGCGGCCACCAGCCCGAAGGCCCAGGTTATTTCTTTGAGCCAACCATCGTCAGCGGCATCGGTGCAGGCGTCGCGCTGGTCGATGAAGAGCAATTTGGCCCAGTGCTGCCGGTGATCGCTTTCCGTGACGTCGAAGACGCGATCCGCCAGGCCAATGCCAGCCCTTTCGGCCTGGGCGCCTCGGTGTGGACTCGCGATATCGCGCGCGGCGAAGCCATTGCCAGGCGCCTGGACGCTGGGCTGGCATGGGTCAACCAGCATTTGGAGGTCCAGCCGGGCGCACCCAAAGGCGGGCATAAATCCAGCGGGCTGGGCTACGAAGGTGGGCTGCGCGGCTATGAAGCGTTCAGCGAACTGCAAGTCATCAATATCGCCCGGCCCTGAGCCCGGTATCTGCCCTCTTCTCCATTGACCAAGGATTTCCTATGCGTGCCGGTAGCTGGCCCTCGATTATTCTGACCCTTGCCTTTGCCGTGATCATCGCGGCGTGCCACGGCAAAACCATTCTGCTGATCGCCGACATCGCCAAGGCGTATTCGGTAAGCCCTTCCCAAGCCAGTTGGGTCGTCTCGGCGGTGGCCATCGTTGCCGCCCTCGCCTCACCGATCGTCAACTGGGGGGTGGCGCGCGTGGGCGAGCGCCGGGCGATCATCTTCGGGCTGATTGTCGCTGCGGTGTGCAGCTTCCTGGCCAGTCGGACCGAACACTTCGGTACGCTGCTAATCCTGCGGGTGATCGAAGGCGCAGGTTATATCAGCGTGGTGCTGGCGGCATTAGCGTTGCTGATCCATACCACTGAAGGTAAACGTCGCACCAGCGCGCTGGCGCTCTGGTCGGTGGCCTCACCACTGGGCGGAGCGATTGCGATATTTGCCGTGTCACCCTACATCGGTGGCGCTCATGAGCAGTGGCGCATCGCGTTCAGCGGGCATGCGCTGATCCTCTTGCTGCTGTTGCTGGCAACGCCTTTATTACCGTCGATCAATCTTGCCAACCGGGCCGAACGCAAACCGTTTTCGCGGGTATTCAGCCTCTACGCCGACCCTTCTGCGCTGCGCCTGGCGGCTGCGGTCGGCGCGCCACTGACCGTGGCCTTGGGATTGATCACCATCACGCCGGACTACCTCATCCATGCACTGAACGTCGCGCCAGCAACCATCGGGGTGATTTCTACTGTGGGTATTCTTTCCAGCGTACTGGCAGGTTTGTTCGCCGGTTTCATTCTCAACCTGCGGCTGGTCGGCCCGTTGAGCGTCGTCGCCGGCGCCTTGATCGGCGTGACATTGGAAGTGCTGGTTTTCATCCCTGGCGTGAGCACCGAACTGGCCATTACGGCAAAACTTGTGCAGGGCTTTTTCAGCAGTTTTGTGATTGCCTGGGTATTCACCAGCATCCCGAAGATGACCCGCAACGGCGATGTGATGGGCGCTGGCGGTATCGCCGAACAAGCCCTTTACATCTCGATGTTCCTGGGCCCGGTGCTGCTGTACCCACTGTTCGCCTTGCCCTCGCGGGTGCCGTTTTTCGCAGCGCTGATCATCGCCAATCTGCTGCCGCTGTTTCTCCTGCCTCTGGGCTTCAAACGTTCTGACGCCAGCCCTCTGGTTGCAACCTGACCTTGCATTCATCGGCAGGGTGCTGCCTGTGCAGCACCCTGCCAGCAGGTGCTTGTGTACCAGCACCCCCGCGTCTCGTATGTTGCCGAATTGTCACGATCATTTAAGTTTTTATCCTTTATTTTCAATTAGTTAAGTTTATACATTAATTTTTTTTCATTTCGGTACGGTTGTTGCGATACCCCACCAGACGGGTTTGATCACCTGCCTGATGTTGAGCACTTCGAGAGCAACTGAACTCTCGTTTCAGCAATAACGGGGAGCACTATGTTTAACCGGACCACCTTATCCATCGCTATCGCCTTGAGCTTGGGCAACGCTTACGTGGGTGCCAGCCAAGCCGATGACAGTATCGAATCAACGACTCAGCCCTCCAGCACCTCGACCCTTGAAAAAGTCACGGTGACCGCGCAAAAACGTGAAGAAACGGTTCAAGCCGTTCCCGCGCCGATCTCGGTGCTGAGCGGCGACAAGATCCGCCAGGCGTCATTGAACTCCGCCAATGAAATCACCCGCTACATTCCCAATACGTCAGCGGGCACCACCGACGGTCATGGTCGCCCGCGCTGGTGGATTCGCGGCCTGGGCACCGGTGACCAAGGCGCCAACACGGTAAGCCCGGTCGGCATTTACATGGACGACGTCTACATCTCAAACATCAGTGCCACCGGTTTCCCGCTGTTCGACCTGGACCGGGTCGAAGTGCTGCGTGGGCCACAAGGCACTTTGTGGGGCAAGAACACCACAGGCGGCGCGATCAACTTCATTTCGAAAAAACCGTCCTTCAAGGAAGACGGCTACTTCAAGATCGACATGGGCAACTACGCCAGCCGCGCAGTAGAAGGCGCGTTTGGCGATTCGCTGATCGATGACAAACTCGCAGCGCGGGTTGCAATCCGTCATCAAGGCAACGACGGCTACAACGAAAACAAGGCCAATGGCAACGACCGTGGCGCATTGGAAGACGACGCGATACGCCTACAGTTTCTGGCGGTGTTGTCGGACGATCTGGACGCCAATATCAACTTCCACAGCCGTCGCTATCACGACACGGGCAGCTCAAGCACGGTCAATTACGGCCTGGGGGCAAACGGCAATAACCAGTTCGGTTATCACGTTGATCCCAAGCAAGGCGAGGTTTACTACAACGCCAAGAACACCGCGAACATCCAACAGGACGGAGGCAACCTCAACCTGACCTGGCAACTGGGCGATCTGCAACTGACCTCAATCACGGCGCTGGAATCATTCAAGCGCGATGCCCTGAGCGACAGCGATAACACCCCACTTGAACTGCAGCGCGGCTACGCCTATGCCGACAGTCGGCAGTTCTCGCAGGAGTTTCGCCTGGCCTCGCCACGTACCGATCGATTGAACTGGGTCGCGGGCCTGCACTACTTCAACGAAGACCTGGACTCGAAAAACGCCAGTGGCACGCTGCAAAACACCTATGTATCGCGAAGCTATAACCGGGTCGCCTACAACCAGACCACTGAAAGCTATGCGCTGTTTGGCAGTGTGACCTACAACTTCACCGACGACTTCAGCCTGACGGGCGGTTTGCGCTGGACCCAGGAACGCAAGTCAATCGACCTCAACCGCGTAGCCAACGTGGGCCAAGCCAGTTTTGCCGGCGGTGACTGGTGGAAACCCGGCAATGTCACCTCGCCGCTGGCGGTGACAGCCGTCCAGGATGAGAGCACCACCTGGAGCGACTGGACCTATGACCTGACCCCGGAATACAAGCTGTCGGACAACGCGCGAGTGTATTTTCGCTACTCCAAGGGCTTCCGTTCCGGGGGCTACAACGCCGGTGTCACGACCCAGTCGACGGTGGCCACCGTGGACCCGGAATTCCTGACTGCTTATGAACTGGGGCTTAAGTCCGAGTGGCTCGATGGCCGCCTGAACGCCAACGCCAGTCTGTTCTATTACGACTACAAAGACATTCAGCTCAACATCGTGAGCGCCATCGACAACCAGACCGTTTCACGCCTGGCCAACGGGGCTCAGGGCGAGGCATACGGCGCCGAGTTTGAACTTGAGGCGATCCCGTTGGAGAACCTGCATGTCAATTTCGGTCTCGGTTTGCTGCACACCGAATTCACCGATTACACCTCCGGCAGCAACGACTATTCGGGGAACAAATTCGTCCGGGCCCCCAGCATTTCGGCAGTCCTGGGCGCCGATTACCGGATCCCGTTGAACGTTGGGGGCGCCATCATCGTGGGCACCGACTGGGACACCCGCAGCCGTCAGTATTTTTTCACCAACGATCAGAGCGAAAGCATGCGCAGCGGCGGCTACACCCTGGGCAACGCCCGGGTTACCTATGAATTGCCCGGCGCAAAAACCGAGATCACCGGCTACATCCACAACCTCACTGACAAGGAATATCGCAGCCATACCTTGCCCGGCGGCTACCAGAGCGCTGGCGTCATGTTTGGCGATCCACGGACATTTGGCGTCTCGCTGACCAGCCGATTCTGATCAACCCCGGTGGCCGGTCATCGTCCGGCCACCGCTCAACAAGGCAGTTGCTTATGAAACTCTCAGGGCTTTTCCTTTCCCGCCCAGTGCTTGCAGCCTCACTCATCCTGGGGCTGTTCGCCGGCCAGACCAGCTTCGCCGCGCAAGCACTGAAAACCGTACGAATCGCCACCGTGGCGTTTTCCAATGCTGACAAAATCACCTTCAATGGCCCGACCTATTTGATGGACAAGGACCCCTGGCTCAAAGAGCAACTGGCCCAACGCGGGGTCGAGTTGCAATGGGTTCCCGCGGCCGTCGCTTCGGTAGGGACTTTCGTTAACGAAGAGTTCGCCAACAAACGCATCGACTTTGCGTTCTATGGCGACCTGCCGAGCATCATCCTCAACGCCTCGGGCGTCTCAACCAAACTGATCGCCGCCGGTGGCATCGGCAACAACGTGTACCTGGTGGTTCCGCCAGACTCCACTGCTAAATCGATCGACGATCTCAAGGGCAAACGCATCGCCCTGCACCGTGGTCGGCCGTGGGAACTGTCATTTGCCAAGCTGCTGAGTTCCCGGCAGTTGGCGTTCGATGACTTTCGTATCTTCAACCTCAACCCCCAGGCCGGTGCCGCTGCGCTTAGTGCCGGTCGTATCGACGGGTTTTTCACGCTGAGCGATGCGTATCTGCTGGAGGACAAAAAAGTCGGCAAGATAATCTGGTCCAGTAAACAGGCTCCGCTGGATTGGAAAATGCGTGCAGAACTGTTTGGCGCCAGCGACTTCGTTGCGCAAAACCCAGAGGTGACGCAACTGGTGGTCGATGCCTATTTGAAAGCGCTGAAATGGGCCTCGCAAGAACAGCACAAAGCCGAGTACATCGAACTGCTGTCGCAGTCGGGTCAACCGCAAAGCGTGTTGCTACGAGAAGTTGAAGGCGAACCCTGGAAAGACCACTTCAACCCACTGATCAACGACACCTTGCGTCAACACTACAAGGACGGCATTGCCTACAGCCTGGAGGCAAAACTGATCCGCAAGGACGTCAAGGTCGACGACTTGCTTGATAGCCGTTTCGTCGAACAAGGGCTCAAGGATTTGAACCTGGTTGATGAGTGGCGGTAACGCTTTGTTCTTGCAGGAGCGCGGTGATGCGCTCCTGCAAGGCAATCAAAAAAGGCCTCAGGCCGCGTTCTCCAACAGTTTTTTACCCTCGGCCCACAGGCCGGTCATGTTCCATTGCTGTTCGAGCACGCCGGGGCCGAACTCTTTCGACCCGCCCAGACCTTCAGCCAGGCCCTGGAACCACGCGCCCTCTTCGACCAGCAGAATCAGTTTGGCCACCTGAGTGATTCCGGTCCCCCAGAAGGTCGCCCCACCATTGGCTTCAAGAATGGCGGGCAGGTGTGGATTGGCCTGTAGGCTCTGGACGATGAACTCGGGTTCCGGCTGGCGGCGATCAATGTAGATCGGCAGTTCACGGGCCAGCGTCACGCGCTGCGACGCTGCATAGCGGATCGGCAAGACCCGATGGGCACTCGCCCAGCCGCCTAGCCACGGCGTATGGACGTGGCTGACCACGTTGACCTCAGGACGCTGGGCAAAAACCGTGGCATAGCGCTTGCCGTTGCCACCGGCTTTGCGGCCACTCAGCGGCGACGAGCCTTCGATGGATTCGTCCAGATAAACAGCGCCGTCATAGTCGGCGACCACCGCGCGAATTTCTTCGTCGTCCGCCCATGGGCTCGGTGCATGCAGGGCAATCACCAAGCGGCTGTCCGGCACCCGCAGATACACTTGAAACGTACGGGTGGCGGTCAAGGTACGGGTGTCTTTCAGCACCCGATAAGCCTTGGAAAAATCGTGTTTGGCCTGATCAAGGTAGGTCAGTTGTTCGGCAGTCAGGGGATGAGTCATGGCAAATACTCCAGCTAATCAATGGATATGCCGGACAGCAGTCCCGGCACTCCACGCTACACAGCACTTCCTGTGCCAGTGCTCATAACAATCACAATCCATTGTTTTTAAACCAATTTTATTTAAACACCCGCTACCCCGCCGCTGTGACCGGACGTTCTTGCTGCATCACCAGCACGACTTGCTGATCAATTGCTGCTGCGCCAGCAGTCCACCCGCGTTCACGCCCACTGCAAGTACTCAACGCCGCGTCTTACGCCGCCTCTGGCGCTTGGCACAGCCGTTGCAATCACCCTGTCCAGGCGGCTCTCGTTCCGATGGGCCCAACCACTGTCACTCTGGAGTTATTCATGAGTACCGAGTTTTTCTGGCGCCTGCCTTTGGGCAGCGATGGGCATTATTTGGCGAGTGATAAAAACACTCGGGGCAGCGCTGTTTATCGCCCCGGCAATATCGCCCCCGGAAGGCTGCCCAATGGCGAGCCCGACGGTTTTACCTACATCGATTACATCGCCCAGGTGGCCAAAGCGGCTGAACTGGCAGGTTTTGAAGGGGCGCTGCTACCGACAGGTCCCGAGCCCTGGATCGCAGCAGCGGCGCTGGCACGGGAAACCCGACGGATCAAGTTTCTGATCGCGTTCCAGGCCACCTGGACCCTACCTGCGTATGTGGCGCAACAAGCCGCGATTTTGCAGAACCTGAGCCGGGGACGAATCGACTGGAACATCATCACTGGCGGCAATCCGGCTGCCCAGCGCGCCAATGGTGATTTTCTCGAACACGACCTGCGCTACAAGCGTACCGGTGAATTCCTCGACATCATCAAGGGCCTCTGGGAAAACGAAACGTTCTCCTATAAGGGCGATATCTATCAGTTGGAAAACGGCGCACTGCCACCGGGGCTGACCCATGAGCGCAAGCCAAGTGTGTACTTCTCGGGCTTCTCGGACCCGGCGCTGGACGTCGCCGCCCGCCACGCCGATGTGTATCTGAACTGGGCGGAACCGGTGGACAAACTCAAGCCGCACATTGAGCGCGTGCGCGAACTGGCCGACAAGCAGGGCCGCGAAGTGCGCTTTGGCATTCGTATCGACCTGTTCGCCCGCGAGACCGAAGAGGCCGCGTGGTCCGAGCTGCGCCGCCAGTACGAGCGCATCGACGCCAGGACCAGCGAGTTCATCAAGAAATTTGCCACCGGATCAGACTCGGTCGGAGCCGCCCGACAAACCGCCTACCATAAGAATTCCGAGCGTTTCGAAGACTTGATTATCGGCCCCAACCTCTGGGCGGGCTTCGGCAAGGCCAAGCCGGGGCCGACCATTGGCCTGGTGGGCAGTCACGAGAATGTTGCCGAGCGCTTGGCCGAATACCGCGACGCCGGCTTCTCGACGTTCATTCTGGCTGGCAACCCGCACCTGGAAGAAGCCCTGCGTATCGGCCAGGAAGTCCTGCCGCTGGTGCATCAGCGAACGCAGGCCGAGCGCGCACAGGCAGCCGCCAACCTTAAGGTCGCCGGCTGATCCCGCGCCACCGTTCCAGGGTCTCGCCTTACCCCGCAAACACGGAGTGTCTGCGGGGTGTTGGCTGCCCCGTCGTCGCCAGGTCCACACCGCAACATGCCAGGCGCCTTTTGTTGCTGAGCACCCACAGCCCTTGCTGATCGATTGCTGCTACAGCAGCAATCAACGATGACCTAGCAACAGACCGACGCCCCCTAACCCCCGCAAATACGCTACTTCAGGCCTGATCCAAAGCGTGGCATGGCCGTTGCAATCAGTGATTACCGGCAATCCAGGGTGATCACCTGTAGTTGCTCATTTGCCTGTTTATCCTCGAATTATCTGGAGAAAGTGCAATGTCTCATCCCCTCGAAACACTTTGGTATACCCGCTGCCCGGTCCCTACCGGGCTCGGCATCGCGGTACAAAAGGGTTGGCTGGAGGAAGTCCTGGAACAACAAGGCACACGCATTCAATCGCTGCGTGAATCCAGTGAACAATCGGTGCGTGAATCGCACTTTGACCACAGCCTGAAAAACTCGGTACGTCACGGTGGCAATATCCCGGCCATTTGGGCCAAGGCCAGTGGCCGCGATACACGGGTGATTGGTCTGTCGTGGGCCGATGAAATCCAGCTAATCCTGACCTTACCCACCAGCGGCATTAAAACCGTCAAGGACCTCAAGGGACGTAAATTCGGCCTGCCCCATTGGGTCAATGCGCAGATCGACTTCACCCGTGCCCAGGCACTGCGTGGCCTGGAAAACGCCCTCAAACTCGAAGGCCTTGAGGTCAAGGACGTCGAGCTGGTGGATTATCTGCATGGCGGCACATTCAGCGATGAAGCCACCCAAGTGGTCAATGGCGTGGCCAACTTCGGTGGGCGCCGCAACGGCGGGCAGAACGCCGAGCTTGTCGGGCTGCTGCGCGGGGAAGTCGATGCGATTTTCCTCAAGGGCGCGCACGCCGCGCAACTGGCCCATCAATTTGGCCTGCACACGGTGATCGACACCGGCTCGCACCCTGAGCCGCTCATCCGTTCGAACAACGGCACTCCGCGCACACTCAGCGTCGACAGCCACCTGCTCGACCAGCATTACGACACGGCCGTGGCGATTCTGTCGTCGGTGGTGCGCGCCGAAGAGTGGGCCTGGACCCACCCACAAGACACTCGTCGGTTTCTTGCCCATGAAACCAACAGCAGCGAGTTCTGGGTCACGGCGGCCTATGGCGAGGATGCGCACCAGCGCCTGCGCACCAACCTCGACGAACGTTCGATCAATGCCGTTCAAGACTTCACCGACTTCCTGCACCGCTGGAACTTCACACCGGCCAGCTTCTCGGTCAGTGACTGGATTGACCCACGGCCACTGGAAACGCTGCGTACCGCAGTCGCCACGCGCACGGGTTGATGGATCTACCCTGGGCAGGGGGACAACAAACCCTGCCCGCTTCATTTTTTCGCGCCATGACATGTCTGGATTGCCTGCATGAGTAAACCTCTCGATACCCTTTGGTACACCCATAGCCCAGTGCCCACCGGCCTGGGCATCGCTGTTGAATCAGGGCGCCTCGCCGAGGCATTTCGTCCCTATGGCACCAATATTCAAGGGTTGCGCGAATCTTCCGACCGGGAGGTTCGCGAGGCCCATTTCGATCATCACCTGGACAACTCAGTCCGCCACGGCGGCAACACCCCTGCGATCTGGGCCAAGGCCAATGGCAAAAATACGCGCGTGCTGGGGCTTTCCTGGAGTGACGAGGTCCAGTTGATTCTGACCACGCCAGAAAGCGGGGTAAAAACCGTACGTGATTTACGTGACCGGCGCTTTGGCATTCCGAAATGGGCCAACGTGCAAATCGACTTCGGTCGTGCCCAGGCCCTGCGCGCTCTGGAGAATGCCTTGCAGCTTGAGGGCCTGAACACCCGCGACGTCGAGTTAGTGGACTACCCGTATGGCGGCACTCATAGCGACGAACCGATCCGCCATGTGTTTGGCGCACAAATAGCCCTCAAGAGCCATCATGGAAGGCGGCGTAACAATGAGCTGATAGGCTTGTTGCGTGGCGACATCGACGCGATTTTCGCCAAGGGCGCACACGGCGTGCAGATGGCCGACGAATTCGGTCTGCATGTGGTAATCGATACCGGCTCGCACCCCGACCCCATGGTGCGCAGCAACATCGGCACGCCGCGCACTCTCACCGTCGACCAGCACATGCTCGATGAGCATTTCGACGCTGCGGCACTGATCGTCGAAACCGTGTTGCGCGCCGAACAATGGGCCTGGAGTCACGCCGATGAAACCCGGCGTTTTCTTGCCCGCGAACTGAACACCAGTGAGTACTTCGTCGCCGCCGCGTATGGCGAAGACGCCCACCGGCGGTTGGTGACACGCCTGGAAGAAAAGTCGCTGCTGGCGTTACAGGACCTTACGCACTTCCTGCATCGCCATCGTTTTATCGACCATGCCTTTAACGTTCGCGACTGGGTCGACCCACGCCCGCTGGAGTCGGTGCTGGACAAAACCAGGCTGGCGATCTGATGAGCGTCCTGACCCGCCTTGCGCCCCAACCGCAGAGGCTTATCCAGCGCAACCTGCTACGACTGACCTGGTTACTCTCGCCGCTGTTGGTGTTCCTGGCCTGGATGCTGGTGGCCGACTCCGGTCGCTACTCCGAGCAACTGTTGGTGCCTCCGGCCTTTGTCTGGGACGCCTTCAAGGATGTGCTGCACAGCGGTGAGTTGCTCGAACACATCCGCTTCAGTCTCAGTCGCCTGGGCATGGGCTTCGCGCTCGGTGCCAGCGCCGGTCTGTTGTTCGGCGTTGCGCTGGCCCTTTCAAAAACCGTCGAGGTGTACTGCTCGCCGCTGTTTCACACGCTACGACAGATCCCTTCGATTGCCCTGATCCCGATGTTCATCCTGGCGTTCGGGGTCGAGGAAACCTTCAAGGTGCTGATCGTGACCAAAGCGGTGTTCTTCCCCGTGGCGCTTGCAACGTGCGAAGGCATCAAAGCGATTGCCCGCAGCCACTTTGAGGTGGCCCGGCTCTACCGCCTGCCGCTGCGCGACGTGATCGTCGACGTGGCCTTTCCGGCCGCCGCGCCCTCGATTGTCACCGGTTTGCGCATCGGCCTGAGCCGGGGCTGGATGGTCTTGGTGGCGGCCGAGTTGCTGGCGGCCGACAGTGGTTTGGGACAAATGATCGAGATGAGCCGACAGATGATGCGCATCGATATCGTCATGGTCGGCGTGGTGGTGATCGGCTTGTTCGGCTTTGTCCTCGACTATGGTTTTCGCCTGTTGGAAAAGCATCTGTTTCGCTGGAAGGCCCGATAGGAGAATCCCATGAACTCACTGATTGGCCTGTTACGGGGTGCTCGCGGATTACTGTTGCCCGCGCTGTTGATCGGCGCGTGGGAGATCGCCTCACGCCAGGGCGCCGCCCAGGCGTATGCCCTGGTGCCGCTGGCAACGATCGGCCATGGCCTGGTCGACCTGATCGACAGCGGCGCATTGCTGATCAGCACCCTGGCCAGCCTGCAACGGACCTGCATCGGCCTGTTGATCGGCGTCACTCTGGGAACTGTCGTTGGCGCGTCGATGGCGTTGTCGCGGGTGATCGAGCGTGTGCTCGGGCCGCTTTACCACATCCTGCGCCAAGTGCCGATCCTGGGGCTGATCCCCCTGATTGCGCTGTGGTTCGGCAGTGGCGAAGGCGCGAAAATTTTAATTGTCAGCCTGGCGGCGTTCTATCCGATGACACTCAATACCTATGAGGGCTTCAGCCATATCGAGCGGCGCTACCGCGAAGTCGGGCAGCTCTTCGGATTCGGCCCGCTTCAACAGTTGACGCAAGTCTTGCTGCCAAGCGCCCTGCCCGCCATCGCCAACGGCGTACTGCATGCGCTGGCATTTGCCTGGGTCAGCTCCGTGGGTGCTGAGTTATTTCTTTCGACCGGCGCGGGCCTGGGCAACCTGATGATGAACGCACAGGCGGGCTCGCGCATGGAAGTGGTGGTCATCGGTGTGTTGTGCATCGGCCTGCTCGGCTACGCCATGAACCAATTGTTTTCGCGCCTGAGCCGGTACTTGCTGCGCTGGCGCGACCTTCATTGAAGGCGGGATCAATCATGAACGCATCACTCAAGCCGTATTGGCTGGATCAAAGCGCACACGAACCAGGCTCGCTGCAAATTCGTGGGCTGGGCAAACAGTACGCCATCGATGGCAAGCAACTGACGGTGCTGGAGAACGTCAACCTGTCGGTGAAGGCTGGCGAATTTGTCAGCATCGTCGGCACCAGTGGCTGCGGAAAGTCCTCATTGCTGCGGCTGATCGTCGGCCTGGAAACCGAGTACAGCGGCGACATTCTGCTCGATGGAAAACGCATCCATGCCACAAGCCTGGAACGCGGCCTGGTGTTTCAGGACCATCGACTGTTCCCGTGGAAAACCGTTGAGCAAAACATTGCCATCGCGCTAAAAAACCACCCTTTGACGAAAAATGAAAAAGCCCAGCGGGTGGCCGAGCACATTCAACTGGTCAACTTGCAAGGGTTCGAAAACGCTTACCCCCATCAACTCTCGGGCGGCATGGCACAGCGCGCGGCAATTGCTCGTGCCCTGATCAACAAACCCAAGCTTTTGTTGCTTGACGAGCCTTTTGGCGCGCTTGACGCCCTCACGCGGGTCCACCTGCAACGAGAACTGCAACGGATATGGGTGCAACAGCGCAGCACCATGATCATGGTGACCCATGATGTCGAGGAAGCGCTTTACCTGAGTGATCGAGTGGTGGTCATGGATGCGCGCCCTGGGCGGATCAAACATGAAATCCAGGTCGACCTGCCCCACCCACGGGAACGCAATTCGCTGTACTTGCAAAGGCTCAAAGATGAACTGCTGACTGAACTGGTTGGCAGTGATCATGAGGAGCCAAAACCTTTGTAGCCAAGTCACTGGCAAGGTTTTAGTGACCCTGCAGCAACGGGCTAGCAGGGACGTTTCATGGTTGAATTTCAACCGTGCAAGCGCCCTGCTGCCAGCATTTAAGCGGCAACGAACAACGCCGCCGCTATATTCAAATAGTGAATATTCAAATACTAATTAAGACTTTTTTTATCTATAGCAAACTCGTGCATGCTTATTCAGCGCTCTTAGCTTCAGGAATAGCACCATGTCACTGATTACTCATCCCCATGCCCGTGAGTTGACCAAGTCTGTCCGTGCGACGGTTCTGGTGTTCAAGGACCCACGTTCACTGGAATTGCTCAACCGCATCGAGCGCCTTGCCCCCAGCGACGCCAACGCGTTGATCATGGGTGAAACCGGTACCGGCAAGGAATTGGTGGCGCGGCACATCCACAGCCTCAGTCATCGACGTGACGAACCCTTCGTCGCGGTCAACTGTGGCGCATTCGCTGAGTCGCTGGTTGAAAGCGAATTGTTCGGTCATGAGAAAGGCGCCTTCACCGGCGCCACCAGCAGTAAAGCCGGATGGTTTGAAGCGGCAAAGGGCGGCACGCTGTTCCTTGACGAAATCGGCGACTTGCCATTGAACATGCAGGTCAAGTTGCTGCGTGTCTTGCAGGAGCGTGAGGTCGTGCGCCTGGGCTCGCGCACGCCAATCCCGATTAACGTGCGGCTGGTAGCCGCCACCAACGTCAACCTTGCCGACGCCGTGGTTGCCGGTAACTTTCGCGAGGACCTGTTCTACCGTCTGCACGTCGCGACAATTCGCCTGCCTGCGTTGCGCGAACGGCCAGGTGACATCTTGCCGCTGGCGGAGTTTTTCCTGGAGGAGCATTGCCAGCGCCTGGGCTATACCCGCGCCACCTTGAGCCCCGAGTGCGAACGTAAACTGCTCGACCACAGTTGGCCAGGCAACATTCGCGAGCTGGAAAATTCGATTCATCACGCCCTGCTGGTGTGCCGCAACCAGCGCGTGCACCCCGAAGACCTGCACTTGGTGGACATGCGCAATCATGGCTTACGGACCAACAATACGCCGGCGTTCGTGACCACAGGTCAAGCGCCGGCCAGCCTTGAAGAGGCGCTGGCAAAATTGTTCGAGCAGAACTTGCCGAACCTTTACGAGCACATCGAAGAAACCGTGTTCCGTGCAGCCTATCGGTTCTGCCATGGCAACCAGTTGCAGACCGGCAGAATTCTGGGCATCAGTCGAAACATCGTACGTGCCCGGCTGGAAAAAATCGGCGAGCTGGCTCAGTCCCCGCGCAGCGCCAGCCAGGAAGCCGCCAAACATTGAGCCCGACTGCTGCCACAGCAGCACACCGGCAGCAACATTGCTGCGTGAATGGCAACACGTGCAGATATTTTTACGGAGTCCTTGCGAGTGCGGCGCAGCCAAATCAGGCGCGACCTCTACCGCACAGGGCGGGACCGGTTTTATCAAGAGGCTGGGCATAGTTATTGCTCATGTGCTGTCACAGTTTTTTACCAATGGAGTCAATCAATGGGCAATGTCCAAACCGCTGGCGCGCATGAGGCGCTATGGCGCCAGGCACCCGGCGGCGAGTTGCTGGACCTGGGGCGCACTTATCGCGAGCCCTTGTCGTTGTCGCAACTGCAGAGTACGCCCAAGCGCATTCTGAGCCAGCGCGAAGCCTTACTGCTCGGGGTCTTTGCGTTGGTGTTGCACGGCGCCGTGATCTATTGGATCAATCAATCGCCCACCCCGGCGCTGCCCATCGTGCCGCCGGAAATCCCACCGATGACCATCGAGTTTTCCCAACCCGCACCGCCCGTGGTGCAGACCCCGCCACCGCCGCCCGAGCCCATCGTGCAGCCCGTGGTCGAGCCGCCACCACCGGTGGAGGATGAACTGGCCGTAAAACCCCCACCGCCCAAGCCGATTCCCAAACCAAAACCTGTGGTCAAGCCGGTTCCAAAACCTGTCGCCAAACCGGTAGAACAACCCCCGGCGCCACCTGCACCACCACAACCGGTCGCCGCTCCCGCACCACCCGCACCACCTGCGCCCGCACCGGTGACCCCGGCCTCGGCCAATGCCGGTTACCTGAAAAATCCAGCGCCGGAATACCCGCCATTGGCGATGCGTCGCAACTGGGAAGGCACGGTACTGCTGCGCGTGCATGTGTTGGCCAGCGGCAAGCCCGGTGAAATCCAGATCCAGAAAAGCAGCGGCCACGAACAGCTCGACGATGCAGCGCAAGCGGCCGTCAAACGCTGGAGCTTCGTCCCCGCTAAACAGGGCAACGACCCCATCGACGGCTGGGTCAGCGTACCGATTGATTTCAAAATCAAGTAACTGATCTCAGGATTCGATTTCCAGATCAAGCAACCCTTAACCCTATTCGCGACACTGCGGGCCACCTGACAAAAGGCGCATCGCTCTGAATATTTTTGATGCCCTGTTGGAGAGCCTTAACCATGAACCTCATTGCTTCCCCCTTTGATTCCATCGAACACGCGGTCATCTGGCTGCTGATCGTTTTCTCCGTCGCCACCTGGGGCCTGGCCCTGGTCAAGGGCGTGCAGTTCACCCGCCTGAAGGGCCAGGATCGGCGCTTTCATAAAAAATTCTGGGCCGCTTCCAGCCTTGACTCCGCTGCCGAACTGGCCCACAGCCAACCGGGCGCCGCCGCGCGCGTGGCGCTGTCGGGTTACAACGCGATCCAGGTCCCGGACGGCACCCACGCCAACGATCTGAGCCAGGCCATCAACCATCAGGACCGTCTCGAACGCGCCTTGCGCCAGCAGATCGTGCGTGAACGCCGTTCGCTGGAAACCGGGCTGGCGATCCTTGCCAGTATCGGCAGCACCTCGCCCTTCATCGGCCTGTTCGGCACGGTGTGGGGGATCATGTCGGCGCTCAAGGGGATCAGCGCCGCCGGTTCCGCGAGCCTGGAAACCGTGGCCGGCCCGATTGGTGCGGCGTTGGTGGCCACCGGCGTGGGTATCGCGGTCGCCGTGCCCGCGGTGCTGGTATACAACTACTTCCTGCGGCGCCTGAAACTGACCGCCGCCGACCTCGATGATTTTGCCCACGACTTCTACAGCCTGGCGCAGAAGAGTGCGTTCCGCGTGCTGCCGCATCCGGTGCTGAATAAATCCACTGTCGCCGGGCAGAAAGTGAAGGAGGCCTCCTGAAATGGCTTTTTCGACCCAAGACAGCGATGAAGTGCTGAGCGAGATCAACGTCACCCCATTGGTGGACGTGATGCTGGTGCTGCTGGTGGTGTTCATCGTGACCGCGCCGCTGCTAACCAACTCGATCCCGATCAACCTGCCCAAGACCGAAGCGGTTGCGCC
>NZ_DASWOT010000007.1:0-2526 GCF_036404235.1 Pseudomonas sp.
GGTGCAGTGCTCCCCGAACGCCTCCACAGGCGAGATGATCCCGCGCGGTCTGCCGTCTTCCCGCCGCGTCCAGAGTTCGCTTCGCGAATGCAGACCGCCAGGGGCGAGGGCAAGTATCCCCGGCCCGTGACCTGAAATTTCATAGTGAATATGGCTGCCGTTAGGCAGATCGATTGCGGGCACGGTCATTCCTCCACTCTTGAAAACGAGGGTTTCAAGGCAACTGGCAGTTCAACGCTTTGAGCTTTTCGAGCACCCAGCGCCGGTCATTTTTTCCTTCTGCTATGGCCGCAGTTTGCGTACCTCGGACGCGTTCTGCTCCGATGCCATGGCATAAATCGCGTCTACGTGATCCAGCGGTACGCACAGCACTCCATCCATGTCGCCAACGATCAAGTCCCCAGGTTCGATGACCATGCCGTCTATGGAAATGGGAACGTTGACTTCACCCGGTCCGTTTTTGTACGGCCCACGGTGCGTGACGCCAGCGGCATAGACCGGGAACGTTGCGCCAGCAATGCTTTGCAGGTCGCATACAGCGCCGTGGATGACGACGCCTGCAAGCTGCTGTTTCTGCGCAAAGGCCAGCATCAGTTCGCCAACGAGGGCATTGGTGAGATCCCCGCCGGCATCCACCACAATCACATCACCGGGTTGGGCAATATTGAGTGCGTAATGCACTATCAGGTTGTCGTCTGGGCGGCATTTCACGGTCAAGGCCGCACCAGACAAATAGCCCCCGCTATGCAAGGGGCGAAGCCTGTTACCCGCCGATGAAAGGCGGTTCATCGAGTCGCTGATGTTGGCCACCGGCAATCCGCGAAAGCGCTCGATTTGTTCAGCCGTGACAGTGCGACGGCGAGATAAAACCCTAAAGCCGATAGTCATCTTCAAGCTCCGTTTCGGGGTTCATTGGACAGTGGCTGACGGCGAGTTTTTGAGCTTTTCGTGCAGCGCACGCAGGCCGGCTGACGGCGGCAAGTCGTTGCGTTCGCCGACTTCGATCAACCATCCGCTGCGGTGCCATTGACGAACAATCGCATCGATTCTGGCCTGGGTGTCGGGCGAGCCTTTTCGCAGCCATATGACGGATTTCAGAGGCTAACGATCCGGCTCCAGAGGGATCTCGTAATCTGCCCATTCGGGCTTATTCAGCAACGCCAGCATGGTCGGACTGACATGAACGGTAGCGACGCAACCATTGCCTCTTAACGACAGCAACGATTCTGCCTGGCTGCGGAATGCCTTGATATCGGCCCCGTAGGTGCCGCGCAGCCAAGTGATGAAATTGCTGCCCTGGGACACGCAGACGGGTTTGCCTCTCAAATCCTCCCAGCGTTTGATGCTGCTGTTTTTACGCATCAGTGCGGCGGCAGCGATTTCTTCGTACGGGGTCGGGACGTAGTCCAAAATCTTGCTGCGATCGGGCGTCAGGTTCATGTTGGCGATCAGGATGTCGACTTTGCCTTGTTGCAAAAACTGCACGCGACTGGGCGCGAGCACTGGCACCAGCTCGACGTCCACGTCCAGACCTTTAGCGACGCCCTGAGCCAGTTCGACGTTGTAGCCAATGGGGGCGCCGGTCTTCGGGTCCAGGGTGCCAAAAGGCAGTCCGCTGACCATCACGCCGACACTGATCTTGTGGCGTTGCTGGATCTTGTCGAGGGTTTCG
This sequence comes from Pseudomonas sp., assembly GCF_036404235.1. GTDB lineage: Bacteria > Pseudomonadota > Gammaproteobacteria > Pseudomonadales > Pseudomonadaceae > Aquipseudomonas. Next base: position 1,673 of record NZ_DASWOT010000007.1, read on the forward strand.
TCCGCGTGTGCCGCCGCTATGGGGGTCAGCAGTGAAGCCAAGGATATCGCCGTGATGAAAACGGCCAGGTTGCGCTTATGCAATGTAGTCACCGTTTTGCGAATGCGAGTGTGCCGCACGTTGAACGTGCGGCATGCCATTTAGAAAAGCGCTACGGTGTAGCTCAGGATGATCCGGTTCTGATCCTGATCCCGCTGGCTGGTCACTCCGGAACGAATGGACGCGTTGCGCCAGGTCATTCCAAGGCCCTTAAGCTTTCCGTCCGGTACTACGTAGCCCAATGTGAAGTCGCGCTCCCACTCGTTGCCCGTGCCCGCTGCCTGAATATGGTCGCCCGCCAGATAGGAAACGGAAGTGGTCAGACCACGAACGCCGAGGCTGGCAAAGTCATAGCCGTACTGAGCCAGCCAGGTGCGCTCGCCAGCCCGTTGGAACTTGCCAATCTGCTTGTTGGTGATCAAATAGGCCGTCGAGCCGTCGCCTTGATTGAGGAAGGGGAAATCGCTGTCACCGTTTGACTGTTGATAGCCTGCACCGATGGAATGGCCGCTCAGGCTGTAGGTCGACAGAACACTCCAGGTGCGGTTATCCACCTCGCCATTCGTGCCGCTTTTACCGGATGCCTTGTAGCCTTCAAGTCGTCCTTCCTGGCTGGCATTTTTGCCGTTGGAGTCACTGTAGAAATAACGCAAGTCAGTCTTGAGACTGCCCACCGGCAGCGAAAGGTTGTGCTTGAGGCCCAGGAAGTGCTGGGTATAGAAGTCTTCGAGATTACCGTAGTAATACTGCGCGGTGAGGTCTTTAGACAGTTTGTAATCGCCGCCCGCGTAATAGAACGCATTGCTTCGCTGTCC
>NZ_DASWOT010000008.1:0-25526 GCF_036404235.1 Pseudomonas sp.
AACGCTGAAAATCTACCTGCAGCTCAATGTTTTAGGTGATTTTTGTGGGAGTCACACGTCCGGTCATTCGTCAGCGCTTTAGCGAATGTCGAAAAAACTGCTTGCGTTGAAAAGAGCAATCTCTATATTTGGGATACCAAAAATACGAAACGGTATCCCAAAACCGTAATCGAAAATAAGAAAGGTACCTTATGACTACGCAGACATCCCCCGTAAAAACCGCTGTCGAGACATCCCGTTCGGCGCCTCTGGTACTGGTCGAGCGCAATGCAGACATTGTCACTGTGATTCTCAATCGCCCTGAAAAACTCAACGCCACCACCATGCCCATGTGGCAGTTGCTCGACGACACCTTCCGCGAACTGGACGCCGACGACTCCATCCGGTGCATCATCATTCGTGGTGCTGGAACCCGAGCGTTCGGTCCTGGTAATGACATTTCAGAATTCGAAAGCCACCGCAGCAATGTCGAGCAAGCGCGCCTGTATGGGCCCGTGATGCACGGCGCATTACGTACCATCGCGCGCTGCCGACACCCGCTGGTGGCAATGATCCATGGTATTTGCGTGGGTGGCGGCCTGGGCATTGCGTCCTTGTGCGACATCCGTATATGCGGTGAGTCGAGCCGTTTCGGGGTGCCGGTCAATAAGCTTGGGCTGGCCATGTCCCACGACGAAATGACCGGACTGATGCGCATTGCAGGTCCCGACATTACCCTGGAAATACTGTTGGAGGGCCGCGTGTTCGGCGCTGCCGAGGCGCTGCAAAAACGTATTGTCAGTCGAGTCGTCGCCGACGCCGAGGTGGAGCAACACGCGCTAGAGAGCGCTCGTCGCATTGCCGATGGCGCGCCGTTGGTGGCGCGTTGGCACAAGAAGTTCGTGCAGCGCAGCACCGATGCCAGGCCGCTGACCGCAGAAGAGTACGACGAGGCCTTCGATTGTTTTGGCACCGAGGATTTCCAGATCGGTTATCAGGCTTTTCTGGTCAAACGCACGCCTGTTTTTGGAGGTAAATGACATGGCCGGTCCATTGCAGGGTATGAAGGTCATCGAGCTGTCGCACATTATGTCTGGTCCTATCTGCGGGATGATGCTGGCCGACATGGGCGCCGACGTGATCAAGGTCGAGAAAATGGATGGCGGCGATGATTGCCGTCGCTTTGCGCCAATCCTCGAACACGGCGAATCGGCCTCGTTCATGATCCTCAACCGCAACAAGCGCGACATCGCCCTCAACCTCAAGACTGAAGGTGGTAAAGAAGTCTTGCGCCGTATGTTGGCTGACGCTGACGTGGTCACCGAGAACTACCGCAAAGGCACCATGGAAAAACTCGGGCTGGGTTACGACAGCCTCAAGCAGCTCAATCCCGGGCTGATTTATTGTTCGGTGTCCGGTTATGGGCGCACCGGGCCTTATGCCGACAAAGGTGGTTTTGATCTGATTGCTCAAGGGTTGTCTGGCTTGATGAGCGCAACGGGTGAACCGGGGCAGGCGCCGATCAAGGCCGGGTCGCCGATTGCCGATATAAACGCCGGCATCCTGGCCGCGTTGGGCATTGCTGCCGCTTACGCTCACAAGCAGAAGACTGGGCAAGGGCAGGTCGTTGACACGTCGTTGCTGGAGGCCGGCTTTCAGCAGATGTATTGGCCTGCCGCCAATTACTTTTCCGAAGGCGTGATATTGCCGAAGATGGGCTCGGCCAACTCCACCAGTACGCCGTATCAGGCGTTCCGCACCCAGGATGGCTGGATCAATATCGGTGCAGCCAATCAGGGCAATTACGAGCGTTTGCTGCAAGTGTTGAATGCGCCGCACATCAACGACGATCCGCGGTTTGCCAGCAACGTGTTGCGCATGAATAACCGCGACGCGCTGGTGGCCTTGATCACCGAGAGTCTTTCTCATGACACCACCGACAACTGGGTCAAGCGGCTGGACGCAGCGGGCTTGCCGGTGGGGGCGGTGCTGGATATTTCCCAGGCGGTGGAGCATCCGCAGATCCTCGAACGCGAAATGATCGTCGAAACCCATCACCCGGTCACAGGTTCCGCACGCAGTATTGCGTTGCCGATCCGATTTTCCGAAACCCCGAAACAGGTCAGCCGACCGTCGCCGCTGTTGGGCGAACACACCGTGGAAATTCTCGAAGAGTACGGCTTTGATGCCGAGCAGATTTCAGACCTGCGACGCGAGGGCGCGATTCTGGAACTGTGAGGGCTGATTACACGAGCGCATTAGTGAACAACTACAAAAAAGACACTGAGGATCGCAATCATGAAACGGCTAAAGATCAAGGCCACCACCACCGTGCTGGTAATGCTGTGCCTGATGTACTTCATCACTTACGTCGACCGGGTCAATATCAGTACGGCGGCCAGCCAATTCAGTTCTGAGCTGGGGCTGAGCAATACGCAGCTGGGGTTCATCTTTTCTGCATTCGCGTATCCATACGTGATCTTTCAATTCATCGGAGGCTGGGTTAGCGACCGCTTTGGCGCCAAGCGTACGCTGGTGGCTTGCGCGTTTATCTGGGCCATCGCCACGGCATTGACCGGTATGGCGGGCGGTTTCGTTTCTCTGGTTCTGGCGCGTTTGCTGCTGGGCTTGGGAGAGGGCGCGACCTTTCCGGCGGCGACCAGCGCCATGGCCTCGTGGGTGGCCAAGGATAAGCGCGGCATGGCGCAGGGCATCACGCATTCGGCAGCCCGTTTGGGCAACGCCGTGGCGCCGGTGCTGGTGATGGCATTGATGAGTGCCTACGACTGGCGCTTTGCGTTCTATCTGCTGGGTGCCTTGAGTTTTGGCTGGCTGGTGCTGTGGTACGTGACCTACACCGAGAAACCGGCCGATCACCCGCGCATCACGCAAGAAGAACTGCGCACGTTACCGGCGCCCAAGATTCATCCCAAAGACGTGCCAGGCACCTGGGCGCGGTTGTACAAGCGCATGCTGCCGGTCTCCAGCGTTTACTTTTGTTACAACTGGATTCTCTGGCTGATGCTCAGTTGGATGCCGTTGTACTTCATGCACAACTTCAACCTGAACATCAAAAGTGCGGTGATCTTCACCTCGGGAGTGTTCTTTGCTGGCGTTGTCGGGGATCTGGTCGGTGGAATGATCAGTGATCGATTGTTGCGCCGTACTGGCAATCTGCGCGTTGCTCGCAGTTATATGGTCGCGATTTGTATGGCCTTGACCGGCATCTCACTGATTCCGGTGTTGATCCTGCACGAGCCGATGTACGCGCTGCTGTGCCTGGGTGCTGCGATGTTCTTCAACGAGATGACCATCGGCCCGATGTGGGCGATCCCGATGGATATTGCCTACGACCGTTCCGGCACTGCCAGCGGCATCATGAGCGGTACCGGCTTTACCGCCGCCATTGTCAGCCCGGTACTGGCCGGTTACCTGATCGATCAGACTGGCAATTGGAACATCACGTTTGTGGTGTCTATCGGCATCATGGCGGCGGGTGTGCTGTTGACGTTCACCATGAAGCCGGAGAAACCGTTTGTGGCAGACATGAAGTTGCAATCGCAAAATTTCGAAACACTTGAGCCGAAAGAAGCCATCGCCAAATAAACACCGGTTCGTTAGCGGCGTCTTATTGGCCGCCAAACCCGTTCGCTCCACAAATCGGCGAACACAGGCTGACACAGCACATAGCATCCTGAAAAGGCAGAACATGGCCCGTTGATATTAAATTCAGAAAACTAGACAACCCCCGCTTTCTTCAATGAAACCGGGGGTTTCTTTTTTACAGGCTGTAGGAAAAGACGTACAAAAATGGCCCGTTCTTCATGCTTGTCGAAAGACTGTCATCAAACAGAAATGTTTCCAGTTTTAAATCTGCCTCGGGTCTTCAACTGTGACCACACACACAAATTCTCATTTGAGGTATTGCCGTGATTCTGCTGACTAAAAAACGCCTGTCACTTCTGCTGGCTTCAATGTGCCTGTCTGGGATGGCACACGCTACTGATGTCACGGGCGCTGGTTCGAGTTTCGTGTTCCCGGTTATTACCAAGTGGTCGCAGGACTACAGCAAGGACGCTGCGCACCGCATCAACTACCAGTCGATCGGTTCGGGCGGCGGTATCGCACAGATCAAGGCTGCCACCGTAGATTTCGGCGCATCCGATGCTCCGATGTCAGAAGACGATCTGAAAGCTGGCGGCCTGGGGCAGTTCCCAAGCGTGATCGGCGGCATCGTGCCGGTCTACAACCTTGAAGGCGTGGAGAGCGGCAAGTTGCGCCTTGATGGCCAGGTGCTGGGTGACATCTTCCAGGGCAAGATCACCAAGTGGAACGATCCTGCGATCGTCGCGCTGAACTCCGGCGTCAACCTGCCTGCCACCGCGATCACAGTGGTTCACCGTTCTGACGGTTCGGGTACTTCGTTCAACTTCACCAGCTACCTGAGCAAGGTCAGTGATGCCTGGAAATCCGGTCCTGGTACGGGTTCGGCTGTTCAATGGCCAGTCGGTGTAGGTGGCAAGGGTAACGAAGGTGTGGCGGCTTACGTAAAACAGATCAAGGGGTCGATCGGTTACGTTGAATACTCCTACGCCACCCAGAACAAAATCTCTTACGCACAGCTGAAAAACGCTGCAGGCAAATTCATCGAGCCTAATGCCAAAGCCTTCGCCGCTGCCGCTGACACTGCCGATTGGGCCAGCGCCAAAGACTTCAACCTGATCATGACCAACGCTCCGGGCGACGCGGCATGGCCGATCACGGCGACCACCTGGATCATCATGTACAAGCAACCGAAGAACGCCGAGAAAAGCGCTGCCGCTTTCGACTTCTTCAAATGGTCGCTGGAAAAAGGTCAGGCCCAGGCTGAATCGCTGGAATACGTAGCACTGCCAAAATCGCTGGTCAGCAAGATTGAAGACTATTGGAAAACCGAGTTCACCAAGTAACTCGACGTTTCTCCGTCTTACCCCTGTCATCGCTGCTCGGTGACAGGGTTTCTTTGCGAGTGGACCCACCATGACTGAAAACACCCAATATATGTCCGCTGTCATTCCGGAAGTCGAATCCGAGAGCGAAAAACGCGCGGCCCGCGATCACCGTCATGACGCCTGGTTCCGGCGCACGATGTTTGGCGCGGCTCTGTTGGTGCTGATCCTGCTGGCGAGTATCGCCGGTTCAACGCTGTGGGGCGGGGCCCTGGCGTTCAAGACCTTTGGTTTCGAATTTCTTACCAGTTCCGAATGGGATGTGGTCAACGGCAAGTTTGGCGCGTTGGTCCCAATCTACGGCACCCTGGTGACATCCTTTCTCGCGTTGCTGATCGCCGTTCCGGTGAGCTTCGGCATCGCGATTTTTCTCACTGAAGTCGCACCGCCCTGGTTACGCATGCCGATTGCCTCGGCGGTCGAGTTGTTGGCAGGCATTCCTTCGATCATTTACGGCATGTGGGGCTTGTTTGTGTTCGGCCCGTTCATGGCCGAAAACATGGCGCCCTGGATCAATGACAATCTGGGTGCGTTGCCTTTGATCGGCCCGGTATTCCAGGGGCCTCCACTGGGTATCGGCATGCTGACCGCGGGCATCGTGCTGGCGATCATGATCACGCCATTTATTACTTCGGTGATGCAGGAGGTGTTTCGTAGCGTCCCGGTGGCCCTCAAGGAATCGGCTTACGCGCTGGGTGGCACAACCTGGGAAGTGGTCTGGGACATCGTCCTGCCGTATACCCGCTCGGCAGTGGTGGGCGGGATTTTCCTTGGGCTAGGTCGCGCCCTTGGCGAAACCATGGCGGTGACCTTCGTACTCGGTAACGCCCATCAGTTCTCGGCGTCCTTGATGATGCCCAGCAGCTCGATTGCCTCGGTGATCGCCAACGAATTCAGCGAGGCCTATACCGACCTGCACCGTTCGGCACTGATCGCTCTTGGCTTCTTGCTGTTTGTGGTCACGTTCATCGTACTGGCACTGGCCCGTCTGATGCTGTCTCGTCTGTCGCGCAAGGAGGGGCTATGAGCAAGGCCGATAACGAAAACCTGTACCGGATGCGCAGCCTGAAAAACATCATTGCGATGGTGTTGAGCTGTGGTGCTACCGCGTTCGGGTTGCTGTGGCTGGTGTGGATTCTGTTGACCACGGTAGTCAATGGTTTTCAGGCGCTCAATGTGCGCTTGTTCACTGAGATGACGCCGCCGCCAGGATCTGAAGGTGGTTTGGCCAACGCCTTTTACGGCAGCTTCCTGATGTCTGGCATCGGTCTGCTGATCGGTACGCCGATTGGTTTGATGGCGGGTATCTGGCTGGCTGAGTTTGCCCGTCACACCAAGCTGGGTAACGCAGTACGCTTCATCAACGACATCCTGCTTTCGGCGCCGTCCATCGTGCTGGGGTTGTTCGTCTATACCGCCGTTATCCTGCCGTTGAGCGCGGTCACCAACCATCAGGTCGGTTTCTCGGCGCTGGCCGGCGCCCTGGCTCTGGCTCTGCTGGTGATTCCGGTGGTGGTGCGTACCACCGATGAAATGCTTCAGTTGCAACCGTCGACCATGCGCGAAGCCGCGTTGGCGCTCGGCGTGCCGCAATGGAAGCTGACCCTGCAAATCGTTTTGCGCGCGGCCAAGGCGGGTGTAGTGACCGGTGTCTTGCTGGCGCTGGCGCGTATCACCGGCGAAACCGCGCCGTTGTTGTTCACCGCCTTTGGCAACCAGTTCTGGAGCAGTGACATTCTCAAGCCAATCGCCAGCGTTCCGGTGGTGATCTTCCAGTACGCCATGAGCCCGTTCGATGACTGGCACTCCCTGGCCTGGGCAGGCGCGCTGATCCTGACCCTGTTCGTTCTGGTCCTCAGCCTGTGCTCCCGTCTCATTCTTTTGCGTAATAGGTCGTCCTGATGAATAACCTTTCCCTTGCCAATGAAAAAACCAAGATCCAGGTACGCGGCCTCGAGTTCTTCTACAACAACCACAAGTCGCTAAAGTCGATCGACATGAATATCCCCGAGAAGCGCATCACTGCGATCATCGGGCCGTCGGGTTGCGGCAAGTCGACGTTGTTGCGCGTGTTTAACCGTATCTACTCGATGTACCCCAAGCAGGAAGCGCGCGGCGAAGTGCTGCTCAATGGTGAGAACATCCTGGCGCCGGGCTATTCGATGAACCGCCTGCGCAGCAATGTCGGGATGGTATTTCAAAAGCCGGTGCCGTTCCCGATGTCGATCTACGACAACATTGCCTACGCCGTGCGTCACCACGAAAAGCTGTCGCGTCGTGAGATGGAAGAGCGCGTCGAACAAGCCCTGCGTGGTGCGGCCTTGTGGGATGAAGTGAAAGACAAGCTCAAGCAGAGTGCGCAAAGCCTGTCGGGTGGTCAGCAACAGCGTTTGTGTATTGCCCGCACCATCGCGCTGCGCCCTGAAGTGTTGCTGCTGGACGAACCGACCTCGGCGCTCGACCCGATCTCCACAGGTCGTATCGAGCAGTTGATCACAGAGCTTAAAGAGCAGTTCACGGTGATCATCGTCACCCACAACATGCAGCAAGCGGCGCGCTGCTCGGACTACACCGCGTTCATGTTCATGGGTGAACTGATCGAGCACGGCGACACGGATACCATCTTCACCAAGCCTTCAAAGACACAGACCGAGGACTACATCACTGGGCGTTTCGGTTAAGTCTTTGGCACCGAGGGGATCTCGCTATGATCCCCCATGAACAACTCCAGCTTTTTACGCAACCAGCGCTCCGCAGGATCGGTGTCCATGACACTGAGCCAAGCCATCGATAGGTCCAGATTCGGGGTAATGAAGGGCAGTGGCTCGCCATAGAGCAGACCGCTTTTCGTCATGGCCGCCGTTAAATGGTCGGGCAAATTGCACAGCAGATCGGTGCCCGCCATCAACGCTGGCAGCGTGCTGTATTGCGGCACCGACAGCACGGCATGGCGTTTGCGGCCAATGGCCTCCAGCCACTCATCGGCAAAACTGCTGATATTGGCGACATGCGAAACCACCACATGCGGGCGTGAGCAGTATTCGTCCAGCGTCATTGGCTTGGACGATTTGTTGGCCTGCACCGCCATTGGCTGCACTGTTCTGAGCAACTTGCGTTTGGCGTTGGCTGGCAATTCCCGTGTCATGCACACGCCTACCGACACCTCGCCGGACATGAGAAATTCCGAGATATTCCAGTAATTGACCTGTTTGATCACGATTACGATCCCTGGTGCTTCCTTGCGGATTTCGCGCAGCAGGGGCGGCAGCAGGCTGTACTCGACGTCGTCGGACAGGCCCAGGCGGAAGGTCATGTCGCTGCTGGCAGGGTCGAAATCCCGCGTCAGGCTCAGTGCAACCGACATCGCATCCAGCGCGGGCGACAGGTGATGAATAATCTCTTGAGCGCGGGCGGTGGGCTCCATGCGGTGCCCAACGCGAATAAACAGCGGGTCGTTGAACAGGGTCCGCAAGCGATTGAGTGCCGCACTGATGGTCGGTTGACCAAGGAACAGCTTTTCCGCAGCGCGGGTTACGTTGCGCTCTTGCATCAAGGTCTCGAACACCACCATCAGGTTGATGTCGGCCTTGCGCAGTTCATTTCGATTCATAGGTCGTTGTTTCCATTCCCAACATCAGGTCAACCGGGGTTACGAAATGATGGGCGACAGTTTATGGAGCACGGTTGGCCTGAGTCCAGCACGACGGACTCAATTAGCGGATATTTCATGGCGATTGAAGAGTCTGTGCGATTTTCATTCAACGGACGGCGGCCGTTGAATGCTAAACACTCGGCAGAGCGCGAACCTGTGGGGGAATTTATTCGCAAATGCATTCTTTCATACGAGGACGTTATGTTGCCTTCGCCTACAGAAGTTGGGTGATCCAGAGGGTCGACGTCCGTGATCCGCGCTGGTTCGCGGCGCGATGGTATATGGCTATCGCATGTTGACGTATACGACCATGGGCTGAGGGCGGGCCATTAGCCGTTACGGCGTCCAATGTATCAACGGTAACGGACCTTGATCATCCAATGGCTCGGCATCGGCAAAGCCAGAATGCTAAGTTACTTATGAAAGATATTGATAAGGATTCGTATTGGCGGGCCCGCACGTCACTTTTCAGGTAACTGAATGGCTCGTTCGAAGCGTTTTGCCGACACAACGTCGCAGTCTCCATTGTCCAGATCTAGCGTATTGGCCTTGTTGATGGCGCTGCCGTGCATGGGGGTTAAATCAGTCTTTCGGGCAAATTAAGGAGGGTGCGCTGGAGTGGGGTAAGTGCCGACCTTGTTCGACGGTCGACTTTGCTACGATCATTGCTACTTCAACCAGCCAGAGGCTGCATATCGCACGGAGAAGGCAAATTTTTGGAGTCTGACGTGATAAAAAAAAGACTGTGTATATATACCGCCATAATTATAGGTTTCTGTTCGTCGGTCACTCAGGCTGAGGATAAAAATCGGAACTCTCCACAAGCCGGGACTCGGACTTACGCACAAAACTACAAGGATATGGCTCTGGCAACGTGTATCACCACCGCCTACAAACATGACGCGGATGTCGCCAAAGACGCGGGAAGTAGCGTGAGCGCGTTGAGGGACTGGGGCTCTTGTGATTTGGAACAGGGTCCGTATGCCATCCGCGGGTTGGTGGATGATTACCTCACTAGGGATTATCACAATCCGATTGTGGAGTCAGAGGTAAAGGGCGTTCGATTCGATCTGTTGAAATGCCTTGATATGTACCATAGCGAGGCGTTGGAGGCCCAAGTCAAACGTTGGGTTTCCCCCCGGGATCGTACGTACAGACAAGACGCCTCGTTGCCGCTGAAAGCGAAATAAGCACTTGACTCTTGAGCGCTTCGGCAATAGGTAATGAATCTGTCCCAGGCCGGCTGCCTACAACGTCCCTTTCGCCTTCACCGCATACCCCACCGGCAATGCATCGAGCTGGAACCTGTCGGCAATCACCCCGCAATAACTGGTGCGCGCCAGGTATGCGCCGGGGCCTTGCAGGTAAGCGGTGATGTCTTGCACCTCTTCACAGAGTTCGAACGTGCGGTTTTTCAGCAAGCCACTCGCTTGCGCTGAGCGCAAGGCGCCGTTGGGGGTCCAGTCGGAGATGATCAGCGCGCCTTCGGGGGCGGCCAATTCGTAGCTGCGCACGAAGGCTTCGGCGGAGCGATCTGGCAGGTAGGGCGCCATGAAGTAGTGAATGTCGTCGCGAAATGGCAGCTTTTCGGTGTGGGTGGGCAATTGAATGATGTTGCTGGCGTAGATCGAATACACCAGCAAAATAGCCACCGGCGAACACAACACTGAAGCCGTCATCAGTTTTTCGGCACGCAGTTTTGGCAGCAGCGCCTGCAACTCAAGGATGCCAAGGATGCTCAGCAGCACAACCCCTGGCAAAAAAAACGTAAAGCGATCAGTGACGTTGTACGACACTGCAAACAGCAAGTTGAGCACGGCCGCGCACCATAACAGTCGCAACCTTGGCGCTTTCGGCAAGACCAGTCCCAACACCTGCGGCCCGACCAACGACAGCAGCAACAGCACCACCGAGTTTTTTTCGTGCCACATGTCGTCGAAGCGAAACAACGAACCCTCCCAGTTCAGTTCCGCAGCGCGGTCCGGGATGCCGATCAGGTAGCGATGGCCAATCTCAAGCAGGCTTCGCCCGGCCCCCAGGTCATGAATGATCGCCGGAAAGGTTACGGCAAAACCCAGCGCGGCACCGGGGATGGTTATTAGCGTGCGTGAGCGGTGTTGCCACAGCAGTTGCGCATACAGCGGCAGCAGCACGATGAAGGTCAATTGATGGATCGCCGCTGCCAGGCCGGTCAGCACGCCGATGATGAACAGCTTCTTCAGCACGCCCAGTCGCAAGCGCGTGTCCAAATGCACCATGTACGCCAGCATCACCAGCAAGGTGTGCAGCAGGTACACCTCGGCTTTGGTCGAGATCCAGAACACAGCGTGTGACAGGATCGCCACGACAATCGCCAACAACGCCTGACGCGGCGTAGCGCCCACGCTGGTTGCCAGCCGATAGATGACCCACGCCAGTGGAATCAGCAGAAACGAGTTGAGCAAGCTCAGCAGGTGCGGCCCGAATAGGTTGAACACCGCCGTGATGAAAAACTGATACAGCGGATGATCCAACGGCCCCAGTGATTCGCTGAAGTACTGGCCCTGTGAGGCATCGGCGAGAAACACGCCATTGTCCATCCATTGAATCGGCCCGCTGGACGCGATGAAGCTCCAGGCGATCACGCCGATGACCAATAACAGCGGGATGAGCGTCGACGACCGATCTCGTAACCCTGCAACCATGACTTCTACTCCTGTCCCTGTTTTCTACTTAAAACGCTTGAAAGTGCTTGTGGGTGCGACTGAACCGATTGGCTACGCAGTGGGGTTTGGGCCTTGAGTTTGAGCAACATGACCGCGCCGATGGCCACCGCAAACCACAAGGTGGCCAGACGGATCAACACCGTGGCGGCAATCGCATCGGCGCTGGACATGCCTTTCCACACCAGCAGCCCGACCATCACTGCTTCCGCGCCGCCCAGGCCACCCGGCATGAAGCTCACCGCGCCAGCCAGCATCGCCAGCGCATACACAAACACCGCGAAGGTCAGCGGGATGTCGGCGCCCATCCAGTGCAGAATCCAGTCAAAGGCCAGCGCTTCGGCGCTCCAGGCAATCACACTAAGCAAGGTCAGGCCGAGCATCAGGCCCAACCGATGACAGCGCTGCGCCTGTACCAACACCTGCATCAGGTGGCGCAGCAGGCCGATCACTTTGCCGCCCTCGGCAGGGATCATCAGCGTCAGGCGCTCCAGCAACCGGCGCTGTGACAGCACCAGCAAACCAACCAGCACCAGGCCGACGCCGACAACGATCATTGGAAGCGCGTCGGGGTACAGCGACAAACCGAACAACGTCAACAGCACCACGGCGAACAAGTCCGATAGACGCTCGCTGAAAAACGCCGCGAAGCTCATTGGATACGGCACGCCCCAACGCTTGAGCAGCACGCCGCGCAAGGCTTCACCGGCTTTGCCGGGCGTGGTGGTCAAGGCGAAACCGGCCAGATAGATGTTCAGGCTCGGGCGCCACGGCATCGGGTGGCCGAGCACGTTCAAGTACGCCTGCCAACGCAAAAAGCGCAGCCCGTAGTTGATCGAGGACATAAGCAGCGCAATGACGATGCCGATCAGTCCGACCTCGGCCACGGCCTGGGCCACCGCATGCCAGCCGCCCCATAACGAGAAACCCAGATAACCCAACGCCGAGCCGACCACCGACAACACCACTGCGCGAAAACGCCAGCCGGACAGGTGCAGTGATTCGCTCACAAGTTGAGCCTCTTGAACACGGGCTGAGGGATCGAGCGAATGACCCACATGATCAGCGCCCAGAATCCAGGGGCATACAGCGTTGGCACCTTGTTGGCGATGCCGGTGACGATGCGTTGCGCGACTTGCGCCGGTTGCGCCAGCAGCACTGCAGGCAGCGCCAGACCTTTGGTCATCGGCGTGTCGACAAAGCCCGGCTTGATCGTGGTGACGTGAACGCCAACCTTGAACAACCTGGCTTGCAAGCCTTCGCAATAGGTCGATACCGCCGCCTTGGCGCTGCCATACAGATAGTTCGAAGGACGGCCGCGATCCGCCGCCACCGACGAAATGATCGCCAGACTGCCGCAGCGCTGGGTCTCGAACTGCACCGCAAGCACTGTCAACAGGGCAATGACCGAGGTGCAGTTGTTGGCGAATTCGCGCAGCGCCAAATCAACGTCGCGTTCGCAGGCTTTTTGGTCGGGCAGGGTGCCGTGGGCGATCAGCGCGATGTCGATTTGACCCAGTGCCGTCAGGCAACGGCTCACCATCAAGGGGTGCGCCTGAATGTCGTTGGCGTCCATTTCATGCAGCGTGACGTTCCGGGCGCCGCGTCCCTTTAGGTCGGCGGCGGTCTGTTGCAATTTGTCGACGTTACGCGCGACGAGGAAAAAATCACTGCCCTCAGTGGCCCACAAACGGGCACAGGCACTGGCAATGGCCGATGTGGCGCCGATGATCAGAACGCGTTTGATCGCTGTGTTCGTAGCTGTTTTCATAGGATCACGCGTCTCCAGAAACGGGACATCAGGGAGGGATCGCGCAACGCCTCCAGTCGCTCCCAGGCCGGGTAAGCCTGACGAAAGTCGGCGCCGCTCATATGGGCGTCCTTGGCCGGATATAAGCGGCCTCCCGCAGCCCGGACAATCTCGTCCAGGCATGGGAATACAACGTTTTCAAGGGCTTCACTCTGGGGGAAGTCCAGTGCCAGCGAGGTCCCGGGCATGGGGAACGACAGCAGGCCTGGCGAGCGCATATCGCCGCAGCGTTTGAGTACGGCGAGAAAAGACCCCTGACCGGCATCGGCAATCGCGACCAGCAGTTCGGCCATGGCGACTTCGGCATTGGCGTCCGGGATCACGCATTGGTATTGCTGAAACCCCCGACGACCATAGATTCGGTTCCAGTGCAGGATGCGATCCAGTGGGTAGAAAAACGGCTCGTAACGGCTGCGCTTCTGAGTGCGCAGGCGTGGATGCAGATGCCAATACGCATTGTTGAACGCGCTCAGCGACAGGTTATTGATGAGCGATACCGGCGGGGTCAGCGGCATGCTCAGCTTCGAGCGCTGGCCGACTTCCAGCGAGCCATATTGGGCGTGGTCGCCGACGATGAACACGCCGCGCCCGGTGTCGGCGCCCTTGGCCAGGCAATCGACCCAGGCCACGCTGTATTCATGCTGTGCGTCCAGCTCCGCCGACAGGGCGAAAAACTCGGCCAGATTGCCGAAGCGTTGTACGGTGAAGTCGATCTGGCTGGCGCGAATCGGCATCAGCTGAATGTCAGCCCACGCAATGATCCCCGTCAGGCCCAGGCCACCAATGGTGGCAGCGAACAGGCTGGCGTTGAGGCTGGGCGAACAGGTCATCGACGGCTGACCATGACGCAACAGGCCGAAGCTGCGTACATGTCGGCCGAAAGTCCCGCGCACGTGATGGTTTTTGCCATGAACGTCGTTGGCAATGGCGCCACCGACGGTGGCGAACTGAGTGCCGGGTGTCACCGGCAAAAACCAGCCTTTGGGGATTGCCACCGCCAGCACTGCCGCCAGCGTGATGCCTGCTTCGATCCGCAATGTACCGGTTTGCCAGTCCGCTTCGATCAGCCGGTCCAGCGCGCTCATGTGCAGCACTTCATCGCTGGCGGCCAGGCAACTGTCGCCATAACTGCGGCCGTTACCGAACGGCAAGCTGCTCTGATGACGGTCGATGACTCGGTCCAACTGCTGCGGCAACTCGTCCAGCCACACACAACTGTGGCCGTGCTGTGGAGTCAGGGGAAAGCGCCCCCAGGAGTACAGCGGCGCACTCATGCAGCGATCCAGAACATCAGAATGAACGCCGCGCCAATCAACTGGCTGGTACGGTCACGGATGGCGAATACCACCGGGTCGTCGTTCATCATGCCGCGGTGGGTGAGCATCCACACCCGCGTGACCCAGAACAGCAGCAGCGGGCAGGCTAGCCAGATGATGTGCGGCGCGACATACAGCACCGTGGTTGCCGCATCCTGGATATACAGCGCCAACACCATCACTGCCAGATAGCCTGACGACGCACCGAGTGAGGCGATCATGTCCAGATCGCCGGGGTAGTAACCACGTCCCCGGGCCATGGTATTGACCTCCCGCGCACGGGCGTCGCGCAGTTCGGCATAGCGCTTGACCATCGCCAGGCTCAGAAACATGAACATCGAGAACGCGAGAATCCAGAACGTCAACGTCAGGTTGAAAGCCGCGACGCCTGCGATGATGCGTGCGGTGTAGAGCATCGCCAGCACGATGACATCCACCGCCATCATGCGTTTGAGATGCAGCGAATAAGCGAGCGTGAGGGCGTAGTAGGCCGCCATCACGGCGGAAAATTGCCAAGGCAACAACAGCAACGCGCCACCGAAGGACAAGGCGAGCAAGGTCGGCACCAGCAATAAGCCTGCCTTGATCGACAGCTTTCCGCTGGCGAATGGGCGATGGCATTTGCTTTTATGGTGGCGGTCGTCGCACAGGTCCAGCAGGTCGTTAAGGATATAAACGCTGGAGGCACACAGGCCGAAAAAAACAAATGCCAGCACGCCATCGCGTACCAGTTCAAATTGGCTGATACGGTGAGACGCCAGCAACGGGACGAAGATCAAGGCGTTTTTCAGCCATTGATGCATCCGCAAGGCTTTGCGCCAATCACGCAGGCTGGCGGTATTGGAGCGAATAACATGTTCGATTTTTCGTGTTGAGGTAATAGTCTTTTCAACACCTGAATCCGGGTTCACTACATAGGCATAGCGCGAGACGCCCCAGATCGGTAAGTCGTCCTTTGAGTTGCCGATATAATCAAAACCGCCTTCACCATAGTGCGCCACTAACAGATCGCGCTTTTTATGGCCGGACAAGTTTCGGTTGGTATTGGACGCCAGCACCAAATCGAATAATTGAAGATGCTCGGCGATTTTTTCGGCCAGGCTCACATGGCTGGCGGTCGCCAGCACGATCATGCGGCCCAGGGCTTTTTCAGCCTTGATCATTTCGATGACATGGGGGTCGTAAGGCAAAATCGAGACGTCAATCTGCGTCTCCAGCGCCAGCCCTTCCTTGAGCGCCGCCTTGCCTTTGAGCAACCAGCCAAGCAGCTTGAAGACCTTCAGCGGATGACTTCTGACAAACGCCATCGCCGTTTCCATCAACAAATCCGAACGCAATAAAGTGCCGTCCAAATCGACTATCAGGGGAGGGAAAGTTTCAAGAACTCGTCCCTGAATTCTAGCCATAGTGAGTGCTCCTTATCGGGTCATCTCGACTATAAACAAAATAAGCGTTCCGCCACTTCATTTATATTAAATAGCGCTGTTCAATGTGTCGGCGGTTTGGCGTCAGAAACTAATAACATTGAAAGTTCTTACTAAACGTTGAGTTGTTTCAATGTTGAAACAACAGCATGGCAGTTTATTGGCGAGTAACTGCGACTGATAGTTGGCGAAAACCGTGTTACGTCTTTGGCAAGCACGCTCGGCATCCTTTGGCTAATCGTGGGTGTCATAACGACTACTAAAGTGTGCTGTCGATTTGACTCTCTGCGCTGTCATAATCACGGCGACGCCACTCCCTTGAGCTGGACACCCCGCCTTTGAGGTCGTTATGACGAATCCCTTGCTGTTGGCGTTGGTGCCTTTGGTCGCCGACTTGTCCCGTGAACTGCCGGATGAGGAGCGCTATCGGCGGCTGTTAAGGTCGCTGCGCCAACTGCTGCCGTGCGATGCGGTTGCGCTGCTTAAACTTGAAGACGATGTATTGGTACCGATGTCGGTGGAGGGTTTGAGCCCTGACACTCTTGGGCGTCGCTTCAAGGTCGAGGAACATCCTCGGTTGAAAATCATTCTGGAAAACCATGGTCCGACGCGTTTTTCCAGCGACTGCGAATTGCCCGACCCGTACGACGGGCTTATCGATGGGCATCAGGGGCAGTTGGAGGTTCACGACTGTCTGGGTTGCCCGTTGTACGTGCAGGACAAACCCTGGGGCGTGATCACCCTCGATTCACTGAACCCGTCTCGCTTTGGCAGCGTTGACCTGGACAATCTTCAGGCGTTTTCCAGTCTTGCGGCCGCAACCGTGACGGCCAGCGAGCGGATCAACCAATTGGCCCGCAGCGTTGAGGATCAGCGTCAGTTGACGGAAATCTATAAACGCGCCGCTGGTGGCCGTGGCCCGCGTGAGTTGATCGGTCAAAGCGTGGTGCATAAGCGATTGCAGCAGGAAATCCAACTGGTGGGCAACAGCCCTTTGACGGTACTGATTACCGGCGAAACCGGGGTCGGCAAAGAGTTGGTCGCAGAATCCATCCACTTGAATTCCCCCCGGGCGCACAAACCGCTGATCAGCCTCAACTGCGCGGCCTTGCCGGAAATGCTGGTTGAAAGCGAACTGTTCGGCCATGTAAAAGGGGCTTTTTCCGGGGCCGTCAATGGCCGCAGTGGCAAGTTCGAACTGGCGGATGGCGGCACGCTCTTTCTCGATGAGGTCGGTGAGTTGCCACTCGCTGTGCAGTCCAAGCTGCTGCGGGTATTGCAAAGCGGGCAATTGCAGCGCGTCGGTTCGGATCAGGAGCACCACGTCGACGTGAGGATCATCGCGGCTACCAACCGCGACCTCGCCGAAGAGGTGAGGGCGGGTCGCTTTCGTGCCGACCTCTACCATCGCCTGAGCGTCTACCCGCTGGTGGTGCCGCCGCTGCGTGAGCGTGGTCGCGATGTGTTGCTGTTGGCTGGCAACTTTCTTGAAGAGAACCGTGTGCGCATGGGCCTGCGCAGCCTGCGGATAAGCAGCGAAGCGCAGAAAATGCTCCTGGGTTACTCATGGCCGGGCAACGTGCGTGAGCTTGAGCACTCGATCAGCCGCGGAGTATTGAAAGCGTTGTCTGGTCTGGCTGAACGTCCTCGAATCCTGACCATCGATGCATCTGCGCTGGGGCTGGACAACGAGACCGCTGCACCCGCGCCGGCATTGGCGGTCAACGGCGTTTTGCCTGCCATAAAGCCTGGGGAAGGGCTCAAGGAAACCGTGGATGCGTTTCAGCGGGGGCTCATCAGCGAGGCCCTGGAGCGTCATCAGGGCAAATGGGCCCAGGTTGCACGGGAGCTGAACCTGGATCGGGCGAACTTGAGTCGCTTGGCCAAGCGGCTGGGGATTTGTTGACGCAACAAAGCCGACACAACGGAACCGGATTTTCACTAGGCACTCACGTGTTCGCCAGACGTATTGATTGACTCATCAGGTCTGCCGCCTCGCCAACACGTTGGCTTCTACAGAAGAAGCGCGGCAACGCGATGCCTCAATGCGCAATATCCTCCAACGCCAGATTGCGCGTACGCGGCCCAAACGTGGCGATGGTGATGATCACGATCAACATGCTGACAACGATGAACGTCAGTACTCCCGGTGTACCAAAGTGATCGAGGAACAAGCCGATCAGCAAGCTGCTGAACACCGTCGACAAGCGACTGAATGAATAACAGAACCCCACTGCACGGGCGCGGATGTTGGTGGGGAACAGCTCGCTTTGGTAGGCGTGATAACTAAAGCTCAGCCAGGCGTTGCAGAAGGTGATCATCACCCCGCAGACGATCAAACCGACAGCGGTGGTTTGCTGTGCGAATAAGGTGCCGAAGATCATCGCGCCCAATGCCGAGCCGACGATCTGCCATTTGTTTTCGAAACGGTTGGCGAATTTGACGAACAGCAACGGCCCCAGCGGGTAGGCGAGGGTGATGACAAAGGCATATGCCAGGCTATGAGTGACACTGACGCCCTGGCCGGACAGCAATGCCGGTAGCCAGTTACCAAAGCCGAAGAAGCCGATGGCCTGGAACACGTGAAAGACGATCAGCATCAGCGCGCGACGGCGATACGGTGGCTGCCAGATGTCGGCGAAACGGCCTTTGCCTTCGACCGTGACGTTGTGGGTTTGCGGTTCATCAAGGGTTTTGCCGGGCGCTTTGCGTTGCAGGTCTTTGACGCAACGGGCCTCCAAGTTATCCATGATCCGTTCGGCCTCTTCGAAGCGACCGTGTTGCGCGAGCCAGCGTGGTGATTCCGGCAGGCGCGAACGCAGCCACCAAATGAACAGCGCGAACACTGCGCTGGCCAGCACCACCCAACGCCAGCCGGAAATACCGAATGGCGCCTGCGGCACCAACCACCAGGACATCAGCGCCACTGACGGCACAGACAAAAACTGCACGAAAAAGGCGAACGCGAACGCCGAACTGCGCATGCGCTTGGGCACCAGTTCCGACAAATAAGCGTCAATGGTCACCAGTTCGATGCCCAGGCCAATGCCCACCAGAAATCGCATGCAGATGATGCCCTGTGCCGAAGTCTGGATGCCCATCAGCACGGTGGCGACGGTGTACCAAATCAGCGCGAAGGTGAAAATCGCCCGACGCCCGTAGCGGTCGGCGATGGGGCTCAGGCAACTGGCGCCGAGGAACAAGCCAAGGAAGGTCGCCGAAGCGAACGCGGCCTGATCGGAAAAGCCGAACACGCCTTGATTGCCCGTGGCGAAGAGACCGTCGCGAATCAGGCCGGGGCTGATATAGGCGGTCTGGAACAGGTCGTACAGCTCGAAAAAACCGCCGATTGACAGTAAGGCCACCAGTTTCCAGAGCGTGGACACGGCGGGCAGACGATCAATACGTGCCGAGATGTGCGCGGCACGCACTGGGTTCACACCATTGGCGGTGACGTTAGCCATCAAGGCTGCTTGAGAAAGAGCAGACATACGAGATTTCCGGGTCCGAGGGACTGAGCATGGTAATGGTTTTACATTTAGTAATGTGTGTGTATTTGGGTGGATTTATCTCGCTTTAAGACGGTTTATTGCGCTGATTTATATTTTTTTGAGCCTTTATGGCGTCTGACGCCTCTGTAGGAGCGAACTTGTTCGCGAGGCGGTGTCTCAGGTGCGCTTCATTGGACGCCTCGCCAACACGTTGACTCATTGGTTTAACTGCGTTCTGCCGTCCCATTGAAGAAGCTGGGTTTGGCGGGGGATCGAGACAAAACATTTCTGCGCGTTTAAGCTGCGTCGCCTGTCGCCATTAACGTTGGGTCTTCGTGAAGTACAAACTGCCTACTACCGCCACCGCGCCTTTTTGCCCCTCTGCTGTGACCGATACGGTTGCCATTCCGGCAAACGCCTCGTTTGTACGGAAAATGATGTTGTTTGTCGGTCCGGGCCTGTTGATCTCGATTGGTTACATGGACCCCGGCAACTGGGCGACAGCCATTGAAGCCGGCTCGCGGTTCGGTTATTCGCTGCTGTTCGTGGTGGTGCTGGCGAGTCTTTCGGGCATGGTGCTGCAAAATCTTTGCTCACGGCTGGGCATCGCCACGGGTCGTGACCTGGCGCAATTGTCGGCTCAGCGCTACAGCCCTGCTGTGGCCAAAGGTCAGTGGATACTCGCTGAACTGTCGATCCTGGCGACGGACCTTGCGGAGGTGTTGGGCGCAGCGCTGGCGTTTCATTTGCTGTTGGGGGTTTCGATCACTACCGGTGTAGCGCTCACGGCATTCGACACGCTCATCGTCCTGGCGCTGCAGGGGGCGAATTTTCGGCGTCTGGAAGCGATTGTTCTGGGGCTGATCGTTACCATCGCGACGTGTTTTTTCGTCGAATTGGTATTGATCAAGCCGTATTGGCCGGATGTCGTCGCCGGGCTGCGGCCCTCCTGGGATGTGCTTAGCCACCAGGAGCCGCTGTACATCGCCATCGGCATACTTGGCGCCACGGTCATGCCGCATAACCTGTATCTGCATTCATCCGTGGTGCAGACCCGCGTCAATGGTTCCACCCAGGAGAGCAAGGCCAGTGCGATCAAGTATGCCCGGGTCGACACCATTGGCTCGCTGAGCCTGGCGCTGGTGATCAACGCAGCGATTTTGATTCTCGCGGCGGCGGCTTTCCATGGCACTGGCCACACCGAGGTCGTGGAGATTCAGGACGCCTACCATCTGCTTGACCCGCTGGTGGGTGGGGCATTGGCCAGCGTACTGTTTGGCGTCGCCTTGCTGGCAGCGGGTCAAAGTTCGACCTTCACCGGCACCATTGCCGGGCAGGTGGTGTTGGAGGGGTTTCTCCAAGCGAAGATTCCCTGCTGGCAGCGTCGCCTCATCACCCGCGGCCTGGCGCTAATCCCTGCGCTGATCGGGGTGATCTGGCTCGGTGACGGCGCGGTGGGCAAGATGCTGGTCCTCAGTCAGGTTGTCCTTAGCCTGCAACTGCCATTTGCCCTATGGCCGCTGATCCGCTTCACCAGCGACAAACAACTGATGGGGCCGTTTGCCAACAGCATCACCACCAAAATCCTCGCCTGGGGGTTGTTCGGCCTGATCTCGCTGGCCAACCTGACGCTGATGTATTTTTGGGTGAGTTGATTCGGGCATACCCGTGGAAGATCGCCCGTCGTCCATACAGCCGCGCGGCTCCCGCTACATTGAAGACATACACTCTGCGCAGTGGTGAGGCATTTGATACGGTCAAGCTTTTCAGCGAAATACACCTACTGACAGCCTGACCGGGAACAGAGTATCGGTAGGAGCCAACTTGTTGGCGAGGCAACCAACTCGGTGTATCTGAAACACCGCCTCGCGAACAAGTTCGCTCCTACAGTCGATCAACCGGCACATGGAAGACATACGCCATCGGCAGTGGTGAGGCATTTGATACGGTCAAGCTTTTCAGCGAAATACACCTGCTGACAGCCTGACCGGGAACAGAGTATCTGTAGGAGCCAACTTGTTGGCGAGGCAGCCAACTCGTGTATCTGAAACACCGCCTCGCGAACAAGTTCGCTCCTACAGTCGATCAACCGGCACATGGAAGACATACGCCATTGACAGCGGTGAAGCATTTGATATGGCCAAGCTTTTCAGCGAAAAGCACCTGCTGACGGCCTGACCGGGAACAGAGTATCTGTAGGAGCCAACTTGTTGGCGAGGCAACCAACTCGGTGTATCTGAAACACCGCCTCGCGAACAAGTTCGCTCCTACACCCGGCACATGGAAGACATACGCCATTGGCAGCGGTGAAGTATTTGATATGGCCAAGCTTTTCAGCGCAAATGCGCCGATCACGGCAACACCCTACGAGAACGCCGAGAACCCATCCACGTTCAGCAAACTGGCTGCCAGTCATAGACTGTGGCTGGTATTTGGACTTTGAATTACTTACGGCTGGCAATGATGTAAACGGCGTGAATGATCCCAGGGAAATAACCCAACAGGGTCAGCAGAATGTTGAGCCAGAACGCACCGGCGAAGCCGACTTGCAGGAACACGCCCAACGGTGGCAGCAGGATGGCGATGATGATGCGAAGGATGTCCATGGGCTAGCTCCTGATTGAAAGATGACCTTTATGGGTCACACAGCTAATCGACCTTGGGTGATTGGCGGGGTTCAATAGGTGCAGCAACAGGCCACTAATGCTCGGACAAAAAAAACGCCCCGGCCAACACTTCAGGCACGGGGCGCACGCGTAAGAAACGCAAGACGGTTCAGGAATGCTGTCGAATCAGGGAGATCGCTGGGGTGAGGTTGTCAGCCGAGACAGTGGATGCATGACCACGGGTCAACAGGGCGGCCAGTGGCAGATCACCACCCAATCCATTGCCCAGAATGACGATGTCGGCACGTACGTTGTGGACTTCCTCGCAGAGCAAAGCGCCACAGCGGCAGGTGTCAGTCTGATCCTCGTCGAGAATCAGCAGAATGTTCAGTTCGCGACACAGCTTTTCAACCCCTTGAAAGTAGCGATGCGTTAATGATGAAGCGGCCGCATCGGTTTGGCTTGGCTCAACAATGATTGCGATGGTACTGGCGTCGACAGCGGCATGCAGTGCGCGCAGATCCAGCAGCGGCACACGATTGAAATCCGCAAACACGCTTGAGCCCACGGCACCGATGACGATCATTGCGCTCGCTCCGCGTCGGTACAACTGCCCCCATTTGCGGGCCAGCGCAAGCGCGCCTTGACGAGCCTGATAAAGGCCGGTGAAGACATACGCCTGATCGCTTCCGGTGCTTTCGCACAAGCGTTGTGCCAACGGCGCATGGCTTCGATCTCGCTCGCCGGACTGCTCATACCCGCTCAATGGGCGGCTGTAGGCGTTGTGAACCTGGACCTCTTCAGCCATCCGGTCGCGTCTCAGCTTGAACAGGTTCATGCGCGCAACCCTTCGAGTGGCAGGCCCAACAAGCGATCAGTCCAATCCTCGACGCGCCCGGTACGCAAACGCTTAAGTGCAATGTCACGCCAGCGCGACGATAACGCCGGGCAATCCACCAGCTTTTTCAGGCCCGCATGCTCAAGCGGCTCTTGGTAGAAGGTCCGCAACGCCCACGCCACGGTCAGGCCGGGATAACTGCGCTGAATCAACTCAAACGAGTCTTGCGGGCTGACGAATCCTGGCTTGAGCACACGATAAAACCAGCCGCAACGCCCCGTGTCCTGCGCACGCTGAGGCAGATCATCCAACCCCCAGCGATGACTCAAGCGATAACACGGCGAGCGTGGTTGGCTGATTTGCAGCAGCGCGCCGCCCCAACGAAACATGTCACCCAGACACACATGCTCTTCAGTCAAACCGTGGGAAGACAGGTTTTCGCCGAACGCCGGCGCGCACCAATCAATGTGCGGGTACAGCTTGTTCCAACAGGCATAATGCTCGGACGGATAATGGTGCAGGGCGCGCTCAGGGCCAGTGTGAAAACGCGGATCGCCATGCTCGTCGGTACCCAGCCCTTGCGGCCAGAGCCACAAGCGGCTCTCTAGACGATGCTTATCGATATCGCTGATAAGCCCATGACCGAGATTTTTCGCTTTGCCTATGTAAACACCATCGATGTGAACACTATTCATTGCGCTTTGTGGCCCTGTAACCCTTATCGGATGGGCGTAGACTACGTTCACGCATAGCAAACGGCCATTTCGATTTTCCAGCACTTTCGATAAGAGTTACTTATGGATTTTCGCCAACTGCGTTATTTCGTCGCGGTGTATGAAGAAGGCCACGTGGGTCGGGCTGCCGAGCGCCTTTCACTGTCGCAACCAGCGCTGTCGCAGCAGATCAGGCTGCTTGAGCACAGTCTCGATGTCAGCCTGTTCGAACGCAGCAGTAAGCGTTTGCTGCCCACATTGGCGGCGCACACGCTGTACAACCAC
This sequence comes from Pseudomonas sp., assembly GCF_036404235.1. GTDB lineage: Bacteria > Pseudomonadota > Gammaproteobacteria > Pseudomonadales > Pseudomonadaceae > Aquipseudomonas. The sequence goes on from NZ_DASWOT010000008.1 coordinate 23,805, forward strand.
GCCGTGCCGTTACTGGAAGGCATGCAAAGAGCACGCGATGCCCTGCGAAACTTCAAAGGTCAGTCGCAGCGCACACTGGCGATTGGCGTATTGCAAACAGTGCATTCGAGCCTGGTGCCGCAAATGCTGGAGCGCGTGCGCAAGGCACAGCCGCATCTGGTGGTGCAAATCTATGAGCTGACCGGTATGGAGATCGAGCGACGCCTGCTCAATGGCTCGCTGGACATCGGCATCAGCTATTTACCCCCGCGCCAACCGGGGCTGCATGGACTCTTACTGTACGAAGACGAGCTGCAACTGGTCATCCCGGCGAACCATCCGTTGCGCGAATTCAAGAAGGTGTCCTTGAGTCAGGCTGCGGAGCTGCCGATGCTGTTGCTCGGTGAAGAATTTCAGATCCGACAGATCTGGCAAAGCCAACTGAGCAATCTCGGACGTCGAGCGCACGTACAGGCAGAGCTGAACAACATGGCGGGGATACTCGACAGCCTGGCGTACACCAAATTGGTGACCGTGCTGCCGGGATGCGCACGAGACATTCAAGAAAACAACGAGCTGCTGTGGAAGCCGATCAGCGAACCCAGAGTGCCGCTTAAGGTAGGGCTTGTGTATCGCGATGCGCAACGGCAACAAGCGACACTTGAATTGCTGCGATCAGTGTTAGAGGAAGTGTTAAATCACAGCATTGAGCCGCTGGAGGGGCTGTAGCAGAGTCGTGTTTCAAATCTGATCGGGCCTAGCTAAAAACCCAGAACAAAGAAAACCCCGCCGAAGCGGGGTTTTACAGACTGTTTCCCTTTGACTTCCTTTTCGCCCCGCCATCCTGGCAGGCATCCTTACGTGTCCGTGTTATCTATTTGCGCGTCCTGCGCTACGTCCATGAATCTAGATTAGCGTTGGATCCATTCAGGCGATACGGCCAAACAGCAGCACGTCATGTAAGCAAATGCTTACATGACGTAGGCACTGTCAGAATTGCGATGCCTGCAAGAGATACAAAGATTCGCTACCCGCTTTGACCGATGCGCCCAGTGATTGAATTCGCGGCAACAGCCGCGCGAAATAGAATCGCGCGGTACCGACTTTACTGGCGTAGAAGTCGTCTTGATCTTCTTTGCCCAGCGCCGCTTTAGCCATCATTGCCCACATGTAGGCATACGCTGTGTAACCGAAAACTTGCAAATATTCGACCGACGCGGCACCGATTTCATTCGGATTGCTGCGCGCACTCTCCAGAACCCAGTCAGTTAGCTCATCCAGCGTGGTCAGCGCAGCGCTCAACGGCTGGGTGAACGCTTCCAGGGAGCTGTCGGACTTAGCGATGAATTGACGAACTTCCTCGGAGAATATCTTGTAGTACGCGCCGCCATTGGCCACCACCTTGCGCCCCATCAAGTCCAGCGCCTGAATGCCGTTGGTGCCTTCGTAGATCTGAGTAATGCGCACGTCACGCACTAACTGTTCCTGGCCCCATTCACGAATGTAACCGTGGCCGCCAAATACCTGCTGGCCGTGAACCGTGGTGTCCAGGCCCATATCCGTCAGGAAGGCTTTGGCGATAGGCGTCAGCAGCGCGACCATGGCATCGGCACGTTGGCTGACGTCTGCGTCTTCGCTGTACTTGGCAGTATCGAGCTGCAGTGCGACGTAAGTGGAGAACGCACGACCACCTTCGTTCAGCGCTTTCATGGTCAACAGCATGCGACGCACATCAGGGTGAAC
>NZ_DASWOT010000009.1:0-5347 GCF_036404235.1 Pseudomonas sp.
CCTGGCCCAAAAGCTCCCCACTCTTGTCGTTGCTATTAGTCATAAACATAACCGTTTGCCTATCCCTTATCGTAAGGGGGAAACGGTGTCCTGTCTTTCATGGGGCTCGTTCAGGAATGACGTTAGCAACTCTTGCCACCACCGCGAGGGCGCTCGGTCAGAGGGTGGAAGTACGACTCGTACCGGAGCGGGAAGAGGCGCACGCATAACACCTACTCAGAGTCGACCAAACCCATAGATGCGGTTTTTTTGCTCCTGACGCACGCGTGACGAGCAGATGCAAAAAGCCCAGCGCGGGGCTGGGCTGGCCAAACGACATTATTGCGGCAATCTTGAAACGACTCAGGCGCTTGGGATTGCTCCTCAAGCGCCTGATTAAGATGGTGCCCCGAGCCGGAGTCGAACCGGCACATCCTTACGGACGACGGATTTTAAGTCCGGTGTGTCTACCAATTTCACCATCAGGGCGGTAGCACTCTGCTTGGGCGTCACAACTGCTTGATTACAAAGCAGCCTGTGCGACAAGAGGTGGGAATATATACATCCCGTCCCAGCGACGCAAGGGTCATGAGCGGCAAAATGCGACAGAATATAAATCGCGACCACCATTAAAAGCTCATTAAAATCAGTGATCTACAGTGCCTGTCTGGTGTGCGGCCCTGTCAACATCCTGACATGGCTGAACAAATCCAACCAGAATCCTGGGTAAATACTGGTATTTCAGATAGTTGCGGCAACGCTTTCTCTTAAGTAGCGCTTTATCCATCCCCAAAGAAAAAGCCCCGAAGACGTTGATCTTCGGGGCTTTTAATAGTGGAGGCCGAGGTCGGAATCGAACCGGCGTAAGCGGATTTGCAATCCGCGGCATAACCATTTTGCTACTCGGCCTCAAACGACAAATGCCCTGCAACCGCTGCATTGATCGTAGTAAACAGGAGAAGACAGAAACAATACTGTTTAGTCTATCTCTTTGAAAACATTGAGATTTTTATCCTCAAGTGCTTTCGATGGACGGAATTATGTACTTAATCGCCCATGCTGGCAACCCCTTGAATTTAAAAAAAATCTGGGTTGGATGGGTTTCAGATCGGCAGGTTCTCGGCTTTTAATACGGTGGGCACAAGCCATTGCGGGTATTTATGACGCGTTGACTTTGGCATAGCGATGAGCGTAAGCCCGCATAGCCATGCGCGCAATCGAACCGTGATCGACGAGCGGGTATCCCCGCCACGACACGCATTCTCATGAGGTAGCGGGAACACACTGTTCGTGCTCAAGCAGCGTCTCGGTACGTGCTTTAGCTCACCAAACCTGGTGCGGGGCCGAGTTCTGCGCGCAGCTTGCTCAGGGCAACGTAGGCCTTGTCGCGATAGGCAAGCAGTTCGGCGCGTTTTGCAGGATCGATGTCCAGATAGCCATGACCGGCTTTGAGCCCGAAGTTGCCGCTATTCACCAGTTTGTCCAGCGAATCCGGTGCTGCGAAACGTTCGCCGTAAGTACCCGCCAAGGTCTTGTAGGAAGACGCATACACGTCGAGCCCAGCCATGTCGCCAATTGCAAATGGCCCAAACAGCGCCAGACGGAAACCAAACGCATTGCTCACCACCAGATCAACTTGCTCCGGCGTGGCGAGCCCCTCCTCCACAACCAGCACCGCCTCCTTGTACAGCGCGAATTGCAAACGGTTGGCGACAAAACCCGGGGTATCTGCAACACGTGCCGGGACCTTACCGACCGAGCGCATCAGTGCTTCAAGAGTGTCTATATGCACCGCCAACGTGTGTTCGCTGGCGATCAGTTCAACGCTGGGAATGAACGGCGCGGGGTTCATCCAATGAACGCCCAGAAAGCGCTGCGGATGGGTGACGAACTTTGCCAGCTCGCCAATCGGGATCGCCGAGGTGTTGCTGCCAATGATCGTGTCTGCGGCGCATGCGTTGGAAATCCGCCCCAGGACATCACGTTTGATGTCCATTGATTCCGGTACAGCTTCGGTGACGTAGTCGACACCCTCCACCGCTTGCTCTATCGACGCGGCGGCGGTCAGGCCTGCCTCAAGACGCGCATGAGCATCCGCCGGAAACAAGCCGGCCTCGGCAAAGGCCTGCGCCTGTTTGAGTAAGCGCTCGCGGCTCTGGTTGGCGACACTGGCGTCCACATCGCCCAGCACCACTTGTGCGCCACCGAGCACCAGCACCTGGGCAATGCCGCCGCCCATGTAACCTGAACCGATGACCGCTATTTTCTTGATCGTCATGCTACAACTCCCGTTTATCAATTGATGGGTGCGCTGGTCACAGATGTTGATCGCTGCGATCCTTGAGGGTCGAAAGGGCCACCGCGGCAATCACGCCGCCAAGAGCCAGATAAGCTGCCACCGCATAACCGGTGCCGAAACTCACCAGCAGGAACGATGCAATCAGCGGTGCCGGACCACCCGCCACCAACGAAGACATTTGATAGCCGACCCCGGCGCCGGTGTAGCGCACATGGACCGGAAACTGCTCGGAAATCAGTGAGGCCTGGGCGCCATATTGAATGGCATGCGGGACCAGCGAGAGGGTGATGGCGATGAATATCCAGGTCTCGTTGCCCGAATTCAGGACCCAGAAATACGGGAACGCCATTAGGATCAGGACCAGGCAGCCGTAGTAGTACATCTTGCGGCGTCCGACACTGTCGGCCAGGTTGGAAAAGATCGGCAGCAGGATCAAGTCGAGCACCGCTGCCGCCAGGGTCCCCAACAGCACAAAGGTTCGCGAGACACCCGCTGTGCGCGTGGCGTAATCGAGAATGAACGCGGTGAAAATGTAAAACGGCATCTGCTCGGACATGCGCAGGAATGCCACTTTGACGATCTCGCGCCAGTAGTGCTTGAACACAAACTTCAGCGGGCTTTTTTCGATCTGCTGACTTTGCTTCTTGGCCGCAAAGGACGGCGTTTCTTCAATGGTCAGACGTACCAACAATCCAACCACGACCAGAATCCCCGACAACAGAAACGGAATCCTCCAGCCCCACTCAAGGAAATGCTCGCCGGTGAAATAACTCGATCCCATCACTGCGCAGGTGGACAGAATCAGACCGATAGAGGTACCCAGTTGCGGCCAGGCGCCTGCTGCGCCGCGCTTTTTCTGGTCGCCCCACTCCAGCGACATCAACGCCGCCCCGCCCCATTCCCCGCCAACGCCGAAGCCCTGCACCAGCCGCAGGAAAATCAAGATCGCCGGGGCCCATAAACCGATACTTTCATAGGTCGGCAGAAACCCGATCAGGAACGTTGCCAGCCCGGTCATCACCAGCGTCACGATCAGCGTAGTCTTGCGCCCTACCCGGTCACCGAAATGGCCGAACACGGCAGCGCCAACGGGACGAATGGCAAACGCGATGGCGAAGGAGGCAAAAGACAGCATCAATGACACAAGCCGGTCATGCGTGGGAAAAAATAACAACGGGAATACCAAAGCCGCCGTCGCCCCATAGATGTAGTACTCGTACCATTCGATCGTGGTGCCGATCAGGCTGCCTATCGATGCCTTTCGCCGCTGGCGCAGCTGATGGGCGGTAGGCTGTGTTTGCGTATCTGCGCCAGGGCTAGCGCGATCGCCAGCGAAAGTGCCGTCGAGTGTGGACATGAAACCGCCTCCATTATTGTTATTGGAAAGACAGCGCAGGTAGCCGTCCCATATAGGCCGTGGAACCTGCCTGTCTCAATGCACCGTGCGTCTATGTGAATTATTACCATTATTTGTTATTTTTTAACATTGTCAAGGTGAGTACGATAAGATTCATCACATTCCCCCTTTCTGGACTCGAACTCTGATGGACTCGATTGCAAGCACTGCGCGAACGTTTTATCTGATCCGCCATGGCGAAACCGACTGGAACGCCAAACGCCTGTTGCAGGGAAGACGGGACATTGCACTCAACGCGCAGGGCCGCTTACAGGCAGCTCGCTCGGGGCTATGCCTGAGGTGGCTGCTGCCGGTGTCGGCGTCAGTCGATTTTATCGCCAGCCCATTGAGTCGGACCCGCGAGACAATGCAGATCGTGCGCCAGCAGTTGGGCCTGGCGGCCGACGACTACTGCACCGATGATCGTCTGATGGAGATCGATTTCGGTGAATGGGAAGGTCTTGGCTGGCAGCAGATTGCAGAACGCGATCCGCTGCGTTTCAGAGCTCGGCAAGCTGACCCGCTGAACTTTATCCCGCACGGCGGTGAAAACTACCCCCAGGTGTTCGAGCGCGTGGGCAGCCTGCTTGATTCATTGCAACGCGATACGGTGCTGGTGGCACATGCCGGGGTACTGCGCAGTTGCCTGGCGCTGTTGGCCAATGTAGACCCGCATCAGGTGCCTGCAGTTGAAATCCCCCAGGATCGCGTGCTGATGATTCGTCCCGACGGCTTTGCCTGGATGCACCTGACAACCACCCCGGACGGTCGTGACTGAGCGCAAAACGGCCTGCTCAGGCGAGGATCAGTTCCACACCTGACTTGCGAATGCCTGCCGCAGCATCCGCAGTGAGCGCGTCGTCGGAGATAATCGGGTCGAAACGTTCAAGACCGGCAATCCGATACATGCCAAAGGTGCCGTACTTGGAGCTGGTCGCCATCAACACCACTTGCGACGCCGAGTTCATGGCGGCTTTCTTGACTTCGATTTTGGCTTCGGAGGGGGTGGTGATGCCGCGCTGCAAGTCCCATGAACTACTGGAAATGAATGCGATATCTGTCGCCAGATTACGCAAAGTATCGGCTGCCAACGTCCCTATGCTGGCGATGTTGTCGTGATCCAGAACCCCGCCGGTGTGGATCACTTTGACGTGCTTGGCGTCGGCCAGCGCCATCACGATGCTGAAGTCGTTGGTGATCACCGTGATGCCAGTCTGGTTGATGATGTGTGGCACCAGACACAGGGTTGTCGTGCCTGCGTCCAGATAAAGGCTCATTCCGGGCTTGATCAGTCTGGCCGCGCAGACCGCCATCCGTTGCTTCTGATCGGGCTCGACAATCACTCGATTCTGATGGCTGGGCTCGCTGTATAACTGGCTGGCCAAACGCACGCCGCCGGGCACCGAAAACACCAAGCCGTCCTGTTCAAGAACAGCAATATCGCGTCGCACGGTCATGTGCGAACAGTTAAAGATTTTAGTCAGTTCAGTAACGCTGAGCGTCTGCTGGCGTCGCAGCCGACGAATGATCATCTCGCGCCGTTGTGCAGGTGCTATCGGCTGACCGTCCAGCAACGGCAGTGGCTTCTCAATCATGTAAAACTCTCTGGCATGTTGGGCGTGGGCAAAGATTAACAGGCCGTTTAACGTACTGGGCTTATTGTGTGCTCTCTG
>NZ_DASWOT010000010.1:0-18755 GCF_036404235.1 Pseudomonas sp.
CAACCGGATCGAATTTTTTAATTTCGATTTTGTCCGGAGTAGTGCGCTTGTTCTTGTCGGTGGTGTAGAAGTGGCCGGTGTTAGCGGTCGACACCAAACGGATCAATTCACGCATGATTTTCTCCCTTAAACCTTAGCGCCATCACGGCGAATTTCGGCCAGAACGACATCAATGCCGCGCTTGTCGATGATACGCATGCCTTTGGCAGACACGCGCAGACGCACAAAACGTTTCTCGCTCTCAACCCAGAAGCGGTGATGCTGCAGGTTCGGCAGGAAACGACGACGGGTTTTGTTGTTTGCGTGGGAAATGTTATTCCCAGTCACCGGACCCTTACCGGTAACTTGACAGACTCTCGACATGCCTCAGCCCTCTAAAACCACATGCCCAACCCGGCATGGGTTGGCCGCTTAATCTCTCAGTCATTTGGCGCCAGGCGCCGCGTTTCTTCAGGGGTCTTACCGGCCACACCTACGATGAAGGAAGCGGGCCCCTAGAAAAGAGCGCTGCTTTATACCAGAAACCCCCCAGCGCAACAACAGCGCAAATACTTTAACTGCGCCATAAGCAGGGTTTGCAGTCTGACAGAGCCAGCCGCAAAGGGCACAACAGAAATTTACCGCTCGTCGCGCCAGACGGATTGTCCTGAGCTTATGCATGGTCTAGGGTTACTCCCTCACCAGACTGCGCCAGCAGATGGGGCCTACTTATCAGCAGGAATATCGCCATGCGTCTCGCTTTATTGCCTTTTTTGCTCGCGCCCCTGTTCGCTCCGCTGATGGCCCAAGCCGCCACGGCCCTGAGCGTTTGCACCGAAGCCAGCCCCGAGGGTTTCGACGTCGTGCAGTACAACTCCTTGACCACCACCAATGCCTCGGCCGACGTGCTGATGAACAGACTGGTGGATTATGACGCTCAGACCCGCAAGCTGGTGCCCAGCCTCGCCGAAAGCTGGACGGTTTGGCCGGACGGCCTGACATACGATTTCAAACTGCGCAGCGATGTGAAGTTTCACACCACTGACTACTTCACGCCATCACGCACACTGAACGCTGACGATGTGGTGTTCAGCTTCCAGCGTATGCTCGACCCGGCAAATCCCTGGCACAAAATCGCCGTGCAAGGCTTTCCACACGCGCAATCGATGCAGTTGCCTGCACTGATCAAGAAAATAGAAGCGCCCGACGCAAACACCGTGCGCTTCACCCTTGACCATCCGGACGCGACATTCCTGGCAACGCTGAGCATGGGCTTCGCGTCTATTTATTCGGCCGAGTACATGGCGCAACTGATGAAAGCTGGCACCCCCGAGAAGCTCAACAGCCAGCCAATCGGTACCGGACCATTTATTTTCAAGCGGTTCCAGAAAGACGCAGTGGTGCGTTACCAGGCCAATCCGGACTACTTCGCGGGCAAGCCAGGCGTCGATGTGCTGATTTACGCAATCACCCCCGACGCCAACGTTCGCCTACAGCGCATCAAGCAAAATGAATGTCAGATCGCACTTTCTCCCAAGCCGCTGGATGTCGTCGAGGCGGGCAAAGACCCTGCGCTGAAAGTGGAAACGACCGACGCATTCATGACCGCGTTCATCGCCATAAACAGCCAACATCCGCCACTGGATAAGCCTGAAGTGCGGCAAGCAATCAACCTGGCGTTCGACAAAGCGACCTATCTGAAAGCGGTGTTTGAGGACTCAGCCAAGGCCGCTAACGGCCCGTTCCCACCCAATACCTGGGGTTATGCCAACGAACTGCCGGGCTACAAGCTCGACATAGCCAAGGCCCAACAATTGCTGGCAAAAGCAGGCTTGAAGGACGGTTTCAAAACCACAATCTGGACCCGCCCTACTGGCAGCACGCTGAACCCGAATCCAAACCTTGGCGCACAACTGCTGCAAGCGGATTTGGCGAAAATCGGCATCAAGGCCGAAATCAAAGTCATCGAATGGGGTGAGTTGATTCGCCGCGCCAAAACTGGCGAGCACGATCTGCTGTTCATGGGCTGGGCAGGCGATAACGGTGATCCGGATAACTTCCTGACCCCGCAGTTCTCCTGCGCGGCCGTGCAGTCCGGGACCAATTTTGCGCGCTACTGCGATCCGCAGTTGGACAGGTTGATCAGTGACGGCAAGACCACCAGCGATCAAGACAAACGCAGCAAGATTTATCACCAGGCCCAGGCGCTGATCCAGCAACAGGCATTGTGGCTGCCACTGGCACATCCGACCGCCGCAGCGCTCACGCGCAAAAACGTTGTGGGTTATTCGGTCAGCCCATTTGGGCGGCAGGACTTCTTCAGGGCGACCGTTAAGTAAACACAAGTTCAGTTGGCGAGGATTGCCCGCGAATGTAACGACACGGTTCATCAGTGTGAACGGCGTCATCATTTTCGCGGGCAAGCCTCGCTCCAGCAGGCTGTTACATCAGCCCACATTCAGCCATCGATAATGGATCACCATCACCAATGATCAGGTGATCTAGCACTGACACGTCAACCATCGCCAAAGCTGCCTTCAAACGCTGAGTCAGATCAATATCCGCCTGGCTCGCGTCAGTGACGCCTGAAGGATGGTTATGGCAAAGAATCAGGCTGGCGGCATTGTGAGCCAACGCGCGCTTGACCACTTGCCGGGGATAAACCTGCGCGCTGTTGATCGAGCCATAGAACAACACTTCAAACGTCAGCACGCGATTCTTATTGTCCAGAAACAGACAGCCGAACACTTCGTGAGGCTCATGCCTGAGCAGGGCCTTTAGGTAATTTCGAACCTGCAACGGGTTCTCCATCGCGCAGTCACGCTTGAGGGATTCGGCCATGTGCCGGCGCGACATTTCCATAACGGCTTGTAACTGAGCGTACTTCGCAGGGCCCAGGCCCAGCTCGCCGCTGAACGTAGCCAGATTGGCATCAAGCAGTGCCCGCAGGCCTCCAAACCGGGTCAGCAAGTGGCGGGACAGATCGACAGCGCTGCGTCCAGTCACCCCCGTACGCAGAAAAATCGCCAGTAGTTCGGCATCTGAAAGGCTTGCAGCGCCTCGCTCAAGCAGCTTTTCCCGCGGTCGCTCCGCCACAGGCCAATCACGAATACTCATAGCACCTCCATGTGTGTGGGCGCCGCTGTTCCCGTGCGGTCGCTGTGCTATCTTAGCCGATCTTTTTAACGCGACAATCTGGCCTGGGGAGGCGTCTTGATTGCCGCGTGTTAACTCGACCAAAAGGCAGGCCTATGCAGCGGCTGTATCGAAAACGCATCGTTCTCGGCGTGGGCGGCGGCATCGCGGCCTACAAAAGTGCCGAGCTGGTCCGCCGCTTGCGCGACCACGGTGCAGAAGTACGTGTCGTCATGACCAAGGGCGGCGCTGAGTTCATCACCCCGCTGACCATGCAGGCTTTGTCCGGGCACCCCGTTCACATGGATTTACTCGACCCGGCGGCTGAAGCGGCCATGGGGCATATCGAGCTGGCGAAGTGGGCCGACATGGTCTTGATCGCGCCGGGAACCGCCGACCTGCTGGCACGTCTGGCCCAAGGCATCGCCAATGACTTGCTGACCACCGTGGTGCTGGCGACTGACGCCATTGTCGCGGTCGCGCCCGCCATGAATCAGGCGATGTGGCGTGATCCATCGGTACAAGCCAACGTCCAGTTGCTCCAGGCGCGGGGTCTGCACATGTTCGGCCCGGCCAGCGGCAGCCAGGCCTGTGGCGATGTCGGTTACGGGCGAATGCTCGAACCGAACGATCTGGCGCAATCGGCGGCTGACTGCTTCCAGCACCTCTCGCTGACCGGCAAGCACGTGCTGATCACCGCAGGCCCGACCCAGGAAAACATCGACCCGGTGCGTTACATCACCAACCACAGCTCTGGAAAAATGGGCTTTGCACTTGCTGAAGCAGCCGCAGAAGCCGGTGCGCATGTGACGTTGATCACCGGGCCAGTCCATTTGCAGACACCCGATCGCGTGTCACGAATCGACGTGATAAGTGCCAGAGACATGCTCGCCGCATGCGAGACCGCAATGCCATGCGACCTTTTCATCGCCTCGGCGGCCGTCGCCGACTACCGCCCCGAGGTCGTCGCATCCCAGAAATTAAAGAAAGACCCTACAAACGGCGACGGCCTGCTGCTGCAGATGGTCCGCAACCCGGACATCCTCGCCACCATCGCCCAACGCGCTGACCGTCCATTCAGTGTGGGTTTCGCCGCAGAAACCGAACACCTGCTCGACTATGCTGCACGCAAGCTCAAGGACAAGAACCTTGATCTGATCGTCGCCAACGATGTTGCCAATCCCAGTATTGGCTTCAACAGCGAGGAAAACGCCTGCAGCGTGATCGACCGAGCGTTGCACGAAACGCTCTTCGCCCAGACCAGCAAGGCCAAGATTGCCCGCCAGTTGGTCACCTTTATCGCCGACCGTATGAACCAGGTTTAATCACGTATGCATGCCCTACAAGCCAAAATCCTCGACCCTCGCATTGGCAACGAATTCCCACTCCCCGCTTACGCCACCACGGGTTCTGCCGGGCTCGACCTGCGCGCAATGCTCCAGGAGGACACCGTGCTGGAACCGGGACAGACGCTTCTGATTCCGACAGGTCTGTCGATCTACATCGGCGACCCCGGACTCGCTGCGCTGATTCTTCCACGTTCGGGCCTGGGTCATAAACACGGTATCGTGCTGGGCAATCTGGTCGGCCTGATCGACTCCGATTATCAGGGCGAATTGATGGTGTCGTGCTGGAACCGCGGCCAAACGGCCTTCAAGATTGCCATTGGCGAACGCCTCGCCCAGCTGGTTCTGGTGCCCGTAGTGCAGGCGCATTTTGAGCTGGTCGATGAATTCGACGAAAGCCAGCGTGGTACTGGAGGCTTTGGTCATTCTGGCAGCCACTGATCTACTGACCACTCAGCGATTCAGAACCTATGAGGACGGTTAGCAACCTCGAACCGCGCCGTGATATGCAAATCGACCCAAGACCAATGAGCAGGGAGAGTTCAGGTGAAAGGCATCAAGCGCACAGCCAAAGCGTCCAAGCGCCCGGATAACCATGACGTTGCGGGCACCGATTCCAACCTGAGCTTGTCCACACCAGGTCTGATACCTTCGATCATTGGTCTGATCGCTGCCGCCGTTCTGGTCTGGCTGGGTCTGTTGAGCCAACCGCAACAGCAGGACCAGTTAGTACAGGCATGGGGCAGCGCGCAAGCGGGGGCGGTCAACAAAGCCCTGCAACAAATTCGCGCCGATACTCAGACGGCTGCGCAAGATGGCGCGCTGGCCCAAGCCCTGCTAAGCGATGACCCTACCCGCATCGCCGGTGCCCAGAATCAATTGCGCTATCACGACGGGGTAGTCGGTGCGCGCCTGAGCCCTCTGGGTTTCAGCGACGTCGACAATCAAGGCGTCCTGCCCGTCAGTTTTGCCACCCTGGACATGCTCAACAAAGCCGCAAAGGGTGAAACACCCGCCCCCGAAGCCCGCAAAATAGGCGATAACTGGGTGATCTACAGCGCCGCACCATTGAGGTCCGCCGCCAACTCACCCGTTACGGGCACACTCCTGCTGGGGTTTTCCCCACAACGCTTGCTCAATGCACTGCCGCAAATGCCGGACAATGTCGGCCAGGTGGAGCTGAGTCAGCAGTTTGGCAGCGCTGGCGCTCAGACGTTTCTTACGCGTGGGCAAGGCGATGGCAGTCAGCCTGTCAGCTTTGACACGGGGTACGCCAACTGGAAGCTGCAGTTCACTTCCGGCTCCGCACTGCACACTTCGCCGCCTTACTGGATGCTGATTGTGGCGGCGATAGTCGCGTTGGTCGGCGTTTTGTTGGGCCTCTATCTGAATGAAAGCGCTCTAAAACGCCGGGTTGCAGCCGATGCCCGACAACTGGATCAACTGATCCAAGAACTCTCCGGAGGAAAAGCCGTCAAATCCTTCGGTTTGAGTCTGCCCGCCCTTAACGGACTGGCCCAAACTCTTGCCCGATTCTCGTTGCGCAATCAGCCAGCGGCCCCAACCGTCGCGGCGCAAGCCAGCGAATCGGCCACACCAGACGGTTCTACGACAAGCAGTGCTACATCATCGCAGTTCGCACCTCAAGGCGTTGAACTGACCGATCCGCTGTTTCAAGACACCGACATTCTCGATATCGACATTCTCGACGAAAACCTGGACTTCCTGAGATCGGAGCATCTTCAAGCCATGAACAGCACAGTATCCATAGCCCCTCAATTTCCCGACAGTATCTTTCGCGCGTACGATATTCGCGGTGTGGTCGGGGACACGTTGAGCGCTGAAACCGCCTATTGGATTGGCCGCGCCATTGGCTCCCAAAGCATCGCACAGGGTGAACCGAACGTTTCCGTAGGCCGTGACGGTCGCCTTTCCGGGCCGGAACTGGTTCAACAATTGATTCAAGGCCTGCACGACGCAGGTTGCCACGTCAGCGACGTCGGCCTTGTACCAACGCCTGCCCTTTACTACGCCGCCAACGTGCTGGCGGGTAAAACCGGCGTGATGTTGACCGGCAGCCATAACCCCAAGGACTACAACGGCTTCAAGATCGTCATCGCCGGCGACACCCTCGCCAACGAACAGATCCAGGCGCTTCACGACCGCATCAAGAGCAACAATCTGCCTGCGGCAAAAGGCAGCATTACCAAGGTCAACATCCTTGATCGCTACTTCAAGCAGATCAAGGATGACATCGTCCTGGCACGTAAACTCAAGGTCGTCGTGGATTGCGGTAACGGCGCCGCTGGCGTGATCGCCCCCCAACTGATCGAGGCATTGGGCTGCGAAGTGATTTCGCTGTTCGCCGAAGTCGACGGTAATTTCCCGAACCATCACCCGGATCCGGGCAAGCTGGAAAACCTTCAGGACCTGATCGCCAAGGTCAATGAAACCGGTGCTGATCTGGGCCTGGCGTTCGACGGCGACGGCGACCGTGTAGGCGTGGTGACCAACAAAGGCAATGTGGTCTATCCCGACCGCCTGCTGATGCTGTTCGCCCTCGATGTGCTGAAACGCAATCCCGGCGCAGACATCATTTTCGACGTCAAATGCACTCGCCGCCTGACCCCGCTGATCAGTCAACATGGCGGTCGCCCGGTCATGTGGAAGACCGGCCATTCCCTGATCAAGAAAGAGATGAAGAAAAGCGGTGCGCTGCTGGCAGGCGAAATGAGCGGCCACATCTTCTTCAAGGAGCGCTGGTTCGGTTTCGACGACGGCATTTACAGCGCTGCACGCTTGCTGGAAATCCTCAGTCAGGAATCACAGACCGCCGAAGAGTTGTTCGAAACCTTCCCGAACGACATCTCGACACCTGAAATCAACATCAAGGTGACGGATGTCACCAAGTTCAGCATCATTGAGGCGCTTGAGAAAGACGCCCAGTGGGGCGACGCCAAATTGACCAGCATCGACGGCGTTCGGGTGGACTATCCGAAAGGCTGGGGGCTGGTTCGGGCTTCCAATACCACGCCAGTGCTGGTATTACGCTTCGAAGCCGAAACCGAAGACGAATTGCAGCGCATCAAGAATGTGTTCCACGCTGAGCTGAAAAAAGTCGCCCCGGACCTTGAACTTCCTTTTTGATCAACCTTTTTGAGTGGAGCCCAAATGACCCTCGAACGTGATGCCGCTGCCAATGCCGCCAAGGTCCTGTCCGAAGCGTTGCCTTATATCCGCCGTTTCGTCGGCAAGACATTGGTGATCAAGTACGGCGGCAACGCCATGGAAAGCGAGGAACTGAAAACCGGCTTCGCGCGCGACATCGTGTTGATGAAAGCCGTAGGCATCAACCCGGTGGTCGTGCATGGTGGGGGCCCGCAGATCGGCGATCTGCTAAAACGCTTGTCGATCGAGAGCCGCTTCATCGATGGTATGCGCGTCACTGACGCCCAGACCATGGACGTGGTGGAAATGGTGTTGGGCGGTCAGGTCAACAAGGACATCGTCAACCTGATCAACCGTCATGGCGGCAGCGCTATCGGTCTAACCGGCAAAGATGCCGGACTGATTCGGGCAAAACGGCTGACCGTCACACGTCAGACGCCAGAGATGACCAAGCCGGAAATCATCGACATCGGCCAGGTCGGCGAAGTGGTTGGTATCAACACCGACCTGCTGAACATGCTGGTGAAAGGCGATTTCATTCCGGTCATTGCACCGATTGGCGTAGGTTCTGAAGGCGAGTCCTACAACATCAACGCCGACCTCGTTGCAGGCAAAGTCGCTGAAGCCCTGAAGGCCGAAAAGCTGATGCTGCTGACCAACATCGCCGGCCTGATGGACAAGGAAGGCAAAGTCCTGACCGGGCTGACAACCGAGCAGGTCAATGGCCTGATCGCCGACGGCACTATCTACGGCGGCATGCTGCCAAAGATCAAATGTGCGCTGGAGGCCGTACAAGGCGGCGTCACCACCTCGCACATCATCGACGGCCGCGTTCCGAACGCCGTACTGCTTGAGATCTTTACCGATACCGGCGTGGGCACCCTGATAAGCAACCGCAAGCGCCACTGATCGCACCGCGGTTTAAAACAAAAAAGCCCTGTCGGCGAAAACCGGCGGGGCTTTTTGGGCTTTACGTTCTGAACGACGTTATGGCTGCAGCAGTTTTTTCAATCGCGCCCGGTCCTGAGCAAATGCCGCATCCGCCTGCTGTCGCGTCGCCTGGTAACGCACGATCTCGGCCTTGAGGCTTTGTTGCTGACCGCGCAGGTCATCCATCTGGTCGAGCAGCGTTTTAGGAACCTGTCGACCCGCACGCTCTTGGTCAGCCGCCTGACTTTGCAGGGTTGCTTGCTGGGCAACCAACCCCTGAACATTGCCCTGAGCCACGGCAATCAAGGCGTCGAGCTCGGCAAGCCTGCGCGTCCTCGCACGATCCAGGTCGGCGACACTGCTGTAGAGGTGCGTCAATTGCGCATCGGCATCGGCTTGCACCTTCGCGGCTTGCGCCTGACGGATCTCATCGGCGGTCGGCGCAGGCGGTACGACTTGTATTACCCGGCCACGCTGATTCAAGACCTCATAGCCCTGACCGACATATTCAGGCGGCACACCCTGCGTATCCAGCACGGTCACACCCCGGTTGTCGACGTAGCGGTAGAGCACGGTGGCCGGATTATCAGCAGCCTCAAGGGTTGCAACGTTGCCTACGCCCAGCGATAGACAAAAAACGACAGCGCCAAGCTTGAGCATAAAGCGACATCCTCTGGCGACTCAGATTCCGTACTGAGTCCGGTACGCTTCAACAGCCGGCAAATGCTGCTTGAGTTGAGGATCGTCGGCCAGGTATTCGAGCACCTGGTTCAAAGAAACGATGCTCACCACCGCAATACCGAAATCACGCTCGACCTCTTGAATGGCCGAAAGCTCGCCGGTGCCACGCTCCTGACGATTCAATGCGATCAACACCCCGGCGGCTTTTGCGCCCTGGCCGCTGATGATCTGCATCACCTCGCGAATCGCCGTGCCCGCAGTGATCACATCATCGATGATCAACACGTCGCCTTTCAGTGGAGCCCCCACCAGGCTGCCGCCCTCGCCATGGTCTTTGGCTTCCTTGCGGTTGAAGCACCACGGTAAATCACGACCATGATGTTCAGCCAAAGCCACAGCCGTCGCGGCCGCCAGGGGAATGCCCTTGTACGCTGGCCCGAACAGGACGTCGAAGGAAATACCGCTTTCAATCACAGCCGACGCATAGAAACGCCCCAACTGCGCCAGGGCCGAACCACTATTGAAAAGACCGGCATTGAAGAAGTAAGGACTGGTGCGCCCGGACTTCAAGGTGAACTCACCGAAGCGCAAAACCCCGCGTTCGATGGCAAAACGAATGAATTCGCGTTGATACGCTTGCATGAAAAAAGCCCCGAATACCACGGATTTAGCTAATTAGGTAGAGCTCGGGTATCATACACGCACGTGATTTTTGGGGCCATTTATGCGGATCATCAGTGTGAACGTAAATGGCATTCAAGCCGCAGTCGAGCGTGGTTTGCTCAGTTGGCTGCAAGCTCAGAATGCCGACGTCATCTGCCTTCAGGACACCCGCGCCTCCGCCTTCGAACTGGACGATCCAGCTTTCCAACTGGATGGCTACTTCCTTTATGCCTGCGAGGCGGAAGTGCCTGCACAGGGTGGCGTGGCTTTGTACTCGCGGTTGCAGCCGAAGGCGGTTATCAACGGACTAGGGTTCGAGACAGCCGACCGTTACGGGCGTTACCTGCAGGCAGATTTCGACAAAGTCAGTATTGCGACCTTGCTGCTTCCCTCCGGGATGAACGGCGATGAGGACTTGAATCAAAAGTTCAAGCTCATGGACGACTTCGGGAAATACCTCGACAAGCAGCGGCGTAAACGTCGCGAGTACATTTACTGTGGCTCGCTCTACGTTGCGCAGCAGAAGCTGGACATCAAAAACTGGCGCGACAGCCAGCAGTCTCCGGGTTTCCTGGCGCCGGAACGGGCCTGGATGGACGAGATCGTTGGTAACATGGGTTATGTGGATGCCCTGCGCGAAGTCAGCCGCGAAGGCGATCAATACAGCTGGTGGCCAGATAACGAACAGGCCGAGATGCTAAATCTGGGCTGGCGGTTCGACTACCAACTGCTGACCCCAGGCTTGCGTCGCTTCGTGCGTAGCGCACGCCTGCCGCGCCAGCCGCGTTTCTCGCAGCATGCGCCTTTGATCGTGGACTACGACTGGACGCTGACTATTTAACGTCCAAGCGCATAAAAACAAAGCCGACTTCATGTCGGCTTTGTTTTTGGCTGACCATTGGATGCGCTTATGCCATTGCGGACAAGCGCGCCTAAAAAGGCTGCGGCTATTTAACCAACCGCCAGGTAAACGGATAGCGATACGCACTGCCGTCGTTAACCTTGATACCCGCAATGATGGTCAGTACCAGCGCACCAACCCCCACCAGCATCAGCAACGGAAAGCCAATTACCACGATCATCAGCAAAAAGCAGATCATCGCGGCGATGGAAACGGTGATCTGGAAGTTCAAGGCTTCCTTGCCCTGTGCATCGATGAACGGGTCGGTTTCTTTCTTGAGTTGCCAGACAATCAGCGGCCCCAATACATTACCGAACGGGAATATCAAGCCAAAGAACGCCGCGAAGTGACAGAGCATCGCCCACTGGCGAACTTCTTTACTTGGCATTGGAACCGGGGGTTGGCTGTCGGTCATCGTGCGTTCCCTGTACAGATGGATGATTAGTCGGCCAACACGGCCTGCTGCAACTCAAATAATTCGGTCATACCTTTCTGCGCCAGCGCCAGCATCGCGTTCAGCTCTTCAGGCTGAAACGGCGCACCTTCAGCCGTACCCTGCACTTCGATGAAACCACCGGCGCTGGTCATCACGACGTTCAGATCGGTCTCGGCAGCCGAGTCTTCCAGGTAGTCCAGATCCAGCACTGGCTCACCTTGATACATGCCCACAGAAACCGCCGCGATCATCTGTTTGAGCGGATCACCCGCCTTGAGACCACCACGCTTCTTGATCACTTTCAGTGCATCGACCAGCGCAACCATGGCACCGGTGATGGACGCTGTGCGCGTGCCGCCATCGGCTTGAATCACGTCGCAATCGACATACAACGTGACATCACCGAGCATGGACATATCCAGCGCAGCGCGCAACGAGCGACCAATCAGGCGTTGAATTTCCAGCGTACGACCACCTTGCTTGCCACGGCTGGCTTCGCGCTGATTCCGCTCGCCAGTCGCACGTGGCAGCATGCCATACTCGGCCGTCAGCCAACCCTGGCCCTGACCTTTAAGAAAGCGTGGCACGCCATTTTCGACGCTGACGGTGCAGATCACTTTCGTATCACCGAACTCGACCAGCACAGAACCCTCGGCGTGTTTGGTGTAGTTGCGGGTGATGCGGATCGAGCGCAGCTGATCGGCAGCGCGACCACTTGGACGTTTCATCTGGGATACCTGTACTGGGACGGAAAACTGCGAAGCATTATAGAGGTGACAGCCGACGCTGGGCACATCTAATCAGCAGTCGATGAACATTGGCAGTGTGCGTGGCTCATGGAAATACGCCGCACGATGGCGCGATGCAACACCATGCATCGCTTTGCGCGCTGCCACATTTGGGCGCATACCCCGCACTGCGCTACAATCCTGCGCCTTTATAGCCTGTCGATTCTTGACAACATTCATTCGGGTAAAACACCGCCCGATACAGGCTGTTTGAAAACGTAGCGAGCGAAGGCAAGACAAGGCAAAAACAGGTAGAAAAGCGCAGTGTAGGTGTTCTAAATGAACATTTTCCACCTGTTTTTAACGCCGGATTGTCGAGCACAGTAGTTTTCACACGGCCTGCGATGCAGGCTTTTTTCAATGCCTGACTTAATAGAGGTACTTGCCATGGTGCATAGCATGACTGCTTTCGCCCGAGCCGAACGCGCTGGCACCCAAGGCACGCTGAGCTGGGAATTGCGCTCGGTCAACCATCGTTATCTAGAACCGCACCTACGCCTGCCGGAGTCCTTTCGCGATCTGGAAAGCGCCGTGCGTGAGGCGCTACGCCAGGGATTATCCCGTGGCAAGATCGAATGCACCTTGCGCTTCACCGAAGAAACCGCCGGTAAACCGCTTCAGGTCGACCGTGAGCGTGCTGGACAACTGGTTGCCGCCGCCGAAATCGTCGCCAGCCTGATCAAGCAACCCGCCCCCCTGAATCCGCTCGAAGTACTGGCATGGCCTGGCGTGCTGGTGGCCGACGCTACCGATCCGCAAGCGCTGAACAACGACGCGATGGCCCTCTTCAACGTAGCGCTGGACGAGCTGAAAGCCGGGCGGGCCCGCGAAGGCGCGGACCTGGCGAAACTTCTCGACGAACGGCTGAGCGCGATCAAGACAGAAGTCGCCACCCTGCGCACGCTGGTTCCGCAGATGCTGACCACGCAACGGCAGAAGGTGCTCGACCGCTTCGCCGACATGAAGGCCGAACTCGATCCGCAACGCCTGGAGCAGGAAATGGTCCTGTTGGCGCAAAAAAGCGATGTCGCCGAGGAGCTAGACCGCCTCAGCACCCACGTCACAGAAGTACGCCGGGTGCTGAAAACCGGCGGACAGGCCGGGCGCCGCCTGGATTTCCTGATGCAGGAACTCAACCGCGAAGCCAACACACTGGGCTCCAAAGCCTTCGATCCTCGTAGCACTCAGGCTGCGGTCAACCTCAAGGTGTTGATCGAGCAGATGCGCGAACAAGTGCAGAACATTGAGTAAGGCCAATCCCGACATGACCCACAGCACCGGCACCCTGTACATCATTTCCGCCCCTTCAGGCGCGGGCAAGACCAGCCTGGTCAACGCCCTGATCAATGCTCAACCACAGATTCGCGTCTCGGTCTCCCACACCACTCGCGCCATGCGACCGGGCGAAGTGGACGGCGTGAACTACCACTTCGTCAATCGCGCCGAGTTCGTGCGCATGATTGAACATGGTGATTTTCTCGAACAAGCCGAGGTCTTCGGCAACCTGTACGGCACCTCGCAAAGCCGTCTGCAGCAGACCCTGGACGAAGGCCATGACCTGATTCTGGAAATCGACTGGCAGGGCGCCGAGCAAGTACGCAAGCTGATGCCGCATGCGCGCTCGATCTTCATCTTGCCGCCGACTCAGCAAGCGCTGCGCCAGCGCCTGACCAATCGCGGCCAGGACAGTGACGAGATCATTGAAGCGCGGATGCGCGAAGCCGTGAGCGAGATGAGCCACTATGTCGAATACGATTACATCGTGATCAACGACGACTTCGCCAGCGCCCTGGAAGACCTCAAAGCCATCTTCCGCACCAACCTGCTGACCCAGGAACACCAGCAACAGCGCTTCGGCGAACTGCTGAAACAACTGCTGGCCTAAAGCTCCAGCCGACCAATTGCAAGCGAAAAGCGGACCGTTTATGGCGCGCCGCTTGATGCATGTGCCGTGCCGCTTGTAAACTACCGAGTCCGCTCGCCCATCCGGGCAACGCGCATACCGCATTTGCTACGAGGAATACCCATGGCCCGCGTAACCGTTGAAGACTGCCTAGAACACGTGGATAACCGCTTTGAGCTGGTCATGCTCTCTACCAAGCGTGCCCGTCAACTGGCAACCGGCGGCAAAGAACCAAAGCTGGCGTGGGAAAATGACAAGCCTACCGTGATGGCTCTGCGTGAAATCGCAGCAGGCCTGATGGATTACGCAGTAATCGCAGAAGCTGAAATCGTTGAAGATGAACCGTTGTTCGCAGCATTCGAGGACGAGTCCAACGAGGCTGTCTAAGCCTATGCCAGGTCGACGTAGTACGGCGCAGGGTCACAGCCATCGGCAGGAGTTTTTGTCATGCCGAGCATAGATGCCCTCGCCGATCGTCTCTCGACCTACCTCGGCGCAGACCAGGTCAATCTGGTTCGCCGGGCGTATTTCTACGCCGAACAAGCCCACGACGGCCAACGCCGTCGTAGCGGTGAAGCCTACGTCACGCATCCGCTGGCGGTGGCCAATATTCTTGCCGACATGCACATGGACCATCAGAGCCTGATGGCAGCCATGCTGCATGACGTGATCGAAGACACCGGCATCGCCAAGGAAGCGCTCAGTGCGCAATTTGGCGAAACCGTGGCCGAACTGGTCGACGGGGTCAGCAAACTGACCCAGATGAACTTCGAAACCAAAGCCGAAGCCCAGGCAGAAAACTTCCAGAAAATGGCCATGGCCATGGCACGGGATATTCGCGTAATCTTGGTCAAGCTCGCCGACCGCCTGCACAACATGCGCACACTGGAAGTCCTCTCCGGTGAAAAACGCCGTCGCATCGCCAAGGAAACCCTCGAAATCTATGCGCCCATCGCCAACCGGCTGGGCATGCACAGTGTGCGCATCGAATTCGAAGACCTCGGCTTCAAGGCGATGTACCCGATGCGCTCTTCGCGAATCGGCCAAGCCGTCAAGCGCGCGCGTGGCAATCGCAAAGAGTTGGTCAACAAGATTGAAGAGTCGCTGAGTCATTGCCTCGCGGTCGACGGTATCGAGGGCGAAGTCAGCGGTCGCCAGAAGCATCTCTACGGCATCTACAAAAAGATGCGTGGCAAGCGCCGAGCCTTCAACGAGATCATGGACGTCTATGCGTTCAGGATCATCGTCGACAAGGTCGACACCTGCTATCGCGTGCTGGGCGCTGTGCATAATTTGTACAAGCCGCTACCCGGCCGGTTTAAGGATTACATCGCAATCCCCAAAGCCAACGGCTATCAGTCGCTGCACACGACCCTGTTCGGCATGCACGGCGTACCCATCGAAATCCAGATTCGCACACGCGAAATGGAAGAAATGGCGAACAACGGGATCGCGGCGCACTGGCTGTATAAATCGTCTGGCGACGAACAGCCCAAAAGCACACACGCGCGCGCCCGTCAGTGGGTCAAGGGCGTGCTTGAAATGCAGCAACGCGCTGGCAACTCACTGGAGTTCATCGAAAGCGTCAAGATCGACCTGTTCCCAGACGAAGTTTACGTTTTCACGCCCAAGGGCCGGATCATGGAGCTGCCCAAAGGCTCAACGGCAGTCGACTTCGCTTACGCAGTACACACCGACGTCGGCAACAGTTGCATCGCTTGCCGGATCAACCGCCGCCTTGCGCCGCTGTCCGAACCGCTGCAAAGCGGCTCTACTGTCGAGATCGTCAGTGCGCCCGGTGCAAGACCTAACCCGGCCTGGCTCAATTTCGTCGTCACCGGCAAGGCGCGTACACACATTCGTCACGCGCTCAAGCTGCAGCGCCGCTCGGAGTCCATCAGCCTGGGCGAGCGCCTGTTGAACAAAGTGCTGAACGGTTTCGATACCAGCCTGGAGAAAATCCCGGCAGAACGCGTGCAACTGATCCTCGCCGAATACCGGGTCGAGGTCATCGAAGACCTCCTCGAAGACATCGGCCTGGGCAATCGCATGGCGTATGTCGTCGCTCGTCGGCTGTTCGCCAGCGAAGGTGAAGAATTGCCGAACGCCGAAGGGCCCTTGGCGATTCGCGGTACAGAAGGCCTGGTGCTGAGCTATGCCAAGTGCTGTACGCCGATTCCTGGCGATCCAATCGTGGGCCACTTGTCTGCGGGCAAGGGCATGGTGGTTCACCTGGATAACTGCCGGAACATCAGTGAAATCCGCCACAATCCGGAAAAGTGCATCCAGTTGTCCTGGGCCAAGGATGTCACCGGCGAATTCAATGTCGAGCTGCGTGTCGAGCTGGAACATCAACGCGGCCTGATCGCGTTGCTGGCCAGCAGCGTCAATGCCGCCGACGGCAACATCGAGAAAATCAGCATGGACGAACGCGATGGTCGCATCAGTGTGGTCCAACTGGTGGTCAGCGTGCATGACCGCGTGCATCTGGCCCGTGTAATCAAGAAACTGCGCGCCCTGACCGGGGTGATGCGCATCACCCGCATGCGCGCGTAGCCAACCCCGATAACAGGAGTTCTTCATGAGCAAGACCGTCATCACCAGCGACAAAGCGCCTGCCGCCATCGGCACGTACTCTCAGGCGATCAAAGCTGGCAATACCGTCTACATGTCTGGGCAGATCCCGCTTGACCCGAAAACCATGGAACTGGTCGAAGGCTTCGAAGCCCAGACCGTTCAGGTGTTCGAAAACCTGAAATCCGTTGCCCAGGCCGCAGGCGGTTCTTTCAAGGACATCGTCAAGCTGAACATCTTTCTGACTGATCTGAGCCATTTCGCCAAGGTCAACGAAATCATGGGCACATACTTCGAACAGCCTTACCCGGCGCGCGCGGCCATCGGTGTCGCCTCGCTGCCAAAAGGCGCCCTGGTTGAAATGGACGCCATTCTCGTTATCGAGTAAATCCCTCGCGGAGCGCTGTACGCTCCGCCCCCTCTCAGCAAAGGAAGGACTTCGCTTATGCGCGTTGCGTTCGCCCTCTCGCTCCTGGCCGCACTTTTGAGCGGCTGCGCCAGCCATTCCAACCGCACACCTGACGGCACCTGGATCAACCAGACCGCCATTGATGCAGCCGCTGAAGGCGGAAACCTGCGCCAGGCGTTACTGGCGTATGGGCCCAATCTTGAATGGAACGTCAACACCAAGGCTGGCAGCGCCACCGCATCGAATGGTTTTGAGCTCAGTGAAGGCAAAATCGTCAGTGCTGCCGACGGCAAGCTGCACATTGACTTCTACGGCAATTCATTCGAAGACCTGACCCTTAAGAGCAATGAGCTGGTGCAGGCCGCGAGCGACTCCGGCCCCGAGCAGCATTTCAAGACACCCAAAGAAGCCGCTCCCGCTGACGCTCAGCCCGGGACCAGCTTTGAACGTGCGCTTTACGGCGCCTATCTCGGCGGAAAATGGTCCATCGTGCAGGGCGAAGGCCAGGGCAGCATCGTTGAATTCCGGCCCGACGGAAGCGTATCGGGTCTGCCGGGTAATGATCGTTACGCGCTCTGCCTGGCGGGCGACTGCGCCGCCATGAGCGGCGAATACGACAGCATGTGGCTGGAGAAGAACGAGAAGGGCAATCCGTGGATCTTCGTTCGCAACGGCAAGCAGCTGGAAATATTCCAGGCGGTCAACAACGCCAAGGCAGACGAAATGCCAGACCTGCGCCCGGGTGCGAGTCAGTGGTTGTTGCAGAAGAACTGAGATTTTAGCTCGACCAACTGTGGGGCGGATTCATCCGTGAATGCTGTGTTTTAGATGAAGAAGTGTTGGATGGGCCAACGCTTCGTGAATGAATTCGCTCCTTCAGAATCTCAAAACTTGCGATCTCGGTTTCCCGCCTCCAGCATCGCCTCATAACCTTCCCGATAACTCGGATAATGTGGCGTCCAGCCCAGCTCTTTGGCTCTGGCATTGCTGCAACGCTTGCTGCCCGCTCGTCGAATGCTGGTTTCGGCCGACCACTCTGTAACCCCCAGCCGCTTGCGCATCCAATCCACAACATCGGCCAACGCATCGGGCGCGTCATCGACACCGATATAGCAATCGTCCAGCGCCACACCCCGCGCATCGGCGCGCAGCAGAAACGCTAAAAGGCCAGCCGCATCATCAGCGTGAATCCGGTTGCCATATAAAGGCGGATCAATCGCCACGCTATAACCCTGTCGAACACGGTTCATCAAATCGCTACGACCCGGTCCATAGATGCCCGTAAGCCTGACAATGCTGGCCGGAAAACCACTTTGCAGCGCGACCTGCTCAGCCTCCAGCATGATCTGGCCAGAAAACCCGCTTGCTTGGGCAGACGAGGTTTCGTCGATCCACTCGCCGTTCTGCTGTCCGTAAACACTGCTACTGGAGACGAAAATCACACGTCTGGGTCGCTGACCGCTGCGCTGGGTCCAGTCCAGCACATGACGCAGACCCTCGACATAGGCAGCCCGATACCCCGCCTGGTCGCGCTCGCTCGGAGTCGCGCAATACACCAGATAATCGATCCGGCCTTCCGGCCATTGCGCTGGCATCCTTGCGTCGAACAGGTCCCCGCTGACCCCGATGACGCCACTGGGCAGCCGTGCAACTGAACGGCGCAACCCGTAAACGGTCCAGGTGTCGGACAGCAATTGCAACGCCAAACGACCACCGATGTCACCGCAGCCAGCAATCAGAACGCAAGGAGCAACCATTCCACCTCTCCACATAAAAACAGGGTTGATCCGACCATGGCGGTCCTTCCTATTGGGGCAATACTGCGGTCACCCGCCTCATGAA
>NZ_DASWOT010000011.1:0-5290 GCF_036404235.1 Pseudomonas sp.
TGGTGCACCAGACGGGATTCGAACCCATGACCCCTGCCTTCGGAGGGCAGTACTCTATCCAGCTGAGCTACTGGTGCAACGCGGGCGCCATAATACTCATCTGGCTTGCGTGCGTCCATGCTGGCGAGTGGGTGTTGTCAATTTCACACGGTTACGACTATTGGAGGTGACGTTGATCAGAATTTTCAGCCAACTAAAGGTATTCGCGTTCTTTTTTTCGAACAGGCTATTGTCCTTTACCCCTGTAGTCCCTAGGATTCGTTTGAGATTTCAAACGCAACCTGTCCGGTTGCCCGCACTTTTTTCAACTCGTGCGTTCGGGCTCCGGCTGATGTTTTCCTGACGGCAGCCTCGTTCGAGGCGCCTTTGAACAATCAATAATTCGCTCCGCCGTTGCGCGGTGCTGTTTAGGAGACCGATATGCAGCTTAAAGACTCCACGTTGTTCCGCCAACAGGCCTATATCAATGGCGCCTGGGCAGATGCCGACGGCGGTCAGACGATCAAGGTTACTAACCCTGCGAACAACGAAGTTCTGGGTACTGTGCCAAAGATGGGCGCCGCCGAAACTCGCCGCGCCATCGAAGCTGCTGACAAGGCCTTGCCGGCCTGGCGTGCGCTGACCGCCAAAGATCGCGCGAACAAACTGCGTCGCTGGTTTGAGCTGATGATCGAGAATCAGGACGACCTGGGTCGCCTGATGACGCTTGAGCAAGGCAAGCCCCTGGCCGAGGCCAAAGGTGAGATCGCTTATGCCGCGTCCTTTCTTGAGTGGTTCGCTGAAGAGGCCAAACGCGTTTACGGTGACGTGATTCCGGGCCATCAGCTGGACAAACGTCTGATCGTGCTCAAGCAACCTATCGGTGTCACCGCAGCCATCACCCCGTGGAACTTCCCGGCCGCGATGATCACCCGCAAAGCCGGTCCGGCGCTGGCTGCGGGCTGCACCATGGTCCTCAAGCCTGCTTCGCAAACTCCTTACTCCGCACTCGCGCTGGCCGAGCTGGCTGAGCGCGCGGGCATCCCGGCTGGCGTGTTCAGCGTGGTGACGGGTAGCGCGGGTGACATCGGCGGCGAGCTGACCAGCAACCCGATCGTGCGCAAGCTCTCCTTCACCGGTTCGACCGAGATCGGTCGCCAGTTGATGGCTGAATGCGCCCACGACATCAAGAAAGTCTCGCTGGAACTGGGCGGCAACGCGCCGTTCATCGTGTTCGACGATGCGGACCTGGATAAGGCCATCGAAGGCGCGATCATTTCCAAGTACCGCAACAACGGCCAGACTTGCGTTTGCGCCAACCGCATCTATGTTCAGGACTCGGTTTACGATGCATTCGCCGAGAAGCTGAAAGTCGCGGTGGCCAAGCTGAAGATTGGTAATGGTCTGGAAGAAGGCACCACTACCGGTCCGCTGATTGACGGAAAAGCAGTGGCCAAAGTCAAAGAGCACATTGCTGATGCCCTGAGCAAAGGCGCGAAAGTGCTGAGCGGCGGCAACAGCCTGGAAGGCAATTTCTTCGAGCCGACCATCTTGATCAACGTTTCGAAAGACGCCGCCGTCGCCAAGGAAGAAACTTTCGGCCCACTGGCGCCACTGTTCCGCTTCAAGGACGAAGACGAAGTAATCGCCATGGCGAACGACACTGAGTTTGGCCTGGCGTCGTATTTCTACGCACAGAACATGAGCCGCGTGTTCCGTGTCGCTGAAGCGCTGGAGTACGGCATGGTCGGTATCAATACCGGACTGATCTCCAATGAAGTCGCGCCATTTGGCGGCATCAAGGCGTCGGGCCTTGGCCGTGAAGGGTCCAAGTACGGCATTGAAGATTATTTGGAAATCAAATACCTCTGCCTCTCTGTTTGAGCAATAGGTATTGCAGCCTGTGGGGCGCGAGAGCGACGCCCCGCAGGTTTTTGTAGCACCAATCCATTGTGGCCGGGAGGCCGCGACAGTCGATCATCGTATGCTGCCGCCGTTGACCCCCGCTGCTTGATCCTTGAACCACGCCGCCCGATGAGCGGTGAATGAGGAAATCATGAGCAAAACAAACGCATCCTTGATGAAACGCCGCGAAGCCGCTGTCCCGCGTGGCGTTGGTCAGATCCACCCGATCTTCGCCGATCATGCGAAGAACGCTACCGTTACCGACGTTGAAGGTCGTGAGTTTATCGACTTCGCGGGCGGTATCGCGGTACTTAACACAGGTCACCTGCACCCGAAAATCATTGCCGCGGTGCAAGAGCAACTGACCAAGCTGACACACACCTGTTTCCAGGTGCTGGCTTATGAGCCTTATGTCGAGCTGTGCGAAAAAATCAACGCCAAGGTCCCAGGTGATTTCGAGAAGAAAACCCTGCTGGTCACCACCGGTTCCGAAGCGGTCGAAAACGCCGTCAAGATCGCTCGCGCTGCCACCGGCCGTACTGGTGTAATCGCGTTCACCGGCGCTTACCACGGTCGCACCCTGATGACGTTGGGCCTGACCGGTAAAGTCGTGCCTTACTCGGCTGGCATGGGCCTGATGCCTGGCGGCATCTTCCGCGCTCAATACCCGAATGAACTGCACGGCGTGAGCATCGATGAGTCCATCGCTAGCATCGAGCGTATCTTCAAGAACGACGCCGAGCCCAAAGACATCGCTGCGATCATCATCGAGCCAGTTCAGGGCGAAGGCGGTTTCTACGTCGCGCCTAAGGCTTTCATGCTTCGTCTGCGCGAGCTGTGCGACAAGCACGGCATCCTGCTGATTGCTGACGAAGTACAGACAGGTGCTGGCCGTACTGGCACTTTCTTCGCCATGGAACAGATGGGCGTGACTGCTGACCTGACCACCTTCGCCAAATCCATTGCTGGCGGCTTCCCGCTCGCGGGTGTCTGTGGCAAGGCTGAATATATGGACGCCATTGCACCTGGCGGTCTGGGCGGCACGTATGCTGGTAGCCCGATTGCCTGTGCGGCTGCGTTGGCGGTCCTGGAAGTTTTCGAAGAAGAGCACCTGCTCGATCGCTGCAAAGCGGTTGGCGAGCATCTGGTGACTGGCCTGCGCGCCATTCAGGCGAAATACCCGGTGATCGGTGAAGTACGTGCCCTGGGCGCGATGATCGCCCTTGAATGCGTCGAAAACGGCGACATCCACAAGCCCAACGCCGCTGCCGTGGCTCAAGTGGTTGCCAAAGCCCGCGACAAAGGTTTGATCCTGCTGTCGTGTGGTACTTACGGCAACGTGTTGCGCATATTGGTACCGTTGACTTCGCCGGACGAGCAATTGGATAAAGGCCTGAAGATCATCGAAGAGTGCTTCGCTGAGCTTGCCTGATGCCGTTGGGTTGCAATTGATCAAATTGTGACTACATGGATGGAAAAACCCGCTTAGGCGGGTTTTTTCGTTTATTGACGTCAGAAATTTCTCTTTTCCCTGTTTCTGAGCGTTGTCTTTGACTAAGGTAAGCAAAGTGATGCCGGAGAGTCATGATGACCGTCGTAAAGGCGCCCGATGTAACCCGTGTGTTGATCGCTGAACCCGATCCGCACATTTGCGAGATGCTCAGTGAAGTGGTTTTGAGTGTGCGTAGCGATGCGCATGTTGAAGTGTGCTCGGAAGGCGTCAAGGCTGTGCAATGGCTCAAGGGCGCGGTTCCTGATTTGGTGATCGCATCGCGAGAGCTTCCTGGTGTTGATGATTTGAGCCTGTTGCGCGCCGTGCGTTTTCTGCGCAAGCAGCCGGTGATCCCGTTCATTCTCTTAAGTGATCGTAACGATAGCGCCAGCGTCCGCGAGGCCGTACAACTGGCACCCACCGCCTACCTCACCAAGCCGCTGAACATCGACAGCCTGCGTTTACGTTTGCAAGGACTGCTACTCGAAGACGGTGTTCCGGGGGCGACTGATGCCCCAAGCCAAGCGCCTGGCCTGACCTTGACCGACTTTCTTGAGACGCGCCGAGAAGTGGCCGATGGCGCGCCGTTGTCTGTTGATGTGCAGCAGGCGATCAAGCGCAGTCAGGGCCCATCTGGCCCTGATATCACGCTGCTTGAGCAGGCATTGACGCCGGATCCGCAGTTGGTGGCCGGGTTGATTGCCGCTGCCAACAGTGCCATACAGCACCTTGGAGAGCCGATTCAAACACTGCATCAGGCATTGGCAACGCTGGGTGCGATGCAGGGCGCGAGTCTGGCTTCAAACATGGCGCTCAAGCGCTGCGCGATATTGACTGATGAGGCGCTGATCAGTCGTGCCAATGATTTTTGGGCGTTGTCTCAGCGTACGGCCAATTACGCGGCCACGCTGGCGCGGATGCTTGAGCTTGACCACGAGCGCTGCCATTGCGCGGGGCTGTTGCGAAATCTGGGCGATCTCGCGGTATTGCGTTGTCTGCAGGAGTGGTCGTTGTCAGGCGGCGCGCTCAGCGACGAGTCGATCACACGTTCGCTGGCGCAATATTCTGCGGCGTTTGGTTCGGCGTTGCGCACACGCTGGCGCCTGCCTTTAGAGCTTCGCGAGCTGATAGCGGCGGTGTATCAGTACAACACTGGAGGCGTCACCCGCGAAGTGTTGTTGATGAACCTGGCGGGACAAATGGCGAGTCTTGGCAATGAAGAGAGTGCTTTTGACACTCTGGCGAAATCCAAAGCTGCGCGATTGCTGAAGATCAATGCATCGGATCTGGAGCGATTGCGCAAAAAGGTTGAAGGTTAGCGCCGGATTTGGGGATCGCTACACCAACACAATCTGATTCTTGCCCTGGCGCTTGGCCTGATACATCGCGGCATCGGCGCGTGCATACAAGGCTTCCAGGCTTGGGTCGTTGGCGCCTAGATTGGTCAGCCCCTGGCTTGCAGTAATGCCGAAAGCGTTGTCGTCACACTGAAAACTCAGGCGTTGAATCTCTCGCTGCAGGCGTTCTGCGATCTGTTTCGCCATGTCCGGCGCGCAGCCAGGGAACACTGCCGCAAACTCTTCTCCGCCGATACGCCCGAACAAGTCGCCACGGCGCAATGTGGTGCGCCCACATTCGGCGATGCGTTGCAGCACCACGTCGCCTTCCTGGTGACCATAGGTGTCGTTGACCAGTTTGAAGTCATCGATGTCCAGCAGCAGGAATGCCATCGGTGCGCCTTGCAGCCGCGCCTGTTCGAACTCGCGTTGGGCGCATTCGAAAAAATGTCGGCGGTTGCTGCTTTGGGTGAGTACATCGGTCGTCGCGAGCCGCTGCAGTTCGTCTTCGAGTTGCTTCTTTTCGGTGATGTCTTCTGCGATACCTACGACGATCAAGCGCTGGCCTTGTTCGGCC
>NZ_DASWOT010000012.1:0-5946 GCF_036404235.1 Pseudomonas sp.
AGCCGGCGGTAGCCGGCCAGCCTCGCAGAGCAGGATTCCCGTTGAGTGCCCCCGGCGCGAATAAGGGACAGTGAAGAAGGAACACCCGCTTGCGGGTGGGCCTACTTCACCTATCCTGCCCGCCTTACGGCGTTGTTTACACCAAGGAAAGTTTTGGTCGCATTTTGTGGATTCCTCTGTAAATGCCGAGCCGAACGTGTGTACGCGTCAAATACACGGCATTACAGGAAAACACAGAGGTTTCCTGCCGATTTCCGCGCGAATTCCTCAACAGTTCCCCATGATTTCCACACGAGCAAAAAGGGTCCAGGCCGCAAAGGATTTACCGGCCATGGCGCTTCGTTGGTTTTAGGTGAAATCTCTCGGGGATTGCGGCAATGGCCTTAGATACGGCCTGGCGCTCGATGCCTAGCCTTCTTGCAATCTCCGACTGATTGTGTCCTGACCACTGGAGCATCAGCATCTGCTTTTTACGGTCCGACAGTTTTGCGTCCACCATTTGCCGCGCTTGATTGCGGAGGTCGGCTGTGTCTGCTGGTTGTAAGTATTGACCCGCCACGTAGTGAAAGACGTAGCTGTCAACCAGTTGATCCCCCGATTTAACTTGGGGAGTGGCGGGCTTTGCACTTTGCTGGCTAAGCCGGGCCAATTCGAGATCGAACTGAGCGACCGATCGCTTCGCTTGCCGGTAGGCTGGGTTCCATATGCCACTTGGCAATCTTGGCCGGTGATCCACGCAGTATTGGCTGCTCAGCCGAAGTTCTTCCTCCAGATCATTTGCCTTCGGGGTGTCGTTCCCGTCAGCGTACAAGGCGAGTTCGGTGAGTGACCCGCAGAACCTGCAAAAACTTTGTCGACGTTCGCCATTCAGGCGGGTGGTGCGTACTCGGGACTTTGCCGGTCGTTTGCAGGCGCAGTCCCCAACCAATTCGATCAACGTTTCCAGCGTCGCCACAAATCGCTCATCCCTCGTGGATTGCTTGTCCACGGTTTTGACGAACTGGCGTAGCAACTGCCGCTGCACGCGAACCATCGCATCAAGCCCCACCAACCGAATGATCTCGCTGAAGCTCACCCCTGTTCCCGCGCCAGGGACGTGGCCCAGGTAGCGTTGTGGCAGCACCGCCGTGTATGCGGCCATAGCGGGGTCGATTAGCTCCTGTATCAGCCGAACGATGGGGTAGCGCTTTGAATACCTGGAGTATGGATGCCAGCGATCCTGAAGCTGTCCGATGGCTTCTGAGACTGTGGGATCGCATCCCTCCCAAACGGCAATGGTCGATTTAATTTTCATGTCAACCATTATCGCCAATTATTAGGCTGATGCAATACTGCGTTGCAAGGCATGATCAGGCACACATTAGAAAGTGACTGACGGAGGTCAATGCATGCAGGCAACGACGAACAGGACCCTAATCAACAAGAAAAAACTACTGGCGATGATCCCGCTGTGCGAGCGCACGATTTACAACCTGGAGCAACGGGGAGAATTCCCCCGCCGGATTGCGCTCACTAGCCGAAATGTTGTGTGGGATTTGGCCGATGTCGAGGAATGGATTGAGGCCCGCAAGTTGTCGGGCATCCAGGCCCGTCGCCCCGGAATGGGGGGCTGAATTGTGGCCATTGATTTGCGGGCGGCATTCGAGAATGAGCCGCCTGTACTTGACTTCATATGGCCCGGCTTCCTTGCGGGAACAGTCGGAGCGCTGGTAGCGCCTGGAGCCACTGGCAAGAGCTTCTGGGCGCTGGAAGCAGCAATGTCCATTGCGTGCAGCGTTGCGGGCGGTGACCTTCTGGGCTTCAACCCGCAGCACACCGGACGCGTGATTTATCTCGCTGGAGAAGACCCGCTGCCGGCGCTTGTGTGCCGAGTTCACGCTATTGGCAAGTACCTTGATCAGCAGGCTCGGGAAGCCATCGCGGAGAACCTGAGCGTTATGCCGATCATGGGGCAGCGCATGGACGTGATGAAAGAATCAGAGTTGGCCCGTCTAATTGAGACTAGCGCTGGTGCTCGGCTGATTGTGCTCGATACTTTAAGCCGGATTCACGGCTTGGATGAGAACAGCAACGGCGACATGGCGCGTCTTGTCGCCACCCTTGAGTACGTTGCGGCCAGCACCGGCGCATCAGTCCTGTACCTGCACCACGTCAGCAAAGGTAGCGCCCGCGAGGGGCTGGCCGATCAGCAGCAGGCTGCGAGAGGCGCGTCAGCTCTAATCGACAATGCCCGCTGGTGTGGCTTCGTGGCGAAGATGACCGCGGATGAGGCCAAGCGTCTGAGTGATCGCGTCTATGAGCGGCAGCCCATCGGCAACGAGCGGCGCGGCTACTTCGTGCGCTTCGGCGTATCCAAGCAGAACTACGACGCTACCGAACTTGATCGCTGGTACTTGAGGCACGCCGGCGGCGTGTTGCGGCCGGTAGAACTGGTGGAGGTGAAGAAGGAGAGCAGCCTGCACGTCGTGAATGGGAGGGACGATGAGCGGTGGTAATGCCGTGACCCCTACCAGTACGAGCGCGCAGGCACGGGTGATGCTATATCAGCCTAGTCAGCGCCCACGCCTGCGCGAAGGAATTTGGGTGGACACGTCTTTCGGGCGCTGCCGCGTCACCGGTAGGTTAGGGCAGCGGCACGCCGATATTGTGGAGGCAGTCTTGTACTGCGCTGAACGTCGGCGCGATATCTCAGATGGTGGCGTTGAGCTTCTGGTGGACCCCGCCCGTGTGCGAAAGACACTGTCTGACAGCCGGTACAGCTTTACGCAGATCGAAAAGCTGTTGGTTGAATTACGCACCGCGACGATCACAATCGAGACCCCGCAATTCGATTTTCCAATCATCGGCGGATTGATTGACCATGTTATCCCTTCGCCCATGACACGTCCCGATCCCCTGACGGGGGGAGAACGGAGCCTCTGGCGGGTGCGGCTTGGTGTTGCGCTTGTGATGCTGCTCGAACATGATTTGAGCTTGTACTACGACCCGGCCCCCATTGCTCGCCTACGGCATGGCATCAGCCAAGCCGTCGCAAGGCACGTCTTGAGCCACAAAGTCGAGCCGGCGGGTGGTTGGTATTTAGACACCGTTATCGTAGCCGTGGCTGGGACCGTGCCAAGCAAGGCAATGCACGATTCAGGCTGAGGGAAGACGCTGACGAATTGAATGCGCTCGGCCTGTTTCTGGATGGCGACCGCGTGAGAAAAAAAGGTGCCGGTGGCGCCTAAAGCGTCGCACATCCGCCCGATAGCGTCGCACACCCGCCCGATAGCGTCGCGCACCCGCCCGAAACGTCGCACACCCGCCCGGAGTTGGCAGGATATTCAGGATATTCAGATCCTGCGCGGCACAGCCCGCGCTTGAGGCGCGGTCCGGCCTTGCCGGTCGGCCACGGGCCGACGGTTGAACACCAAGGAAGGAGAGCGTCTGCCGGATGCGCCTACCGCTCCTCCTGGCGTTCAACCTAAAACGTCGGTTTCCGGTTTCGCTTCATGAAGCGTCCTACATCCGCACAATGCGGACGGAATAGGAGGCGACCAGATTAAATACCCTGCAAGAGCGCGCAGGACGGTCAGGAGACCGCCCAAAGCGGTTCGGTAATGGTTAGGTAGCCTAGCGACCCGAAAATCGCACCACGGACCGAAGCTCGCGTTTTCAGGCTGGCGTCGGTTGCGACTGGTCCGCACGG
Source organism: Pseudomonas sp. (assembly GCF_036404235.1). Classification (GTDB taxonomy): domain Bacteria; phylum Pseudomonadota; class Gammaproteobacteria; order Pseudomonadales; family Pseudomonadaceae; genus Aquipseudomonas. Next base: position 3,689 of record NZ_DASWOT010000012.1, read on the forward strand.
AGCGAACTGGCGGCTTGATGTCGGTAAGAATATTATTATTCTTTCCGCGAGAAGCCGCCCCTCAAGTGTCAATGAAGTCGTAACAAATCAAGAGCATGGAAGTACGAAAGCACGGAAAATATGGGCTTTTCTGCATTCGTACAGGCCGTTCGTTGACCGTTTCGGGCGTCAGGTTCGGAAGCCGAGCCGAGCCGAGCCGGCCCGGGCCGCTTTACCAGGTTTTCGGCTCTGAGTGCTTGTATTCGCCACGGCGCAAGCATTTCGCTACCAGGTCATCGCGCGACTTTCCTGCAGGCAAGGTCTTCCAATAATCCGCTTTGCATGTTTCGTCGCTCACGTCGTACTGCTTATCCGCACTGGCATCGTCACCGCAGCCGACCAACACTGATCCCATCAGCACGCCAACCACAAGCCCCTTCAACACCATCACTTCTGCCTCCATACGAGATATCGGAGGCGACATGATAGCCGTCCTCGCCATTGGGCGGAGTAGGGCAACCGCCGTTCTTTAGCGGCTAAAAACCAATTCCCTCGGCGTCCACACAATTTTCCAATCCGGAGAGATTGTTCCCAACGGTACGCAGCGGTCGCTCCTGCAACTTAGAATTCGGATCGGCTGCATCTGCAAACAGCGTGTGGAAATCGCGGGGAAATGTCTAGGAATTCGCGCGGAAATCGGCAGGAAACCTCTGTGTTTTCCTGTAATGCCGTGCATCTGACGCGTACACACGTTCGGCTCGGCGTTTACAGAGGAATCCACAAAACGCGACCAAAACTTTCCTTGGTGTAAACAACGCCGTAAGGCGGGCAGGATAGGTGAAGATAGCTAATCGGCGGAGCCGATTAGCTATCTTCACTGTCCCTTATTCGCGCCGGTGGCACTCAATGGGAATCCTGCTCTGCGAGGCTGGCCGGCTACCGCCGGCTCGTGAGGTTCGGCTGATTACAGCAAGCGAGACGGAGGAGAACGGAAAACGTCGCTGGCTAGGCAGCGCCTAGCAATCTGTAGTCCCTGCACTTTTGAATAACTATTTCTCATGTCAACCATTTTTGCCAATTATTAGGTCGATATGATTCCGCATTGCAGGGCAATATCAGGCACACATTCGAAAGTGACTGATGGAGGTCAACGCAATGCACGCAAAAACAAACAGCCCCCTGAGAAACAGGCGAGAGCTACTCACTGCGAGGTCGCAAAATTTAGCGGCTAAAATCGCTCTCTCCATCGCCGTGACCCTTGGCGTCGCTTCGATGCCGGCGTACGCCGGCATCCCGGTTATCGACGGAACCAACCTGTCGCAAACGACCGTCACCGCGATTCAGCAGGTCGCGCAGGTCCAGAAGCAAATCGAGCAATACGCAACGCAGTTGCAGCAGTACGAAAACATGCTGCAAAACACGGTCGCGCCCGCCGCCTACATTTGGGATCAGGCACAGTCCACCATCAACGGGTTGATGCAGTCCATCGACACCCTGAATAACCTCACCAATCAGGCCGGCAGCCTGGACGCTTACCTGAGCAAGTTCCAGGACGTGTCCTACTACAAATCGTCGCCGTGCTTCACCTCGGCCGGCTGCTCTGACACCGAGCGCGCCGCGCTGGAAAAGACTCGCGCTTTGGCTTCACAGTCGCAAAAGGCCGCAAATGATGCGCTGTTCAAGGGCATCAAAGATCAGCAGGAAAATCTCAAGTCAGACGCGCGGCAGCTTGAACGGCTGCAATCGCAGGCGCAGGGCGCGAAAGGGCAGATGGAAGCCATCGGCTACGCTAACCAGATCGCAAGCCAGCAGTCCAACCAGCTCCTGCAAATCCGTGGCCTGCTTCTCGCGCAGCAGAACGCCATCGGTGCGCAGTTGCAGGCCCAAACCGACCGTGAGGCGCAGCAGGAAGCCGCGCATAAGGCATCGACGGAACCCAGGATCGGGAAGACTCCCAACCCGAAAAACTGGCTGCAAGTGAAGCCGTAGGAGGGCCAGAATATGAAGAAATCAACGGTCCTCATGACCGCCGTTCTCGTCGCATTGGTCGCCGGATGCGATAACAAGCAGCCGGCCCAAATGCCCGAGGTGAACGCGGCAAACTGCGCGCCCGACCGCATCCAGAAAATCGAGGATCAGCCAACGCGCGAGCAGTTCGCCGGCGCGTGCTCCCGCCGGTCGGTGATTGCACCGACCGAGAATCCCAAGAACTGGCTGGAGGTGAAACCATGAAACGAATGGCGTTCGCCCTTAGCGTCGGTCTGGCCTTCGCATTGTTC
>NZ_DASWOT010000013.1:0-15634 GCF_036404235.1 Pseudomonas sp.
AGCAGTTGGCGGTGAGCATGTCACGCGAAGGTGGCGGTATCGGTCTGCAAGATGTGCTGATGCGTCAGTTGTCAAAAAACAGGAGCGGGCAGGTGCCCCCAGTGGCGGCCGACACCAGTGCGGCAAAAGCCGACAGCGGTATTGCACAGACCGGGCTGGCCACACGCGTCGCCCAACGTCCGTTGTGGGCCACCCGTTCAGTTGCGGTCGACACGGGCACCTCGTCGGTCAACGGCCAGCCGCACAACGACGTTGCTGCACTCAACTCGCGTCGTTTGTCGCTGCCCAGCAAGCTGGCCGACCGGATCATGGCCGGTATCGTCCCGAACACTGCGGCGGGTCAAGAGTCCACGGCCAGCGCCACGACCTTGAAAAACCGCATCGCCATTGCCAACGCCGTGGCCGCTGCCAAGGGTGGGGCAAGCCGGGGCAACGGCGACTGGACCCTGGGCCCGGAGTATTCGGCACCTGCGCACCCCTATCTGCGCAGCATGGCGCAACCGCCACTGGCTCCGGGCAAAAGCGCCTTCGCCAATGCCGACGACTTCGTCGCCACCATGTTGCCGCTGGCCAAGGATGCCGCCGCGCGTATCGGCGTCGATCCTACGGTGCTGGTGGCTCAGGCTGCATTGGAAACCGGTTGGGGCAAATCGATCATGCGTCAACAGGATGGCAGCAGCAGCCACAACCTGTTCGGCATCAAGGCTCAGAGCGGTTGGAAAGGTCCTGAAGCGCGGGCGATTACCAGCGAATTTCGTGATGGGCAGATGGTCAAGGAGACGGCGGATTTCCGTTCTTACGACTCCTACGCCAGCAGCTTCCATGACTTGGTGAGCTTTCTGCAAAACAATGATCGCTATCAAGAAACGCTGAAATCTGCCGATAACCCAGAACAGTTTGTAAAAGCGCTGCAAAGGGCCGGTTATGCGACGGACCCGGACTACGCCAGCAAGATTACTCAAATAGCGAAGCAGATGAAGAGTTACCAGACCTACGCCGCCGCATCGGGCTCTTCCACGACTTTATAAGGTTTGAACCATGTCACTGATTTCAATTGGGCTTTCAGGCTTGTACGCCAGCAGCGCGGCGATGAACACGATCGGTAACAACACTGCCAACGTTGATACCAGTGGATATTCGCGCCAGCAGGTGATGACCGCCGCGGGCGCACAGCAGAACATCGGGGTCGGCTTCGTCGGCACCGGTACGACGCTGTCCGACGTGCGCCGGATCTACAACAGCTACCTGGATACCCAGTTGCAATCGAGCACCGCGCTCAACTCCGACGCTACCGCCTACCTGGGGCAAGCCAGCAAGCTCGATTCGATCTTGTCTGACAGCTCAACCGGCGTCAGTACCGTATTGGCCAATTTCTTCACCAGTCTTCAGGCTGTGGCGACGGACGGCACCTCATCGGCCGCCCGTACGACGTTTCTGAAAAGTGCCCAGTCGCTGTCGGCGCAATTTAACTCCATCTCTTCGCAGATGAGCGACCAGAACGCCGGCATCAACAGCCAACTGACCGCGTTGACCGGGCAGGTCAATTCGCTGTCGTCCTCGATTGCTTCGCTCAACGCGCAGATCACCCAGTCGCGCGGCACCGGCAACGAGCCAAACTCGTTGCTCGACGCCCGTAGCGAAGCCGTGCGCCAGCTCAATGATCTGGTCGGCGCTAAAGTGGTCGAGAACAACGGCAGCTATGACGTGTACATCGGCAGTGGCCAGCCGCTGGTTACCGGCAACTCGGCCAACACGATGTCGGCTGTGCCCAGTGATAGCGACCCCAGCACTTATGCGCTGCAACTCAACTACCAGCAGGGCAGCACCGATGTCAGTTCGGTGGTCACCGGCGGTACCATCGGCGGTCTTCTGCGTTACCGCAGCGAAACGCTGCAACCGGCGGTCAATGAGTTGGGACGCCTGGCGATGGTGGTGTCCGATCAGGTCAACAGCCAGCTCAATCAGGGTATCGACAGCAACGGCGACTTTGGCGCCAACCTGTTCAACAACATCAACGATCCCAGCCTGACCAGCCAGCGCAGCCTTGGCACCAAGGGCAACAGCGCAGGTTCTGGCAACCTGGACGTTACCATTGCCGACACCGGTTCGCTGACCACCAACGACTATCAGGTGACGTTCGCCAGTGCCACCGGCTACAGCGTCAAACGTCTGCCGGATGGCAAGGACATGGGCACCTATGATTTGGGGACCACGCCACCGCCGGTAATCGATGGTTTCTCGCTGACGCTTAACGGGGGGGCTGTGGCCGCAGGCGACAGCTTCAAGGTCACGCCAACCCGCAACGGTGCCGACGGCATCCAAACGGTCATGACCGACACCAAGACCATTGCAGCGGCAGCCCCACTGACCGGCACCGTGGGCACCAGCAAAGGCACCGGACAATTCACCCAGCCGGTACTGACCACCCAGGCGGATATCTACAACCCTACCGCCACGGCGGATCTGCGCGCAGCATTGAAGAGTTCAATGCCGGTCAGGCTGGTGATGGGCGAGGTCCTCAATGGCGCGCAGAGTTACAAGCTGGTCGATGCAGCTGGCGAGGATGTTAACGACGCTTCCGGGAACCCGATCAAGGGCAATATCGTCCCGGGACAGAGCAACGATCTCAGTTTTGAGGTGGGTTACACCGACTCCGCAGGTGCCACGCAGTCCTACACGTTCGGTATGACCGTCTCGGGCAGCCCCACCGCCGCAGACACCTACAACATCGACATGACCGGTGCGGGTTCTTCGGACAACCGCAACGCCAACTCGACGCTGGAACTGCAAACCAAACAGACCGTGGACATCGCCGCCGGCAACGGCACAGGCATGAGCCTGAGTGATTCCAACAAAAATCTGATTCAGACCGTAGGTGCGCAGGCCAACCAGGCCAAGAACGACAGTACCGCCACCACCGCCGTATTGACCCAGGCCAAAAGCGCACGCGATGGTGTGTCGGGTGTGTCCCTGGATGAAGAGGCGGCCAACCTGATCAAGTATCAGCAGTACTACACGGCCTCGTCGCAAATCATCAAAGCTGCCCAAGCCATTTTCAGCACGCTGATCAACAGTCTTTAAGGAGTCGTAATCCATGCGTATTTCAACTGCTCAGTTTTACGAAACCAGCGCGGCCAACTATCAGCGTAACTATACCAATGTGGTCAAGACCGGTGACGAAGTCGCCAGCCAGATCAAACTCAACACCGCATCTGATGATCCAATCGGCGCTGCGCGCGTACTTGAGATTCAGCAAAAGGGTTCGATGCTGAACCAGTACAAGTCCAACATCGGCACCGTCAACACTAGCGTGGTCAACAGCGAAACCGCCCTGTCTGCCCTCACTCAATCGATTCAGAGAGCGCAGGAATTAGTGCTGGGTGCCAGCAATGCCACCTTCACCGATGATGACCGTAAAGCCAATGCCGCCGAACTGAAGCAGCTTCAGGATCAGATGTTGGGCCTGATGAACAGCCAGGATGCCGACGGCAACTATCTGTTCTCCGGCTCGAAATCGACGACGGCGCCCTATGCCGTCAATCCTGATGGCACCTACAGCTATCAGGGTGACCAGAGCCTGATGAACGTCGATATCGGTGACGGTATCGCCATGGCCACTAACACCACAGGTTGGGACGCCTTCGAGAAAGCGGTCAATACCACTCGCACCTCGACCACGTTGACCGCGCCTGCGGTGAATGACAACGTCATTTCATTGTCCGGCGGCAGCGTGGCCTCCAGCGCCGATTACAATGCCAAGTTCACCGCTGGCCAGCCTTACAGCATTACCTTCCAGAGCAGCACGCAGTACAAGATTCTCGACGCCAGCGGCGCTGACGTGACCGCCGAGGCCTCAGGTGTCGGTAAGTTCTCATCGGCCAATGCGGGTAACCAGTCCATCACGTTCCGTGGGCTTGAGCTGAACCTGAACGTCAACCTGACCGATACCCAATACAGCGATTCGGGCCTGGCCGATACCGCCATTGCAGGCCACACATTTCAACTCGCCGCTTCGCCAAGCTCGATCAGCACTGCGCGTTTACCGGCCAACCCGTCGACGACGGTGATCACCGGCAGTTCTGTGACTGACCAGACCAAGTTCAACGAGAACTTCCCGTCCGGTGGCGCGATCCTCAAGTTCACCAGCGCGACCGATTTCAGTCTCTATGCCTCACCGTACGACCCTGCCACCAGTCAACCAGTGTCCAGCGGGACGCTGTCGGGCAATACCGCAACGGCGGCGGGCGTCACGTTTACGCTCAGTGGTGCGCCAGCGGCCGGTGACCAGTTCACTGCCACCTCGTCGACTCAACAAAGCCAGAATCTTCTGAACACCATGTCGTCGATCATCACCGCGCTCACCACGCCAGTCGATGCTGATCCTGTGGCCAAGCAAAAGCTTCAAGCCTCGTTGACCTCAGCCATTGGCAACCTGAAAAGCGCTGCCGATCAGATAGCCACGGCGGTCAGTGAGGGTGGTGCGCGTTCGGCCACGGCGACCGCGCAAGGGACCACCAATCAGTCGCTGATCGACAACGGCACCACAGAAGCGAGCACCATCACCGCATCCGATCCGGTCGATGCGATTGCGCGGCTGACCCTGCAGAAAACCATGTTGCAGGCGTCGCAGCTGGTGTTCACTCAATTGTCTGCGCTGAACCTGTTCAGCAAGTTGTAATCGCTTGACCGGGTGGCAACTGCGGGGCATCCCGCGTTGTCACCGCTGATCGTCAACCGTTTTTTCAGCGGTCAAGCCGCCCGTGAAAGGGCGATGCTTGCCGCTTGCGAGTCCACCCTGTGAATCCAGTACCCCTTGTCAGCATTGTCATTCCGGCCTTCAATCCGCGTTTTTTCAAGGCGGCGCTGACCAGCGCATTGACGCAGTTCTATGACAATCTCGAGGTCATTGTCTGCGATTATTCGCGTGGCACCGAAATCAGCGACATCGTTGACGCCCTTGCCCCATTGACCCGCGTTTCTCTGCGCTATGTGCACAATCCGCAGCGCCTCGGGTTCGTCGGTAATCTGTTGCAATGCCTGGCTGAAGCGAAGGGGGAGTACATCAAGTTTCTGTGTGATGACGACCGGCTGTTTCCGGGGTGCATCACCTTGCAGGCCCAGGCGTATATCGACCATGCAGATGTCAATCTGGTGCTGGCTCAGCGCTTTCTGTGGGACGCCGATGATATCCAACTGCCGTCGCGCCTGGAAAACACGCCCGTGGCGCCGAATAACTCGGTGTTTCTGGGCACCGACATGCTGGCGATTTTTGAAAACTTCCCGTCCAACTTCCTGGGTAGCTTTACCAGTGCGCTGTTTCGCCGGGCCGATGTGCAGGAATTTTTGCCGGCCCTGACTGGCACCGATCAGAGCTTCGCCGCGATGCTGGATCTGGCGCTGTTCATTTGCTTGCTGCGGCGCGGCAACATGTTGGTGTTGAACCAGGTGTTGACCGTCGAGCGTCTGCATTCCGAGCGTCTGAGCCGTCAGCAAGCCATGCGTGTCGCTGCCCCCACCGAGATGCAGTGGCTGGTGGACATGCTCAAGGCGCGGACCAGCGAACCGCCGCCAGCTCAAGGCTGGGTGCGTTATGTCGAGGTCGCCAAGGCTGCGCAGCAGCCTCGCGTGTGGGAAGAACTGGCGCTGAGTCGAACGTTAGGCAGTCAGCAGGCCGTGCTGCCGATGAAGGTCGGCGTCAACAGTCAGAGTTTTGCCGAACTGTATTCTGAGTGGCTCAGTTGCCGTACCTTCACGGCCCAGCAACTGGCGCTGCTGCCCGAGAACTTGCGACGTTTGCCGGTGCAACCGAAGATCGTCGCAGTCATCATTGATGACCACGGCAGCAGTGCTCGTCGCACCCTTACCCTGGACAGCCTGGCTGAGCAGTTTTATGCGCCGGAGCTGGTGTTGGTGTTGTCCCGGTCGGTGACCGAACCTGTGCTTGATGAGCGTATTTTCACGCTGGCGCTGCAAGACGATTGGGCTCAACAGCTCAATGCGTTGCTGCCCCAACTTGACGGTGCGCACTGGTTCTACCTGTTGCGCGCCGGGGATCGCCTGGTGAAACCGGCATTGCTGACCCTGGCCGATCGTATTGCGACACATCCTGAACTGCTCTGCCTCTATAGCGACGAAGGTTCCCTGCGTGAAGGTGAGTCGGCGGAGCCGGTATTCAAACCGGACTTCAACCTGGACTTTCTGCGCAGTTATCCCTATGTCGGACGGGCCCTGGCATTTCAGCGTCAGCGTTTTCTGGAACTGGGTGGTTTCAACCCTGAATTTGGCGAACTGGCACCTCACGATGCCCTGTGGCGTTTGGTGGAAAACGATGGCAGCGAAGTCATCGGTCATGTGCCAGACGTGCTGCTGGAAAGCCAGTTCACATTGTCCCAATGGTTGACTTCGCCCGAGGTCATCGAGCAAAACCCTCGCATCGTGCAAGCGCATCTGCAGCGTTGCGGCATCGCGCATACGATGCGCCCCGGCAATCAGCCACTGATTAACCGGATTGACTACCTGCACGCCGATCAGCCGCTGGTGTCTATCGTCGTCGCCCACCGCAATCAGTTGGCGGTGCTGCAACGCTGTTTCGAGACGCTGCTGGAGAAAACGGCATACGCCAATTACGAACTGCTGATCGTCGACAACGGCAGCGACAATGCCGATGCGTTGGCCTGGCTGGACGGTCTGGCGAACATGGGCAGCGACAAGGTCCGTGTTCTCTATTGCGCGCAACCCACCAGCGTCATGGCTGTCTACAACCTGGCGGCCACCCAGGCGCGGGGCGATTACCTGCTGATGCTCAATCCGTTCGCGGTGATCACTCAGGGCGACTGGCTGGACGAACTGCTCAATCATGCTCAACGGCCTGAGGTCGGCGTGGTCAGCGGTAAGTTGTTCGACCCCAATGGCTTGATCGTGCATGCAGGGCTGATTCTCGGCCTGCAAAACTCGGCGGCGTCGCCGTTCTATGGCGAGTCGCTGCAAGCGTCTGGCTATATGCAGCGATTGCAGGTGGTTCAGGATCTGAGTGCAGTCGGCGCCGATTGCCTGATGGTGCGCACGTCGCTGTTCGAGCAAGTGGGTGCTCTGGACGCGCAGGCATTTAGCGAGTCCTTTGGCGATGTGGACCTGTGTCTGCGTATCCGGCAAAACGGCTATTTGGTGGTCTGGACGCCTTACGCGGTCATGGCGCTGGGCGCTCAACCTGTCAAGCCGGTGGACGCGGACGCTGCACCGCGCCGGGCCAGCGAACTGGAAGCGCTGTACCTGCGCTGGCTGCCTGTCATCGCCCGCGATCCTGCCTACAATCCTGGCCTGACGCTGGATGCCTACAACTTCCGCCTTGATCCCGGTTTGCGCACGGGGTGGTCGCCGTTCTCTGAGCGTTCATTGCCCAGTGTATTGGCCTTGCCGATGAACGCGACGGCGGTCGGGCATTATCGTGTCACGCAGCCCTTTATCGAGTTGTCGGCGGCGGATCGGATCATCGGGCAGATCGCCTACGACGCACCGTCCACCATTGAGCTGGAACGCCGCTCACCGGACGTGATCGTGCTGCAGGGCCGTTACCATGAGGCGTCCATGGAAGACACGGTCCGTCTGAAAAAATTCTCCAACGCCCGGCGCATCTTCGAGCTGGACGATTACGTGATCGATGTCCCGAAGAAGAACTCTCACGGTCGCCATATGCCAACTAACCTGGAAGCGGTGGTGCGGCGTGGTGTCGGCCTGTGTGATCGGGTGGTGGTTTCGACCGAGGCGCTGGGCAATGCCTTGTCGTCGATGCACCACGACATTCGCGTGGTGCCGAACATGCTGGCGCCGCACCTATGGAAAGGCCGCCGCAGCCAGCGCCGTACTTCCTTCAAGCCACGTGTAGGCTGGGGCGGTGGTACTAGCCACGGCGGCGATCTGGAAATCATCGCGCAGGTCATTCGTGAGTTGGCCGACGAAGTCGATTGGGTGTTCTTCGGGATGTGCCCGGAAGAACTGCGGCCCTGCCTTAAGGAGTTCCACGCGGCGGTGAGCCTGGAGGCGTATCCGGCCAAGTTGTCCAGCCTGAATCTGGACCTGGCGCTGGCACCTTTGGAGTACCACATCTTCAACGACTGCAAGAGCAATTTGCGGCTGCTTGAGTACGGTGCTTGTGGGTATCCGGTCATCTGCACCGACACCGAGGCCTATCGCGGCTACCTGCCATGCACTCGGGTCACCAGCAACAGTACTCAAGAGTGGTTGGCGGCCATCCGCATGCACCTGGCCGACCCTGAGGCCAGTTATCGCATGGGCGACGAACTGCACGAAGCCGTGATGCGTGACTTCATGCTGCGCGGCGACAACCTGCAGTATTGGGTCAATGGCTGGTTGGCTGATTGAGGTGTTCTGCTCGACATGAACCTCCCCGTGCGGCGCACGGGCATGGCCGCAAAGGTCTTTGGGTAGCCCTGACTGGAGCTGGCGCGTTTCCTGCAATCCCCCTCTGAATATCGTTATGAGTCGCGTATTTCCGGCGCGGCTCCTGGCTTGTGAGGCCCGATTAGAGGCTTCGAATTCTATTTTGTTGGGGATGGACGATGACCGGGGTTGTGACTGAAGTATCCAGCGTCAAAAAAACTGCAGCGGCCAACGAACTCAATACCCTTGTCGTGCTGACCCAGGATCGGCCCGATTTCCTGCGGCGTACGTTGCAGTATTACCGTCATTATGCCGGTCCGGTTCTGGTGCTGGACTCCTCGACTCGGGCCAATGCCGATCTCGAAAGTCGATTCCCCAACGTCACGTATTTGCACCTGCCTGATTTGGCTGAGTCTGCAGCCCAGGAAAAATTGGCCTATGGCGTTGGTCGGGTGACCACGCCCTACATGACCTTTGCCAGCGACGATGACTTTCTGCTGCAAGACGCGTTGGCCGATAGCGTTGAGTTTCTTCAAGCCCATAGTGATTACGGTTTTTGTCATGGCTATTGCCTGAGCTACCGCAGCTTAGGCAATCAGGTCGATTATTTTCGGCGTGACAAGAAGGTCCGCGAAGACTACGACGACGAGCGTGTGCAGGATCGCGTACTGAGCGCAATGGACGCCTTCATCTCGCCGCTCCACGCGGTGACCCGCACACAGTTGTTGCGTCACTGGTATGCCTCGTTGCCCCTGGACGTCAGCGCGCAATGGCATACCATCGGTTACGCTTGGTATCTGCTCGCCAGCGCCAAGGGCCGGATTCTGCCTATTCCTTACGCCGTTCGCGAAGCTGAAGGTGCGCTGGCACTGCACAAGCAAGCATTGCTTGCCGTGCTGAGCAGTGCCGATCCTGCCTCCAGGGTTGCCCGCGACCGTTTCGCCGAGTTTCTGGCTTCCATGTCCCTGGTTGCCCTGGGTCACGATGCTGACGCCGCGCGTAATTTTGTGCTGGAAAGCTTAGCCGTGCTGCAAGCATCGCTGCACGCCGATAGCTCTGCTGCCCACGACTTGCTGATTGAATCCAATTGGAAGAGCCCGCTGGTCGGGCCAATTCGCCGCTTTGGTCCAAATCAGTACGTCGAACTGCCGTTTTACAATCAGCCGTTCTTCGATCAGTTGTCTGAAATGGAGTTTCTGATCGGGGCGATTCCTGCGGGCGCCGAGCAGCTCCACGAGTTGGAAGGCACTTGGGTATTGCAGTGCCAATTGATGAAGCAGCACGACAACGATATCGCTGAAACCGTCACCGAACGGTTGTGGAAAGCGTTGGACCTTAACGTCTTCAATAAAGAAGTCGTCGCGCAATTGGCCCAGCAGTTGGAAGCACTTGACGAGCCGGATGAGTCCCGAGGCATGAACGAGTGGCTCAAGCGCCTCGAAGCGGTCTGCGCGGTTGATCGCCGCAGTCTCCTGGCGAGTACAGCGTCCGGGCAATTGCTTGACTGGATAGAGGCTCGCGAGCCCGCCGCCGAGGACGTCATACAGGCAGCCGTTTATCTGGCCGGGCAGGGCGGGGGGCCGCAATTGGGCATTCTGCTGCTGGATCTGGACGATGACATCGACAAGTTGCAGGTCACGCTCGACAGTCTCCTGGAAGGTGCCTACAAGGGCTTCAAGATTGTCGTCTTCACGACCGGGGTGCCACCGGTTGCGACCTCGCTTCAAAACACGCTGCACTTCGTCCAGGTCAGCAAAAGCAATTACGTCGACAAGCTCAATCAGGTGGCTCGCCAGACTGCCTGCGATTGGCTGTTATTGGCGCAAGCGGGTGATCAATTCCTGGCCAACAGCTTGTTGCTTGCTGCCGTGGAACTGCAAAAGGCCCCGCAATGCCGTGCCGTGGCGTTCGACGAAATCCAGCGTCATCCTCACGGCGCCCTCGCTGACGTGTTCCGTCCCGCTTTCAACCTCGACTTGTTGCTGCGCGTTCCTGCATTGCTGGCGCGCCATTGGCTTGTGCGCAAGGACGTGTTTGTCCAGGCCGGCGGTTACTCCGCCGACTACACCAAGGCCCTGGAGTTTGAGCTGCTGCTGCGCATTATCCAAACCGGTGGTTTGGCCTGGCTGGCGCACTTGGACGAGCCGCTGCTGATTTGCGATGCACCCCAGTTGCAAGAAAACAACGAAGAACAACTGGCGCTGAATCACCACCTGACGGCGTTGGGCTACAAGGCCCAGATCAGTTCGGCATTAGCCGGTACTTACCAGATCGATTATCGTCACACCGAACGCCCACTGGTATCGATCATCCTGCCAAGCCAGGGCGATCTGCCGACGTTGCAGCGTTGCCTCACCGCCGTGTTGCAGCGAACCCGTTATGCGCGCTACGAAGTCTTGATCGTCGACAACCACAGCCAATCGCCGGAGATTGAGGCGTTTCTCGCCCATCAGGAGCAGCAGAACAACCGTATTCGTGTCCTGCGCAGCGAGCAGCATGTGAGCGATGCCGTGCTCTGCAACATGGCCGCGCAGCATGCTCGGGGTGAGTACCTGGTGATCCTGTCTTGCGACGCTGAAGTGGTCCATCCGAACTGGCTCGAAGCATTGCTTAATCAGGCGATGCGTCCAGAGGTCGGCGTGGTGGGCGCCAAGCTGATCGACCGCCAGGGCAAAGTCACCCAGGCCGGACTGATTCTGGGCATGAACGGTGGCGTTGGCTCGGCATTTATTGGCGAGGCGAAGGATGCCACGGGCTACCTGCACCGTCTGGTCGTCGAGCAAAATTACTCGGCGGTATCGGCTGCCTGCATGATGGTCCGCAAAGAGCTGTTCGACGCAGTGGGCGGCCTGGACGAGGGGCCATTTGCCGATGCTTTCAGCGACGTCGACCTGTGCCTGAAAATCGCTCAGGCCGGTTACCTGACGGTGTGGACGCCGCACGTACACGTCATTCACCCCGGCACGCGGCCAGAAACACCCACCGCATTGGCTGCACTGCAGGCCAAATGGGCGAGCGCGTTTGACCACGACCTGGCGTACAACAAAAATCTGTCCCTGAGCGCAAAGGGCTTCACCCTCGGCGAGGCCTCCAGCGTGAAATGGGCGCAACTGCTCTAGGCTCTGTAAGAAATGTATCTGCGCTCGGTGATGCCATCAACGAGTGCAATTGCATTTTGGACAAAGCCTAAGGCGCTTCACCTGCTTCACAATAGCGTGACATCTTCATGTCAATTGCCTGTCTGAACGGTAATCGCGTCTTGCACCGCATTCACCGCTCAGCTAAAAGCTTGTAAAACTTTTGGTGACCTATGAGTCATAACGCGCATCTTCACTGTATCGTGCAGGTAAGTGATGAAGGCATAAGGTTGATTTCAGAGACATTCTGGACACCCCCGTCGCGCCACCGTTACGATTTTTTTGGCCACAAGCCCCTGATTTTCAATGTGACCTGCCCAGTGGGCGGTAATGTTCAGCAGTTTTTTATTGGGAAGCCATGATGATTGGCATTAAAAGCATAGCGAGTTATGTGCCTGCAGCCGGCGTTGACAATTACGCGCAGGGTGCCAAATTCGGGAAGGATGATGAATTCATCCTTGGCAAGATCGGTTCTGCTTTTCTGCCACGCAAAGACGACGCTCAGGAAACCTCCGATCTGTGCGTCGAAGCTGTCAACAAATTGTTTGCCAACAACCCGGACCTCAAGCGCGAGTCCATCGACGCGCTGATCGTGGTCACACAGAACGGCGACGAAGAAGGCCTTCCGCACACCGCCGCCATCGTCCAGGACAAGCTCGGCCTGTCCACCCACGTGGCGGCGTTCGACATTTCCCTGGGCTGCTCCGGCTACGTCTATGGGATCTACGCGCTCAAAGGCTTCATGGAGGCCACGGGCCTGAAGAACGGCCTGCTGGTGACCTCCGATCCTTACTCGAAAATCGTCGACCCCGAAGACCGCAACACCACCATGCTGTTCGGCGATGCCGCCACAGCCACCTGGATGGGTGAAGACGCGCCCTGGCAGTTGGGCAAGTCCAGGTTCGGCACCGACGGCTCCGGCGCACCCTTCCTGAAGACCAGCAACGGCGTGTTCTTCATGAACGGTCGTCAGGTGTTCAACTTCGCCCTGCTCAAAGTCCCGGCGCATTTGCATGAGTTGCTGGACGAGTCGGGCCTGCAAGCGAGCGACATCGATGCGTTCTGCATTCACCAGGGCAGCGCCGCCATCGTTGATGCTGTCGCGCGCCGCTTCGAAGGTGACCCGGACAAATTCCTCAAGGACATGCTGGAGACCGGTAATACGGTGTCTTCAAGCATTCCTTTGCTACTGGAAAAACACGTACTCGATTCGACATGGAAACGTGTGGCGGTCAGTGGCTTCGGCGTAGGCTTGTCCTGGGGCTCGGCGATCATTTATCGTCCTTGACCTGACGACTCACCCTGAACGGCGACACTGAACATCAGGTCGCCGTTTTGCTTTGTTTACCGGTCACACTCAAGGGATGGCTGTAATGAGCGAGATATTCCAGCGCAATTGTGCCGTTCTGGAACGCTGGCCGCAGATCCTACAGCGCCTGCTGGCCGAAGCCCCCGAATCGTTGCCTGCTGAACTGGTCGAAGGCAACGGCTCGACCCTCAGCGTATCCGGCGTCCAGCTCACCAGCCGTCATGATCGGATCAGCGAAGCGCAACTCCAGGCCGACAGCCTGCCCGCCAACAGCCCTGAAGTGCATGTCTACGGGACTGGGCTCGGTGACGTGCAGCGTGTATTGCTGACGTCTCGATCCCTTCAGCGACTTCATGTGCATATCCTCAACGGCGCCTTGTTTGCACTGGTGCTGCAATTATTGGAACAAGATGACTGGCTGAACGACCCTCGCGTCGTGTTGACCTACGCTGGCGATCAAACCGAAATCAAACTGCCGTTTTTTGCCTTGCCCGCCGAACTGGTGCTGGCCGATGATTTCAACGCGCGGATTCGTGATCGGCTGGTGAGCGAAGTGCATGTTGGGTTCAGCAACCAGCCGTTTGCGCCAGACACCCCTGAAAATCTGCAGCTCCTGGAACAGGCGCGCACGTTGTTACAGCGTGATACCGACGTCGGCGTACTGTTTGGCACGCAACCTGGCCGTGAGGTCTTCATCATTGCCACCGGACCCAGCCTGCAGCAGCACTTGCCACGCCTGCGCGCAATATGGGACGCCGCCGACCGGCCCCTGTTCATGTGTGTCGACACCGCGCTGGTTTCGCTGCGCAAGCACGGCATCGAGCCAGATATCGTGGTCAGCATCGATCACCGCATCACCCCCCGCTATCTGCCCCCCGATAACACGGCGCACATCGCGCTGGTGTACTTGCCCAGGCTTGACGAAAAACTTCTCAGCGCCTGGCGGGGGCCACGTTATGTGGGCTACTCCACCAGCCCACTGTATGCACAGATTCGTCAGCAGATCCCGCGAGCCCAGCTGTTTGTCGGCGGTAGCGTGATCCATCCGGCCATCGACCTGGCGGTGAAAATGGGCGCCTGCCGCGTGACCCTGTTCGGCGCCGACTTCGCCTTCCCTGGCGAGCGAACCCACACCGGCTGGCAAGACGGCGACCTCGGGCCGCCCGCCAACCTCTCTCGGCACTGGGTGCTTGACGGCCGTGGCAACAAAGTCAAAACCCAGCTCAACTTTCGGGGCTACCTGATCGAGCTGGAGCGCTATATCGCCCAACACCCGCACGTACGCTTCTACAACACCAGCCGCGACGGCGCGCTAATCGCCGGCGCCGAGTTCGATCCAGACTGGACCGCGCCATGAACGCCATCACCTCCATCGTCCGCGACGCGCAACACTGCGCCAACCTCTTACGCCTTGGCCGCGACATCGAAGCGGCCTTGATCATGGTCGAACTGATCGACACCGCCATGCCGCTGTTCACTCAGCGTCCGGCGCAAGAACAACAGCAATGGGCGCAGGTATTGAACGCGATACTGGCGTGTCAGGAGCGCCAGGACTGGATTGGCGTGGCGGATTGGTTGGAGGTGGAGTTTGTCGCGGTGCTGGTGAAGTAACTATTGATCGTTTAATGGCAATGGTTGCGGATTATTCCTACAGCGTTTTGTAAATATATCTAAACCTCAGCTCGCACTAACACGGGTTGGTTTTTTTTATTTGAATTATTTCAATTATTTAAAAATTCAATAAAAGCGTGAAGTTAGAAGATTTTCTATCCGTCATATGTCGTGATGGCACACGTTCAATGCGCCAAAGGTGGTTAAAGCCTGTTTTTGATCCGTCGATAACGAAGTTGTAGGTTTTCTGGGAGAAATGGATTTCCCCGCATATGGAGAGCCAGCTGTTTCAATCACGAGGGATTTCAAAATGGCTTTAACCGTTAATACCAATATTGCTTCGCTTTCTGTTCAGAAAAACCTGAATCGCTCAAGTGATGCGCTGAGTACGTCAATGATGCGTCTATCTTCTGGCCTGCGTATCAATAGTGCGAAGGATGACGCGGCGGGGTTACAAATAGCTACGCTGATGAATAGCCAGATTCGAGGACAAAATGTTGCAATCCGCAATGCAAGTAACGGAATATCGTTTGCGCAGGCTGCGGAAGGTGCACTGAATGAGACGACCAGTATTTTGCAGCGGATGCGTGAGTTAGCGCTTCAGGCTAGGGATGACAATAACGGGATCGAACAACGAACTGCTCTGAATTCTGAGTTTCAAACAATGAGTAATGAACTCACACGAATTGCCGAGAGTACGAAGCTGAATGGAAGGACGTTGATTGACGGAAATGCAGGTGTGATGGAACTTCAGGTGGGCAGTGATACAGGAGATTCTAATCATATAACCTTGGATCTTAGTAATAAGTTTGATGCCACCAATCTGTCTGTTGCGTCGGGCATGATATCGATCAGTGGTGGCGATAACCCGACGGCTCACTCTGCGGCCGACACGGCGATCTCGGCGATCGATGCGGCCTTAGCAAAAGTAACGGCCACTCGTGCTGATCTTGGTGCCGCACAAAACCGGCTGACGAGCACCATATCTAACCTGCAAAACCTTAACGAGAACGCAGCCGCAGCCCTGGGCCGCATTCAGGACGTCGACTTCGCCGCCGAAACCGCCGAGCTGACCAAACAACAAACCCTGCAACAGGCTTCGACCGCCATCCTGGCTCAGGCCAATCAGTTGCCGTCTGCGGTCCTCAAGCTGCTGCAATAAGGCTTTAATCGCTCTTTA
>NZ_DASWOT010000014.1:0-106635 GCF_036404235.1 Pseudomonas sp.
CCCGACTTACAAACACCGATTGCCGATCCTAACAAGTTGAGCAACTACACCCAGACTTACAGCTACGACGCAGGCGCAAATCTGCTGCAAATGCGGCATGTCGGCGCCCAGTCATTTACCCGCACGATGAAGGTGGCGACGGACAGTAATCGCAGCCTGCCCGATGGCGATACATCGCTGGATTTGACTACCGGCTTTGACGCCAACGGCAATCTCCAGGAGCTTGTACGCGGCCAGTCCTTGACGTGGGATTTACGCAATCAACTGCGACAGGTGACCGCCGTAAAACGCGAGCAAGAGCCGGACGATACCGAGGTTTACGTGTACGACGGTGCAAACCAACGCTGTCGCAAAATACGCTCATCCCAAACCAGACACCGCACGTTGATCAGCGAAGTGCGGTATCTGCCGGGACTGGAACTACGCAGCGAACCCGATGGTGAAATCCTGGATGTCATCAGTGTCTCGGCTGGACGCCACGCTGTGCGGATTTTGCATTGGCAGGCCGCAAAGCCGCCGGAAATCGCCAACGATCAAATTCGCTACACCCTTGATGATCACCTGGGTTCTTGCACACTGGAACTCGATCAAGCAGGGAAGTTAATCAGCCAGGAAAGTTACTACCCGTTCGGCGGCACAGCCTGGTGGGCGGCGCGCAGCGCGATTGAGGCGAAATATAAAACTGTGCGTTATTCAGGCAAAGAGCGTGATGCGACCGGGCTTTATTACTATGGGTTTCGGTATTACGCACCTTGGTTGCAGCGGTGGGTCAGTCCGGATCCAACGGGAGATATGGATGGATTGAATCGATACCTCATGGTAGGAAACTCCCCCATCAGCCATGTGGACTATCAGGGATCCATTGCAGTCCCTTTCGACATCTTGGTCACCGATGTGGTGAACGTCATGAACGCATCAATCGGCACCGGCGAGTTTGAAGAACTGACATGGAACGACAACAGCAAATCATTAAGCAGTACAGGAACGGTGTACACACGAAACATGACGCAATTGGTAGACGCAACCCCCAGTTGGCAACCCTCAGAATATGGCAGCGCTGCGGCTATTTTTCGGGATGCTGACAATCGCCTGAGATTTTTCGTTAACGAGTACCAGCAGCACATGGGCATTCAACCGGGCATGGGGCTACCGCTGGCGGCAGGGGTTTTAAAAACAGATGTGCTCGACCCGAACCGTTTGGTCTTTGAGAACCATTCGGGGCATTACAAGCCCCCTTCGTCCATCGACGTCAGCGGTCTACTAAACGAATTTTCGCAACAGGCCGCAATCCGCTACCAGTCACTCAGCGAATTTGACACCGCTGAGCAGGTACTCAGAATTGACTCCATTGAATCTCCAGAAGCTTATGCCCAGCTAGTCGATAAATACAAAACCCAGGACAAGCACAAATTCATTGGTTATTTAAAAAACGTAGGCATTTGGGAGCAGGCTTTAGAACAGGGGGTGAGTTTTTACAGCTTTGAAGTGCTCAAGACGATGGAACCAGACAAAACAATGACCGCTGCGGCTGCAATGAATTTAATGTCAGGTACAACAGTCATCGCTGTGCCAGGCCCAATAGCACCAACCCCTGGCACATCAACTCGGGTTAAAAGAAACGCGATGGATCCATCTTTCGTATGGCCATCAAAACCACCATCACGAAGTTTGGCTAAAAGAGTCAGTGCTTTCTTTTCGCGCTCGTCCAAATAATGACCTCTTGGTATTTACTTCGCCTATGAGCGATCAGCACAGCCCTACACCCGCGTTGACGCGCCGCACACGTTAAAAGCAGCAGCCGTTGGTCACGTGCTCGGTCACAAGCACTGCGCAACACCCTGCGCCATCTAAACTCAATGGCGTGAACAGACAAGGAAGTCGCCTGCGTGAGCCTGCATACCCAAACCCCTCAACTGCACGTTATCGATCCCCGTGCCCTCCTCGTACGCCACGTCGCTTATTGCCGTGCGCAGGAGGGTGCAGTTGCCGAAGAACGCATCACCGGACATACCTGGGATGAGGCAGGTCGGCATGTCGCCGATCACGATCCGCGCTTGTGGAACATTGCATCGCTTTCCAACACCACCACCATTCACTCGTTAAGAAGCGCGTCACTGCGGCAAGAGAATGTCGACGCTGGGTGGAGGCTGACTCTGCGCAGCGCTGACGGGCAGTCACTGGACAGTTGGGACGGCAGAGGCAGTTTCAGTCACCTCGATTACGACGAGTTGCTACGCCCCGTGGCATTGACTGAAAAACTGGCCGACAGCCAGCAGCCAGTGATCGTCGAGCGCTTTATGTATGGCGACAGCTCGGCTGCATCAGCGCTGCACAATCAATGTGGCCGCCTGATCCGTCATGATGATCCCGCAGGCACCTCACAGGGACACGAATTCGGATTGGCGGGCGGTGTGCTCGTGGCCAACCGGCGATTCCTCCTGAGCGTGGAACTCCCCGACTGGCCACAGGATGTAACACAACGCGAACAACTGCTCCAAAGCGGCGAAGGCTATACCAGCTCAACCGCTGTAGACGCGACGGCAAGTGTCATTGAGCAGACTGACTCGAGGGGTAACCGGCGTACACCGTTGTATGGCGTTAGCGGCCAGCTTAAGGAAACCAGCGTTCAACTGGCTGGCGCATCCAGCGCTCTAACGCTAATCAGCGAGATCACCTACAACGCCAGCGGCCAAGTGGAAATAGAGCGTTTTGGTAACGGGGTGATTAGGAAAAGTTTCTACGATGCGGCAAGCGAACGTTTGACGCGGATTCTGGCTAACAAGCCCGATGGCACGCCGTTGCAGGATTTGAACTATCACTACGACCCGGTCGGCAACATCGTAGACCTAGAGGACGCCAGCCTGCCGACCTGCTTTGCGGCCAATCAAAAAATCGAGCCGATTAACCGTTATGGCTACGACAGCCTGTATCAGCTGATCCAGGCCAGCGGATGGGAAGTCTCGATTGGCCCCAGTCACGGGCCCGCCCTGCCCGACTTACAAACACCGATCCCCGATCCTAACAAGTTGAGCAACTACACCCAGACTTACAGCTATGACGCAGGCGCAAATATGCTGCAAATGCGGCATGTCGGCGCCCAGTCATTTACCCGCACGATGAAGGTGGCAACGGACAGTAATCGCAGCCTGCCGGATGATGATACATCGGTGGATTTGACTACCGGCTTTGACGCCAACGGCAATCTCCAGGAATGGGTCCGCGGGCAAACCATGCAGTGGGACTTGCGCAACCAGTTGAGCCTGGTCACGACAGTGCAGCGCGAGGCTGGGGCCAACGATGATGAAGTGTATATCTATGACGGTGGTGGGCAACGTTGCCGCAAGATCAGCAGTGTACAGACCGGGGAGCGAACACTTGTGTCCGAAGTCTCCTATCTACCGGGCCTGGAAATCCGCAGCCAGCCAGACGGAGAAATCCTTGAGGTCGTAACCATTCAAGCGGGCCGTGACAGCATGCGGATTTTGCACTGGTCAGCAAACAAACCAGAAGGTATCGATAACGATCAGGTGCGTTATGACCTTGGCGATCATCTGGGTTCAAGCACGCTGGAGCTGGACGATCAAGGTGGCGTGATCACTCAAGAAGGTTATTACCCGTTCGGTGGAACTGCCTGGTGGACAGCGCGCAGCGCGGTTGAAGCCAAATACAAGACCATTCGTTACTCCGGCAAGGAGCGTGATGCCACAGGGCTTTATTACTACGGCTTCAGGTATTACGCACCGTGGTTGCAGCGGTGGATTAATCCTGACCCGCAGGGCACTGCCGACGGTTTGAATGTTTACTGCTTCGTCGGCAATACGCCCATCAACAGAATCGATGCAAACGGATTGATCGGAATGGGTCCGCAAGAGGCCGCAATGGCCAGGTGGGTTGTCAGCAAATGGAGAGCCCCCATTAAAGTCAAAAGACTCACTGACAGCATCGTCAGCGTATCGATCAAAGGCCACAAATCTGTATTTGAAAGCGTCGGTATTAATCTTGATCGCGCAACAAAAGTGCCTAGAGAACTCACCTATCTCGCCCTGGATAACCGTCTTCAAGGAAAAGTATCGGGAGGAGACGCGCTGATAAAGCTCGGTGCTGCCAGCGGCGCCGAAGTTGAATCAGTTAGCGGCTCGATGCCGGCAGCCTATATAAACGGCGGCTACTTCAACATGGGCAGAAAAAAACCTAATGAAACGATTGCAGAGCATGCTTCGGTAGGCGAAAACTTGATAGATAACAGACAAAAACCGTTTGTTTTACCGCCTGATGATTACGCAGCAAAATACTCAAAGATTACGTTATCCGACGGATCGTACATTCATGTAGCCCCGAAACTTTCGATGAGAGGCATCCCTCAATTTTCGCGAAAAGACAGCCTTCTGGAAAAAAACATATATGGCGAAGAGACAAGCCATGTCGGCGCATTAGGCCATGCAAGTGATCCGAACGCACGCTCTGGCATTAGCCTGGCGGAGAACGACACAGCAAAAACTCGCCTGGCCGTAGTACTCAACCCAGGCAGAGGCACCTTTAGCAAAAATACCGATGAGCCTGGTTTCACCATGCTTGAATGGACGATAGTCATGACCCGCCTGGACAATCTTAATCCCAAGGACGAAGAAGGATTTCCTGCGGCGTCGTCCTGGAACCTCGATGGTGGCGACTCGTCAGTACTCGGGGTGCTTGATGAGACCGGAAAACACTTATTGAGAGTCAACACGTTGAAACTCGGGAGAGGCGTTAAACCCGCAAGACCCATCGGCAACTTCCTGTCATTCCACTAATACTGAAATGCAGTTGCTATTGAGAGTGTGGTCAACATAGCGCTACCCCCGCCGATCCAGCACATTGACCACCAACCGATCCAGCCAGCCCCACACCCGTTGCTGTATCCGGCGCCACAGCGGCCTGGCCTTCCAGTCTGCAAGGCTGACCTCGGTGCTGACGGTAAAGTCTTTTTCGAAGCTACGGGCGACGGCCAACGTCAGTTCGGGGTCAAGGGCTTCGAGGTTAGCTTCCAGGTTGAAGCGCAAGTTCCAGTGATCGAAGTTGCAAGAGCCGATACTCACCCAATCGTCAATGAGCACCATTTTCAAGTGCAGGAAACACGGCTGGTATTCGAAGATTTTCACCCCAGCCTTGAGCAAACGTGGGTAATAACGATGGCCCGCGTAGCGCACTGAAGGATGATCGGTGCGCGGCCCGGTCAGCAGCAAGCGCACGTCTACGCCTCGGGCAGCAGCACGCCTGAGTGCGCGACGGACTTTCCAGGTCGGCAGGAAATACGGCGTCGCCAGCCAGATGCGTTGCTTGCCGATGCTCAGCGCCCGCACCAACGATTGCAGGATGTCGCGATGTTGCCGGGCGTCAGCGTAGGCCACTCGCCCCAGGCCATGGCCGGTTACGGGCGCTGGGGGCAAGCGCGGCAAGCCGAAGTTTTGTGCCGGACGCCAGGCTGTGCGCCGTGGATTGGCGTGAAACTGTCGGTCGAACAACGCCTGCCAATCGAGCACCAGCGGACCGCGAATCTCGACCATGACCTCGTGCCACTCGCTGGTGTCGTGGTCCGGACGCCAGAACTCGTCGGTAACACCCGTGCCGCCAACCACCGCAAGCTCTTTGTCCACCAGCAGTAGCTTACGGTGATCGCGGTAGAAGTTACGGATGCCGCGTCGCCACCTCACCTTGTTGTAGAAGCGCAGAATGACACCGGCTTCAGTCAAGCGATTACGCAAGCTGAGCGTGAATGCCAACGCGCCAAAATCATCGAACAGACAGCGCACGATCACGCCGCGCCTGGCCGCATCCACCAGAGCCTGAACAACCGCTTCAGCGCACAACCCTGCTTCCACCAAATACAACTCAAGCTCGACTTGCAACTGCGCGCGCTCGATGGCGGCGATCATGCGCGGAAAAAACGCAGGGCCGTCGATCAGCAACTCAAAACGGTTGTCTTTGCGCCACGGGAAAATCGCGCCGGCCATATCAGCGCGTTGCTACTGTTGAAAAGAAATCGGGGCCCAGACAGGCAGGCGACGCGCTCGGCTGCGCAGACAGCGACACGGTGTCTGGCAGATCCAACAGCAGGCGGGGGAACGTGAGCATGCGAACTCCAGTTGAACGATTGGGGCAACCTTATCCGCCTGTCTGACCGCTGGCAAACCGCTATGTTCGAGCTGACCACAATCAAAACGCAGGGGCATGCCCCCGCCCCTTTCGCCAGCGACCGCCGCGCGTCATTAAGCGGCTGAGTCGGACCCGATATTTCCCACAGTGTTTCGTTCGCCGATGCCCCCTCATGAGAAGGCGCTTGCTCGCGACGATGTCGACGCAAGCAGCGCGCCTGCACGCTGTCACGCAACCATCACCAAAGCTTAACGTTGATGACACCCCCTCTAAATAGCCTGCCTAAGTGAAGCAATGGTTCAAACCATACAGTCGACCAGCCCCTAATCCATGGCTGGCCCACGGAGACTACGCATGACTCAGATCGCACGCATTCGAGACACCCGCTCCGAACGTCGCCTCCAAGCCGAACGCCTGATCGGCACAAAAGCCCTGCAGCAAGCCCAGGCTTTACGCTTCAGCGTGTTCAGTGGCGAGTTCAACGCCAAACTCAAGGGTGCCGAGCTGGGTCTTGATATCGACGATTACGACATCCACTGCGCGCACATTGGCGTACGGGATCTGGCGACCGGGCAACTGGTGGCAACCACTCGCCTGCTGGACCACAACGCCGCCAGTACGTTGGGCAAGTTCTATAGCGAAGAAGAATTCAGCCTGCACGGACTTGGCCATCTACAGGGGCCGATCCTGGAACTGGGTCGCACCTGCGTCGATCCGGCCTACCGCAACGGCGGCACCATCGCCGTGTTGTGGAGTGAACTGGCGGAGATCCTCAACGAAGGGGGTTACAGCTACCTGATGGGTTGCGCCAGCATTCCAATGCAGGACGGGGGGATTCAAGCCCACGCGATCATGCAGCGTTTGCGCGAGCGTTACCTGAGCACCGAACACCTGCGCGCCGAACCGAAAAATCCGCTACCCACTCTGGATCTGCCCAACAACGTGATTTGCGAAATGCCGCCGCTGCTCAAGGCGTATATGCGCCTGGGCGCGAAAATCTGCGGCGAGCCCTGCTGGGACGAAGACTTTCAGGTGGCCGACGTATTCATCCTGCTCAAGCGCGACGAGTTGTGCCCACGCTACGCTCGTCACTTCAAGGCAGCGGTGTGATGAGCACGCTGCGCAACTATGCGCGAGTCGCACGGGTCTTGTGGGTCATTGCTCTAGGGCTGACCATCGCTGGCACATTTACCCTCATGGAACGCCTGAAAATCGGCCACTCAATGGCCCGCCGGCAACGCTGGAGCAGTTGGTTCATGGCGCATTTGAGCGCTGCGCTGCCGTTTCGCGTGATTATCAGTGGGCAACGCCCGACACGCCCGATGCTGTGGGTCAGCAACCATGTGTCATGGACCGACATTCCATTGCTGGGCATGCTGGCGCCACTGTCGTTTCTGTCCAAGGCTGAAGTGCGCACCTGGCCAGTAGCCGGTTGGCTGGCACTCAAGGCAGGCACGCTGTTCATTCGGCGTGGTTCGGGCGACAGCACGTTGATCCAGAAGCAGATCGGGCAGCACTTGCTGGGCAACCATCCGTTGATGATTTTCCCGGAAGGCACCACCACTGACGGCCGCGCCCTGCGCACCTTTCACGGGCGTCTGCTGTTGAGCGCGGTAGAAACCGGGGTGCCATTGCAACCTGTGGCGATCCAATACCTGCGTAACGGCAAACCTGACCCTATCGCCCCGTTCATCGGTGACGACGATCTGCTTTCGCACTTGCGCCGCCTATTCGCCAACGAACAAGGCGATGTGCATATCCAGTTACTGACACCGATCGAAACACAGGGCAAAGAGCGCGCGGCATTGGCCTATGAAGCCCAACAAGCGGTTCAGGTGGCGTTGTTTGGTGCAGTCGATCCGGCGGTCGAGTCACGTCCGTCAGCCAAAGCGGCCTGAGCGAAGGCCTGTACCTGTGGATAAAATTCGCTGAAATCCTCGCTCAAAGGCTGGTACAGGCCGCGCAGTTCCTGCATCGCGCCTGCCAGCCCTTCGGGACGTGACAGGCGCCGGGAAATACCCGCCAACGCGTCGCCCACCACCTCAAAATCCCGATAAGAACCCAGCCAATCCTGAGCCGCCATGCGCGGCGCGATCAACGCCAAACGCTCCGGCAACTCAGGCTCGTCTGCCAGTACCCGGTAGACGTTCCCGGTGAATACATCCAGCGGGACGTCGGCATAACGCTCCCAATCGCGCCCCAGGCAGTGATCGAAAAACACATCCAGCACGATCCCGGCATAACGACGACGCCCTTGCGGGAAGCGACTCACCGCACGCTTGATCAGCGGATGTGCATCGGTGAACGCATCGATACGGCGGTGCAACCGTATCGCCGCTTCTATCTCTGGCGCAAAGCGGCCTGGCAACAGCCCTTTGACGAAATCGCCATACAAGCTGCCAAGCAGTTGCGACGGACGCTGGCCGCCGAGATGAAGATGCGCGAGATAATTCATGGAGATGGGTTACCTTTCCAAAACTGCCGACTGACCCACTGGCGAATATAAATCAGGTGGAACGCCGCCCGGCCTCGCTCCAACAGAATCTCTATTGACAATAAATACTGCGCCCGAGCCTACGCCCATTTGCGAGGTACGCCTATATCGATATAACCCGATATACCGTTTTACGCTGTCTTCAGCACGAAATCATATTTGTATATCGCGAAATACAAATATAAAGTTCGCTCCATCACGATATAGCGTTAAACCTCCCTATTGAGAACGACATGCCTATCGACCTCGACGAAATAATAAAAGCACTGGCCCATCCGGTTCGTCGCCAGATCCTCGGGTGGCTGAAAGACCCCCATACCTGCTTTCCCGATCAGGACCACTCGCTGGAAAACGGCGTCTGTGCCGGTCAAATCGACCAGCGCGCCGGTCTGTCCCAGTCGACTATTTCCGCTCACTTGGCGATCTTGCAACGTGCTGGGCTGATCAGTAGCAAAAAATACGGTCAGTGGCACTTCTTCAAACGCAACGACGACACCATTCAGGCGTTTTTGAAGGAACTGTCCGAACAGCTCTGACTCCACCATTGCTATTAAGGAGCGCCCCATGCCTCTATCGCTACTTATTCTGGCCCTGAGCGCCTTCGCTATCGGAACGACCGAGTTCGTCATCATGGGCTTGCTGCCCGATGTTGCCACCGACCTGAACGTTTCGATTCCTGGTGCCGGCTGGCTGGTCACAGGCTACGCACTGGGCGTGGCCATCGGCGCACCTTTCATGGCCCTGGCCACTGCGAAACTACCGCGTAAAGCTGCGCTCGTGACGCTGATGGGGATCTTCATCATCGGCAATCTGCTGTGCGCCCTGGCCGCCGATTACAACATTCTGATGTTCGCCCGCGTCGTGACGGCGCTGTGTCATGGCGCGTTCTTCGGTATCGGCTCGGTGGTCGCTGCTGGCCTGGTCCCGGACAACCGTCGCGCCTCTGCCGTGGCGCTGATGTTCACTGGCCTGACCCTGGCCAACGTACTTGGTGTACCGCTGGGTACCGCGCTCGGCCAGTACGCTGGCTGGCGCTCGACCTTTTTTGCGGTAACCGTGATCGGCGTCATCGCGCTGATGGGTCTGATTCGCTTCCTGCCGGCCAAGCATGACGAAGAAAAGCTCAACATGCGCGCTGAATTGGGTGCGCTCAAAGGCGTCGGAATCTGGCTGTCGCTGAGTATGACTGCGCTGTTTGCCGCCTCAATGTTTGCGCTGTTTACCTACGTCGCGCCGCTGCTGGGCGAAGTCACTGGCGTCTCACCAAAAGGCATTACCTGGACGCTGCTACTGATCGGTCTGGGCCTGACAGTAGGCAACATTATCGGCGGCAAACTGGCTGACCGGCGTCTGGCGGCAACGTTGATCGGGGTGTTCATTTCGATGGCCGTGGTGTCCACCGCACTCAGTTGGACCAGCGTCGCGCTGATCCCCACTGAAATCACGCTATTCCTCTGGGCCACCGCGGCCTTCGCTGCCGTGCCTGCTTTGCAGATCAACGTGGTGACGTTCGGCAAGGCGGCGCCAAACCTGGTTTCGACGCTCAATATCGGCGCCTTCAACGTCGGTAATGCGCTGGGGGCGTGGGTCGGAGGCTCGGTCATCGAGCAAGGTTTGGGCCTGACCCGAGTCCCACTCGCTGCGGCTGCGCTGGCTGTCGTCGCACTGGTGGTCACGTTGATCAATTTCCGCCAGCGCGATGAGGCCGAACTGGCTGCGGCAACCCACTGATTTCCAGCAATGCCCATTCTCACACTGACTGTTTCCTGAACTGACTGTAAGAGGACTTATCCGATGCCTACTATTTTTGACCCGATCAAGCTGGGCGACCTTGAACTACCTAACCGCATCATCATGGCTCCGCTGACTCGCTGCCGCGCCGACGAAGGTCGTGTCCCGAACGCAATGATGGCCGAATATTACGTTCAGCGTGCCTCGGCGGGGCTGATCATTACCGAAGCCACCTCGGTCACTGAAATGGGCGTCGGCTACCCCGACACCCCTGGCATCTGGTCCAACGATCAAGTGCGCGGCTGGAGCAACATCACCAAGGCCGTTCACAGCGCAGGCGGACGAATCGTTCTGCAACTGTGGCACGTGGGTCGTATCTCTCACCCTTCGTACCTGCACGGTGAAACACCGGTCGCCCCGAGCGCCATCGCCGCTAAAGGCCACGTCAGCCTGATGCGTCCACTGACCGACTACCCGACCCCACGCGCACTGGAACTGGCGGAAATCGAAGACATTGTCGACGCCTACCGCACGGGTGCGGAAAACGCCAAGGCGGCAGGTTTTGATGGCGTCGAGATTCACGGCGCCAACGGTTACCTGCTCGACCAATTCCTGCAAAGCAGCACCAACACCCGCACCGACCAATATGGCGGCTCGCTGGAAAACCGCGCTCGCCTGATGCTGGAAGTGACCGACGCGGTACTGGAAGTCTGGGACGCAGGCCGTGTCGGCATGCACCTGGCACCGCGTGCCGATGCCCACGACATGGGCGATGCCAACCTGGCCGAAACCTTCACCTACGTCGCTACCGAACTGGGCAAGCGCAAAATCGCATTCATCTGCTCGCGGGAACGTGAACTGGACGACAGCCTGGGCCCACGCCTGAAACAAGCGTTCGGCGGTGCATACATCATCAACGAGAAGTTCACCAAGGACAGTGCCAATGCCTGGCTAGCGGCAGGCAAGGCTGACGCCGTGGCCTTTGGTGTTCCGTTCATTGCCAACCCGGATTTGCCTGCGCGTCTGGCCAAAGATGCGCCGTTGAACGAACCGCACCCGGAAACCTTCTACGCTAAAGGCCCAGTGGGTTACATCGATTACCCAGCGCTGTAATCACGTCGTATTAAAAATACAAAAACCCCGATCTCCGTTAGTGAGAGCGGGGTTTTTATACAGTGGCAAGCAATGCTTAGTGCTGATAATCGGTCGCTAGAACATTATTATCCGCATCCAATACAGTGCCATCCGCAAGTTCCCAGGTACCGTCCGGATAACGGACAGAACCGTCAGCGGCCAGGAACGTGCCGTCAACATATAGATAACTACCGTCTGGATACCTGACATTGCCATCTGCATAGGCGATCGTTCCATCCGCGTATTGAACATTACCGTCCGCGTCTGTTACGGACTGGTTTTTTTCATCGCCGACTTGCCCGTCAGGAAGTGTGGTAGTCCCATCGCTGTTAACTTTGGAGGCGATGGGATAAACAAACGACGCAACGCCTGTGATGGTGTCGACCAGTGACAGGATTTCTTGCAGTTTCGCCGGAATCAATGGCCTGGGTGGCAGTGCAAGGGAAGCTGGGGGTATAACAGGCCCAGCCATCGCGGGCTTGGTTGGAACTTTGACATCCACGGGTTGGGGTTTAAGGCCAGGTTTCTTGGTGGGTGTAGTGCCCAACGGTGGTTTAGTATTGCCACCTACAGGATTCACAGGCTTGCCAATACCGCCACCTGGTTTGACCGGTTTTTCTGGAACACCTGGCTTGACAGGCTTGTTGGGAACGCCCGGTTTTACTGGCGTGCCTGGCTTGCTAACGCCACCTGGCTTTGGTGGCGTGACATCTACCGGCTTTTTAATCGGCAGTTTAATTGGCTTTTTCATTGCATTACGGGTAATGCCAGCACCACCGATGATGCCTGATGAACCAGCACTTGCCACTAAGCGTTGGAGAGAAGATTTATTATTGATTCCATTCATTTCAGTTCCTTAACGCCTGATTATTCCTTTCAGGCGATTCTAGTCATTTAATTTAACAACGTCTCAAAGCCCACACAAACATCAATATAAGGAGCTAAGTTTCTTACAGAAGCGCTTCTGAAATCGACCTTAAGCCAAGCGTTAAAAATGTGCAAACCGATAACTGAGGAAAACACTACAAAATCAAAAACACAGAAACCACCTACATCCAACACTCCAACTTCTACACGCCGAGTGCATATAACGTACGCTGCGGCGTGCGCATCAAAAGCCTGCAGCGTACGCCTACCGTCGCGCGTTGATCTGCTGAGACAGCGTCTGAATCTGACTTTGCAGGGTATTGATATTACGTGTCACCTGACCGCGAAACGCATCGAACTCAGCGGTCGTCGCGCCTGCTGTGGCAGCAGGACGGTTCTCCTGCTCGCTCTTGAGTACGATCATGTCCTGCTCAAGCCGGTCGATGGCCTGGCCTGGATTGCTCTTTTTCAGATTGGCGACGTCAGCAGCCACACTCTTGATCTCGGCATCCAGCTTGTCTTGAGCAGCTTGCGCAGACTTTATATCTGGCAGCGATGCTTTCAACGCAGCAAGTTCAGTCGACAGTGCTTTCAACTGCTCCTGCAATTGCGCATTGGTGGCCTGCTGTTGCGTGGTTTGGGTGGCTATCTGTTCCAGTCGCTTGTCCAATCCGCCTTGCAGGCCCACCACGCCTTGCTGCTGCTTGCTTTGATCGTCCAGCTTGTCTTGCAACTGCTTGATCTGCGCCTTGAGCGCTTCGCCACCGCTGTTGGCGACCGACTCAGTGGCCACGACCTTGCCGGAAATATCCTGCAAACGCCCTGCCGCTTCCTCACTGATGCGAGCGAAGCTTTCCTGGGTGGCAACCAGTTGCTGCCCCATCAACGTAACCTGCTGGAAACTCCACCACCCCAATCCACAGAAGGCAATGAACAGTGCGCCGACCAACGCCCATAATGCCCCGGTGCTCGGCGCTTTTACTTTGACCACTGGCGTGCTTCGCGAGTAAACCTTGGTGCGCTCATGGGCACCCGGCGTCAACAGAAAATCATCGTTGTCGTCTTTGGCGCTGAGGTTCGGGATGTCGTCAACATCGTCGTATGGGTCTTTGCGCATGAATGTACCTTTGCAAGCCGTTAAATCTGAATGAGGGGAAGTATAACCACGGATATCGGCACGGCCGAAACGCCGGCCATTACTGCTGCGCTTTCCACCAGCCGCAGAACTCATCCAGTGCCGTCCACAGACTGACATTGGGTTGATAGTCCAGATAATACTGGGCGCGGCTGATATCAAGGGTGAAATCCTTGCTCATCACCTGCATGCCTAATCTTGACAGCGTTGGTTCAGGGCGACCCGGCCACAGCATGCACGCCGCTTCATTGATGGCTGCGGCGCTGTATGCCAGACCATACGAGCGATAGCGCGTAACCTGGGGTAATTGCATCTGACGCATCACATAATTGATCACATCCCAGATCGGGATCGGCGTGCCGTTGCTGATGTTATAGGCCTTGCCCAATGCCGTCCCCGCCGCCAGCAAACCACTGAGAATGGCTTCATTGAGGTTCTGGATACTGGTGAAATCCACTTTATTCAGGCCGTTGCCGATGATCGACAGACGGTTCTTGCGCTGCATGTTCAGCAGCCTAGGGAAGATACTGGTATCGCCCGCGCCGGTGACCATGCGCGGGCGTAGGACGATGACTTCCAGACCGAACTCTTCAGCACCGAAGACTTTCTGTTCCGCCAGATACTTGGTGGCGGCGTAATGATTGTTGAAACGCTTGGGCACCTGTTCTTCCTTGATGCCCAGGTGCGAACGGCCATCGAAATAGATCGACGCCGAAGACAGATGCACCAGCCTGCGAACCTGCTGCTTGAGACAGCCTTCGACCACATTCTCGGTGACCTGAACGTTGCCCTGCTGGAAATCCTGACGCCGTCCCCATGCGCCAACGGAACCTGCGCAATGCACCACGGCTTCGACATCGTGACACAGACGCAGGACCAGATCGGGGTCGGTCAAATCCCCCTGAATGAACTCGGCGCCGCGTCGTACCAGATGTTCAACGCCCTGCGCACGACGGCCGTTGACCCGCACGTTCATGCCTTGCTCCAATGCGAAACGCGCAAAGCGTCCGCCAATAAAGCCGCTCGCGCCGGTGACCAGAATCTTCATTTACCGCTCCGTTTAGTTGCTTTATTACGTGTTGCGATTGTTATGACGCACCTCAACGACAAAAAGGCTGTTGGCAAGGCTTGGCCGCGAAGTCGCGCTACAGGCCTTCGCGGACAAGCCTTGCTCCAACATTGTGCAGCCAGTGAACTATCCACTGACGCTCAATTCAACCTGATCGGCACCAACCATTGCCCGGCTTTTTTCGCCAGATGCTCAGTCAGCCGCGTCAGCAATTGCCCACCATTGCGCCAATGATGCCAGTACAACGGCACATCGATGGGACGATCGGTAATCAACTCAACCAGTGTTCCCCGCGCAAGCTGGTCGCCCACCTGCAACTGGGGCACTAATCCCCAGCCCATACCGGCTTCGGTCATGCGGATGAAGCCTTCAGACGAAGGGCACAGATGGTGCTGAAAACCATCTTCCACACCCAGCGATGCCAAATAGCGATGCTGCAGAAAATCATCCGGGCCGTACACCAGCGCCGGGGTTTTGGCCATGCGTTGCGGGTCCACACCGAGAGGAAAATATCGAGCGATGAACGCCGGACTGGCCACGGCGCGATAACGCATGGCCCCCAACAGTACGCTGCGGGCACCTGCAACGGGCCGCTCGCTGCCACATAAACAGGCGGCAACTTCACCGGCTCGCATGCGTTTAAGCCCGACATCCTGATCTTCGATCACCAGATCAGTGAGCAAGCCCTGCTCAACACAAAAATCCCCCACCGCCAGCGCCCACCATGTCGCCAGACTGTCTGCGTTGAGAGCGATGCGCAGGCGTTCGGGCATGCCCTCGTCGTCCAGCGCCGGTACTTGGCTTTGCAGATCGCGCTCAAGCAGACGCACCTGCTGCACATGATTGAGCAAACGTCGACCAATGTCCGTTGGACTGGGTGGCGTTGCCCGCACCAGCACCGGCTGGCCGACACGCGCCTCCAGCAACTTGATGCGTTGCGACACCGCTGATTGCGATAACCCCAGGATTTGCGCGGCGCGCTCAAAACCAGCCTGTTCAATGACGGCAGCCAAGGCCGAAAGCAGTTTATAGTCGAACATCAGTTTTCCTAATGGGCGATGAGCAATATTGTTTTTCCTTATACAGCCGATGCCCGGACAATCGCCACATTCTTCTGTGTACAGCGTCGGAGTACTCATCATGTGGCAAAGCTATCTCAACGGTTTACTGGTCGCCGCCGGGCTGATCATGGCCATTGGCACGCAAAACGCATTCGTGCTGGCTCAGAGTTTGCGCCGTGAACATCATCTGCCGGTGGCGCTGCTATGCATTGCGTGTGACGCACTGTTGGTGGCAGCCGGGGTTTTTGGCCTGGCCAATGTATTGGCACAGAATCCGACGTTGCTGGCTGTGGCACGCTGGGGCGGGGTGGTGTTTTTGTTGTGGTATGGCCTTCAGGCGCTGCGTCGAGCCTGCTCGAAACAGAGCCTGCATCAGGGTGACGGCGCCGGGAGGCGGTCTCGTCGTGCCGTGTTGCTCAGCGCGCTGGCGGTGACTCTGCTCAACCCGCACGTTTACCTCGATACCGTATTGCTGATTGGCTCTCTGGGCGCACAACAAACTGTGCCCGGCGCCTACGTGGTCGGTGCGGCCAGCGCTTCTTTATTATGGTTTTCAACGTTGGCTATTGGTGCGGCATGGCTAGCGCCCTGGCTGGCACGCCCTTCGACCTGGCGCCTGCTGGATTTGATGGTTGCGGTGATGATGTTCAGCGTTGCGGCGCAACTTATCCGCGCGGCGTGAAACAAGCCTGAGTGATTATCCATGCGCCGCCGTTGAACAGTCTGATTGCCTTGGATCAATCACCTCGTTAAGCCCGATCAAAAATAGTCATGGCCTTCGCCGGATGCTCTGGAACCTCTATCCCATACAGTTGTTGCGTGGTTAAGGGCCCGGGCCGGTGCTATGATCCTGCCCCTACGCCGCAAAGAGTACAAACTCGACGGCGTGTTTGTCTGGCCGCCCGTGATCGGCCTTGCGCTTACCGCAACTGACCTGATTAGGAGAATTACCATGGCTTTTGAATTACCACCGCTGCCGTACGCACACGATGCTCTGGCACCGCACATTTCCAAGGAAACACTGGAATACCACCACGACAAGCACCACAACACCTATGTCGTGAACCTCAATAACCTGGTTCCAGGTACAGAATTCGAAGGCAAGACCTTAGAAGAGATCGTCAAATCTTCGTCGGGCGGCATCTTCAACAACGCAGCCCAGGTCTGGAACCACACGTTCTACTGGAACTGCCTGGCACCCAACGCTGGCGGCCAACCTACCGGCGCTCTGGCTGACGCAATCACCGCAGCCTTCGGCTCTTTCGATAAGTTCAAAGAAGAGTTCAGCAAAACCTCGATCGGCACCTTCGGCTCCGGCTGGGGCTGGCTGGTGAAAAAGGCTGACGGTTCCCTGGCCCTGTCCAGCACCATCGGCGCCGGCAACCCGCTGACCAACGGCGACACTCCGCTGCTGACCTGCGACGTCTGGGAACACGCTTACTACATCGATTACCGTAACCTGCGTCCAAAATACGTTGAAGCATTCTGGAACCTGGTTAACTGGAAATTCGTCGCTGAGCAGTTCGAAGGCAAAAGCTTCACCGCCTGATGTGCGCTTGCGATAAGAAAACCGGCATGGCCGTAATGCTGTTCACTTAAGGATCGCTGACTGATCCTTGAGCAGCCGGAAAATCCGGAATCTGCTGAAGATTCCGGATTTTTTTATGCC
The DNA here is from genome assembly GCF_036404235.1 of Pseudomonas sp. Taxonomy (GTDB): domain Bacteria; phylum Pseudomonadota; class Gammaproteobacteria; order Pseudomonadales; family Pseudomonadaceae; genus Aquipseudomonas. The sequence continues at coordinate 17,293 of NZ_DASWOT010000014.1, forward strand.
CGTAGCCCAGGATTCAAGTGCAGCCTTTAGGTACACCGCAGGCCATTGTCACGACCGGAGATGCAAGGCCGGGTTTTCGACACGTTAACAATCAACGGTTGATCTTGATCTCTACACGACGGTTGAGCGCACGACCTTCCGCGGTTTTGTTATCTGCCACCGGGCGCGTTTCGCCATCACCTTCCACCGATACGAAGGCACTGCGCGAAATACCGGCACCGACCAGATAATCAGTCACAGCACTCGCACGTCGTTGCGACAGTTTCTGGTTATAGGCATCGCTGCCCACGCTGTCGGTGTGACCGCTGACATGCAACTGCACGTTCGCGGCTTCGGCTTTCAGGCGGGTGGCGACATTGTCCAGTTGCGCTTTATCGGCAGATGTCAGTACAGCTTTATTGAACTCGAAATGCACATCACGAATGGTGATGATTTCTTCTTTCGGCTGAACCGTTGGTTCTACGACAGGTGCAGGTGCTGCTGGAACGATAGGGCAACCGGTCGCATCGACGGGCGTGCCTTTAGGCGTATCAGGGCACTTGTCGACGCTGTTCAACACACCATCGCCGTCATCGTCACCATCGCCGTGAACCCAACAATAAGCGCCGGCCATTACGCCGGTCGCTGCGCCCAGGCCCGCTGCGACAGAGGCCGTCTGAAACGCGCCAATCGCGGCACCGCTGAGCAAACCGCCCGCAGCGCACAGTGGCCAGTCGGTCTTTTGCAGGCCGGCACACCCTGTCAATACACTGGTAACCAAAATCAGAGGTAACGCTGTCCGAATCATGTTCATACAGTTGTTCTCCTTTGGTGTCGGCTGAAACCGACAGGAGTGGAGTAAAGACGGCACCCTGCCAGTTTTCCACTCCATCGCTGCTATGCATGCCAATACGGCGTTGAAAACTGCCTCACGAGGCTCGTTGACTGAAGCCGACTGCGCTTGGCCGACAATTCGTCCTGTCCTGGCCACGCTCATGAGGCTCTGAAGCTGGAAGATAATTTCCTTTCCTAATAGCCAATTCCCTTCACGCATACGGTTTGTCGTGGCGAGGTAAGGAAAAAGCTCATGCCCTAGGCCATCCTCGCTCGACAGGCTAGTCTTGCAGACCTAATTGAGGGATTTCGATGACTGACAGTTTTTCCACCCGCACGCCGCAGCAAGCCTTGGCAGCGTTGCTGGACCTGTACGCGCCCAAGCGTCTTTTGCTGATTGGCACTCAGACTTTTCCAGCGTTGCAGGCCTTTCAAGATGCTCATCCGGGGACTGAATTGTCGCAGGCAGCTCCAGGTCCACTGCCAGCAAAACTGGCTGCGCAGCGTTTCGACCTGGCGCTGGTTATCGATTGTCTGGAGCACATTCCAAAGCGCGAGGGCCTTGAGCTGCTTGCAGGGATTCGCAACCTGAACGCCAGCCGCATCGCCGTGTTGGCCGACCTCAAGGCAGCGGGATGGCAAACCACCGATTTTTACGCGTTGGCGCTTCAGCTCAATGAACGCTTCGCCCGCGAAGATCAAGTGTTGGCCTTGTTCACCTACGATCTGCTTGAATACAAACAAGTCCCGGATTGGCTAAACGCAAAATTTTGGGCTAATCCAGAGAACTTCGGTAAATACTGGTGGTGAGAAACGCATCATGAGCAGTGCAATTTGTCCCTGCGGCAGCGGTAATCTCCTCGACGCCTGCTGCGGTCATTATCACGCCGGTCAACCCGCGCCCTGCGCCGAAGCGTTGATGCGATCACGCTATAGCGCTTATGTGCTGGGGCTGATCGATTACCTGGTAGATACCACGTTGCCTGCGCAGAAAGCAGGGCTCGACCGGGCGTCCATCAGCCAATGGAGCGCGCAGAGCACCTGGCTGGGGCTGGACGTCGAGAGCACGCAAGTGTTGGGTGGAAAGCCCGAGCATGCGTTTGTGACGTTCACCGCGCGTTGGCATGACGACACGGGTGAACACAGCCATCGCGAGCGCTCGGCGTTCGTGCAACATCAGGGCCGCTGGTATTTCATCGACCCGACCGTGCCGCTCAAAGTGGGGCGCAACGACACCTGCCCTTGCGGCAGCGAGCAGAAATTCAAGAAATGCTGCTTTTCTTACATGAATTGAAGAACGACATGATCCTGTAGGCGCCGCAAAAAGCTGCGATCTCGGTGTATCAGACAGACCGTAATCGCAGCCGCGCCGGGGCTCGTCAGCTACAGGGGGCTGAGTTTGAGGTGTGAGGTGTCCGGCGCAGGCGCGGCGGCAGGTCGTTTGAGTGAATCGATGTCGCTACCGACGGGAGCCAGACTCAACCCCGACAGATCCAGGCGCGGTGCAAGTGGCGCGGGTTTCGCGTCCTGAACGTCACTGTCGAGCTCGGCAATGGAGAAGTCCGGTGCCTGCACATCAACGAACGCCGCCATGTAGACATCACGCGGCTTGACCTGCGTCTGGCGGGCGACGTTTTCCACTCGCGGGTGGCCGGCGCTGCGGGCCCAGCTCGGTTCGTCGGGCGGCGGAGCGAGTTCGACCTCCTCAACTTCAACCTCGGCCTGAACTTCAACCCTCATGGCAACGACTTCAACCAAGGCACCCGCGCGCTCCAGGGTTGAGCGGTACTTCTCAGCGCTCGCCGGATCCAAATTGTTTTTGAGCACCAGACGACGCCCGGAAAACAACAGTGCGATGCGTTGCGCGTCCGCCTGAAACAGCTTTGCCAGGTTGGCCTGTACCCTTTCCAGCTGAGCACCGCAAACCAATTGGCCGGAAAATACAATTTCGTATAGCTTCACGAGTCAATACTCCTTCGACACATCGCGTGAGTATGGCGCAGGCTCTGTGAGACAGCGAGTTGTCAGGTTGTCCTCTATCGGTCCATTGCTAAACTCAAGCCCGACGGGGAGTAAATGAATGTTTTCTCAGGCACGCGTTTTACAAGTGGTCGGCCTATCGCTGCTGCTGGGATTATCCGGATGCTCGACCTGGATCACCGGCGGCTATGAAGATCCTGACGTTCAGTTGATGAAGGTCGATGTGGTCAAGGCGAAACTGCTGCGCCAGGATTTCAAGCTGCGCTTTCGCGTCGACAACCCCAACGACTCAAGCGTGCTGGTGCGCGGGCTGCGCTACAAAATCCTGCTCAACGACATTCTGCTCAGCGAAGGCGAGCACAGCGACTGGTTTGTCGTCAAAGCCCACAGCCACAGAAACTTCTCGGTGCCGGTGCGCACCAATCTCTGGGAGCACCTGAAGGACATCTCTAAAATGCTGGGAAAACCGAACCAGCCTATTCATTACCGTCTGGAAGGCAAGCTCAAGACCGGATTTTTATTCGGGCATAGCGTGCGTCTTGGGCGTAACGGCGAGATAATCCCCGGCGATTTAATTCCGGAGTAACCCCGATGAACCAGCAAGCCCACGTGCATGGCCCTGATTGCAATCACGATCACGATCATGCGCCCGAGCATCACCACGACCACGGCCATGTACACGGCCCGCACTGCAACCATGAACCGCAAGAACCCGTGCGCAACGCATTGAAAGACGTAGGCCGCAACGATCCCTGCCCTTGCGGCAGCGACAAGAAATTCAAGAAATGCCACGGGGTCTGATCGCCGCATGCATTGCCAACGGCCTGTGAATCAGGCCGTTTTTATGCATTTGTTTTGACTGTGCGAAGCCGCTGCAAAAGGGTAAAACAACGGTCAGCCTGAAACGGCAGTTGTCATGACTCATTTGGAGCTTGCGATGATCGACCTGTATTACTGGACTACCCCCAACGGCCACAAGGTTTCCATCTTTCTGGAAGAAGCTGGCCTGCCGTACAAGATCTTCCCGGTGAACATCGGCAAAGACGAGCAGTTTGAGCCCGACTTCCTGAAAATCTCCCCCAACAATCGCATTCCGGCCATTGTCGACCACGAACCCACCGACGGCGGCGCACCACTGAGCCTGTTTGAGTCGGGCGCAATCTTGCTGTATCTCGCAGAAAAAACCGGAAAATTCATCCCCAAAGACTTACGCGGCCGCCAAGAAGTATCGCAATGGTTGTTCTGGCAGATGGGCGGTTTGGGCCCGATGGCCGGTCAGAACCATCACTTCAACCGCTTCGCCAAAGAAAAAATCCCGTATGCGATCACTCGCTATGTCAACGAGACGGCCCGCCTGTACGGTGTGTTGAACACGCGTCTGGCGGACCGCCCCTATGTGGCCGGCGAGCAGTACAGTATCGCCGACATGGCGATTTACCCATGGATCGTGCCGCACACCTTCCAGGAGCAAAACCTGGACGATTTCCCGCACCTCAAACGCTGGTTCGACAGCATCGCCAGCCGTGATGCGGTGAAACGGGCGTATGCGCTGGTCGAGAAAGTGAATCCGCCCAAGCCTTGATCTCTCGGCAATGCCTACAGGTCCGGCGCGCAGCGTGCGGCGCGCCATCTTCGTACTGTTTGAAACTTCTCGAAATAAACTACCGATCCCCGCTTGCGTGCTGCCCGCGCGCTCACTAACGTAGCGGCTTTCGTACGTCTACCCCGCAGGAGCTTCAACATGGCCTCGCCAGCCCTCTCATCTGTAAAAAACCGGTTCGGCGTTGCCGCTGCCATGACAGGGCTTTTAAGCCTTGCAGGTTGCCAGCTCAATGGGGGTGACAGCAGCACCCTGCCGCCTAGCAGCGGCGTGTTCGCCATCAAGGGGCTCGCGCAAAACGTCTCGGTACGCCGCAATAATCAAGGCATGCCGCTGATCGAAAGCAACACGTTCCACGACGCGCTGTTCACCCTTGGCTACGTGCATGCCAGCGACCGTATTACGCAGATGGTGCAAATGCGCCTGCTGGCCCAGGGTCGTCTGTCGGAAATAGCCGGCCCCGGCGCGCTGGATCTTGACCGGATGATGCGCGCCGCCAACCTCAAGCAGAACGCCAGTGAGTTGTACGCCGCCTCATCGCCGCGCCTCAAGCGCTTCTTCGAAGTCTATGCGCGCGGCGTCAACGCCTATTTGTTCCGCTACCGCGACAAGCTGCCGTCCGATCTGGCCGAATCCGGCTATCGCCCTGAATATTGGAAGCCGGAAGACTCAGCACTGATTTTCAGCCTGCTGAACTTCAGCTTTTCGGTGAACCTGCAGGAGGAAATTTCCTCGCTGGTACTGGCGCAAAAAGTCGGTGCCGACAAGCTCGCCTGGCTGTTGCCGACGTACCCCGACGAAGAATTACCGTTCGCCGAAGCCGAAAAACTCAAAGGCCTGAACCTGGGGACGCAGTTACCTGGCCTGAGCGAGCTGGACAAAGCCGCGATGCAACTCTCCGATCTCAACCTGCTGGGCGTCGCCGCGTCAAACAACTGGGCCATCGCGCCACAACGCGCACGCAGCGGCAAAAGCCTGCTGGCCACCGACAGTCAATTACCGACCACACTGCCCTCCATGTGGAGTTTCGTGCAGATCCGCGCGCCCAAGTATCAGGCTGCAGGCGTCACCGTGGCCGGTCTGCCGTTGGTGTTGTCGGGCTTTAATGGCAAGTTGGCGTGGGGCATGGGTCCGGTCATGGGCGACAACCAGGATCTGTTCCTGGAAAAGATCAAGCGCGAAAACAACCGCCTGATGTACATGGCCGACGGCAAGTGGTTGCCCGCGACGGCTCACGAGGAAACCTTCTTCGTCAAAGGTCAGCGCCCGGTACGTGAAGCAGCCTATGCAACTCGCCATGGCGCCTTACTCAATGGCGGTGCCGCACCACTGAGCAACGGACTTGGCCTGGCGCTGCAAACCCCTGATGCCAAGGACGACAAGACGCTCGACGCACTGTTTGACCTGACTCGCGCGCAGAACGTGGAGCGCGCATTCGATACCACCCGCGAGATACGCGCCATTACCCTGAACATGCTGTTTGCTGATGCCTCCAACACTGATTGGCAAGTCACGGGCAAATATCCGAATCGCCGTGAAGGGTTGGGACTGGTGCCTTCGCCGGGCTGGGACAGCCGTTTCGACTGGGATGGTTTTGCCGACTCGATGCTGCATCCCTACGATCAAGACCCGCAGTCGGGCTGGATGGGCAATGCCAATAACCGCACGGTGCCCAAGGGCTACGGCATGCAGCTGTCCAACTCGTGGGATTACCCAGAGCGCGCCGAGCGTATTGCCGAGCTCGCGAACAGCGGCAAGCAAGACAGCCGCAGCACCATCGCCATGCAGTACGACCAAACCACGACGTTTGCCGCCAAACTGAAGAAAATGTTCGAAGCGCCAGGCATGTCGGGGCCATTGAAAAAAGCCATCGACACGCTGCCAACCTTGGAGCGTGACAAAGCGCGCGAAGCCTATACACGCCTGATGGCCTTCGACGGCAAACTATCGGCGGCTTCGGCGGACGCTGCCGTGTATGAGTTGTTCTTGCAGGAAAGCGCCAAGCAGATATTCCTTGATGAGTTGGGCCCGCAAAGCAGCCCGGCATGGCAAGCGCTGGTGCAAGACGCCGACCTGTCCTACTCAGCCCAAGCCGACCATCTGCTGGGACGTGAAGACAGCCCTTACTGGGACGACGTAAAAACTGCGCAAAAAGAAGACAAACCGGCGATTCTGGCGCGCAGTCTGGCGGCAGCCATCACTGCTGGCGACAGTTTGCTGGGTGGCGATCACAAAGCCTGGCAGTGGGGCAAACTGCACCATTACGGCTGGACCAGCCAAAGCGCTCAGTTGGCAGCGGCGCTCAGTGGTAGCAAGGCAAACGTGTTCAAAGGCCCGATAGCAGCGGGCGGCGACCACACCACGCTGAATGCGTCGGGCTATCGCTGGGGGCAGGACTTCGATGCCGTGCAGGCCTCGACCTTGCGCATCATCGTCGACTTCTCGCAGCAGGAGCCAATGATGGGCCAGAACGGCGCAGGACAATCGGGCAACCCGGCCAGCCCCAACTACGCAGATGGCATCGATCCTTGGCTCAAAGGCCAGTACCTGTCGATCCCGATGCAACCTCAGAACTTTGAGAAGGTGTACGGCAAAGCGCGGTTGACGTTAACGCCAGGGAAGTAACGCCGACCACGATCCTATGGCGGCCTGACCGACGATCTGCCTAAACACATAAAAAACGACGCCTCGATGGGCGTCGTTTTTTATTTGCGTATAACGCTTACAACTGAACCTTCACCGCTCTCGACGCACGGGTTGCTTTGGCGCGGGCAGCTTCGATGGACTCATCGCGGGCCAGCGTCACCCCCATACGGCGCTGGCCGTTGACTTGTGGCTTGCCAAACAGACGCAGGGCAGTATCTGGTTCACTCAATGCCTGCTCCAAATTAGCGAAGGCGGTCTGAGTCGATTTGCCGTCGACCAGAATCACCGCCGAAGCCGATGGCCCAAACTGACGAATCAATGGAATCGGCAAGCCCAGGATGGCGCGGGCGTGCAGCGCAAACTGCGACAGGTCCTGAGAAATCAGCGTCACCAGGCCGGTGTCATGCGGGCGCGGCGACACTTCGCTGAACCACACCTGATCGCCTTTGATGAACAACTCGACGCCGAACAGGCCACGCCCGCCCAACGCGTCAGTCACGGCTTTGGCAACCCGCTCGGACTCAGCCAGCGCGACCGGGCTCATGGCCTGTGGCTGCCAGGACTCCTGATAGTCGCCGTTCTCCTGCCGATGGCCGACTGGCGAGCAGAAAGTGGTGCCGCCGACATGGCGCACGGTCAGCAAGGTGATTTCATAATCGAAGTCGATGAAGCCTTCGATGATCACCCGGCCTTTGCCAGCGCGACCGCCTTCCTGTGCGTGATCCCAGGCTTTCTGGATATCAGCGTCTGTTTTGAGCAGGCTTTGGCCTTTGCCCGACGAGCTCATCACCGGCTTGACCACACACGGGAAGCCGAGGTCCTTGACGGCTCTGCTGTAGGCCTCAAACGTGTCAGCGAAGTGATACGGCGACGTTGGCAGGTCAAGTTCTTCAGCAGCCAGACGACGAATGCCTTCGCGGTTCATGGTGAGCTGCGCAGCGCGCGCGGTCGGGATCACGGTGAAGCCTTCGGATTCCAGCTCGACCAGCGTCGCCGTAGCGATGGCTTCGATTTCCGGGACGATGTAATGCGGCTTCTCGGCCTCGATCACTGCGCGCAGGGCCGCGCCGTCGAGCATGTTGATCACATGGCTGCGGTGTGCGACCTGCATGGCCGGCGCGTTGGCGTAACGGTCGACGGCGATCACTTCAACACCCAAGCGTTGCAGTTCGATCACCACTTCCTTGCCAAGCTCGCCGCAACCGCACAGCAATACGCGGGTCGCGGTCGGCGACAGTGGAGTTCCGATTTGAGTCATCTCAGGTCCTCGGGGAGCAAATATCGAGGGCGACCCGCCTTGGGCGAGCAACCGCAGGGAAGAAAGGCGCGCAATTTAACACGAAGGCCCAAGAGCACGAAGCCAAGGGACTCGTCACTCAGTTCGGGCAGGCGTTTTTCCGCGCCCGCCAGGCCATGGCCAACCAGACCGCAGTCACGCCAGCGAACTTTGAGCCTAGCGCAGTGAGGATCACAGGTGGGGTCAGGGCGTCGATCATGCCGAAAAAAATGAAGGTATCCAGCGGAATGCTCAGGGCCGAACTGAGCCACAAACGATCATGCAGCGGGCGTTTGGTGACAGTGAAGACCAGCCAGTCGATGCATTCGGACACCGCGAACGCAGTGGCGCTGGCAAGGGCGATGGTCGGATCGGACGTGATGTAAGACAGCGCCAGCGCCGCCAGCATGGCGAAGATTGCACCGTGGCCGTAACGAGTTTGCACCATGTCCCGCAACACAAACACCAACCCGCCCCACGCCGACCAAATGATGTCCAGGTCCGGCGCGGTAGAAAAAGCGAAATTGATCAGCACGACACTGCCGATGTAGGTGATCAGGAAGAGCATGGGCTGTGAGGTCCGCAGGAAAGGTGGGCAATGTTAGCAGGACAGCAGGGCTGGATTGTCAGAACCAACGCCTTCTCGGACGGTAGGGATACTCAGGATTTCACGCCCAGCGTCCAGACCACCCCGCTCGCCCTTGCCCTTTGATGACACAGCCCCAACACCACACGCCGCGCGGCATTGTCCATGCGGCTCCAGCCGATAATCTCTGCAACGGTGCGCTGGCAGCCGAGGCAAATATCCTGATCATCCAACGCGCAGATGTTCACGCACGGCGAACGAACAGGCTTTTCAGGAACAGTGGCATCGACGCTCATCACTCTTCCTGCGGCGCCAGGTCCCGCGCATAGCGCTGGGCGTTTAGCACGTAATGCGCGGCGCTGGCCTCAAGCATCTTCTTTTGTACGTCAGTCAGCTCGCGCACCACCTTGCCCGGAGAACCCATGACCAACGAACCATCCGGAATCACCTTGCCTTCGCCGATCAGCGAATTGGCGCCGATGATGCAGTACTTGCCGATCCTGGCACCGTTGAGGATCACCGAATTGATGCCAATCAGCGTGTTGTCGTCCACCGTACAGCCATGCAGCATGACGTTGTGACCGATGGTGACGTTCTTGCCGATGTTCAGCGGCGAGCCCATGTCGGTGTGCATCACGGTGCCATCCTGCACGTTGCTGTTTTCACCAATGTGGATCAACTCATTGTCGCCACGTAACACCGCGCCAAACCACACGCTGGCGTTGGCTTCCAGCCTGACCTTGCCGATGAGTGTTGCGGTGGGCGCGACCCAGCTTTGTGGGTGGGTTTGAACACGGGAATCCCCCAGGCGGTATTTCATTTTATTGTCCTCATGGCGCAACGCTTGATGGCGCTATGGCTGCTGGCGAGCGTGTAGCTCTGACGTGAATGAAAGGATGTTTCAGGACTTAAGAATCTCGATAGAGGAACGTTGAGGCGGATGATTCAGGCTGATGTTGCTGTCGTAGAGCACGTTCATCAGTTCGACGATCATGATCGCGGTCAGCCCCCAGATTTTGTACTCGCCGAAGCGGTAACTTGGCACATACCAACTGCGGCCTTGGTAGTCGATGCGATGCGTATGCTCGCGGGCGTCCTGGCGAAAAAACTCCAGAGGTACGCTGAACACAGCGGCGATCTCGCCATCATTGGGGCGATATTCGACGAAATCGGGGATGATTCCGACATAAGGCGTCACCTTGATCCCGTGCTTGGAAATCAATGGACTCAGCGGCCCGATCACTTCCACAAGGCCAGGCGGCAAGCCTATCTCCTCTTCGGCTTCGCGCAACGCGGTGAACACCAGGTCGCGATCTTCAGGGTCTCGACGCCCTCCCGGAAAGGCTACTTCGCCACCATGGGTCGATAAGCCGCTGGCGCGCAGGGTCAGAACCAGTTCGGGTTCGTCACTGCGTGTGATGGGCAACAGCACAGCCGCCTCGGGGAAGCGTGCGTCAGTCTCCAGCGTGCCTGGTGTGTAGCTGCCAATTCGGCGAAGTAACTCGTCCAGCATGGGATGTCTCGATCTATTGCCTACCCAGCATCATGCACCAAAGCCGCGACCTGCCCAAGCCCCGGGACCTGTTGCAGGCTTATGCCGCTTGCCGACAACCCACAGCGCACGCCAAGATAGCCCCTGCCTTCAGTCATGCGGTTCGATCATGAAATTCTGCAGCCAGTGCGGCGAACAGGTCATCCAGCGTATTCCCGCAGGCGATAGCCGCCTACGTTATGTGTGCGAGCACTGCCATACCATTCATTACCAGAACCCCAATATCGTGGCGGGCTGTCTGCCGGTGTGGGAAGGCAAGGTATTGCTGTGTCGGCGCGCCATCGAACCACGCCTGGGATATTGGACGCTGCCAGCGGGTTTCATGGAGAACGGCGAAAGCATCGAACAGGCGGCTCGCAGGGAAACTGTCGAAGAAGCCTGTGCAACGCTGCGTAACGTGCATTTGTACATGCTGATAGACGTTCCACACATCAGCCAGGTCCACGTATTCTATCGCGCAGAACTAGCAAGCCTGGACTTTGCCGCAGGCGTGGAAAGCCTTGAAGTGCAGCTATTCGAAGAAGCCGACATTCCGTGGGGCGAGCTGGCTTTCCACACAGTCAGACGTACCCTAGAATGCTTCTTCATCGACCGGCGGGCCGGGGATTTTCCGGTTCATACCGATTGCCTGCCAGCGTCGCGTCCATTAAAAACCACTTGATCAGATGACCGACGCGCGAACACGCGCAGTCTTCAGGGATACCGTTTCGATGCGTTGGTTGCTTGCCGTTTTCTGTCTGTCGTTCGTTTCGCTGTCGCAAGCGTCGTTCACCCAGACCATCGTGCCCAAAGGCAGTGAACAAAAATTCATTGGCGACAAGGTCGTCAACACCCAGAACATCGCTGATCGCATAATCGATAAAGTGCTGGTGCTCAAGTCTGCGCATCAGTTGCAGCTGATCAGCAAGGGTGAAGCGCTCAAGACCTATCGTATTTCGCTGGGCAAGGTGCCCAAAGGCACGAAGCTGCAGGAAGGCGATCAACGCACCCCGGAAGGTTTTTACTGGCTGGACTGGCGCAAGACCAGTGATAGCTACAACCTGGCGATGCATATTTCCTACCCCAACCTCTCCGACTCCGCCCGCGCCCGCCGCGAAGGTGTGAATCCCGGCAGCATGATCATGATCCACGGCACTCCGGTGGATGAGGAATACCCAGAGTGGTATTTCCAGACCCTGGACTGGACCAACGGCTGCATCGCCATGAGAAACAGCGATATCCGTGAGGTCTGGGACCTGGTGAAGGATGGGACCATGATCGAGATTCGGCCGTAGCCGAACCAGTTAAATACCACTCCAAACGAAACCAAGCCCCTCGCTTGCCATAGGAGCCCCCTCGTCGTCCAGAGACCGCGCTGTCGCGCATCAAACAGGGCAGCGCCTACTGAATAGGCGAGCCCTGTCACAACCTGGTGACAACAAAACCAGCTCACCGCCTTGACGTGGTATCTAAGTGGTATTAGTTTTCGGGTCATTATCCGAAAACAACACCAAGCCACTGCGGGAACCGTACATGCACTCGATCCTGTCCCTGCGCCCTGACGACAGCCAACCAACGCCGCTTTATCTGCAATTGGCACGCAACCTGGAAGCGGCTATTCATGCGGGTCAATGGAAGGCCGAGCAGGCGCTACCCTCGGAGCGCAGCCTGAGCGAAACGCTGAACATCTCCCGCGTGACAGCGCGTAAAGCCCTGGAAATCCTGCTTGAACAAGGCCTGATTCGGCGCAACCAAGGCTCCGGCACGTTTATCACCCCGCGCCTTGAACAGCCACTTTCGCGCTTATCCAGCTTTAGCGAAATGCTCCGCCTCAAGGGTTTCACTCCCAGCTCGCAATGGCTGGAGCACGACATTGCTCTGCCGACGCATGAACAACTGATTCGCCTGAGCCTGTCACCGACCGAAAAAGTCGTGCGCCTGAAGCGTCTACGCAAAGCCGACGGCATCGTCATGGCGGTGGAGCTGAGCACCCTGCCCACTGCGTTATTGCCAGACCCCCAAGCCATTGGCGATTCGCTTTACGCGTATCTGGAAACCATTGGCCGCCCTGTCGTTCGCGCACTGCAACACATCCGCGCGATCAATGCCTCGGCAGAGATGGCCGAACAGGTAGGCATCGAAACCGGCACTGCGATGCTGTTGATGACGCGGATCGGCTATCTGGCCGACAACACCCCCATCGAACTGACCGACACCTATTGCCGCGACGACTATTACGACTTTGTCGCCGAACTGCGTCGCTAAGCCAGGTCGCCTCAAAAAACGGAGTCTGCATGCGCGAACACAACATTCTCACGAGCACCGGCTGGGTTCGCGGCCACCTTGAACACAGTGGCGGTCGCGTGACAGGTATTCACGGTAGGCCCTGCGACCCGCACACCAACGATCTGCCTTATGTCATGCCCGGTTTCATCGACCTGCATGTGCATGGCGGTGGCGGCAGCGACATCATGCAGGGCACGGACGGTTTCGAGACCATCGCCCGCACGCACTTGCGGTTCGGCACCACCTCGATGCTGGCAACCACCATGACTGCGCCAGCCGATGAGATCGAGCAAGTCCTGAGCCAACTCGACGTGTATTGCCAAACCCGCAAGCCCAAAACTGCCCGTGTACTCGGCGTGCATCTGGAAGGCCCCTACATCAATCCCGGAAAACTCGGCGCCCAGCCCAATCACGCACACACCGCGTTGCTGAGCGAAGTCGAACACTACCTGAGCCTGGCGCCGATCAAAGTCATCACCATGGCCCCTGAAATCGCCGGGCATTTTGAATTGATCCGAGCGTTATCCGAACGCGGCATACGCCTGCAAATCGGCCACACCCTGGGCAGTTACGAGGAAGGCGTCAAAGCGCTGCAAGCAGGCGCCAGCAGTTTTACTCACCTGTACAACGCCATGAGCCCGCTGCATCACCGAGAGCCCGGTATCGTCGGCGCGGCACTGGCCCATGCGCAATACGCCGAACTGATTCCCGACCTTCTGCATGTGCATCCCGGCGCGATTCGCGTGGCCCTGCGCTCGATTCCCTGCCTGTACTGCGTCACCGACTCCACCGCTGCAACCGGCATGCCGGACGGTGAATACAAGCTGGGCAGCCACACCGTGACCAAATGCCTGGGCGGCGTGCGCCTGGCCGACGGGACTCTTGCAGGCAGCACGCTGACGATGGATCAAGCGCTGCGCAATCTGGTGAAAATCGGCTTACCCCTGGCAGAAGCCTCACAACGCCTGTCGCAATTTCCTGCGGATTATCTCGGTCTTGCAGACCGTGGTCGTCTGCACAATGGCAGCTGGGCCGACGCCGTATTCCTTGATCGCGATCTGAAACTCCATGCTGTCATGGTTGAAGGAGAAACCATTGAACCCAAAAATGCTTGATGAAGCCCTGGCTTCAGGCGACGCGGTGCAGCGTCAATTGACGCTGACCGAGCCACACTTAATGTCACTGGCCAAACACTTGCGTCAGTTAGCACCTCACGTGGTGCTGACGGTGGCACGCGGCAGCTCCGATCACGCCGCCAGCTATTTCGCCTATCTGACCATGCAATTGATCGGCGTCCCCGTCGCCTCGTTGCCGATGTCGGTTGTCACGCTGCACAGCTCGCCCATGCAGGTAAAGAACCAACTCGCTGTTGCCTTCTCGCAGTCAGGACAAAGCCCGGACCTGGTCGACAGCCTCAAATCCCTGCGCGCGGGCGGTGCATTGACGGTGGCGATGGTCAACGCCGAAAGATCGCCCCTCGAACGAGCCTGTGAATACCTGCTGCCGTTGAATGCCGGCGCTGAACTCAGCATCGCGGCGACCAAAAGCTTTATCGCGACCTTGAGCGCCAGCGCCCGGTTGCTGGCTCACTGGACGCAAGATGCCGACTTGTTGGCTGCGGGCCAAACCTTGCCTGAACGCTTGCGCGAAGCGGCGCGCCAGGACTGGTCCCCTGCAATCAATGCACTCAAGGATTGCCAGCGCTTGATGGTCATCGGCCGTGGCCTGGGCTTTGCCATCGCTCAGGAAGCGGCACTGAAGTTCAAGGAAACCTGCGCGATACAAGCAGAAGCCTTCAGCAGCGCCGAAGTGCGTCACGGCCCCATGGCGCTGATCGACGAGCATTACCCAATGCTGGTGTTTGCCCCTCGCGGCGCTGAGCAGAACGGCCTGTTGAAACTGGCCACTGACATGCGCGAGCGTGGCGCACGGGTCTTGCTGGCAGCGCCCGCAGACATCGCCGAACGTGACCTGACGTTGAACTGCGCCGATCACCCCGCGCTTGATCCGATCCTCGCCATTCAGAGTTTTTACGTCATGGCCGCCGAGCTTGCACACGCACGCGGCCTGGACCCGGACCAACCCCGCCATCTGAGCAAAATCACCCGGACCCACTGATTCAAAACACGGCACAAGGACGACGTCATGCATAACAACAAAGAAATGACCCTCAGCGCCCCACTCAGTGGTCCCGTCATCACCCTGGCACAGGTGCCAGATCCGGTATTGGCCAGTGGCACGATAGGCGACGGCCTTGCCATCGACCCCCTCGACGATTGCTTGCACGCACCGTGCGCCGGAGTAATCGCCAATATCGCGCGCACCGGCCATGCCCTGACCTTGCGCGCCGAAAACGGTGCCGAATGGCTGATGCACATCGGCATCGACAGCATGGTCCTCAACGGCGACGGATTTAAAGCACTGGTCACCGAAGGACAAAGCGTCGCCGAAGGCCAGCCACTGCTGCGTTTTGATCTGGACAAAGTGGCGCGACACAGCCGCAGCCTGATCAGTGCAGTGATCCTGCTCAATGGCGAAGGATTCAAGCTGACGCCCATCGCCCACCTGAAATCGGTCAAGGTCGGCGATCCGTTTTTACACATCACGGCCCTCGCCGCCCCGGCCAGGACCGAAACCGCAAACGACGCACTCGCCCAGCCGTCACGCGGCAGTATTCGTGTCGCCCATAACGGCGGTTTGCATGCACGACCTGCGGCGCTGGTACGCCAGACAGCCAGGCAATTTACCAGCCGCGCCGAGCTGCATTTCGCAGGAGCAAGTGCCTCCACTGACAGCCTGACCGGCATCATGGGCCTTGGCGTCGCCGAGCACGACGAAGTACAAGTGATCTGCGTTGGTCACGACAGCGAAGTTGCGCTGCAAGCGTTGCTGAAAGCGCTATCGACGCCCATCCCCCATGAAGCGCCTTACCCTCGGCAGTCTTCGTCCCTACCGAAAGCAACACCCTACGTTGACGTTGAAAACGGCCTATTGCAGGGCATATCAGCGTCACCAGGCTTAGCCTGCGGTCCATTGTTCAGGCTCGACACAATTGAACTTGAGCAAGACCCTGGCAATCATTCGCCCAGCGAACAACGCTCACTTCTCAACAACGCGCTGGATCAAGTCCGCCTGCACATTAGCGTCACGCTGCAACAATCGCGCCCCACTGCGGACCCGCAAGCCGCCGCCATCTTCGCTACGCATCTGGCGATGCTGGATGACCCGGCCCTGCTGGACGCCGCGCATGCCGCTATCGAGCAGGGCCGTTCGGCAGGCCATGCGTGGAGTCAGTCGCTGCTTGCCCAATGCGACAAACTCCAGGCCCTCGACAATGCCTTATTGGCTGAACGCGCCAATGACCTGCGCGACCTGCGCCAGCGAGTATTGCGTGTACTGCTTGGCGCGGACCGAGCGCTCGACATCCCTCCCCAGGCCATCGTCATCGCTCACGAACTGACCCCTTCGGACCTGATGCTGTTGAGTGACCACAACGTCGCTGGGTTGTGCATGGCTGAAGGTGGCGCAACCTCCCATGTGGCGATTCTCGCTCGCGGCAAAGGCTTGCCTTGCGTGGTGGCATTGGGCTCGTCGCTGCTTGCATCGATTGATCAGTTGGCAGGCCAGGTAGTGGTGCTGGATGCAAACAGCGGGCGCCTTGAATTGAAGCCGGATCAAGCGCGCCTGGAGCAGGTCGCGACGTTTCAAACACAGCACCTGGAGCAGCACAACCGACTCCAGCAACAGGCACATCTACCTGCAACAACGGTTGACGATGTCACCCTCGACATTGCCGCCAATGTCGCCTCTGACGCTGATGCGCGACAGGCTCAGGCGATGGGTGCGGACGGTGTCGGCCTGCTGCGTACTGAGTTTCTGTTTATTGATCGGCGTACGGCGCCAACCGAAGACCAACAGCTAGCCGCATACCAATCGGTGCTCGACGCAATGGGTGCTAAACCGGTGATCATTCGCACCATCGACATCGGCGGCGACAAGCAGTTGGAGTATTTGCCGCTGCCGTTTGAGGCCAACCCGGTGCTGGGGTTGCGCGGTATCCGCTTGGGTCAGGCGCGCCCTGAGTTGCTCGATCAACAGTTACGCGCGCTGCTACGAGTCAAGCCGTTGAGTCGTTGTCGAATCCTGTTGCCGATGGTCAGTGAAGTCAGCGAACTCCTCGCGGTACGCCAACGGTTGGATGAACTGGCGTCAGACATGGGGATTACCGAACGTCCGAAACTGGGCGTGATGATTGAAGTGCCGTCAGCGGCGCTGATGGCTGAACAACTGGCCGAGCATGCGGACTTCCTGTCCATCGGCACCAACGATTTGTCGCAATACACCTTGGCGATGGACCGTGATCACGCAGGGCTGGCCGGGCGTGTCGATGCGCTGCATCCGGCGCTGCTGCGGCTGATCGCCATGACCTGTGCGGGCGCTTCGGGTAAATCATGTTGGGTGGGCGTCTGCGGTGCTCTTGCTTCTGAGCCGCTCGCCACCGCTGCGCTGATCGGGCTTGGGGTTCGCGAATTGTCAGTCAGCCCGCCGCAAATTGCCGAGATCAAAGCGCTGGTGCGTCAGTTGGACACACGTGAATGCGCAGCCCTGGCCCAGCGCCTGCTCAACCTGAGCAGTGCCCAGGCCGTGCGCGAAGCCTGCGCGACATTCCATTCGTCTGCATTGGCCCGCTAGGGCAATTTCCCACAACAATAATCAAGGAGAGATGCCGTGTATCAATATTTCATTGAGGGCTTACAGCGCCTTGGCCGCGCATTGATGCTGCCCATCGCGATCCTGCCCATCGCCGGGTTGCTGCTGCGCCTGGGCGATACCGACCTGCTTAATATCGCGGTCATCCATGCGGCGGGCAACGCCATTTTCAGTAACCTGGCGCTGATCTTTGCCATTGGCATTTCAGTAGGTTTCGCCCGTGACAACAATGGTACGGCGGGGCTGGCGGGCGCCATCGGCTATCTGGTGATGACTGCAACGCTTAAGGTGCTCGATCCGCACATCGACATGGGCATGCTGGCCGGGATCATCAGCGGCCTGCTGGCCGGCGGACTGTACAACCGCTTCAAGGACATCGCCCTGCCGGCGTATCTGGCATTTTTTGGCGGACGACGTTTCGTGCCCATCGCCACCGGCCTGTCGGCAGTCCTGCTTGGGCTGATCTTCGGGGTGATCTGGCCAGCGATCCAGCACAGTATTAATAGCCTGGGCCAGTTGATGATGGAAAGCGGCAGCATTGGCGCATTCTTCTTTGGCGTGATGAACCGGATTTTGATCGTTACCGGGCTGCACCACATCCTTAATAACCTGGTGTGGTTCGTGTTCGGCAGCTTTACCGACCTGCAAACCGGGCGCGTGGTCACGGGTGATCTGGCCCGTTACTTCGCTGGCGACCCAAAGGCCGGGCAGTTCATGACAGGTATGTTTCCGGTGATGCTGTTCGGTTTGCCAGCAGCCTGTCTGGCGATGTACCGCAATGCATTGCCGGGCCAGCGCAAGCTGATTGGTGGCGTACTGCTGTCCATGGCCCTGACTTCGTTCCTCACCGGCGTGACCGAGCCGATTGAGTTCGCCTTCATGTTCCTCGCGCCGCTGCTGTATGTGATTCACGCCCTGCTGACCGGTTTGTCCATGGCGCTGACCGACATGCTGAACATTCGCCTGGGCTTTACCTTCTCCGGCGGGGCTATCGACATGGCGCTGGGTTGGGGCAAGTCCACCAATGGCTGGATGATCTTTCCCGTGGGGCTGGTGTATTTCGCGGTGTATTACGTGGTGTTCGATCAGTGCATCCGGCGTCTGAACCTGAAGACGCCGGGGCGTGAACAGGTTGTGGTTAATGTGGCCCAGGTCTCGCGAAGTGACCGTGCCAGCGCTTATATCTCAGCCTTGGGCGGTGCCGAGAACCTGTTGAGCATCGACGCATGTACCACGCGCTTGCGTTTGCAACTGGCAGATCGCAACAAGGCCGATGACGCAGCACTCAAAGCGCTGGGCGCGATGGCCGTTGTCCGGCCGGGCAATGCGGGCAGTTTGCAGGTGGTGGTCGGTCCGATGGCGGACAGCATTGCCGACGAGTTGCGTAATGCCCTGCCCCATGCGACCAGTGTTTCGCCACAGGCTGACGGCGCTTTGCTGGCGAGCGCTGCGCAAGTCGATTCCAAACAAGCAGCTCAGTGGCTCAAAGCGTTGGGCGGAAACGGTGTCACGCATGTCGAATGCGTGGCACTGACCCGTTTGCGGGTCCAGCTAAAAGAGGGACAGCACATCGCCGCCAATCAACTGAATGTGCTGGGATGCCAAGGTGTGCGAAATGTGGGGAATGGAGCGTGGCATGTATTGGTGGGTGACCAAGCGCAGGGGTTGAGCGAGGCGCTCCAGGGGTTGGTCGCATCATCAGACGAAAAGTGAAAATCGTTCAAAAGTGGCTTAACTGACTGGCATTAGGGCAAGCCCGGCTTCTACATGGCGGGTCAGGGCCAGAGCGCACTGAACTGCGGACCATCCGTCTAGGCGGACCAGTGGCGGATATCTTCAGCACAGCAGTAGACCCGCTGTAGGAGTGAACTTGTTCGCGAGACGGTGTCTCAGGCACACCGCGTTGGTCGCCTCGCCAACAAGTTGGCTCCTACAGATTGAACTGCGGACCATTGGCGGATGCTTTCAACACAGCAGTAGACCCGCTGTAGGAGTGAACTTGTTCGCGAGACGGTGTCTCAGGCACACCGCGTTGCTAGAAATCTTCCAGCTTCCACACGTCATAAGCAGGTGTTTCGTAGGGATGGCTGTGCTTGAGCGCGGCCACTGCCTGCTGAATCAACTCATCGGCAACGACCAACTCGACCTTCCACTCTTGCACCTGCTCAATCTCGCCAGCCTGCCCAATGAATGGCTGGCTGCCATCCATTGGGCGGAACTGGCCTTGACCGAACACTTGCCATGCGCAGCAATCATAGGCCCCTATTCGCCCCGCACCGGCAGCGAATAAAGCGCTCTTGACCTGCTCCACATGGCTCGGCGGGACGAAGAAAGCGAGCTTGTACATCAGCTATCAGTTAACCCAAACCCGAGCGTTCCTGAACATGCGCAGCCACGCGCCGTCTTCTCTCCACTCCTCGGGATGCCACGAGTTGTTGACCGCGCGGAACACCCGCTCAGGGTGCGGCATCATGATGGTGACGCGACCGTCGAGCGTGGTCAGGCCGGTGATACCGCGCGGCGAGCCGTTCGGGTTGGCCGGGTAATTCTCGGTGACTTTGCCGTGGTTATCGACAAAACGCATCGCAACGGTGCCCGACACGTCGGTTTCCAGCAGCGATTCCGGGCTCTTGAATTCAGCGTGCCCTTCACCATGCGCAATGGCGATTGGCATGCGCGAACCGGCCATGCCTTGCAGGAAG
Source organism: Pseudomonas sp. (assembly GCF_036404235.1). Taxonomy (GTDB): domain Bacteria; phylum Pseudomonadota; class Gammaproteobacteria; order Pseudomonadales; family Pseudomonadaceae; genus Aquipseudomonas. The sequence goes on from NZ_DASWOT010000014.1 coordinate 37,423, forward strand.
ATCGACGCCGACTCCTGGATCTGCACCATGGCCACGCGTGCTTCGAACTGCTCGGAACGGTTGCGCACAAAGTGCGGCCAGAACTCACTGCCGGGGATCAGTTCGCGCAGGTTGGACATCATCTGGCAACCGTTGCATACGCCAAGGGCGAAGCTGTCCTGGCGTGCAAAAAACGCCTGGAACGCATCGCGCGCACGGGTGTTGAACAGCGCTGATTTGGCCCAACCTTCACCCGCGCCCAGTACATCGCCGTAGGAGAAACCGCCGCAGGCCACCAGGCCTTTGAACGCGTTCAAGTCGACACGACCGGCGAGGATGTCGCTCATGTGTACGTCAACCGAGGCGAAGCCGGCCCGGTCGAACGCTGCCGCCATTTCGACCTGGCCGTTGACGCCCTGCTCGCGCAGAACGGCAACCTGTGGGCGAATGCCTTTCTTGATGTAAGGCGCAGCAATGTTGTCGTTGACGTCGTAGCCGAGCTTGACGCTCAGGCCTGGGTTGTCTTCTTCCAACAACGCATCGAACTCCTGATCGGCGCACTCCGCGTTGTCACGCAGACGCTGGATCTGGTAGCTGGTTTGCGCCCACTGACGCTGCAGCAAACGACGCTGCCCCGTGAACACTGACTCGCCGTTGTAATTAATGCGCACGTCGTCGCTGTTCACCGGCTGGCCAATGACCGCCACGCAGTCGCCGCCCAGGCCAGCAGCACTGAACTGCGCCAGTACGCCTGGGGTTGCATCCTGACGGACCTGAATCACGGCGCCCAACTCTTCGTTGAACAGGATCGCGGCGATTTCGGCTTTGTTTTCGGCCAGACCGTCCAGTTGCAGGTTCAAGCCGCAATGACCGGCGAAGGCCATTTCCAGCGCAGACACCAGCAGACCACCGTCGGAGCGGTCGTGGTACGCCAACAGGTGGCCGTCGGCATTCAGGCCCTGGATCACCGCGAAGAAGGCCTTGAGGTCTTCTGCGTCATCGACGTCCGGCGCCACTTTGCCCAGCTTGCCGTGGGTCTGCGCGAGAATGGATGCGCCCATGCGATTCTGGCCACGACCAAGATCGATGAGGATCAAGTCGGTCACGCCTTTGTCCATGCGCAGTTGCGGGGTCAGCGTGCCACGAATATCGGTGACTGGCGCAAAGCCTGTCACGATCAACGACAGCGGCGAGGTCACGGTTTTTTCGGTGCCTTCGTCGCTCCAGCGGGTCTTCATGGACATCGAGTCCTTGCCCACCGGAATGGTGATGCCCAACTCAGGGCACAACTCCATGCCAACCGCTTTCACAGTGTCGTACAGACGCGCATCTTCACCTGGGTGACCGGCAGCGGACATCCAGTTAGCCGACAGTTTGATGTCGGAAAGCTTGCCAATACGCGAGGCTGCGATGTTGGTCAGCGTCTCGCCAATTGCCATGCGCCCGGATGCCGGAGCATCCAGCAAGGCCAGCGGCGTGCGCTCGCCCATGGCCATCGCTTCGCCGGTGTACACGTCAAAGCTGGTCGCGGTGACAGCGACGTCAGCCACCGGCACCTGCCACGGACCAACCATTTGATCGCGGTTGACCAGCCCCGTGATGCTGCGGTCGCCAATGGTGATCAGGAAACTTTTGCTGGCAACGGCTGGGTGAAACAACACACGCTGCACGCTTTCTTCGATGTCGAGCGTGCTTGGGTCGAAATCGTCGCCCAGCTCGGCCTCACGAGTGGCCGAACGGTGCATGCGCGGGGCTTTGCCCAACAACACCTCCAGCGGCATATCGACAGGGCTGTTACCGAAGTGGCTGTCGGTGACGGTCAATTGTGGCTCTTGGGTGGCTTCACCCACTACTGCGTACGGGCAACGCTCACGCTCACAGATGGCTTTGAAGCGCTCGAAATTCTCGGCGCTGACCGCCAGCACATAACGCTCCTGGGACTCGTTGCTCCAGATTTCCAGCGGAGCCATGCCCGGCTCATCGTTCGGCACATTGCGCAGCTCGAAGCGCCCGCCGCGACCACCGTCGTTGACCAGTTCCGGGAAGGCATTGGACAAACCGCCAGCGCCCACGTCGTGAATGAATGCAATCGGGTTGTGATCGCCCAACTGCCAGCAGCGGTCGATCACTTCCTGGCAGCGACGCTCCATTTCAGGGTTTTCACGCTGAACGGACGCAAAATCCAGATCTGCCGAACTGGTGCCAGTGGCCATCGAGGACGCCGCGCCACCACCCAGACCAATCAACATCGCCGGGCCACCGAGCACGATCAGCTTGGCACCGACGGTGATTTCGCCTTTCTGCACATGGTCTTCGCGAATATTGCCCAAACCACCGGCCAGCATGATCGGCTTGTGGTAGCCGCGCACTTCTTCGCCGTGCGGGGTCACGATGGATTGCTCGAAGGTACGGAAATAGCCGGTCAATGCCGGACGACCGAATTCGTTGTTGAACGCCGCACCGCCCAGTGGGCCTTCGATCATGATGTCCAGGGGCGTCACGATGCGCTCAGGCTTGCCGTATGGCTTTTCCCACGGCTGGACAAAACCCGGAATGTTCAGGTTGGACACGGTAAAACCCGTCAGGCCCGCCTTGGGTTTGGCGCCACGGCCAGTCGCGCCTTCGTCACGAATCTCACCACCGGAACCAGTTGCGGCACCTGGAAACGGCGCAATCGCGGTCGGGTGGTTGTGGGTTTCGACCTTCATCAGGATGTGAACCGGCTCCTGAACGGCGCTGTATTCGCGGGTTTCAGCGTTCGGGAAGAAACGACCGGCAACGCTGCCGACGATCACCGAAGCGTTGTCCTTGTAAGCCGACAGTACGCCCTCGCTGTGCAAGACGTAGGTGTTCTTGATCATGCCAAACAGGCTTTTTTCCTGGCTCTGACCGTCGATGTCCCAACTGGCGTTGAAGATCTTGTGACGGCAGTGCTCAGAGTTGGCCTGGGCGAACATCATGAGTTCGATGTCGTGCGGGTTGCGTTTGAGGGTATTGAAGCTGGTGACCAGGTAATCGATTTCGTCTTCGGCCAGCGCGAGGCCCAACTCAACGTTGGCTTTTTCCAGCGCGGCGCGACCGCCACCCAGCACGTCAACAGCCGTCAACGGCTTGGGTTCGGCATGGCTGAACAAGCCTGCGGCCTGCTCCAGGGTGCCCAACACCAGTTGCGTCATGCGGTCGTGCAGGTTGTCGGCGATCAGTTGTGCATCGGCTTCGCTGAATTGACCTTCTACATAAAAGGCAATGCCGCGCTCAAGGCGCTGGATCTTGGTAAGGGCGCAGTTGCGGGCGATATCGGTGGCTTTGCTCGACCACGGCGAGATCGTGCCAAAACGCGGAAGCACCAGAAACAAACGGCCGCGTGGCTCTTGAACCGGCACGCTGGGGCCGTATTTCAAGAGGCGGGCGAGGACCTGCTGCTCTTCTTCGGTCAGAACGCCGGCAACCTCAGCGAAGTGGGCGAACTCAGCGTACAGGCCACTGACAGCCGGAACTTTATCGCTCAGTTGCTCAAGTAATTTCTTGTGGCGGAAAGCAGAAAGGGCGGGAGCACCACGCAGGATCAACATCGTCGGGACAGCCTCGGGGAAGGGGGTGTGCTTTGAGGCCGTGCATTCTAGCGTAAACCGCCACTTTCGGCACCCGAAACGACTGCATCGAACACACCCGAACGTCGGCGCGACACCCTGCGGTTTGTGAACGGGTCGCGAACTGGCGGCCTTATCAGACACGACCTCCGCTGTCGAGATATGGTGGTCAGGCTGCTTTGCGTATACTGCGTGGATGTTTTCCCAATCAGATTTCCGCCCACGCTGTGCCAAGTGGCTCATCGCAACCGGAATCTTCCTGCTGCTCGGTGCGTGTGTTGAGAAACCCAACACGCTTGAACGAGTCAAGGAGGATGGTGTTCTGCGCGTTGTCACCCGTAACAGCCCGGCGACTTATTTCCAGGACCGCAATGGTGAGACCGGTTTTGAGTACGAACTGGTGAAGCGTTTTGCCGATGACCTTGGCGTAGAGCTGAAGATCGAGACCGCTGACAACCTTGACGACCTGTTCGATCAGATGAATAAACCGGGCGGCCCGGTGATCGCCGCCGCAGGCCTGATCAGCACCGACAGACGTGCGCAACAGGTGCGTTTCTCGCATTCCTACCTCCAAGTGACACCACAGGTTATCTACCGAAACGGCCAAAACCGCCCGACCGACCCCAGTGATCTGGTGGGCAAACGCATACTTGTGCTCAAAGGCAGCAGCCACGCCGAGCAACTCGCGGCGCTAAAAGTAAAATATCCGCAATTGCAGTACGAAGAATCTGATCAGGTTGAAGTCGTTGACCTGTTGCGCATGGTCGACGAGGGCCAGATTGACCTCACCCTGGTCGACTCCAATGAACTGGCAATGAACCAGGTGTATTTCCCCAACGTGCGTGTCGCCTTCGACCTGGGCGATGCCCGCGATCAACGTTGGGCGGTGGCGCTGGGCGATGACAACAGCCTGCTGAACGAGATCAACGCGTTTCTCGATAAAGTGCAAAAAAACGGCATGCTGCAGCGGCTCAAGGATCGCTATTACGGCCATGTGGATGTGCTGGGTTATGTCGGCGCGTACACCTTCGCCCAGCACCTGCAAGAGCGTCTGCCCAAGTACGAAAAACACTTTCAGGCGTCGGCCAAGCAAGAACAGGTCGACTGGCGCTTGCTGGCTGCCATCGGTTATCAGGAATCGTTATGGCAACCAACCGTGACCTCGAAAACCGGTGTTCGCGGGATGATGATGCTGACTCAAAGCACTGCCCAGGCAATGGGTGTCGTCAACCGACTGGACGCGAAACAAAGCATACAAGGCGGAGCGAAATACTTTGCCTACGTGAAGGATCAGCTTGATGACAAAATTCAAGAGCCGGATCGTACATGGCTAGCGCTGGCTTCCTACAACATCGGCACGGGACATCTCGACGACGCACGTAAATTGGCGGAAAACGAAGGCCTGAATCCAAATAAATGGCTCGACGTAAAAAAAATGTTGCCGCGCCTGGCGCAGAAACAGTGGTACAGCAAAACCCGTTACGGCTATGCCCGCGGTGGCGAGCCAGTGAGCTTCGTCGCCAACATCCGCCGCTATTACGACATCCTCACATGGGTAACCCAGCCGCAGCTTGAAGGTAGCCAGGTCGCCGAAAGCAATCTGCATGTGCCGGGCGTAGACAAGACCAAGCCACCGGAAGAAACCCCACAGCTGTAACGGCTCAAATGAATCTGCGTGTACAAGCCGGGCTACGCGACAGTACGGCGCCTGGACGGCGGGAGTCCCCTACAGACAATTGCATCGTCCAGACATACATAAAAAAACCCGGACCTGAGTCCGGGTTTCTTATGCTGCCATCAACCAATCAATGCAGGATCTGACTGAGGAACAACTTGGTACGATCACTCTGCGGATTGTCGAAGAAGTCGTTCGGCGCGGCTTGTTCAACGATTTCACCTTTGTCCATGAAGATCACGCGGTTGGCCACGGTGCGGGCGAAGCCCATTTCGTGGGTCACGCAGAGCATGGTCATGCCTTCTTCTGCCAAGCCGACCATGGTGTCGAGCACCTCCTTGACCATTTCCGGGTCGAGCGCCGAGGTTGGCTCATCGAACAGCATGATTTTCGGTTTCATGCACAGCGCCCGGGCAATCGCCACGCGCTGTTGCTGACCACCGGAAAGCTGGCCCGGGAATTTATGCGCCTGCTCCGGAATGCGCACGCGCTCCAGGTAGTGCATGGCGATTTCTTCGGCTTTCTTCTTGGGCATCTTGCGTACCCACATCGGCGCCAGGGTGCAGTTCTGCAAGATGGTCAGGTGCGGGAACAGGTTGAAGTGCTGAAACACCATGCCGACTTCACGGCGGATGGTTTCGATCTGCTTCAGGTCCGAGGTCAACTCGGTGCCATCAACAACGATCTTGCCTTGCTGGTGCTCTTCCAGACGGTTGAGGCAGCGAATGGTGGTCGACTTACCCGAACCCGATGGGCCGCACAAAACGATACGCTCGCCCTGACGCACGTTCAGGTTGATGTCTTTGAGTACGTGGAACTGGCCGTACCATTTATGGACGCCTTCCATCCGGATCATGCCTTCGGCGCCCAGAGGCTTACTGATAACTTCACTCATGGCAAAACTCCTAACGCTTGTGGCCTGTGTCCAACTTACGCTCCAAGTGCATGGAGTAGCGGGACATACCGAAACAGAAGATCCAGAACACCAAGGCCGCGAAGACGTAGCCTTCGGTGGCCATACCGAGCCATTTAGGGTCGGCGGCAGCTTGTTTGACGCTATTGAGCAGGTCGAACAGGCCGATGATGATCACAAGGCTTGTGTCCTTGAACAACGCAATCACTGTATTGACCAGGCCCGGAATGACCAACTTCAGGGCTTGCGGCAGAATCACCAGGCCCATCCGGCGCCAGTAACCCAAGCCCATCGCAGCAGCGGCTTCGTACTGCCCTTTCGGGATTGCCTGCATGCCGCCGCGTACCACTTCAGCAACGTAGGCCGACTGAAATAGAATCACGCCGATCAACGCCCGTAGCAGCTTGTCGAAGTTCATGCCTTCGGGCAGGAACAACGGCAGCATCACAGAAGACATGAACAACACAGTGATCAACGGAACGCCACGCCAGAACTCAATGAAGGTCACGCATATCACGCGTACCGCTGGCATCTCGGAACGACGCCCCAACGCCAGAATCACACCCAGTGGTAGCGCGCCGGCAATACCGACCGTGGCGATCACCAGCGTCAGCATCAGGCCGCCCCACTGGCTGGTTGCCACCTGGGTCAGACCGAAGATATCGCCATGCAACAGGAAGAACGCGACAATTGGGTAAATGATCAGGAAGCTGAAACCGTACGTCGCCTTGCGCGGCATTGCTTTCACGAACAGTGGCGCTACACCGATGATCGCCAGCCAGACAGTCAAATCGACCCTCCAGCGCAGCTCGGCCGGGTAGTAGCCATACATGAACTGACCAATACGCTGCTCGATAAATACCCAGCAAGCGCCAGCCTTGGTGCAATCTTCGCGCGTGGTGCCAACCCAGTTGGCGTCGAATATCGCCCAGCTCAGCAGCGGCGGTACGACCAGCCAGACCAGGTAGATCGCGAACAGCGTCAGCAGCGTGTTCCACCAGTTGGAGAACAGGTTTTGCCGCATCCATGCCACCGGGCCGAAGACTTTGCTCGGCGGCGGCATATCAGGTTTGAAAATATGAGATGTCATGCGCGTTTCCTCACCGCTCGATCAGCGCAATGCGCTTGTTGTACCAGTTCATCAGCAGAGAAATGCTGATACTGATCGCCAGGTACACGCTCATGGTGATGGCAATGACTTCAATAGCCTGCCCCGTCTGGTTAAGCACAGTACCGGCAAACAACGAAACCATTTCCGGGTAACCGATACCGGCTGCCAGCGAAGAGTTCTTCGCCAGGTTCAGGTATTGGCTGGTCAGCGGCGGAATGATCACGCGCATGGCCTGCGGAATGATGACTTTGCGCAATGTCGGGCCGGGACGCAGGCCCAACGAACGCGCAGCCTCGGTTTGGCCGTGGCTGACCGACGTGATACCGGACCGTACGATCTCGGAGATGAACGCTGCGGTGTACACCGTCAATGCCAGGGTCAATGCGAGCAGTTCCGGGATCAATACCCAGCCGCCGACAAAGTTGAAGCCCTTGAGCTCAGGCATTTCCCAATGCACCGGGGCACCGAAAATCAGCGCGCAAAGCGCCGGAATCACGATAAATAGCGCAAGGCCGGCCCAGAACTTATGAAACGGCACGCCAGTGGCTTCGAACCGCTTGTTCGCCCAGTTAGCCATCAACTTGATCGCGACAATCGCCAAGACGATGCTGATCACGAACGGCCAGAAAGCATCCGTGGCAATAGCCGCCGGCATGTTGATGCCGCGGCTGCTGAGGAAGAAGCTGTTGGCGAAACCATGCGCCGCACGCGGCCCCGGCAGTGTCAGAAAGACTGCGAAATACCAGAACAGGATCTGCAGCAGCGGCGGGATGTTGCGAAAGACTTCCACGTAAACAGTGGCAAGTTTGTTGATAATCCAGTTGTTGGACAACCGGGCGACACCCACGACGAACCCTAGCAAGGTCGCCAGAATCACACCGATGAAGGTCACCAGAAGGGTGTTCAGCAGACCGATCAGAAATACGCGCGAGTAGGTATCCGATTCCGTGTAGGAAATCAGATGCTGCGCGATACCGAAACCGGCGCTGTTTTGAAGGAAATCGAAACCTGAGGTGATACCCCGGTGTTGAAGGTTGGTTTGCGTGTTATCGAACAGATACCAACCCATCGAGACTACTGCGATAACGGTGATTATCTGAAATAGCCACGCACGCACTTTCGGGTCGCTGAGGGATAACCTCTGCTTTGGTGCGCTGATTTGATTTTGCATGAATTGCCCCGGAATAAATGGAACGAAGCCCCCGGCCACTGATCAGGTGGCCGGGCGCAGGTCAATCAGCGCACGGGTGGTGCGTATTGAATGCCGCCAGCGTTCCACAAAGCGTTCTGACCACGGTCAATGGCCAAAGGTGTGGATTTACCCAGGTTTCTCTCGAAGATTTCGCCATAGTTACCGACTTGGGCAACAATCTTGACGACCCAGTCCTTAGGCAGTTTCAGTTGTGGACCGTAATCACCGTCAGCACCCAGCAGACGTGCTACGTCGGGGTTCTTGGTGGATTTGGCTTCGGCTTCGACGTTTTTCGAAGTGACACCGGCTTCCTCGGTATTGAGCAGAGCGTAGCCAACCCAACGAACGATGGTGGCCCATTCTTCGTCGCCGCGACGTACAACCGGCCCCAGAGGTTCTTTGGAGATGGTCTCAGGCAGAACGACATAGTCCTTCGGCGAGGCCAGCTTGGAGCGCTGTGCGTAGAGCTGCGACTTGTCGGAAGTCAGCACGTCGCAACGGCCGGATTCCAGCGATTTGGCGCTTTCGTCGGAGGTATCGAATGTGATCGGGGTGTACTTCAGGCCGTTGCCACGGAAGTAGTCGGATACGTTCAGCTCAGTGGTGGTACCGGCCTGGATGCAGATGGTTGCACCGTCCAGCTCCTTGGCACTTTTGACGCCCAGCTTGTTGTTAACCAGAAAGCCAATACCGTCGTAGTAAGTCACAAAGCCTGGGAACACCAGCCCCATGCCTGCATCACGGGAGCTGGTCCACGTGGTGTTACGCGACAGAATGTCGATTTCGCCGGATTGCAGCGCGGTAAAACGCTCTTTGGCGTTCAGTTGGCTGAATTTGACTTTGGTCGCGTCACCGAAAACGGCAGCGGCAACCGCGCGGCAGATGTCTGCGTCGATACCAACGATCTTGCCGCTGGCATCAGGCACCGAGAAACCTGGCAGGCCGTCGCTGACGCCGCACTGTACGAAGCCTTTCTTTTGGATGGCATCCAGTGTCGCGCCCGCCTGAGCGAAACTGCTGACACCGAGCACTGCTGCGGCGGCCACTACAGCCAGGGTGGATTTCAACATCTTCATTCAAACCTCCAGTTTGCTCTTTGTTGTGTAAGGAGCTTTAGTCCCGTCGCACCCTTGTGAGGCGTTAATGACCCGTGCTGGCGTATTTTTGGGTCATGCGACGCAAGACCGACACTCAAAAAACGGCGCGAGGTCTTCTCGTCACCCGCCCTTGAGCGTCATGTTCGGCCTGCGGACTGAAGCCCCCTGATGTTCCCCGACCCTTGGGGTCTGAGACGAACCGTGCCTGGAGCCCTCCCGAATGGGCTCCTTGCCGCCCCGGTCGGCACTATACAGTTACCTGCTAGTGTTACCGACAGAGGTGAGCGCTTTCACTCCGATGGATTTGTAGCAAAGCGCGTACCACCATGGTGGCATTGTCAAATTAGCGACAGGTCAAGCACTAAACTTGTAATCTTGCGACATCTTCTTTCATCCATCGAACAACTGGCCGCACCGCCTTGAAGCGCCACGCCAGACGCCTCGCACACAATTGGAGCACCTATGAGCGAACCCCTGATCCTGGAACCCGAAAAGGCCGCAGATGCTTGTGTTATCTGGCTGCACGGCCTGGGTGCAGACCGCTACGATTTCATGCCCGTTGCCGAGACGTTGCAGCGCTCGCTGCCGACAACTCGTTTTGTTCTGCCGCAAGCACCCACTCGGGCAGTCACTGTAAATGGTGGCTACCAAATGCCCAGTTGGTACGACATTAAAGCCATGAGCCCGGCACGCGCCATCGACCGCGATCAACTGGAAGCCTCGGCCCAACGGGTGCTTGACCTGATTGAAGCGCAGCGCGACGACGGCATCGACCCGGCGCGGATCTTCCTGGCGGGCTTCTCGCAAGGTGGCGCGGTGGTGCTGCATGCTGCATTTCTGCGCTGGCAAGGCCCGCTGGGTGGCGTGCTCGCGCTGTCCACTTACGCCCCCACATTCAGTGACGAAATGACGCTGTCGCCCAGTCAACAACAGATTGCGGTGTATTGCTTGCATGGGCAGCACGATGAAGTCGTACAAAATGCCATGGGACGAAGCGCTTATGAGCACTTGAAGGCGCAAGGCGTCACCGCGACATGGCAGGAATACCCAATGGGCCACGAAGTGTTACCGCAGGAAATTACCGACATAGGTGTCTGGCTCGGGGATCGGCTGCGCTAAGCAGCTACTTGCTCCTTTCAATTGCGCAGCAGATTTGGTATGGCACTACGCCGGGCCGACTTCTTGCTTTACACTGCCCGGCGTACATTCCCTAATCAATTGACGAGATGACCGTGCTCAAAGCACTCAAAAAAATGTTCGGAAAAAGCGAGGCTGAGCAGCTCGCGCCAAGCCCAGTCGCTCCCCTCCCCGCAGTCCAAAGCCCAAACGAAGGCGCACAGCGGGAACGCAGTGCAGGGCCTGTCGCCTCGGCAATCGAGACTCAACAGACCGTTCATAAGGCCACTGCCTCACAACAGGTAAAGGCTGAACGTCCACGTCAAGAACGCGCACCGAAGCCGCCAGTTATTCCTTGGAAACTCGAAGACTTCGTGGTCGAACCGCAAGAAGGCAAAACCCGTTTTCACGATTTCGATTTGTCCCCGGAACTGATGCACGCCATTCATGACCTGGGGTTCCCTTATTGCACGCCGATCCAGGCAGGCGTTCTGGGTTTCACGCTCAAGGGTAAAGATGCCATCGGTCGCGCCCAGACCGGAACCGGCAAGACTGCCGCGTTCCTGATATCCATCATCACCCAGTTGCTGCAAACGCCACCACCCAAAGAACGCTACATGGGCGAACCCCGTGCGCTGATCATCGCGCCAACCCGTGAGCTGGTGGTGCAGATCGCCAAAGACGCCGAGTTACTGACCAAGTACACCGGCCTAAACGTCATGACGTTTGTCGGTGGTATGGATTTCGACAAACAGCTCAAGCAGCTTGAAGCGCGTCATTGCGACATTCTGGTGGCGACACCGGGCCGCTTGCTGGACTTCAACCAGCGCGGTGAAGTGCATCTGGACATGGTTGAGGTGATGGTCCTCGACGAGGCCGACCGTATGCTCGACATGGGCTTCATCCCGCAAGTGCGTTCGATCATTCGCCAGACCCCGCACAAGGGCGAGCGCCAAACCTTGCTGTTCTCGGCGACCTTCACCGAAGACGTGATGAACCTGGCCAAGCAGTGGACGACCGATCCTTCCATCGTTGAAATCGAATCGCAAAACGTCGCCAGCGATAACGTCGAACAGCATATCTACGCCGTTGCCGCCGCCGACAAATACAAGCTGCTGTACAACCTGGTGACCGACAACGGTTGGGAGCGGGTAATGGTGTTCGCCAACCGCAAGGACGAAGTGCGGCGCATCGAAGAGCGCCTGGTGCGCGATGGCGTCAACGCCGCTCAGCTATCGGGCGATGTCCCGCAGCACAAACGGATCAAGACCCTGGAAGGCTTCCGCGAAGGCAAGATTCGAGTCTTGGTGGCCACTGACGTCGCCGGGCGTGGGATTCACATCGACGGCATCAGCCATGTGATCAACTTCACCCTGCCGGAAGTGCCGGACGACTACGTACACCGTATCGGCCGTACAGGTCGCGCGGGCGCTGACGGCGTGTCGATCAGCTTTGCCGGGGAAGATGACTCGTATCAGTTGCCGGCGATTGAAGAAAAGCTCGGACGCAAGATCAGTTGCGAGACCCCACCGACCCATCTATTGCGGCCCGTGGTGCGCAACAAGCCAGAACAGGTTGCGCCTGCGGCTGAGTGACACACACGTTGTCACTGAATAAAGACCGTTGAATCAAAAAGGATGGCCACTCACATGGACATCCTTTTTTTGGCACAGGTGGGGTCAGTCGGTGCCGTACTTCGGTGATCGTGGACCATACAACAGCCCCGCAGGACGTCCCGCCGACAGCAGACGCTGACTGGCGACTCCGGCAATCGGGTGGCTCGCATCCGTCGCACTGTTGATGATCTGTTTCACTGCGGCGGTGATCAGCATGCCGACCAGGCCACCACCACTGTTGTTACCGCCCTCATCACTCGACGCTGTCGCTGCACCGGTCCACAAGGCGGTGCCGGTGCGCAGATCAACCAGTTTGGCTGTGACCGTCACAATGGTCTGGCTGCTGATGACGATGTAGCTGGTGCCGTACTGCTTCACGGTGACGTACATCGCCGCATCGGCGCCAAAGATATCGCGCAACTTGGCCGGTGAAGTCGCCTGGATGTCATTCGCATCCGTGAGCCCGTTGTTGCGGAAGGTCTCATCCACCAGCGCCACGGGTAATACGTAGTAGCCGGCCTCCGCCAATGGGAACGTAACCTGCGACAACAGACTGTAAGTGGCCTTGACGTCTGGCGATTCGTTCACCGGAGGCAACACGAGGATCGAACGTGGCTTACTCTCTTTGAAGGCGGAGTAGTCGACTGTTGTTTTAGGCGTCGCACAACCGGCAAGCAAGGCCACCGCGAACAGGCCAGTTGCCCATTTAACAATACACACACTCATTTGATGACTCCTGTCTGGGTGTTTTTGAGCAGAAAGTCCATGTATGTCGCGGATTCGGGGAACAGTGCCTTTTCAGTGCGAAACTGCTGCACCATCTGGTCGTCCTTCCCCAGACTGCCGTACAGCATGCCTAACTGAGCGTGGTAGCCGGGCGGCGGATTGCTGTTGGTAGAACGGATTTTCTGCAAATCCTCTTCCAGTCCAGCCACCTGAGCTTCCTTGGATTCACCCTTGAAGTACTCATAAACCTGCGTTTGATAGCTGCCCCACTGATACAGCGTTTTCGGCTGCTGTACACAACCTGCCAACCATGCGCCTGCTACCACCATTGCGACTACACGCAACGAAACAGTTTTCGTAGCCATAACAATCAAAACTCCATTTAACGATTAGTTGGCAGTTGGCTTCCATGCACCGCTGTCCATGGCACGAACCATGTTATTGACGGCTTCACGCATCGCCAGGTCGAGTACCTTGCCATTGAGCGTTGAGTCATAGCTGGCGGTGCCCCCAAAGCCAATGACCTCGCGGTTCGACAACTGATACTCGCCTGCGCCCTGACTGGAAAAGACCACCTCGGAGGTGCTGATGTTGACAATGTTCAGCGCCACCTTGGCGTACGCCACCTGGGTCTTGCCGCGCCCTAACAGGCCGAACAACTGGTGGTCACCGACTTCTTTGCGGCCAAACTCTGTGACATCACCCGTCACCACGTAGTCCGCGCCCTTGAGATGCTGGGCCTGCGCCTTGATCGTCGCTTCTTGCTGTATTTCAGCCATATTGTCGCGGTCCAATACGCTGAAGCGATTGGTTTGCTGCATGTGAGTAATCAAGATGGTCTTGGCCTGGCCACCGAGGCGATCAACTCCATCGGAGAAAATCCCGCGCATGTAGCTTGAGCGGTTATCGAACTTACCTACGGCGATGGGGGTACGAATGCCAGCGTAGGCATAGGTCGCGCTTTCGACTTTCTCCACCGGCAGGACTCTGGAGCTCTCCGTTGCACAGCCACCGACCAGCGCCAGTGTCACTGCGGTCATCCCTGATACCCAAACCTGCTGCAGTCTTTTCACACCCACTCTCCATAACTTTCAAATGTTGAAACGTTGCCTGTTAAAGGGCTCGCAAGTTATCACGCGAACCCACGGGACAGTTAATGGCCTATTGCTATATCTGCCGAGTACACGTCATCAATAGGGGTGGGGCGAAATTTTTTTGATCAATAAGGTTCGCGCCACGGCAACCGCAGCGTATGAAAGGGTTTGGTTTTAGGGTCGTTCGATCAGAAGTACGCCAGCAAAGCCAACCTGGCGGCCTCGTCGATTGCTGTGTTGCCCCAGGAAAAGCTCACTCCCTGAGAAATATCATGTTGAAATTATTTTCGGAAGATCCTGTTTGCGCAGAGTGTCGACTTCAACGAGTGATGTGCTCGGGCTCACTCCCAACGCCTGGCCGCCGCCTGATCGCTGTCACGCCCTTGCACCCAGCGCGGGCCTTCTGGGGTGTTTTCCTTCTTCCAGAACGGCGCGCGGGTTTTCAGGTAATCCATGACGAAGTCGCAAGCCTCGAACGCGGCTTGGCGATGGGCGCTGGCGACACCGACAAACACGATAGGCTCGCCAGGCTCCAGCGCGCCGACCCGATGCACGACCTCAAGCTTGAGCAACGGCCAGCGTTGCTGCGCGTGTTCGATGATCTTGCCCAAGGCTTTTTCGGTCATGCCCGGATAATGCTCAAGGAACATCCCCGCCACGTCTCGACCGTCATTGAAGTCCCGCACATAACCCACGAAGCTCACCACAGCACCGACGCCGACATTGGCGGCATGCATGGCGTTGACCTCAACCCCCGGATCGAAAGCCGTTGCCTGAACTCGAACGCCCATGTTCAGCCTCCGGTGACGGTCGGAAAGAACGCCACCTCATCGCCCGGCTCAACGGGCTCATCCAACGAGCAGAGCTCCTGATTGCGGGCGCACATGATGTTTTGTTCAGCGAGCACTTCAAAGGCTCCGCCGCGCCCAAGCAAATGCTCGCGCACGGCCTTGACGGTGGAGAACGTCCCCTCCAGACATTCGCCATCAATACCGAGGGTTTCCCGATAACGGGCGAAAAACTGCACCTGAATGCTCATTTAACCTCCACCGGCTCGTCAGCGATGAAGTGACCACTTTTGCCGCCCAGCTTCTCCAACAGACGAACGCTCTCGATGACCATGCCACGATCAACCGCCTTGCACATGTCATAGATCGTCAGCGCAGCGACGCTGGCTGCGGTCAGCGCTTCCATCTCCACGCCTGTCTGCCCGGACAGTTTGCAGCGAGCGATGATATGGACGGCGTCTTCGCCCTCTGCGCTGAGTTCGACCTTGACGCTGGTCAGCATCAGCGGATGGCACAACGGAATGAGGTCACTGGTTTTCTTCGCGGCCTGAATACCGGCAATGCGCGCGACGGCAAAAACATCACCTTTCGGGTGGCCGCCGGAAACAATCATTTGCAGGGTTGCAGGAAGCATGCGCACGCGTGCTTGCGCCACGGCCTCACGGGACGTCACGGCTTTTTCGGTGACGTCGACCATATTGGCGCGACCTTGGGAATCGAGGTGAGTCAGCACAGCAGTACTCCAGGACAGGAGCGGCGATTGTAACGCGGATCAAAAGAAGCTGTATGTCCCTCAGGGGTTATGCGTTGTTGATCATCACCGCAGTGGACCTGCCACCACGGTGATGCATGTGGCTTAGCTTACAAATGGCTCTCCGCGTACTCCGCCAGAATCGAACGTGGCACCCCTTGCAGGGTGATGTGTACGCCATTGGGGAAATCCTTGAAGCGCTCCGTCAAGTAGGTCAGGCCAGAACTGGTGGCCGACAGGTAAGGGGTATCGATCTGTGCCAGGTTCCCCAGGCAGACCACTTTGGAGCCAGCGCCCGCACGCGTAATGATGGTCTTCATCTGGTGTGGGGTGAGGTTCTGGCATTCGTCGATCAGGATCAGGCTTTGCTGGAAACTGCGGCCTCGAATGTAGTTGAGGGATTTGAACTGTAACGGCACTTTGCTGAGGATGTAATCGACGCTGCCATGGGTGTTCTCGTCATCCATGTGTAGCGCTTCCAGGTTGTCGGTGATGGCGCCCAGCCACGGTTCCATTTTTTCCGCTTCTGTACCGGGCAAAAAACCAATCTCTTGGTCGAGCCCTTGCACACTGCGCGTGGCAATGATGCGGCGATAACGCTTGGTGACCATCGTCTGCTCAATCGCAGCTGCCAGGGCCAGAATGGTTTTACCGGAACCCGCAGCGCCGGACAGGTTGACCAGGTGGATATCCGGATCGAGCAACGCGAACAGCGCCAACCCCTGATAAATATCCCGCGGTTTGAGCCCCCAGGCCTCCTGATGCAACAGCGGCTCCTGATGCATGTCCAGAATCAACAGCTCGTCCGCCTTGATACCTTTCACCCAGCCGACAAATCCTTGTTCATCGATGATGAATTCGTTCATGTGCATGGGGGGCAAACTTTCGGTCAGTTGCACGCGATGCCAGGTCCGGCCGCGCTCTTGACGGGTTTCGACCTTGCTCACGCGGTCCCAGAACGAGCCAGTCATGTTCTGATAACCACGGGACAACAGCGAAACGTCGTCCACCAATTGGTCGGTGCTGTAGTCCTCGGCCGCAATCCCGCAGGCACGGGCCTTGAGGCGCATGTTGATATCTTTGGTGACCAGCACAATACGCAAGTCCGTTTTACGAGCGTGCAGGTCAATCAATTGGTTGATGATGATGTTGTCGTTCAGATGCTCGGGTAGCAGGCTATTGGGCTCTTCACGCTTGCTCATCAGGATCGACAGATAACCCTTGAAAATACCGGTGCCTCTGTCTATCGGTACGCCTTGTTCGACCTCCTCCGGGGTCGCTTCACCGAGTGTCTTGTCGATCAACCGAATGGCCTGACGGCATTCGGCAGCGACCGAGTGTTTGCCGGCCTTGAGCTTGTCCAGTTCTTCCAGGACCGTCATGGGGATCGCGACGTGGTGTTCTTCGAAATTCAGCAGGGCATTTGGATCATGAATCAATACGTTGGTATCGAGCACATAGAGGATTGGCTGGTTAGAGGAAGGGGTGCGTCCGTGGTCATCCATACTCGCTCACCTTTGTAGAAGCCAGATAACGCAGTACACGACGATGCTGCGCTACGAAAAGGCCGCCGAGGCTTTCTCCTTGAGGCAGAAGAAAAATGCGCAAAGTGGGGTCTGGGTGACGCCACCTGTGTTGCAGGGTTCGGCGGTCTGTTGTCGTAATACCGCAAAACCGATGACATAAAAAAGTGTTTTTCTGGTTTTTGAAGTTTATTTCACAGCGTGACGAATAGCCCTTGGCGGACGAGGCACACACGTTTACAGTCGGAAGTCCGGTCGGGGATAATTCCTCGGAAAATCCGCCTGTCGTACGCCTCCATTTCGCTCTACTCCCCTTGCTCTGCGGGCTTCTCAGCCTGTTCTGACGTATCCTCTGTCGACTCCTGTGCCTGTTCATCCGCCTCGTCGTTTTCCGACGACGAAGAACTGGATTCGTCCGACAGCTCCTGCGGATAAATATGACAGTCATCCCAGATCACGCCGGACTGCGCGGTGTTCGCCATCAGCCATGGCACCGCTTGCTGCGCGATACTTTGGGTGTCGTGAAAAACCACGTTGCCCTTGCGCCAGAGCAGCATCAGCGTTAACACACGCTGCGAGGTTTGTTCGGCATCCAACTGGCCACTCTTGTCTTGGGAATCAATGTTCCAGAGCGCCACTCGCAACTGCTGACTACGGAAAAACTCGGCACTGTCGTTGCGCCGATGACCATAAGGCGGGCGGAACAACGGGACGGCATTGTCTGGCACTACCTGCCGAACGAGGGCAACGCTGCGCGTGATGGAATCCTGCCAGTCGACCCAATGCGCATGAGACCGATACTCCCAGCCCTGCACGCCCACACACTGTTGTTTATAAAGTGCCTGCAAAGCGACAGGCGAACTGGCATCCAGACGCGCCTGTAGCGATTTCCCAAGCACATAAAAAGTGGCGTTGATCTTCTGCTGACGCATGAAATCGGCCAGCCAATCGGTGGCGCCATCAGCCACGGTCGGACCGCTGTCGAAATTGAGCAGGAACGTGCGATCAGGCATCTCTTCACCGCTCAGCTCATCGGAGTTGTAGCGTTCGATTTCACTGCTGGTGCCCGGAAACAAGGCCGCCATGTGCAACAGCTCATTCAGGTAACGCTGATTGAACGCAGCACTAGGCGCGGCCCACTTGGCGTAAAAGGAGTCGTCCGCCACCTGAAACTCTGCCGCCCGTTGACGCAGCATGGGCAGGTCGTCCACCAATACGCAGAACGAGGCATCCTGATCACAGCTTTGTTGAGCGAACTGATAATTGTCGAAAAGACGCGCCCACAAGCGATTGCGGATGACATTCACCGAGGCCAGATTGATCTGCCGCAGCCCAAGACGAGCACTGAGTTGCCCTTGCTCAAGGTTTTCGCTTTCCAGCAACTGATGCGCAAAACCGAGAATCTCGGCGCGTGAGGCCACATCGAACAATTGCGGCGTGATCAGCGCTTCAGGCCATACGCTGCGGTCGAGAGTCGCGACATCCACAGGCGCGGCGTGGACATTGAGCCCAAGCAGGCAGGCTGCAATCAACAAAGCTATGCGCAAAACAAAGACTCCCCAGCCCAATCATCGATCTCTGAAACAAGCGTCGCACTATAAGGGCAACAGATCCGAAAGGGCCAACTTGTTGGCGAGGTTCTAGGCGGTGTGTCAGTCAGGCCGTCTCGCGAATAAATTCGAGCCTACAAAATCCGGCACACAACCTCTAGAATCGCCCCACGATTAAAGGAGACGACCGCATGCTGATGGTGATTTCCCCAGCGAAAACCCTCGATTTTGAAACCCCGCCAACCACCCACCGTTTCACGCAGCCGCAGTATCTGGATCACTCCCAGGAGCTCATTACCCAGCTTCGGGAACTGACGCCAGCGCAAATCGGCCAATTGATGCACCTGTCAGACAAGCTGTCGGGCCTCAATGCTGCACGCTTTGGCAGTTGGAATCCGGCCTTCACGCCTGAAAACGCCAAGCAGGCATTGCTGGCCTTTAAAGGCGACGTGTACACCGGCTTGCAGGCTGAAACCCTAAGCGAGGCGGATCTTGACTACGCGCAAATACACCTGCGCATGCTTTCCGGCTTATATGGCCTGCTGCGTCCGTTGGACCTGATGCAGCCTTATCGCCTGGAAATGGGCACTCGGCTAGCCAACAGTCGCGGCAAGGATCTGTACGCTTTCTGGGGCACACGCATCAGCGAGTGGCTCAATGAAGCATTGGCCGAACAAGGTGATGATGTGCTGCTTAACCTGGCCTCCAATGAGTACTTTTCGGCCATCAAACGTTCTGCCTTGAACGCTCGCGTAATCGACACCGAGTTCCGCGACCTGAAGAACGGCCAGTACAAAATCATCAGTTTTTACGCCAAAAAGGCGCGCGGCATGATGAGTCGTTTTGTTATTTCACAGCGGATCAGCCATCCCAATGACCTAAAACAGTTCGATGAGCAGGGGTATCGCTTCAACTCGGAACAGTCCAAACCCGACAAATTTGTCTTTCTTCGAGACCATTCGATCGAGTGACAGCATTCAAATGGCGCGACGCATTGCTGTCGCGCATTTAATTTCCATACTAACTTCATCGCACAAAGACGTTTTTTGACGGGTTATTGGCGCCAATAATAAGTCGACTTTTCACCTCGCCTTGAATTCTCAAAAATTTAACACCTTATTTTAATGATGGCGCATTGATTTTTTGGAGTAGTGGCACTTTTCCATAGTTGCCTCCCAACTCCCTTATAACTAAGGGCTTCACGGAAAGTGCCATCACATTGCAACCACCTTATATCTAACCTATATTCCAAAAAATCTCAAAAAGAGGACGAGCGGCCCGGAACTTATCTAGAAATATGGCGCTCCTACATTCCGTAACAATTCTCGTCCTCGACGTAAGATATCTCTTACATGAAGTCGTGACGGATCTGGAAGTTGTCAGCGAAGTTAGACCTATCGGTCAATGTGCTACGTATAGGGAGACGACGCACCAAACTAGTTGAAGTACATCAGGCAAGCACCATACCGGGGCCTGAGTCACCAAACGGGCAAGACAGGCTGACCAGCCCGTTGCTCGACAGGCAGTTCAGGGCTGACGAGAAGGGTGCTATGCCATATCTCAGATCGAGAACCCATATATATATTTATGGGCTACTCGACATCCGCATTCTGTAACATTTGCGTTAGCCTTCGTCTGAGGCTCTCACTTTTAAATTCTGCCTGCACTTGCTTAGCAACATTAATGTGTTGTGTAAGCGAGCGCGCAAAAGTTGATGACAGTATTTATATCCGGCCAACTAATGGCGTAAAAATCGAGGAGATTACGATGCATATCAGCATCTTTGGTTTGGGCTATGTCGGCGCAGTATGCGCTGGTTGCCTCTCTGCGCGTGGTCATGATGTTGTGGGTGTGGATATTTCCAGCGCCAAGATCGATCTGATCAACCAGGGCAAGTCGCCTATCGTTGAACCGGGACTCGGCGAGCTTCTGGAACAGGGTATCAAGACCGGCAAACTGCGCGGTACCACGGACTTTTCCGAAGCCATTCGAGCCACTGACTTGTCGATGATCTGCGTCGGCACGCCAAGCAAGAAAAATGGCGATCTGGAGCTTGATTTCATAGAGTCGGTCTGCCGCGAAATCGGTTTCATCCTGCGTGAAAAGACCTCCCGCCACACCATCGTCGTGCGCAGCACCGTACTGCCAGGTACTGTCGCCAACGTGGTCATCCCGATCCTCGAAGACTGCTCCGGCAAAAAAGCCGGTATCGATTTCGGTGTTGCCGTAAACCCTGAATTCCTGCGCGAAAGCACCGCGATCAAAGACTACGATCATCCTCCGATGACTGTGATCGGCGAGTTCGACAAAGCGTCCGGCGACGTTCTGCAATCGCTGTACGAAGAACTCGACGCACCGATTATCCGCAAGGACATCGCCGTCGCGGAAATGATCAAGTACACCTGCAACGTCTGGCACGCGACCAAGGTCACCTTCGCCAACGAAATCGGCAACATCGCCAAGGCTGTCGGCGTTGATGGTCGTGAAGTGATGGAAGTGGTTTGCCAGGACAAAACCCTGAACCTGTCGCAGTACTACATGCGCCCAGGTTTCGCGTTCGGTGGCTCCTGCCTGCCGAAGGATGTTCGAGCCCTGACCTACCGCGCCAGTTCGCTGGATGTCGATGCGCCTTTGCTCAACTCGCTGATGCGCAGCAACGTGTCCCAAGTGCAAAACGCGTTCGATATCGTCGCCGCCCACGACAGTCGCAAAGTTGCGCTGCTGGGTCTGAGCTTCAAGGCGGGCACCGACGACCTGCGTGAAAGCCCACTGGTGGAACTGGCAGAGATGCTGATCGGCAAAGGCTTCGACCTGAGCATCTACGACAGCAACGTTGAATACGCCCGTGTTCACGGAGCCAACAAAGATTACATCGAGTCGAAAATCCCTCACGTGTCGTCCCTGCTCAATTCGGACTTCGACGCGGTGATCGACAACTCGGACGTGATCATCCTCGGCAACCGCGACGAGCGCTTCCGTGCCTTGGCCAATCAAGCGCCCGCTGGCAAGCGCGTCGTCGACCTGGTCGGCTTCATGACCAGCGCGACCGAAGAGAATGGTCAAACCGAAGGTATTTGCTGGTAAAGCACCTGTAGGAGCAAGGTCGGGCGGGCGTTCCGCTTGCCCGCGAAGCTCGCGACGCGGGCTTCTTTGACACACCGCGGCGCTTCATTCGCGCAAGCGGAACGCCGCCCGGCCTCGCTCTAACGGTCCTCAGTTGTTCACGATGCGGATACACACTATGCAAAGGCTCAAGCACGGCTTGCTCCAGGCCGCAGGTTGGCTGTTTTATCTAAGTTTGCTGGCCGCCATCGCGATGGCTTTGCCGGCAAGCCTGTTCGACTCGCAGTCCAAAGACTTTATTTTCCTGATCGGGATCGTCGGTATCTGGCGTTACTCGATGGGCGCAACGCACTTTGTGCGGGGCATGTTGTTTCTGTACGTGGTTTACCCGCACCTGCGTCGCAAAGTACGCAAGCTCGGCCACTCGGCAGACCCGTCCCATGTGTTCCTCATGGTCACCAGCTTTCGCATCGACGCATTGACCACTGCGCAGGTGTACAGCTCGGTGATTCGTGAGGCCATCGAGTGCGGTTTCCCGACCACGGTTGTGTGCTCGTTGGTGGAAATGTCCGACGAACTATTGGTCAAGTCCCTGTGGGCCAAGTACAACCCGCCGGAACACATCAAATTGGATTTCGTGCGCATCGCCGGCACCGGCAAGCGTGATGGCCTGGCCTTTGGTTTCCGCGCCATCTCGCGTCACCTGCCGGACGACCGTGCCGTCGTGGCAGTGATTGATGGCGACACTGTGCTCAGCGAAGGCGTCGTGCGCAAGACCGTGCCGTGGTTCCAGCTATTTGAGAATGTCGGTGGACTGACCACCAACGAGTTCTGCGAAGTGCGCGGTGGTTACATCATGAGCGAGTGGCACAAACTGCGTTTCGCCCAACGCCACATCAACATGTGCTCAATGGCGCTGTCCAAGCGCGTGCTGACCATGACAGGCCGTATGTCGGTGTTTCGCGCCACGGTGGTCACCAACCCTGATTTCATCGCCGACGTAGAAAGCGACTCGCTGCAGCATTGGCGCCTGGGCCGCTTCAAGTTCCTGACCGGC
The DNA here is from genome assembly GCF_036404235.1 of Pseudomonas sp. Taxonomy (GTDB): domain Bacteria; phylum Pseudomonadota; class Gammaproteobacteria; order Pseudomonadales; family Pseudomonadaceae; genus Aquipseudomonas. Next base: position 60,264 of record NZ_DASWOT010000014.1, read on the forward strand.
GATGACAAGTCCAGTTGGTTCAGCCTGATGCGCCTGGGCTACGACACATTCTATGTGCCGGACGCTGCGATCAATACGGTTGAACACCCGCCTGAGAAGAGCTTTCTCAAGGCCAGCCGCAAACTGATGTATCGCTGGTATGGCAACAACCTGCGCCAGAACTCTCGCGCCTTGGGTCTTGGCGTACGCCGCCTCGGCCTGTTCACCAGCATTGTGCTGTTCGATCAGCGCGTGTCGATGTGGACCTCCCTTCTGGGCCTGACCGTCGCGATGATCGCCAGCTTCAAGTACGGCATCGCGTTCCTGATGGTTTATCTGCTGTGGATCGGTATCACCCGCTTCATTCTCACGTTGTTGCTGTCTTGCTCCGGGCATGCCATCGGACCGGCTTATCCGATGATTCTCTATTACAACCAGATCGTCGGGGCGCTGATGAAAATCTACGTTTTCTTCCGCCTTGATCGCCAGTCCTGGACGCGCCAGGACACCAAACTCAGCCGCGACATGGCCAGTTTCCAGGGTTGGTTCAATACCTGGTCGTCTCGGACCATGACGTTTTCGGCTGGCAGCATCTTCGTCGCCGTGCTGCTGACGATGGTCTGACCGGGTCTGTGACCGAACGAATGGATCAACTCGATTAATCAGGAATTACCGCCATGAATACAGCCGTGAATGTGAATGTCGTCCATGAGTCCGAAGCCCAGCGCCAACATGCTCGGATCAAGATTCCCGCCAAACTGCGCTTGCTCAACGGGCAGCCTAACGCCCCGCTGGTACGCCTGGAAGACCTTTCCGCCGGAGGGCTGAGCTACGTTGCCCCCGCAAACCTGCGCCCTGCCGTGGGTGAAGTGATTAAAGGTCGTCTGCAATTTCTGATCGACAACCTCGGGTTGGCAATGGACGTTGAGTTGCAGGTCCGCTCGCTCGACTCGGCTACCGGCCGTGTCGGCTGCCAGTTCCAGCACCTGGAAGCCCAGGACATCGCCACCCTGCGCCACCTGATCACCTCGCACTTAAGCGGCGATATCGTGAGCATGGGTGAAGTACTGGCGACCTTGCAGCGCGACAACTTCACCAAGGCCCGCAAAGTGAAAGACGGCGGCAGCGGCATGTCCGCTTTCGGTCGTATGCGCGCCGTGACCTTCAGCGTCGGTATTTTCATTGTCGGACTGGCGGCATTTGGTTTTGTCTTCAAGTCGGTCTACGGCATGTACTTCGTCAGCCACTCGACGGCAGGTCTGGTCAGCGTACCGACCACCGACGTGACCATGCCCCGTGAAGGCACTGTCACCAGCCTGGTGGGCGCCGACGGCAACGTCGCAAAAGGCGCGCCACTGGCTTCGTTCACCACCAGCATGCTGGACATGCTCAAAGGCAATCTTGATCCGGACGAAATGCAACCGGCCAAGATTGAAGAGCTGTTCGGTCGCCAACTGGCCGGCACCCTGACCAGCCCATGCGATTGCGTGGTCGGCAAACAACTGGTGGCTAACGGTCAATACGCCAACAAGGGCCAGGTGATCTTCCAACTGACGCCGCGCAATGTCGCTGCCAATGTCGACGCCCGCTTCACCTATCGCCAGTTCGCCGATGTGCAACCGGGTGCTCGCGTCAACTTCCAGGTGGCCGGCGAAGGAGGCACTCGTGGTGGTCAGATCGTCAGCGCGACCAGTCTCAATCCAGTGGATCTGTCTTCGGACATTCGCGTACAGATCAAGCCGGACGAATCCATCAGCAGCAGCCTTGCTGGCCGCCCTGTAGAAGTCGTCAGCGACCGTGGCCCTTCGTTGAACTGGCTGATCGATAAAGCCACGGCCGCAGGTCTCTAAATATGGCTAGCCCACTACGAAGCTTGTCAGCCCCTACGTTATTGAGCCTGGCGATTGCGATGGGGATCAGCGGCTGCGCCGGTCTGCCCGATCAACGCCTGGCCAACGAAGCCCTCAAGCGCGGGGACACCGCGGTCGCGGAGCAAAACTATCGGCAACTGGCGGACCTGGGCTATAGCGATGCACAGGTCGGCCTGGCCGACATCCAGGTGGGCACCCGCGATCCAGAGCTGATCAAACAGGCCGAGGCCACTTACCGCGCCGCTGCCTCCACCTCGCCGCGTGCGCAATCGCGTCTGGGCAAGTTGCTGGCGGTCAAGCCGAACTCGACCGAAGCCGAGCAGCACGAGGCTGAAGGTCTGTTGAAACAGGCATTCGCCAATGGCGAACAAGGCACGCTGATCCCACTGGCCATGCTTTACCTGCAATACCCGCACAGTTTCCCGAACGTCAACGCGCAACAGAAAATCAGCCAATGGCGCGCTCAAGGCTACCCGGAGGCCGGTCTGGCCCAGGTGCTGCTCTATCGCACCCAAGGCACCTACGACCAGCATCTGGCAGACGTCGAGAGCATCTGCAAACAGGCGCTCAACACCACCGACATCTGCTACGTCGAGCTGGCGACCGTCTACCAGAAGCGCGGCGAAGCCGACAAGCAAGCAGCACTGCTTGATCAGATGCAAAAAGGGTATGCCCTGGGCTCGGTCACCGCACAACGCGTGGACAGCGTGGCGCGGGTGTTGTCCGACGCAACACTGGGCAAGCCTGACGAGAAAACCTCCCAGCAGTTGCTGGAAAAAGTCGCACCCACCTACCCCGCTTCATGGGTGAGCCTGGCGCAACTGCTATACGACTACCCCGAACTGGGTGACGTCGACAAGATGATGGAATACCTGGACAACGGTCGCGCAGCCGATCAACCGCGCGCCGAACTGCTGCTGGGGCGTCTGTATTACGAAGGCAAAATGGTGCTGCCCGATGCGCACAAGGCGCAGGAACATCTGCAAAAAGCTGCCGCCACTCAACTGTCCGCGCACTACTACCTGGGCCAGCTTTATCGCCGTGGCTACCTGGGCAACCCTGATCCGCAGAAAGCCGTAGATCAGTTGCTGACCGCCGCTCGCGGGGGGCAGGCCAGCGCCGATTTCGCCATTGCGCAGTTGTTCTCGCAAGGCAAAGGCATCAAGCCAGACCCTGTGAATGCTTGGGTATTCGGCCAGTTGGCGCTGGTTCAGGACACGCCTGAGGCCAAAGACCTTGCCGCGCAACTCAATGATCAATTGCCGCCGGAGAAGCGTGCGACAGCACAACGCCTTCTCCAACAAGAACAGCAGGTCCGTGGTGCCAGCGCTCAGAACGCTTTAGCCATGCAAGCCCTGCAACCAGAACAAGACGGCGAGGATGCACCTCTATGAAGCTGAAGTTAAATTCACTGATGGCTGCAGGCCTGGGCCTGGGGTTTTCCCTGGTGTGGGCAACCCCGACACTGGCAGCGCTCACCGAAGACAAGAACTTCGGCCTTGAAGCAAAACTTACCGGCCAGATGGAAGACGACCGCGACCTGGGCACTCGAGGCGGTGGTGACGTTAACGGTATCGGCCTGGACCTGCGCCCCTGGATGTACGGCCAATGGGGTAACTGGAGCGGTTACGCAATGGGCCAGGTGGTGACTGCCACCGACACCATCCAAACCGACCCGCTGCAACAGGAAACCACCAACAACCAAACCGGCCAGACCGGCCAGCGCGCTCGCGGCACCGCCGACAGCCGCAAGGTCTCGGACAGCTATGCCGCGCTGCGGGAATTCTGGGTCGGCTACAGCGGCTTCACGCCCTACCCTGGCGAAATCCTCAAGTTCGGTCGCCAGCGCCTGCGCAATGACGACGGCCAGTGGCACGACGTCAACATCGAAGCGCTGGACTGGACCTTCGACACCACGTTGCTCAAGGCAGAAGTCGGCGCCGCTCAGCGCTTGAGCGAATACCGCACCGACCTCACCGAACTGGACCCGCAAGACAAGGACCGTCAACACCTTTACGGCGATGTCAGCTACCAATGGGCCCCCGGTCACTGGGCCGGTATTCGCGGGCATTACAGCCATGACGACGGCAGCCTGAAACATCAGTGCGAGGCGCTGGATAATCTGGACAAAACCTCAACCGGCGATCTGACCTGGCTCGGTCTGCAAGCCAACAGCGACGCCTACAACTACCGCAACACCAACCCGATCAACTATTGGGGCAGCGTGACCTGGCTCAACGGCGACCGTGATCGGATCGGCGCAGCCTACGACGCCACCACCGATCAGTACCTGGCCGGCGCCAAAGACAAAAGCAACGTCAACGGCTGGGCCAGCGATCTGGGCCTGCGCTTTCGTCTCGATCCAATGTGGCAAGTCGGCGGCGCCTATTCACGCGCCAGCAAGAACTACGAACAGAACGGCCTGGAAAGCAACCGCTCGAACTGGACCGGCACCCGCTCACGGGTACACCGCTTCGGTGAGGCGTTCCAGGGCGAAATGGCCAACGTTGAATCCGGCTCGCTGTTCGCCTCCTGGCAACTGCGCGACGAATACGACGCGTCGCTGATCTACCACAAATTCCGTCGCGTCGATGGCCACACAGGTATCGGTGGCTCCGGGGTGAATCCGGCTCGCGATAACGTTGATGCAGACGGCGTCAGCACCGGCACGTTTGACTCGCTGCCACTCGAAGACGGCCGCAAGGACCTGGGTCAGGAATTGGACCTTGTCGTCACCAAGTATTTCAAACAAGGCCTGCTGCCCGCCTCGGTCAGCCAGTCGTTCGATGAGCCTTCGGCGCTGGTGCGTCTGCGCGCAGGCGTGTTCAAGCCCGGCGATGCGTATCACAACGGTGTGGATGAATACATGCACCGCGCCATCGTCGACGTCATCTGGCGCTTCTGATGCAAGCCGCGAAAGGAGTGCAATGAAATGAACAGTCAAGCAAGCAGATTGCGTAGCAGGGCATGGCCCCATGCCTTGCTCGAATGCGCCGTGCTGGGCAGCGCCTTGCTACTGGCGAGCACTGCGTCCATGGCCAACAGCGTCCCGGCAGCCCCCGTGGCTGCGGTCAACAAAGACGCCGCCAAGCCAGGTGTGGTCAAAGAGTTGCAGCAGGCGAAAACCTACACCATCAGCAGCCCGCCTACCGGGCCGCTGATGATGGACAAGCCCAAGCTGCCTGACCTGTCGGGCTATACCGCACAAGCGGTGGAAAAGAAGATCGTGCGCAGCAAGCCGGGCAAGGTCTCGATCAAGCGCATGATGCAGGAAGACTCGCTCAAGGAATTCATCGGCGGCGATAACAAGATGGCCGAGTGGGTCGCGCGTCAGCACGGCATACCACAGGCGATTTTCATCGACGACGGCTACATCAACCTTCGCGACCTCGCCAAAAAGGTGCCTAACCAGTACCTGAGCGAGACATCGCCTGGCGTGTTCATCGCACGCCTGCCGATTGTGGTCGGCAAAAAAGGCATCCTGGAGGTCGACAAAAAAACTCAGGAACTGCGCCTGTCCCAAGAGGCTGGCGCGTTCGTCGTCAACGACAACATGCTGTTCATCACCGACACCAAAGTGACGGGTTGGAGCGAGAAGGCCAACGGCCCTTCTGTCTACAAGACTCCCAAGGAGTTTCGTCCGTTCCTGCTGTCCTGGGGCGGGACCCAGACCTACATCGTCAATACCAAAATGGCGAGCCTGGGCTACAACAACAGCAAATCGTACGGGGTGAGTATTTCCCAATACACGCCAAACATGAAAGCCGTGATGAAGCGCCCCGACCCGACCGGCTGGATCGTCAATTCCGAGTTCTCTGATCTGTGGTACGGCTTCTACTGCTATGAGACCCGCAACTTCGTGGTCAAGGGCAGCACCTACCGTGACAACATCATTTACGGCATTGACCCGCATGACCGTTCGCACGGGCTGATCATCGCCGAGAACACGGTTTTCGGGACCAAAAAGAAGCACGGCATCATCGTCTCCAGGGAGGTGAACGACAGCTTCATCATCAACAACAAAAGCTACGACAACCACTTGTCCGGCGTCGTGCTCGACCGTAACAGCGTGAACAACCTGGTTGCCTACAACCAGATTTACCGCAACCACACCGACGGCATCACGCTGTATGAAAGCGGCGACAACCTGCTGTGGGGCAACCGAGTGTTCGCCAACAAGCGTCACGGCATCCGGGTTCGCAACAGCACCAACATCAAACTGTACGAGAACCTCGCCATCGGCAATGGCCTGATGGGTGTTTATGGCCACATCAAGGATCTGAGCGACACCGATCGCGACATCAAACTCGACCCGTTCGACGCCGAAGTGTCGCTGATCATGGTCGGCGGTGAGTTGGCCTCCAATGGCTCGGGACCTTTGTCCATTGATTCACCGCTCAGCGTCGAGCTGTACAAGGTGTCGATGATGGCCCCGACCAAATCCAGTGGCATCACCTTCAACGGGATACTGGGCGAGCGCCAGGACGAAATCCTCGACCTGCTGGTGCGCCAACAAAAAGCCGTATTGATCGACCCGGTCGAACGTCAGACAGACTTGCGGGACTGAGGAAGGTATTTCTATGCACGCTCAATTGATCAAGTTTCTCAGCCTCTCGGGCCTGACCGCAGCGCTGTTCGCCGCGGGTAACGCCTACGCGGACGATGCAGCCCTACCGACCTTCAAGGCCGAACCCTGCTGCAGCCTGTGCCCAGAGGCGCACGACGAGAAAAACTACGTCTCACGCTATCAGCAAAACTTCACCACGCTGGTCCAGGCCCAGGGTGACTGGCTGTTTCGCACCAAGGAAGATTTACGCACCGAGTTCGACACCACGCCTGAAGGCTACGCGCGGATGAAAGAACTGCACGACGCGTTCAAGAGCAAGGGTGTGGAGCTGGTAGTGGTTTATCAGCCGACTCGTGGCCTGGTGGATCGCAACAAACTGTTCCCCTCCGAGCGCGACAAGTTCGACTACGACACGGCGCTTAAAAACTATCAGGCAATGCTCGGCCGCTTCGCGAAAATGGGCTACACCGTGCCGGACTTGTCGCCGTTGACCAACGAGCAACAGGCGCATGATTTCTACTTCCGTGGCGATCAACACTGGACACCCTACGGCGCCCAGCGCACGGCGAAGATCGTCGCCGAATCAGTAAAAAAACTGCCGCAGTTTGCCAGTGTTCCCAAACGAGAATTCGAAACGCACCTCTCAGGGCGCATGGGCAAGAAAGGCACCTTGCATAACATGGCCGGGCAACTGTGTGGCTCCAGCTACGCGATCCAGTACATGGACATGTTCGAGACCGAACCCAAAGGTGAAGCCGCCGACGGCGATCTGTTCGGCGATTCCGGCACCCCGGAAATCACCCTGGTGGGGACCAGCCACAGCGGCAAGAACTACAACTTCGCCGGTTTTCTTCAGGAATACATGGGCGCCGACGTGTTGAACGTGGCGTTCCCGGGGGGTGGTCTTGAAGGCTCGATGCTGCAATACCTGGGCAGCGAAGACTTCCAGAAACACCCACCGAAGATTCTCATCTGGGAGTTCTCGCCGCTGTACCGCCTGGATCAGGAGACCATCTACCGCCAGATGATGTCGCTGCTGGACAACGGCTGCGAAGGCAAACCGGCGCTGATGAGTACCAGCACCTCGCTCAAGCCAGGCACCAACGAGCTGTTGGTGAACGGCAAAAATGGCATCAAGGACGTGCGTAACGGCAGTAATCAGATCGATATCAAATTCGCCGACACCTCGGTGAAAACCCTTCAGGCCCGACTCTGGTACATGAACGGCCGCCACGAAGACTTGAAGATCGAGAAACCTGAAACATCCGATACCGACGGGCGCTTCGCCTTCGAACTGCGCGATGACAAAGACTGGGCCGACCAGCAATTGCTCGCGTTGGAAGTGCAGGGTCCCGAAGCGGGCACTGCGCCACAGCAAGTCGAAGCCAAAGTATGCAAACGCAACGTGTTCCCGAATGTCGCGCGTAGCACCGCGCAAGCCGGGTTATGAGGCTCCTATGCACATGCCAAAAATGATGCTCCCAACCCTTCTGTCGCTGGCAATGCTGTCATCGGCAGTGTTTGCCACCAGCGCCAGCGCTGCCGCGACCCTCGTCCCGCCGCAGGGCTATTACGAAGGCGTGGAGAAATTCAAAAGCAGTGAAGGCAAATTCACCTGCGAGGCCATTCCCCAACCGTACACCGACAAACTGGTGTTTCGCAGCAAGTACGAAGGCTCGGACAAAGCCCGTGCCACGCTGAACAAGGACTCGGAACAAGCGTTCCGGGATGCCACTAAAAGCATCACCACCCTGGAGCGCAACACCAGCAAGGTGGTCATGCAATACATGCGCGACGGTCGTCCCGAACAACTCGACTGCGCGCTGAACATGCTGACCACTTGGGCCAAGGCCGATGCGCTGGAGTCCACGGATTTCAATCACACGGGCAAGTCCATGCGCAAATGGGCGCTGGGCAGCATGGCGTCCTCGTATCTGCGCCTGAAATTCTCCAACTCGCACCCGTTGGCCACCCGCCAACAGGACGCACAAGTGATCGAAGCCTGGTTCAGCAAGTTGGGCGACCAGGTCGTCAGCGACTGGAACAACCTGCCACTCGACAAGACCAACAACCATTCGTACTGGGCGGCCTGGTCAGTGATGGCAACGTCTATCGCCACCAACCGCAAGGACTTGTTCGACTGGTCGGTGAAAGAGTTCCGTATCGCCGCCAATCAGGTTGACCCGCAAGGCTTCCTGCCAAACGAACTCAAGCGCAAACAACGCGCCCTCGCCTATCACAACTATGCCCTGCCGCCGCTGGCGATGATCGCCAGTTTCGCTCAGGCCAATGGGGTGGATTTGCGTCCGGAAAACAACGGCGCGCTGAAACGCCTGGGTGATCGCGTATTGGCCGGGGTCAAGGATTCCGATGACTTCGCCGCTCGTGGTGGCGAAAAACAAGACATGACGGACCTGAAAACCGACATGAAATTCGCCTGGCTGGAACCGTACTGCTCGCTCTATGACTGCGGCCCGGACGTGCTGGAACAAAAACACAAGATGCAACCGTTCAAGAACTTCCGCCTCGGCGGCGACCTGACCCGCACCTATGACCCGACGCATGAGAAGGGTGAGAAAGGCGGTTCTTAAGCTACGTACCTGATCTGTAGGCGCCGCCGCAGGCCGCGATGCCGTGTGCCGCTGAAGATGCAGGAGTGCCTGCGCTTCGCAGCCTTCGTCAGCGCCTACAGGGATCAGCGCCAGCTGTGAGATTTATGTTTTACCTCCTCCACTTTTCAGTGGGGGGTTTGGGGGGGCTTCGGCCCTTGGATGTTGGACAAACGGAGATATCAGGATGGTTTTCTCATCCAACGTGTTCCTGTTCTTGTTCTTGCCGGTGTTTCTCGGCTTGTACTACTTGAGCGGGCAACGCTATCGCAACCTGCTGCTGCTGATCGCCAGCTATGTGTTTTATGCCTGGTGGCGAGTGGACTTCCTGGCCCTGTTTGCAGCGGTGACGCTGTGGAACTACTGGATCGGCCTCAAGGTGGGCGCGGCTGGCGTTCGGACCAAACCGGCGCAGCGTTGGCTGCTGCTCGGCGTGGCCGTCGACCTGTGCATCCTGGGCTACTTCAAATACGCCAACTTCGGCGTCGACAGCATCAACGCGATGATGACCTCGGTCGGTCTGGAACCGTTCATCCTGACCCACGTGCTGTTGCCCATTGGGATCTCGTTCTACATCTTCGAGTCCATCAGCTACATCATCGACGTCTACCGCGGCGATACGCCGGCGACGCGCAACCTGATCGACTTTGCGGCGTTCGTCGCGATCTTCCCGCACCTGATCGCGGGCCCCGTATTGCGTTTTCGCGACCTGGCCGATCAGTTCAACAACCGCACGCACACGCTGGACAAGTTCTCCGAAGGCGCCACGCGCTTCATGCAGGGCTTCATCAAGAAAGTCTTCATTGCCGATACCCTGGCGGTGGTCGCCGACCATTGCTTCGCTTTGCAACATCCCACCACCGGCGATGCATGGCTGGGCGCACTGGCCTATACCGCGCAGTTGTATTTCGACTTCTCCGGCTACAGCGACATGGCCATCGGCTTGGGCCTGATGATGGGTTTCCGCTTCATGGAAAACTTCAAACAGCCCTATATCAGCCAGTCGATCACCGAGTTCTGGCGGCGCTGGCACATCAGCCTGTCCACCTGGCTGCGCGACTATCTGTACATCACCCTGGGTGGCAATCGTGGTGGCAAAGTCGCGACCTACCGCAACCTGTTCCTGACCATGCTGCTGGGCGGTTTGTGGCACGGCGCGAACATCACCTACATCGTGTGGGGCGCCTGGCACGGGATCTGGCTGGCGATTGAAAAAGCGCTGGGCATCAACACCACGCCACGCAGTTTCAACCCGATTCGCTGGGCGCTGACCTTCCTGCTGGTGATCATGGGTTGGGTGATTTTCCGCTCCGAGAACCTGCACGTTGCGGGGCGCATGTACGGCGCGATGTTCAGCTTCGGTGAGTGGCAACTGTCGGAACTCAATCAGGCCAGCCTGACCGGGCTACAAGTCGCGACCCTGGTGGTCGCTTACATCACCTTGGCGTTCTTCGGCCTGCGCGACTTCTACAAGAACCGCGCACCGTTAAAAACCGACCGGAACAAGCCGGTGCAAGCCGATGGCGCTGTGCGAGCAGATGGTCCTGGCACCGCGCAGCCGGGCCTGATCAAAGCCGTGCCGGGCGACAAGCCGGGCAGCATTCATCAACCCGGCTACACCGTCGGCGTCGAGGCTCAGGTTCAGCCTGCCTACTGGACCGTCAACTGGTCACGCTATGTCATGCGCGGTTTGATCCTGCTGATGTTCGTGGCCTCGATTCTCAAACTCTCGGCGGCCAGTTTCTCGCCGTTCCTGTACTTCCAGTTCTGAGGAGCCTGACATGACCCGCTCATTACGAATCCTCTACATCGCGCTGTTCCTGGCGATTCTGCTGGCGCTGGGGCTGTGGTCGTTACGCAGCTTCATCGGCTTCACGACTTCGAAGGAAACCACGGTGCTCAACGGTCACTGGACCAAGGCCCTGGAAACCCATTACGACGAAGAGTTTCCGATCAAGCGCCTGGGCACCAACCTCTGGGCTGCGCTGGACTACAAGGTGTTCAACGAAGGCCGTCCGGGCGTGGTGCTGGGCAAGGACCAGTGGCTGTATACCGACGAAGAGTTCGATGCGGTGGCCAATGGCGAGCAGAACGAAGCGGACAACCTGGCGCTTATCCAGGGCGTGCGCGACCAGCTGAAAAAACAAGGCACGCAACTGGTACTGGCGATCATCCCAGCCAAGACCCGTCTTTACCCGGAACACATCGGCGACAACCGGCCCGCGACGCTGCACACCGATCTGTATCAGCAGTTTCATGCGCAAGTCAGTCAGGCCGGTATCTTCGCCCCTGATCTGCTGGCGCCCCTGGAAATCGCGAAAAACAACGGTCAGGTGTTCCTGCGCACCGACACCCACTGGACGCCGATGGGCGCCGAAGTGGTCGCGCAGCAACTGGGCGCCGCCATCTCCAGGCAAACCCCGTTGGACGGCGAGCCGCAGACCTTCATCACCGAAGCGAAAGCGACTGAACCGTACAAGGGCGACCTGACCACCTTCCTGCCGCTGGACCCGCTGTTCAGCAACTTGCTGCCAAAACCCGATGACCTGCAACAACGCAGCACCAACCCTGCCGAGCCTGAGGCCGACAGTGGCGATGCGTTGTTTGCCGATAACCAGGTCGCCGTTGGTCTGGTCGGCACCAGCTACAGCGCCAACCCCAACTGGAACTTTGCTGGCGCCCTCAAACAGGCCCTGCACAGCGATGTGGTGAATTACGCCGAAGACGGCCATGGCCCGATCTTGCCGATGCTCAAATATCTGCAGACCGATGCCTTTAAGAGCAGCCCGCCGCAGGTGCTGATCTGGGAATTCCCGGAGCGTTACCTGCCCGCTCACAACGACCTTGCCGAGTTCGATCCGCAGTGGATCGCTGAACTGAAAAAGGCGCGTGACCCTCAACAAAATCTGGCGCAAAACGCCAACAACTCCGAGTCGCCCAGCCGGGCGCAAAACTGAGAGGACTCTCAAATGACCTTACAGAACCCAGCTCACACGACCGCCCTTAAAGCCAAAGGCAGCCTGCTCAAAACCTGTGTCCTGGCTGCCAGCCTGGGCTTGGTATCTCTGCAAGCCTACGCCGGTGATTCCGCCCTCTACGGCCCGACCGCGCCGAAAGGCTCGACCTTCGTGCGCGTCTATAACGCCAGCAATACCGAAGTCAGCGCCACCGTTGGCAACACCAACCTGAGTGAAATCGGCCCACTTGCCAGCAGCGATTTCAGCTTCATGCCACAGGGTGACTACAGCGCCAAAATCGGCAGCCAGACGCTACCGGTGAAGCTTGCGGGCGATCACTACTACACCCTCGTCAACAACACGTCCGGCGCGCCCCAACTGGTCGAGGAGCCGCCCTTCAAGAACAAGCAAAAATCCCTGGTGCGCGTGCAGAACCTAAGTGACAAGCCACTGACCCTGAAAACCGCCGACGGCAAGACCAACGTGGTTGAAGCAGTCAAGCCCAAAGGCAGCGGCGAACGTGAAATCAACCCGGTCAAAGTCAGCCTGGCCTTGTACGAAGGCGACAAGAAAGTCAGCGACGTCAAACCCGTCGCGCTGGAGCGTGGCGAAGCCGCGGTCCTGTATGTCACTGGCAGCGGAAGCAGCTTGTCGCCGGTCTGGGTAAAGCGCCCGACCGCGACTCGATAAACGATTTTTAGTGAACGCGCTGGTTCGGATACGCCGTGATCTCAGGATTACGACGGGTTCCCCCCCGATCGCCGGCAAGCCAGGCTCCTACGCCTTTGGCAGAAGCCCGAATAGCGACCGGCGCTAGGCATTGTTGCCAAGAGAGCGCCGACCGATGCAGCACAAAAAGAAGTTGCTTCATAGAAAGAAACACCGAAACGACAGAAACCGATTACAGCCCTTTCGAACGCTTTTGCTATTGGAGAAACAAAATGATTCCAGTGATCTTGTCAGGTGGCAGCGGTTCCCGACTCTGGCCGCTTTCGCGTAAACAGTTCCCTAAACAGTTCCTGGCACTGACCGGCGAACACACCCTCTTCCAGCAGACCCTTGAACGTCTGGTGTTCGAAGGTATGCAAGAGCCGATCGTGGTCTGCAACAAGGACCACCGTTTCATCGTCAACGAGCAACTGGGGGCACTGAATCTGGAAACCCAAGGCATCATCATGGAACCGTTCGGACGCAATACGGCGCCAGCCGTTGCCCTGACCGCCATGATGCTGGCCAACGAAGGCCGCGATGAGCTGATGCTGGTGCTGCCAGCCGACCACGTCATCGACGATCAAAAGGCCCTGCAACGCGCGCTGGCCCTTGCGACCGTTGCCGCCGAGCATGGCGAAATGGTGCTGTTCGGTGTCCCGGCGACCAAGCCGGAAACCGGCTACGGCTACATCAAGTCCACCGCCGATGCGCTGCTGCCTGAAGGCGTGAGCCGCGTGTCGCACTTCGTCGAAAAACCTGATGAAAAACGCGCCACTGAATTCGTCGAAGCCGGTGGTTATTTCTGGAACAGTGGCATGTTCCTGTTTCGCGCCAGCCGCTTCCTTGAGGAGCTGAAAAAGCACGATCCCGACATCTACGACACTTGCCTGCTGACCCTTGAACGCAGCAAACGTGACAGCGACACCATCGAGATCGACGAAGCCACCTTCGCCCAGTGCCCGGACAACTCCATCGACTACGCCGTGATGGAAAAAACCCAACGCGCCTGCGTGGTGCCGTTGTCGGCTGGCTGGAACGATGTCGGCTGCTGGGCTTCGTTGTGGGAAGTGCATGACAAAGACGTCAACGGCAACGTCAGCAAAGGCGATGTGGTCATCCAAGACAGCCGTAATTGCATGATTCACGGCAACGGCAAACTGGTGTCGGTGATCGGCCTGGACAACATCGTCGTCGTCGAAACCAAAGACGCCATGATGATCGCCCACAAAGACAAGGTTCAGGGCGTCAAACAGATGGTCAATACCCTGAACGAACAGGGTCGTAGCGAAACCCAGAACCACCTTGAAGTCTACCGCCCATGGGGCTCGTACGACTCCGTGGACATGGGTGGCCGTTTCCAGGTCAAGCGCATTTCAGTCAAGCCGGGCGCCAGCCTGTCGCTGCAAATGCACCACCACCGTGCCGAACACTGGATCGTGGTCTCGGGCACCGCTCAAGTCACCTGCGACGAGAACGTGTTCCTGCTCACCGAAAACCAGTCCACCTACATCCCGATCGCCTCGGTCCACCGCTTGCGCAACCCTGGCAAGATTCCGCTGGAAATCATCGAAGTGCAATCGGGCAGCTATTTGGGTGAAGACGACATCGAGCGCTTTGAAGACGTTTACGGTCGTTCCAATAACAGCATAGAGGCAGGCGTGAAGACTCAGACCATCGCGCGTTGACGCTTTTGCTCTGAGCCTCGACCACTTTCTGCGTATTTCCCATTCGCAGAAGGTGGTCGAGTTTTTTACATCCAGTATCCCGGCACAAGGACCGCAAACTGAAATAGCCACTTCCGGGCCTGACAAATACCGCCTAAAACACTTCCTTGTATTTTTTGCCAAAGCTAGACGAACTGGCTGCTGCATTTTTTTTACGCATGATTCGAGCAGGTAATTTGGTGCCCATAACGAAAGACGAGTAGGTATCAGCATTGCGAAGCAATACGGAGGCTCGGACAAAGGGGTTGCCAATAAATTCAAGGTTTTGCATGGCGGGGGTAATTGAATGCCCAGCCGCGTGATCCATAATATTCGAATAATGCGTAGCGTTAACTGATACGCCTTCAAGACCTCTACTAGCAACGGTTCTCAAACCTGCCCTAATACTTTTAGACCATCCCTCAACTGCTTGGGAGTCAGCGCCCTGAGGCAACTGAGGTGTTCTATTATAAAAAACATCCACCGTATCTGCTGTAGCGTGACTGCTTTCATGAATAAGAGTTCTTGCGACGTGTAATATATGATCACTTTCTATACTGGCTGCCGACAAAGCAATTACCTTTTCGGGTTGATAACTGTTTTTATTATACGTTATACCTTCTATATGAGGCGCCCCTGTAAAAAGGCTAATCTTCCAACTAGACTCGCCCGAAAGCGACCTTATATAGCTTTGCTGTTCATCCAGTGAAAGCTTCAGGGTGTTGACTATATAGCTGCCATGTTCTTGACTAACTTCGCCAAACATATTCTCAAGCACTTTCTGGACTCCTTTACCGGGCACCTCCTTAGAAAGCTCGACACTCACCCTACCCAACAAGTTACCGGCTAGCTTCATCCCCTTCAACACGGTACTCTTTTGGCTAGGACTAAACTCCGAAAGCCCTCTAGCAACATTTTTTAATCCATACTTCTCAGAGACTGATACTTCCTGTTCACCCAGCACATCGTAAGGAGCCTCTCCCTCTCTATCACCAAACCTCAGTGGAGAATTCCTGACGAACCGAAATCTATTCAACCCATCCACCACCCCCGCCGGGTCCGGATTAATCCACCTCATCAACCAAGGCGCGTAATACCTCAAGCCATAATAATAAAGCCCTGTGGCATCCCGCTCTTTACCTGAATAGCGCACCGTCTTATAGCGTGCGTCAACCTCACTTCTGCCCGCCCACCACGATGTGCCGCCAAACGGGTAATAACTTTCCTGGCTGATGCGTTGCGCTTGCTGGTCCAGTTCCAAGGTGCAGGACCCCAGATGGTCGGTCAGTGCATAACGATACTGATCATTGTCGATGCCATCAGGCTTGTCACTTTGCCAATGCAATACACGCACCGAGTTGCGCCCAGCCTGGACCGTGATCACCTGCAACACCTCGCCGGTTGCGGTATTACTGCGAACTTCCAGTCCCGGCAGGTAACGTACCTCGTCCGTATGCACAACGGCCTTGGCTTGGGTCATGCGTATTTTCCGCATGCGCTGGCCGCTGGCGTCGTAGATGTAACGCTCACAGTCGTCATTGCCTGATTCCCGAACAACAGGACGTACTTGCTGCAACTGGTTACGCAAATCCCACTCAAGCGTTTGTCCCGGTTGCAGTGCTCGCAAATTGCCATTGGCATCAAAACCGTCCGCGATGTCCGCCTCAGTGGGTGGTATGTCATCAACGACCGGCAAGCTACGGTTGCTCTGGTTCGCCGTCACCATGACGATGGAGTGGTTCTGCGCACCGACATGGCTGAGCTTTTGTAGATTGCCTCCCGCATCGTATTGGTAAGTTTGTGTGTAGTTAGCGAGTTGCGATGGATCTGCCGGAGACTGAAACGAAGGGAAGACCGGGCCTTGATTAACAACTGCCGCCTCGCGTCCGGTGGCTTCGATCAACTGGTAAAGCGTGTCGTAGGCAAAGGTGCTGACCGCGTCGATCTTCTGGTTGGCAAAGTACCGCGTCGATTGAGCGTGGTCTTCGATACGGGTTACGTTGCCCACCGGGTCGTAGGCGTAATTAAGATCCTGAAGCATCCCGCCCTCTTCACGCAGTGCTTGAAGCTGGATCAGGCGACCGTCTTCTTCTCGATATCGGGCGGTGGTTACAACACCATTACCTGCGGCTTGCGATTCAATCCGGCCTTGGGCGTCATAACGAATGCGACTGACCAGTGCCTGTTCAGGCTGATCCTTGAGTTGCAAGCGACATTCCTTTAACTGCCCTGCGACCATGTGGGCAAATGATTGAACATTGCCCAGCGTGTCGGTTTGCGCGATTGCCTCGCCCAAGGGGTTATAAGCCCAGCGCGTCGTCGCCCCGGTACCCGGCTCCCGCAAGGCATCACGCTCAGCCAGCGGTTCAGGCCAGTCGGGGTGGTCGAATGCGCCAACAAAGTGCTGCGTTTGCTCAAGCGCGCCCCCGGCGAGGGTGAATTCGGTACTCAGCCTCGTGCCTGCCGGGTCATCGTGGCGAATCAACTGCCCGCATTGGTTGGCCGAGCTTAAATCGGCCCCGCCATAGGACAAGCGCTCAACACACTGACCATTTTCGAAAACAGCCGAGGGCCTGAGCAGGCCGTCGTATGCGGTCTGCAGAACCGTGCCTCGACTGTCCCAGACCTGCAACGGCTTCCCACTTTCACCCGACAACGAAATACGCCAACCAGCGTCGACACTTTCGCTGAGCAGAACCTGTCCGCTGACGGAGTGAATAGAGGTGAGGTTGGCCGGCGCCTGATCACGCCAAAGCCTGGCGTCCCAACGATTGACCAGTCGACCAGCTTGATCAAACGTTGAACCGTTGATACGCACCTCAGGCGAGTCGAACACTTGGGTACGGCACCAGTCCACCGAGCGCACGGGCAAGCGGCGTGGGTCAATGACAGAAATTGTCGGCGTACCTCGATGCAGCGCTACGGACTGGCCATCCATGACTTGAGCCTTCGCGTTCGGTTGCTTAAAGCCTAGTCCACCCCTAGAGAGTTAGCCCGTCGTGCAGCAAACACGGAGTCTAACTGGAGCGAGGCTTGCCCGCGAAGGTATCCTGCCTGAAAAATCCACGGCGATTGAAACACCGCCATTCGCGGGCAAGCCTGCAACAGGTGAGTTACCGTCTGCTAAATCAATGACCTATTTCTTGGGATGAGAGCCTTGCACAGGCGCGTCAGCGCCTACCGCCAATTAAGGGCGCGACGACATCAGCGATTTGGTCTATCCCTCCCCTTTCGGTACGATGCGCTCATCTGCCTGCTCCGGAATCACCTCATGTTCATCGGTGTCATCCTCATTTTCACTTGGCTCATCCTGCTTTTGCGTTATCCGGCCAAGGCATTGTCGGTTTCGCTCGCGGCAGCCGTTGGGCTGGGCATCGTTGCCTCGTTCGTGATCTGGCAGGACAGCCGCGATACGCAGCGACTGTCACGGCTGCAATTGCGCCTGGACTATGCTCCGCAACAATGCCCGGCGGGCCGACCGTTGTTGGTCCTGATTGACAACGGCAATAACGTGCCGCTTAGTGAACTGCGCTGGCAGGTCGCCGCCTATGCGCCGGGCGACACCGTCAATCTCGCCGAGGACACTTACACCGCACCACGTTATCGCGGCCCCGGCGAACTGCTCCCGGGCAGTCAGTGGCAAGACTGCCTGCCGCTACCGCCATTGCGCGCAGGTTACCGCCCGCAAACCCTGGAGTTTCGCGCCGAGCATTTGCAGGGTAGTTTTTCGGGTTAGATGTGTTCCCGTCTCGCCTCTACACAAGGAAGAATAGGCATATGCCCGTCGTCCTCATCACCGGTTGCTCCAGCGGCATGGGCCGCGCCATGGCGGATGCCTTCAAGTCGGCCGGTTACAACGTCTGGGCCACGGCCCGTAAGCCTGCAGATGTCGCGGACTTGAACGCTGCTGGCTTCACCGGGATCGAACTGGACGTCAACGACGCACCAGCGATCAAACGTCTGGTGGCGGCGCTGGAACAACAAAACACCCCACTGGACGTGTTGATCAACAACGCCGGTTACGGCGGCATGGGCCCGCTGCTCGACGGCGGTGTCAACGCCCTGCACAGGCAGTTCGAAACCAATGTGTTTTCCATCGTCGGCATGACCCAGGCATTGTTCCCGGCCCTGCGCCGCAGCAAGGGGTTGGTGGTCAATATCGGCAGTGTTTCCGGGGTATTGGTCACACCGTTTGCTGGCGCCTATTGCGCGTCAAAGGCCGCCGTTCACGCAATGAGCGAGGCGTTGCGCCTTGAGCTGGCACCCTTTGGCATCCGCGTCATGGAAGTGCAGCCCGGCGCCATCGACACCCAGTTCGCCAACAACGCCAAGCGCGAAGCCGAGCAGGTGATTCATGAGGATTCCGCCTGGTGGCCATTGCGCGAAGGCATCCTCGCCAGGGCCAACGCTTCGCAAAACAACCCGACCCCCGCCAGCGATGTCGCCCGCGATGTACTCAAGGCCGTTCAACAACCGAAACCGCCCGCCCTGCTGAGGTCTGGCAATGGCAGCCGCGCATTGCCATTGATCGCAAGATTTCTGCCCAAAGGGTTGCTGGATCGAGTCCTGAGCAAACGCTTCAAACTCGACACCAAGTTGTAATACGCAGCCCGGACCGAGTTGGTCCCGCAGCGCGGCTCACAACCAAGCGCAAGAGGAACTGACCGAGCGCCTGGATACCCGCCGTGTCGGGCAAACTGCGCCCGACAAGATGTCTACCTTTGAGCGACGAGAGTCGAACCTGACCTGATCACTCAGGATTCACGATCACCGTACAGGTAATCCCCGCTGCCAGCACCACACCTTCAGGTACGTGATCCAGGTGAATGCGTACCGGTACTCGCTGGGCCAGGCGCACCCAGTTAAAGGTTGGGTTGACGTCGGCGATCAGTTCGCGGCTTTCCGGGTTGTCGCGGTCGTAGATGGCGCGAGCGATGCTTTCGACATGGCCTTTCATGACTTCGCCGCTCATCAACTGCATGACCGCCGGGTCACCGACACTGACATGAGGGAGTTTGGTTTCTTCGAAGAAGCCATACACCCAGAACGAGTTCATGTCGACCACGGCCATCTTCGCTTCGCCAATACGTGCATAGTCCCCGCGGTGGACGTTGAGGTTGGTCACATAACCGTCCACCGCGGCCAGCACGCGAGTGCGCTTGAGGTTGAGTTCAGCGGCTTCCAGTTGCGCCTGGGCCAATTGATAATCCGCCTGCGCCGAACTGGCGACGTTGGAGGCGTCCTCACGGTTTTCAGCGGATATCACCAGATTGTCCATGTCGGCCCGGCGGCTGGCGTTGACCTTGCGCATTTCCCAGGTGGCCTTGCGGGAGGCGACCAGCGCCTGAGCCTGCTTGACTGCCAACTGATAGTGCTCGGGGTCGATCTGCATCAGCAAATCACCTTTTTTCACTTGCTGGTTATCGCGTACCGGCACATCCACCACTTCCCCGGTAACGTCCGCCGCGACGTTGATCACGTCGGCACGCACCCGTCCATCGCGGGTCCAGGGCGTGTCCATGTAATGAATCCACAGTAGGCGACCCAACCAGATGGCCAGTGCCAGCACTAACAAAGTGGCAATCAGACTGAAAAGCTTTTTCATCTCAACCAACGTGCCTCAACGGTAAACAGTGAGCGCCATAGCGCCAAAAATGCAGCAGAACAAACTCAGGCGTAACAACGCCGGGTGCCAGAAAAATTGGTACAGATCGAGCGCTGACATCAACCGATCCAAGGCCCAGGAGAGCACCATCGCGACCAGAAACATCACTGTCACGGTCGGCATGTAAACGCCATGGAAAGCAAATTCACGAGTCATGCAGAAGTCCTTGCGGCTCATGGTTTGGAGCGTAGACCGCCAGTGGCGATTGCGGGTCGAGCAGCGAGGTGCGGATGAAGTGCAGATAGCTCTTGACCCGACGCAGCGCCGAGGTGTCGAAGTGCGGCGCGAATGGCTCGTCTGTCTGCGCAACGCAGGTAATCGCGTGGTCGACAGCATACAGACTGCGCGCCAGATTATTGCGATCGGGCTGAATGAACAGACGAATCAACGAACGCCCCATCACCCGGATTGCCTGACGCCAAGGCTGCCACTCGGCATAGCTTGGGTGGACCGGCAGAATATCTTGCTCGCGGCGCAGCTCGATAATCGACTGGCCGATTTCCAGCACCACGAACATCCAGCGCAGCAGATTGCGCTGGACTTCAGGTCTGCCCGCCGCCAAACCGTAAGCTTGATTCATCAAGTCACGCGTACGGCTTTCGAAGCTTGAGCGCATGCCTCGCAATGGAGCACTGATGGCAAAAACCACTTGTCTGCGCAAATCATCTTCCAGGCGCCGCCACAGCCAACGACTGTTGGGCGGCAGAATGACCGCTCCCGCCGCCGCACAGAGCAGCATGCCGATGACCATGGCGATGTAGTCGTTGATGAACACGTACGGGTTGTAGACCGTGAGATTGTCCGGCACAGAACCCATGCCGAAAAAGATCAGCAATCCCAATCCATAGCCTGCCCACTGCGGGCGCGAAGTGAGAAAAGCCCCAAGCATAAACACTGGCGCCAGCACCAGGCACAGCAGTGGAAAGCCGTCGATCTGCGGAAACACGAAGAACGTTACAAAGAACCCCAGCACGGCGCCCAGCGCGGTACCACAGGCCATCTGAAACGACATGCGTCGCGGATTGGGTGTGGTAGCCGACAACGCCACGGTCGCGGCCGACACCAGGGTCATGGTGGCGCCACTGGGCCAGGCGGTTGCCACCCAATACACCGACATCACGCCCAGGATAAACGTCGCACGAATGCCCGATGCCGCCGACGTCATCCAGTTGGTCTTGGACATAAACGGTTCGACCCATTTTTCCCGCGCGTGGTTGTGATCGGCCAACGAGGCATGGGTCAAGGCGTAATCGTGCATATCGTCAACGAAGCGATAGAGCAGTTCGTAAGCGGTATGAAAGTCCAGCTGTTCATCGTCGCTCGGGGCGCCCTTGAGAAACTCACCGCGCAAGCTGCGAACGCGCTCAGGCAGATCGGCCTTGTAGCTACTCAGGCGATTGGCAAGTAACGCGGCGTCCGCATTGGTCAGTGCGCGCGCAGCAAAATGGTCGAGCAGATCCGCCAGCGCCTCCAGGCCAGGCTCAATGGCCTTGAGCACCGTATTGTCGCTATGACTGCGCAAGCGTTCGAGCAACTGATGCAGCGCATTAAAGCGCGTGGTGATCGTCATGAACTCGCTGTTGAGGCGGTTGAGTCGCCCGTTGCGCCGACGCATGTGCGGGTCTTCAAACACCGTGACCGCACGCAGCCCTTCCAACCCGACGGCATCGGCAATGAAGCGCACGTTATTGGCTTCAAAGGCTGCGGGGTCCGCCGTGCCACGCAAACCGTTATTGACGAATTGGGCGAACACGCCGAAACGCCGGTACAGCGCGTTGCGCATGGCCGCAGCGGAGCTTTGCGGCAGGATCGCAGCACTGACCACCGCCGAGCAGGCAATCCCCAGGGAGATTTCCAGTACCCGCCACATGGCAGCCATAAATGAGGTTTCCGGATGCGCCAATGCGGGCAGACCGGTCATTGCTGCGGTGTAACCGGCGAGGACGAAGCCGTAGGCGCGAAAGTTGCGATAGCGCGCCGCGCCAGCACAGCAGAAACCGACCCAGATCGTCAGACTGCCGAGGAACAGTTCGCTGTTCTGCGCGAACAGCGCCATCAATAGCACCATCACGGCCGAGCCGGCCACGGTGCCGAGGAAACGGTAAAAGCTCTTGGCAAACACGTGCCCGCTTTGCGGCTGCATGACGATAAAAACGGTGATCATCGCCGTGCGCGGCTGCGGTAGTTCCAGGCGCATCGCCAGCCAGTAGGTGAGAAACGCGGCGATCAGGACCTTGAAGATATAGATCCAGGTCACCCCATCGCTGCGCGCCCAGCCGTTGAATTCGCGTCGCCATTCCAGGGATTTTAACCAGTGCAGGGCGTTAGTCATTGGTTTGCGCATGCCATGAAGATCGCAGCCCTGTAGGAGCGTGGCGTGTCCCGAGATCGGATTGAGCCAACACTGAATGGGATGACTGAACTGACGAAATCGCGGGACACGCCACGCGCCTACAGTTCGAAAAACGCGTCATCATCGATCAAACACCGTCAGCGCTTTCGGTGTCTTCGGTGCCTGAGTCTTGTCTTCGGCTGGCGTATCGTTGCCCGCCATCAGACCGCCGCCCAACGCCACCACCAACTCCGCATGCACGGTCAAACGCTCCGCTTGCACTCGCTGCTGGACCTGCTGTTGATGGAACAACAAAGTCTGGGCATTGAGCACATTCAGGTAATCGGTCAGCCCGCGTTGGTAAGCAACCATCGCGATGTCGTAGGTCTTCTGTGCTGAGGCCACAGACTCGTTAGAGAAGCCTAGTTGCTTGTCCATCGAGGCGCGACGAATCAGTTGATCGGAAATGCTCTTCAACGCATTCACCAGTGTCTGGTTGTACTGCGCGACCGCTTCGTCGTATCCCGCCGACGCCTCACCCAACTCAGAACGCAAACGCCCGCCATCGAAGATCGGCAAGGTAATCGCCGGTCCCACGCTGTAGTTGAATTTCTTACCGGCCAAAAACTCCAGCATGCCGCCGCCGGTGGCCATGTAACCGAGGCTGCCCACCAGGTCGACGTTGGGGTAAAAACCAGCATGCGCGACGTCAATGCCACGCGCCTGAGCCGCTACCCGCCACCGACTGGCGACCACGTCAGGACGCTGACCCAGCAACTGGGCAGGCACTGTCGACGGTAACTTCAGCGCTGCTTGCAGGGACAAGGTCGGACGCTGCAACTGTGCGCCTTCTCCCGGCCCTTTGCCCGCCAAGGCCGCAATCTGGTTACGACTCAATTCAATGGCCTCGTCCAGCTCATCAATCTGTCGATGGGTTTCCGGCAACGGCGTTTCAGCCTGGCTGACCTCGAAATGGGTGCCGATGCCGCCCCGCAGACGACGCTGCGCCAATTCAAGAATCTGCTGTTGCTGCGCCAGGGTAGCCTCAACGATGTCGCGCTGGGCGTAATTAAGCGATAACTGGATATACGCGCGGACTATGTTGTCCTGCAACTCCAACTGCGCCTGGCGCTCTTGGGCCACGCTCATGTGCGCAAGGTCCAGCGCGCGTTCGGTGTTGTTGCTCTCGCGGCCCCACAGATCCAGAGAGTAACTCAGGCCCAGCGACGCGTTGTTGTCCCAGGTGCTGGTGTTCGACAACGTGCCCGGACCGTAAAACTGGTCAGCGGGCCAATTGTGCCGTTTGAGGGTGCTATCGGCATTGATCTGCAGCGATTCTGCCGACTCGGCAACACCTGCCATGGATTTGGCTTGGCGCACTCGCGCAGCCGCAATCGCCAAACTCGGACTGCCCTGTGCGGCCAGATCGATCCAGTGATTGAGCTGAGCATCGCCATACGCACGCCACCATTGGCCTGATGGCCAGTGGGCGTCGTTGGCGGCGTGTTTAATAGCCTCATCGGTCGCCAACGCGTTAGCGGGCATTGATGTGCCTTGGGGGCCAATTCCGCCGGTTCCGATGCAGCCGCTGATGAGTAACGTTAAAGCCCAGACACTGAGAGGCTTGAGCCCCCTGATGATGCGACGCGGCACAGCTGCAATTACCCGAATGAGGAGGAATATAAATTCTGCAGGGATTCTAGGATGCGTCTGCCACGGCGATAAGCCGGGACTTATGCGATTCTTTGTTACCGAACGGAGAATAATCCTTTGGTATGGCTGACATGGATCAGTTACTTCATGTCACAATTTGCTATCTCTCCAGAGAATAGCCAATGGACACTCTGCAAAACATGCGCGCTTTCAGTTGCGTGGCACAAGCGGGAAGCTTCACTGCTGCTGCAGCTCAGTTGGACACCACTACCGCTAACGTTTCGCGGGCAGTCTCTAATCTTGAAGCACACCTGCAAACCCGGCTTCTCAACCGCACCACACGACGCATCGCCCTGACCGAAGCAGGCAAGCGTTATTTGCTCCGCTGCGAGCAGATTCTCACTTACGTCGAAGAAGCCGAAGCCGAAGCCAGCGATGCCCATGCGCGCCCTTCCGGGCAGCTCAAGGTCCACTCGATGACCGGCGTCGGTCAGCATTATGTGATTGATGCTATTGCGCGTTATCGGCGTAATCACCCGGACGTCTCGTTCGACCTGACCATGACCAACAGCGTGCCCGATCTGCTTGAAGAGGGCTACGACGTGTCAATCGTGTTGGCCAGCGAACTGCCCGATTCGGGTTTCGTATCGCAGCGCCTGGGCATTACCTACAGCATCGTTTGCGCATCGCCCGCCTACGTTAAAGCGTTTGGTCTCGCGCAAAAGCCAGTGGACCTTTTGAATCACGCCTGTCTACGCCTGGTAAGCCCGGTATTTCCCCTTGAAAAATGGGCGTTCGACGGTCCGGATGGCCAGGAAATGGTAACGATCAACAGCTCGCCGTTTCTGGTGAACTCCGCTGACGCCATGAAGACTGCAATCAGTAGTGGCATGGGGATTGGCATTCTGCCGATCTATTCGGCCATCGAAGGCCTGCGCAACGGCACACTGGTGCGGGTGCTGCCGAGCTACAGATCGCATGAATTGAATCTGTACGCCATCTATCCCTCAAGGCAGTACCTGGACGCAAAGATCAAGACCTGGGTCGAGTACCTGCGCGGCTCGCTGCCGGAAATCATGGCGGCCCACGAGGCAGACCTGCAAACCCATGCGCTGCTAGAGTCGGTCTGACACGCCATTATTTACTGTAGGAGCCAACTTGTTGGCGAGACGCCTGAGACACCGCCTCGCGAATAAGTTCTCTAGAGTGCGTTTTGGCCCTGTCCCCCCTTGAACTGCTGTCGGAGCGCGGCTTGTCCCGCGACCGATGGGGAACCCGTCGTAAACCTGCGCACGCGGTATGACAGGCAGACCGCACGTATCGGGTTTACTGCCGCTGCTCGCCAGGTCGCGGGACAAGCCGCACTCCTACAGCTGATCACCCGCCATATTGAAGACATACGCCATCCGCCGTGGCGAAGCATTTGATACGGCCACGCCTTTCAGAAAAAACACCGCCTGAAAGCTTGACCGGAAACAGAGTATCTACAGAGACCACATGACATCTCCCGCTGCCAATCGCCCGGCAAGAATGTTAGCGTGCTACGCACTGTCTATCTGAACTGCCCGAGAGAAGCTATCCGATGAAAAAGACCGTCCTTGCCTTCAGTCGCGTGTCCCCGGAAATGGCCGAGCGCTTGCAGCAAGATTTCAACGTGATCATCCCCGACCCCAAAAACGGCGACCTGAACCAACAGTTCAACGACGCGCTGCCGCACACCCACGGCATGATCGGTGCGGGTCGACCGTTGGGCCGCGAGCAATTGGCGAGCGCCACGCAGTTGGAAGTGGTGTCGAGCATCTCGGTCGGCTACGACAATTATGACGTTGGCTACCTGACCGAACGCGGCATCATGCTCACCAACACCCCGGATGTGTTGACCGAAAGCACCGCCGACCTGGGTTTCTCGCTGATCATGAGCAGCGCCCGTCGCGTGGCCGAATTGGACGCCTGGACCAAAGCCGGCCACTGGAAGCGCAGCATCGAAGCAGCACAGTTCGGCACCGATGTGCATGGCAAAACGCTGGGTATCGTCGGCATGGGCAACATCGGCGCAGCCGTTGCGCGTCGTGGACGCCTGGGTTTCAACATGCCGATCATTTACAGCGGTAACAGCCGCAAGACCGACGTCGAGCAGGAACTGGGCGCGCAATTTCGCACGCTGGATCAACTGTTGGCTGAAGCGGATTTCGTGTGTCTGGTGGTGCCGCTGAGCGAGAAGACCAAACACTTGATCAGCACCCGTGAGCTGTCATTGATGAAGAAGAGCGCGATCCTGATCAATATCGCGCGCGGTCCGATTGTCGATGAGCCGGCGCTGATCGAAGCGCTGCGCAACGGCACCATTCGTGGCGCGGGTCTGGATGTGTACGAGAAAGAGCCGCTGTCGGAGTCGCCGCTGTATCAGTTGAGCAATGCCGTGACCCTGCCACACATCGGCTCAGCCACCCACGAAACCCGCCAGGCCATGGCCGATCGTGCCTACGCCAACCTGCGTGCCGCGCTGTTGGGCGATAAACCGCAAGACCTGGTGAATCAGCAGGTGTGGAAAGGTTGAAACTGGTCATCGCCTGAACCGAGCCTGCGATTGCGGTCCGTCATGTAAACCGCATCGCAGCCTTTATCCAGTGTTTGCTGCGCGACCGTGTGGCGTCTGGACGACGGGCAATCTCCTTTCTCAAGCCAGCTTGGCGGCCACCGGCACAACGGCTTTGGGTTTCCTGAACACCAGCACATTCCCCAGCATCACCAACACCAACCCGATCAGCGCAGGCGTGGTCCATTGGTAGCCTTCGGCAAACGCCGAGACATTCAGCGCCACCACCGGGAACAACACCGTGCAGTACGCCGCGCGTTCTGGCCCCATGCGCCCGACCAGTGTCAGGTAAGCGGTGAAGCCAATCACCGAGCCCGGAATCACTAGATACAGCAGCGAGCCGATGTACCGCGTATTCCACTCAAACGCGAACGGCGTACCACTGACCAAGCAATACACGCCCAACATTGCCGCACCGTAGAGCATGCCGTAGGCGTTAGTGGTTAACGGACGCAAGCCGGCTTTCTGCTGCAAGCTCGACAGCATGTTCCCGGCAGAGAAGCACAAGGTGCCCAACAACGCTAACCCCAAGCCAATCAGGGTTTCGCGACTGGCGGTATGTCCCGACAATTCAGGCCAGAATAAACACGCCAACCCGACCAGGCCCAAAGCGCCGCCAGCGATCACGTTCCGAGCCACTTTTTGCTTGAAGAAAACTCGCGCGTTCAGGGCATTCCACAATGTCGAGGTGGAGAACACCACCGCGATCAGCCCGCTGGGAATCCACTGACTGGCAGTGTAAAAACACATGAAGTTGATGCAGAACAGGCACAACCCCTGCGCCAGGCAAATCAACTGACCACGACGATTGACCGGCTGCAGCTTGCCGCTGAGCAGCAGCATGACGAACAGGATCAGCGCAGCAAGACCGAAGCGATAAACGATCGAGACGGCAATCTCCACGTCACCCAATTGCAGTTTCAAGGCGATCCAGGTGGTGCCCCAAATCAACACGGTGAGCAGATACAGCGAGATGTTCATGGCAGGCTCCTTAATGAAACCCTAGTTTGAACAGTCATTACGCGGGGCATTTGCACAATCTTGCGCATTTGATCGCCGGGTAGCTGGCAGCGCGGGCGCTACAAGGTAGGATGCTGAGCCTGACCGACGAAACTTTTCCGTAGGAGCGAATTTATTCGCGAGGTACCTTCCTGGCGTACCGGCGCCAATCCTTCGCCAACACGTTGGCTCCTACAGAAAACGCTGGATCTGACACATCGAGTTAAACCCATATGCCATCACTCGACACCCTCCAGGTTTTCCAATCCCTGAACAGTTCGCCCAATGCCCGACTGGAGCAAAGTGCGTCGCTGGGAGACGGGATGGTTGCGGCGTTGTGGAACAACCGGCACGACGCGCAGGAATATCACGCGCCCAGTCACCACACGCTGTCGTGCTATATCGACGGCGGCCTTGATACGTTTCGCCGCGAACAGCCTGGTAACAAAGGGGCACCGGGCAAACTGTGCATCCTGCCCGCTGGGCATCAGTCAGCCTGGGTGGTCAACGGTGAACTGCGACTGGCGCACCTGTACGTCAGTCCTGAACAATTCGCCCTCATCTGCGTGACGATGCTGGACCGTGAGCCACGCGAGTTGGCGCTGCGGGAAAAAACCTTTATCGACGATCCCCTCCAGGCTCAGCGCTTTGGGCAGTTGATCCAGATGAACTGGAGCGAACCTGGCGAGCGCCTGCTGACCAGCAGCCTGGCCCACGACATGCTCAATCACACCATGCTCAATCAGGTCGGACTGCGCAACGGCCTGCGCTTGAAAGGCGGACTTGCGCCGCATCTGCGTCGGCAGTTGATCGAATTCATCGACAGCCATTTGGCCGACCCATTGAGCCTTGGGCAATTGGCCGGGATGTGCGCGTTATCCGAATACCATTTCGCCCGGATGTTCCGTGAAAGCTTCGGCCTGCCGCCGCATCAATATTTGCTGGCACGCCGCCTGCATCGAGCCAGGCACTTGCTGCGCAGCGGCACACAAGCCTTTGGCGACATCGCGCTGGACTGTGGATTCGCCAGTGCCAGCCATTTTAGCAATCGGTTTCGGCAGGCCGTTGGGGCCACGCCGGGGGAGTATCGGTTGGCGTTTGCCTGACGGTAGGAGCGAATTTATTCGCGAGACGGCGTCACATCCGACGAACCTCTCTCGCCTGATATATTTTTCGCCAATGAATTCTCTCCTACAGAGAGTCCCATTGCAGTCGTCCCGCTTTAAAACTCCAGCGTGGTCGCCACCACAACCTGACGCGAATCGCCCATCGACACGAAATAGCGGCTCACTGCTGAGCTGTAATAGGTGCGATCAAATAGGTTCTTTACGTTGAGCTGAAACTTGACCTTTTGCCCGTCGAGCTTCGTTTCGTAGGTCGCGAACGCATCCGCGACGGTGTAACCCGGCAGGTCGAAATCGTTGTCGGGATTACCAGCGCGTTCGCCGACATAATGCGCGCCGCCTCCCAGACGCAACCGGTCGCCTCCCAGCAGCGCACCAACCTCATACACCGCCGACAGCGAGCCGCTGTGTTTGGGCACGTTCTGCAGGCGATTGCCTTTGAGCGTCGGATCCTCGATCACGTGTGCGTCAGTGAACGCATAGCCGCCAATCAGGCTCCAGCGCTCGGACAACTGCCCACTCACATCCAACTCCAACCCACGCGAGCGAACTTCGCCCGCCGTGCTGTAAACCGTATTGGCCGTCAGAGAGTCGAAATTCGCTACCAACACGTTGCGCTTTTTGACGTCGAACAGCGCCAGGGTTGCACTCAACGCGCCCGATCTGTCCCATTTCGCGCCTAACTCCCAGGACTTGGCTCGCTCTGGCAACGTCCCGGAGTCCAGCGTCGTGCCCCCGGCCAGCGCTGCAATGCTGGAATTGGGCTTGAAGGATTCGGTGTAGCTGCCATAAAACGACAGCTCATCATCGACGCGATAAACCAGACCGGCACGGGGTATCCACTTCTGTCCATTGAGATCGGTGTTGACGGAGAAAGGCCGCCCTTTGCCAGCCACTTGGTCATAGGTCTGAAAACGTGCGCCCGTCACCAGAATCCAGTGCTCGGCTAAATGAATCGAGTCTTGGGCGAACACCGAGTCGGTCCGCAAGATGTCGCTTTGATTACTGTCGGCCGGGCTGGCGAAGGTGCCTTCGGGCTCCAGCCCATAAACCGGATCGAGGTAACTGAACGTGGTCTGGCTTTTCTGGCGAATCAGATCGGCGCGGTAAATCTTGCGGTACTCGTCATCGAAACCGAGCAACAGATCGTGCTGCATTCCCAGAAAATCCGCGCTACCGTTAAGGGTCAATGTAGTGAAGCGATCAGTGCTCAGCGCGCCACCCGTGCCGTCCATGGAGCGGGTCAAGGTGCCGCTCGCCGAATTGACAGCAGTAACGCGCACCTGACTGGCGTCGTAGGTTTCCCGGTTGTAGCTGTAGCCCAGGTGGCCTTTCCAGTTGTCATCGAATTGATGATCGGCCTCGAAACGATAAAGGTCCGAGCGCCCTTGCATGCTGTTGAACGGCTCATCCAGACGGCGGGTGGCCGGGATATCCAGCGGGTGGTTGGTAAGCGGATCGATGGCGGTGCCGCGATCGAATGGATAGACAAACTCGCGATGTTCATAGGCGGCGAGTAACTGCGTGGTGTCGCCATTCCAGGCCAGTGACGGCGCCACCAGCGACTCACGATGCACACCGTAATTGCGCCAGTAATCCTCGTCTTGGTGATCGATGATTATCCGGTAGGCAAAGCCCTGCCCTTCCCATTCAGAGCCGCCCAAGGGGCCGGTGCTGTCGAGGGTGCCGCCGCTACCATTCTTGCCATCGCCAAACGTTGAGCCGCGAGCGGTCAGTGCGTTGTAGGCAGTCATCTCCGGGCGCTTGCTAATGACGTTAATCACCCCGCCCGGGTCCTGAATGCCATACAGCAAGCTCGACGGCCCTTTGAGCACTTCAATGCGTTCGGCGCTGGCGTTCAGATTGCGGCCCTGCACCACGGGCATGCCGTCACGCATGATCGAGCCGTCGCGGTTGTCGCCAAAACCACGCTTCATCAAGGTGTCCTGCGTGCTGCCCAAGGTGTTGCCTTGGGTGACGCCGCTGACGTTGTTCAGCGCGTCATCAAGATTGCGGGGGGCCTGATCGCGCAACACCTGCGCCGGGACCACGCTGATGGCTTGCGCGATGTCGAGCGTCGGCGTGGAAGAGCGCGTCACCGAGTTGCCGGGCGGCTGGTGGCCGGTTATCGATTGCCAGCGCGAGTCAACGTTGGTCGCCTGGAGCGTGATCGCGCCATGAGTGGCAAGCGGTTCCAGGGTGAAGGTTCGCTCGGTGGCGCGTCGGTAGGTCAAGCCAGAATTGCCCAACAGCCTCTTGAGTGCTTGTTCGGGGCTATACGCACCATTGAGTGCCGGGGCGTCGATGGCATAGGGCGTTTCCTGGGTGTAGACAACGCTCAGGCCAGTGATGCGAGTGAAATCACTGAGGGCCTGCGGCAACGGCTTGGCGGAGATGGAAAAACTGAAAGCGGAGTCGGTCGCTTGGGCGTAGATACTCCAAAGCGCGAAAGTAATTGCGAACCAGACTTTCAACTTTCCGGCCTCATGCCACGTGCTGTCATGAACATCGCAAAACTGTTGGCGCGAGTCTCACCCGCAAAGTGCTCAGTCCATTCAGCAGATGTCTTCGCGGGCAAGCCTGGCGCCAACTCATTCTGCTCCGGTGCGCCACTGTGCGGCATTGAGGACAAATGCTTCACCGCAGCACAATCACACGCCCCAACAGCTCGTACTGCTCGAAACCGACCACCGATTTCAGCGCGTCGAGTACAGCGTGCGGGTCATTGCTGGGGAAGCTGCCGCTGACGCGTTTGGCAGCCAACTGATCATTGAGCAGCACAATCCGGCCGGGGTAATAGCGGCTCAGGTCACTGATGACGTCGGCAAGCGGTGCGCGGTAGTAATTCAACCAGCCCTGGCGCCAGGCCAGTTGGTTCTCGCTGTCGATCATGGCCGGAACCGTGGTAGTGCGCTCGTCATAAGTCACGCGCTGACCCGCCGTCAGCACCTGTTGCGGTTGAGCACCGACCGCGCTGACACCGACCTTGCCCGACAGCACGGTCACCTGCGCACCGACCGCTTGCAGCCGGACTTCAAATTGGGTGCCCAACACACGCGTCTGCCCCGCCTGCGCGTCAACCACAAACGGCGCCCCGGTGTGGGTCACCTGAAAAAACGCAGCGCCACGCCGCAGTTGCACATGGCGCTCGCCTCGCTTGAAGTCGACTGCGATGGCGCTGTCGGCATCGAGCGTGATCTGGGATTGATCGGCCAGCGTTACGGTTCGAACCTGACCCGGCGCCGAGACATAATCGGCACCCAAATCATCCACCCAGCGCTGCGGCTGCCACCCCATTCCGACACTGATCATCAACACCAGACACGCCGCCATCGCCACACCAGCCGACCAGCGTGGCAAGGCGCGGCGCCTGCGTGTGGGCTCGGGAGCGTCCATGGCAGCCAGCAACGCCTGGAGCGCGGCGTCATCAGCGCGAGCGAGCCGCATGGCGGGCTCTTCGCTCAACTCCCACAGTACTTGCGCCTGAGCATAGGCCTCAGCGTGCGCCGGATCAGTTTGCAACCAGCGACTGAAATCCGCCTGAACGGCTGCGCTGGGCTGGTCATGCAAGCGGCTCAACCAAGTCAACGCAGCATCATGTTGATCTTGGGAGACGGAAATGAATTCAGATGGCGCTTTCATCGGCGAGCGTCCTCTGACTTCGCACGCAAGGAGCTGGCCGGTAATGCATCAAGATCAAGACTCGCCTTGCAGGCCTGCAGGGCGCGCATCATATGTTTTTCCACCGCACTTTGCGAAAGCCCCATGACCTTGGCGATCTCGGCGTACTTGCGCCCGTGAATGCGATTGAGCAGGAAAATCTGCCGGGTCTTTTCCGGCAATCCGCGCAAGGCGGCTTCGACGTGGCGCAGATCATTGTTGGCCTCCAGCGCCGCGTGGGGCTGATCGTCGAGCACGTCCTGCGGCTGCGCCATGCACTCTTCACTGACCCGCGCTCGCGCGCCCTCATTACGCAGATGGTCAATCGCGATGTTCCCTGCGCAACGCAGCAGATAAGTGCTGAGCTCTTCAACTTGTACCAGCGGCCGGCGCCAGAATCTGACGAACAAATCCTGCACCAGATCGGCTGCCGTCGCCCGACACCCCACGCGACGGCTCACCAGCGCTTCCATTTGCGAACGCTGGGACAAAAACACTTTGAGAAAGTGCGCGCGGCCACCGTCTTGCTCGGCGCCAGCTTGATGGGAGTCGGGCGTCTCAGGGGGCGGAGACGTCATCAGGCTCACCTCAGGCAAACCATTGGCTGACAACGGCGAACGGGCTGATCAGTAAAACAACCCCGGCCAAAAGCAGGGCCAGCCTTGGCCGATAAGACATCGCCATCAACAGCAACACCGCACTGCCCATGAGCGCGGCAAACCACTGCACAAGCCCGAGCCCCCAGCCACCGGCCTCGACACCCGCCCACAGCGACAGCAGCAACACCGTCCACCCCAGCACACGCAAGGTTAACTGACGCCGAGGCGCCAGTTTGCTGCCGGTGAGATCAGCGTAATGACGGCTCATCGAGAGGCTCAGTGCGGTAAATCCCAGGTAGCACAGCAGCGCGGCGAGGAGCATCAGCGGGCCTCACGATGGACGATGTTCGAGGGGATGCCTTCGCCAGCACGCTCACCTGCTGGACCTTCGGCCAGCATCGGTTTCACGCCACTCGCAGACTCTGCTGGTGAACCGTGCTGCGCATCGGTACTGGCGACCCGATGAATGAGCCCACTCACCTGGCCTTCGCCCAGATGCAGTTTTTGGCTGTTATGGGGCTCTTTGGGAGCACGCTTGCTCACAGCGTTTTTGTGCCGCCCCGGACGGAACTTCATCGCCGCCCAGCCCAGAAAAATCCCGGTCGCTAACGCCGTCAAATCCAGACCCGGGAGAGCCCAGTGACCTTGCTGCAGCGCGGCCAACAGATACGGCCCGGTGGTCAACGCATCGAGCACTGGCAAGGTGCCGAACAGCAAGGCGCCCAATCCCAGTTGTTCACGCCACGCCGTTGCGCCCTTGCGCAGCAGTGCATGCAACAACGCCAAGCCCCAGACGATGAAAAATGCTTTGACCTCCCATGCTTCTCGTCCGGCAAGGATGGGTGGCAACAGGCGATTGGCCCAGAAAAAACTCGCGACCGCCAGCATCAGCCCAGACATGCTGGCAACGTTCAGCACCTCCACCAAGCGCAACTCGAACGGCAACACGCCACTGCTCGCATGCTTGAGCCGGCGCTTGCCAAGCCACATCACCAACCCGGTGCCAATCAATGCAGTGCCACCGATACCGAACACAAAGTACAACCAACGCAGCAACGGCCCAGCGAAATGCCCCATGTGCAGGCCGTAGAGCGCTCCTGCCAGTTTCAACGGCGCGGAGGTCATCGAGTTTTCGCTGTTTAGCTCGCCCGTGGTGCCGTTGAAGGTCAGTCCGGAACCCGGCTCGTAGACGATCTGGTCGTCGCGGCGACGCACAAACGTAACATTGGCGTTGGCATCCCCCGGTCTATTCACCACAAGACGCGCTATCGGTGCGCCCTGCCAATGCTCACGGGCGACCTCCATCATGGGTCGTAATGGCGCCAGTGGCGCAGAGGTCCCGGAGGCTTGCACGGTCTTGAAGGAAGGGAACAGGTCATTGAAAAAGGCCTGAGTGTCATTGTCGTACTTGGTGAGAATGCTCGCAGGCATGATCATCGTCATGAAAATCACCAGGCTGCTGTAGGTAATCATCAAATGAAACGGCAAGACCAGCACACCGACCGCGTTATGGCCGTCCAGCCAGGAGCGCTGGCCTTTGCCCGGCCTGAAGGTGAAGAACTCCTTGAAAATCTTCTTGTGGATAATCACGCCGCTGATCATCGTGACTAACATCACCATCGCCGCGATAGACGCCAGCCAACGCCCCCAGGGGTAAGGCATTTGCAACTGGAAATGAAACCGGTAGAAAAAATCGCCGCCTTTGGTTTCTCGTGCATTGACTTCGGCGCCCGTCAGGGGGTCAAGGGTCTTTTCCTTGAACGCACCGCCAGGTGGCTGCCACATCACCGATAAACCGGGCGAACGGGCGTCGGGCAGATTAATGAACCAGCGCGAGGCATCGGCGCCGTTTTTTTGCAGCCAGCCCTGCGCCAGTTCGAGACTGGCGCCTGCGTCCACGTCTCGAACCGGTACTTCAGGTTGTGCCCATTGGGTGATTTCATCTTTGAAATACGAAAGCGTGCCGGTCAGAAATATCGCGAACAACAGCCAGCCGAACACCAGCCCAGCCCAAGTGTGCAGCCAACTCATGGACTGACGGAATCCCTCCTTCATGACAGCCACCGACCGATGCCATACAGCGCTGCGAACACTGCGGCAGGCATCAACACGCCCAACCATGCACGCCAAGCGCTGCGACACGCAAAACACCACAGGACGACGAGCAACCAGGCGACGAACGAGACCGTCATGGCCAGCACCACCGACTCTGCACGAGAGAATGGCAACCATTGCGCCAGACACACGCTAAACAGCGCGGCAACCAGATAACCGCCCAGGGCCGCAGCCAGTACGCGGGAGGCAACAGCGAATCGCCACCCCAGGGAAACCTCGCCCCGCTTGGCCTTCGCAGGTTTGCGCCGCCCCGACGCAATGCCCTCCATCAGCAGACGACGCCCAATGGCGCCGGGTAGGAAATATCTTCAATATTTGCCTGAATCAACATCGGGTTGTGTTTCCTGATGGCGGCTTAATCCGTGGGAATTTGCCGAGATGCAAAAGAACACAATATTAATGATAAATATTCTCATATGCAAAGAAGTCTGTGTTGATCGCCTGCATTCACGGGCTAGCGCGTACAGCACGGGCTCCGGCTCCCGTTGCGTTTTTATCGACAAGGCCGGACCTGCCTTCAAAGCGCCTACCCGCCCGAAATATATTCTCTGTCGTTAGGGGTTGAATTGTTTCCTAATTGGCGCCAACACTGTGAGGGAGGGCAGACGAAACGTCAGTGACGTCAAGACTCTCCCGAGCAAGCCAAAGTAAGGGAAGAACTATGCAAATCCAGGTCAATAGCGATAACCACATCGAAAGCAGTGTCCGACTGGAGGAGTGGGTACGAAACACCGTTGAAAGCACGCTCGACCGCTACGAAGAAGACCTCACCCGCATCGAAGTCCACATCCAGGACGAAAACGGCGATAAGCCAGGCCCGCATGACATCCGCTGCCAAATGGAAGCCCGGCCAAAAGGACACCAACCTGTTTCTGTCACCCATAAAGCCAGCTCGCTGGACCTGGCCGTAGACGGCGCCGCCGTGAAGCTCGATCACGCACTGGAGCACCTGTTCGGTAAATTGCGCAGCAAACGAGGTGGCGTCTCGGCCATCAGCACTGCCAAAGACGGCGATGCGCAAAGTCCGGATGCGCTGCTGCAGGAAGAATTTCTGGAGAAAGACGACGCCCTGCACGGTTGACCCGGCGGCGTAAATCGGTCGACTGACAGCAGCCGATACAACACTTGAGCATCAGATAAGGGCGGCCCTGTGGAGACAGGTCTGCCCTTTTTCGTTGAGGGAGATCATCCCAAGGCCGCAGCCACGGCGGCTCGCACACAAAGTAGGCATCGCCGTGCATTAATGGTGCTTGCCCTGAAAGAAAGCGGCAAATGGCCTTTATGCATTGAGGGATTTGCTGTCGGTGACAAGTTCGTTCATGCCGCATTTACTCGCTGAACCGATTCGTCAGGGCCGTTCATCGCAGGTGGCCCAAACCGTGCAAGCGCTGTATTGCAACCCTTACACCGGTGCGCAGCCGCGCGTAGCCCGCCTAAATAAATAATGGTTACTTCGCTCAATAGATTGCACATCAACGGATCAATAACAGGACAAACCGTTACGTCAGCGATAACGGCCAAGGCATGATTTTTTCTACCGTTGATCAGCGTCGAGAACTAAAGGGACTAACACCCGGTCAACTTATGCAGAATCGATAACCAGGTACCAGGCCATGGACAATCCTTTTCAACAGATCACCGATGCATTCCACCCAGATTATCGGGTTAACTTAAGTATCCAAGGCCTTGACGGCACCATCATGCTGACGCTTTCCAACGAGTCAGGGGTGGTCGCGAAACGTTTGATCAGTGCAGAACAGCGCAACTCGCCCAAACGTATGCGTCGCTTGATTGAAAGCGTGCAATTTGGCATCGCCATCGAACAAGGCCACAGTGCAATCAAAATCCTCGCCGCCATGACCGACGGTGATCTCAGGCAACTGACGCCCACCGCTGCCAAAAACGACGTATTCAACAGGCCGACCTTAGCAGCTGGCTTGTAAACATCCACCGGAGGCGGTCATCCATCGCCTCCCACCTGCGCCACGGCGATCGGTTTACGCGTCGCATCGTCCAGCGCAAGAATGGTGTGAGCATTGGTCACCGTCGTCGCCAGCGTGTTGATCACCCCTGAACGCAACGCCCCCAACGTCGCCGCCGCCTTGGTGTTTTCGCTGGCAATTGCCACCACGTCCGGGATTCGTGCCAGCTCCTGCACATTCAAACCGATGATCCGCCCCTGCATGGCGTTGATCGCCGGCTGACCGTGAATGTCGATAAAGTCGTACCCCATCATGTCGCCCACGGTTCCAGACAACCTTGCCTGGGCGATCTCTTGTGGCGAGAACCAGCCCATGCGCACCATGTTGCTGTTCTCACTCATGTCGCCGATGCCTATCAAGGCCATGTCGGCGCGACGTGCGCGATCAAGGGTCGATCGCACCGTGTCGTTACTGATCAGCGCGCTACGCAGTTCGGGATTGGCTACCAGCGCGGGCGCGTACAAGGTTTCACTTTCCGCGCTGAAGCGCAGGGCCAAACGTCGGCAGATGTGATCGGGGTTCATGTACTCCCCCGCTTTCAACGAGCCACCAATTGCGCAGACGAATGTGCAGTTACGGCTCACAGGCAGGAACACGTTGTCCGCCACCGCCCCGACGTTTCGCCCCATGCCGACTGCGACGATCATGCCATCGCTCAAGGTCTTGTTGAGGTAGTTCGCAACCAGGCTGGCCACCGCCGAACGCTGGGTATCGGCATCGCTGTGGTCCACCGCAATCAATGCACGGTCCAGCTTGAAGCGCTTGACCAGCGTCTGTTCCAACTCGTTGTTCATGGTCGGATGCTGCAACACTCGCACCTCGACGATACCTTCATCGCGGGCACGCTTGAGCAGACGACTGACTTTTGCCCGCGACAAGTCGAACCGCTTGGCAATGGCTTCCTGCGTGACGTTCTCGAGGTAATAGAGCATGGCGACGTCGGTCATCAGATCGATATCGCTGACCCCGGCTTGAGTACTGTCACTCATGAGAACTGGCTTCCGTTTCAACTTCAAAGGCGCATTCTCGCTATTCCCTGTCTCCGGCGTCCAGCCACGTCTGACTTCCCCGACTATTAACTAATGGCCCTCACGCTCGATGGCGTTAATCCGATCCACCTTGGCGCCAGAGCGGGCCGCTTCGAATTCCGACTGCAAAAACGAACTGACGACGCTTTTGGCCAACTCCGGGCCGATCACCCGCGCACCAATGGACAGAATCTGCGCGTTGTTGCTTTTGCGCGCACGTTCGGCGGAATAGGTGTCGTGGGCTTGAGCGGCGCGAATGCCCATCACCTTGTTGGCCGAGATGGCCATGCCGATGCCCGTGCCGCAGACCAATACGCCCAGCCGGTGATGGCCATCATTGATAGCATTCGCGACAGCCAGGGCGATGTCGGGATAGAGCACCGGCTCCAGGGAGTGGGTGCCGAAATCCTCAATGGGATGCCCCAGGGACTGGATGTGCCGCTTCAGCAACTCCTTCAACTCGAACCCCGCTTCGTCACAGCCGATAGCCACCGAAAAAGGTGTATTCATGGCGTCTTCACTCCGTTGCCGAAAGAAACGCAAAATCGATCATATGATCACTGCGTGAAATTATGTTCAGATATTTCGCAGTGAATCAGCCCCTTCTGTCAAGCAAGATCACACATCAAAAAAGTTAGAGTCCTCAAGAAATCCCACAAACACCCGGCATAAAGCCTAAAAACAGCCTTATTTGAAAAATTAACAGGAAACGAGTTGACTGATCAGAATTTCATTTGATAAACATATGCTCACTTCAAGCCGCGATCAATTGCTGACACGGCGTGAAACCTAATAAGAATTCACAGCACGAGGACACGCCAATGGCCCCGCCATTACTGCTCCAGGCTGAATGCATCGCCAAGGCCTATGCTGGCATTCCGGCATTGCGCGAGGGCCGACTCTCTTTAAGCGCTGGCAGCGTCCACGCCTTGTGCGGCGGCAATGGCGCCGGTAAATCCACCTTCCTTGGCATCCTCATGGGCATCACTCAACGCGATGCAGGGACCATCACCCTCAACGGCAAAACCGTACACTTCAATCGCCCAAGTGATGCGCTGGCGGCGGGCATCGCGATGATCACTCAGGAACTGGAACCCATCCCCTACATGACCGTGGCGGAGAACATCTGGCTGGGTCGCGAGCCGCGCCATGCGGGGTGCATCGTCGATTACAAGGAACTGAACCGGCGCACCCGCGCGCTCCTCGAAGAGCTGGAATTCGACGTCGACGCCACCAGCCCGATGCACCGGCTGAGCGTGGCGCAGATTCAATTGGTAGAAATCGCCAAGGCATTCAGCCACGACTGTCAGGTGATGATCATGGACGAGCCCACCTCGGCCATTGGCGAACGCGAAACAGAAACGTTGTTCAAGGCCATTCGCCGCCTGACCGAGCGTGGCGCCGGAATCATTTACGTCTCGCATCGTCTTAGCGAACTGGCGCAAATCGCCGACCACTACACGATCCTGCGCGATGGGGCCTTCGTCGAAACCGGGCGCATGGCCGACATCGACCGTGCGCACCTGGTACGCGGCATCGTGGGCCAGGAGTTACAGACCATCGATCACAAAATCGGCCGCCAATGCCAAGACCAGGCGTGTCTGGAGATCGATCAACTGAGTCGTAATGGCGAATTCCAGGACATCAGCCTGCAAGTCCGTCCTGGGGAAATCCTCGGCATTTATGGCTTGATGGGATCAGGTCGCAGCGAGTTTCTCAATTGCGTTTATGGCCTGACCCTGCCCGATTCCGGAAGCGTGACGCTCAAAGGTCATGCATTGCCCGTCGGCCTCCCGGCGTCGACCATCGCTGCCGGCATGTCACTGGTCACCGAAGACCGCAAGGACAGCGGCCTGGTCCTCACCGGCAGCGTCATGGCCAACATCGCCCTCTCTGCCTACAAACACTTGTCGAGCTGGTCGTTGATCAATGCACGCAAGGAAAACGAACTGGCACAACGCATGATCAAGCGCCTGCACATCAAGACCGCCTCACTGGACCTGCCGGTTGAATCGATGAGCGGCGGTAATCAGCAGAAAGTAGTGCTCGCCAAATGCCTGTCCACGCAACCGATTTGCTTGCTGTGCGACGAGCCCACTCGCGGTATCGACGAGGGCGCCAAACAGGAGATTTATCACCTGCTGGACGAGTTTGTCCGAGCCGGTGGCGCGGCCATTGTGGTCTCGTCCGAGGCCCCGGAACTGCTGCATTTGAGTGATCGCATCGCGGTGTTCAAGGGTGGCCGCCTGGTCACCATCAGCACCGACACTGCCCTGTCCCAGGAAGCCTTGTTGAGTCTCGCCTCATGAACGCCAAGACCTTATCCGCCCCGCTCAACGCCACCGCACCGCGCAACCGTCTGCGCCTGACCCTGGACCGCTTCGGACTGCCACTGGTGTTCATTGTGTTGTGCATCGTCATGGCGTTCGCCAGCGAGTACTTCATAACCTGGCGCAACTGGATGGACATCCTGCGCCAGACCTCGATCAACGGCATTCTCGCCGTGGGCATGACCTACGTGATCCTGACCAAAGGCATCGACCTGTCGGTGGGCTCGATCCTGGCCTTTGCCGGGTTATGCAGCGCATTGGTGGCGACTCAGGGCTATGGCTTGCTGGTGGCCGTCAGCGCCGGAATGTTCGCCGGCGCTATGCTTGGGGTCGTCAACGGTTTCATGGTGGCCAATCTGTCGATTCCGCCGTTTGTCGCCACCCTCGGCATGCTCAGCATTGCACGCGGCATGACCTTCATCCTCAACGATGGCAGCCCGGTCACCGACTTGCCTGAAGCCTATCTGGCGCTGGGCATCGGTAAGTTCGGGCCCATCGGCATTCCGATTGTGATCTTCGCCGTGGTTGCGCTGATCTTCTGGATGATTCTGCGTTACACCACCTATGGCCGCTATGTGTATGCAGTCGGCGGCAACGAAAAGAGCGCTCGTACTTCCGGCATCGGCGTGCGCAAGGTGATGTTTTCGGTGTACGTGGTTTCCGGCTTGCTCGCAGGGCTGGCAGGCGTGGTCTTGTCGGCGCGCACCACGTCAGCGCTGCCACAGGCGGGTATGTCTTACGAACTGGACGCCATCGCCGCCGTGGTCATTGGCGGCACCAGCTTGTCCGGAGGTACTGGCAGCATCGTCGGCACGTTATTCGGAGCGCTGTTGATTGGCGTGATCAACAACGGCCTGAACCTGCTCGGTGTCTCGTCTTATTACCAGCAAGTCGCCAAGGGCCTGATCATCGTGCTCGCCGTGCTGATCGATGTCTGGCGCAAGAAAAAACGTTAAGCCCGCAACACCTCATCAGTGCAACAGAACGATTACAACAATAAGGAGTTCTTTCATGAAAGCAGGCAAAACCCTACTCGCCGCGATGGCTCTTTCTGCCCTTGCCAGCGGCATCGCCCAGGCGCAGACCTACAAGATTGGCGCTGCTGTCTACGGCCTAAAAGGCCAGTTCATGCAGAACTGGGTACGCGAAATCAAAGAGCACCCTGCGGTCAAGGACGGCACCGTGCAGATCACCGTGTTCGATGGTAACTACGACGCGCTGACCCAGAACAACCAGATCGAAACCATGGTGACCCAACACTACGACGCGATCATTTTCGTGCCCATCGACACCAAGGCAGGCGTGGGTGCCGTGGCCCGTGCAGAAGAAGCCGGGGTTGCGGTCATTGCCTCCAACACAAAGGTGGCTGGCGACAAGGTGCCTTATGTCGGCAATGACGACGTAGAAGGCGGCCGCCTGCAAGCTCAGGCAATGGTCGACAAGCTCGGCGGCAAGGGCAACGTGGTGATCATCCAGGGCCCTATCGGCCAGTCCGCGCAGATTGATCGCGAGAAAGGCGAAATGGATATCCTGAAGAAAAACCCGAACATCAAAGTCATTGAAATGAAAACCGCCAACTGGTCCCGCGCCGAATCCCTGACCTTTACCGAGGATTGGCTCAATGCACACCCCAATGGCGGCATCTCCGGGATCATCGCGCAGAACGACGACATGGCCCTGGGCGCATTACAAGCGGTGAAGTCCCATGGACTGTCGCCTACAGACTTACCGATCACCTCTATCGACGGTATGCCTGACGCCATTCAGGCGGCGAAAAAAGGCGAAGTCACTACGTTCTTACAGGACGCTCAAGCGCAATCCCAAGGCGCCCTTGATGTCGCGTTGAAAAAACTGATCGGCGACGACTACAAGCCGCGCTCGGTGATTTGGGAACGCTACGCC
This sequence comes from Pseudomonas sp., assembly GCF_036404235.1. Taxonomy (GTDB): domain Bacteria; phylum Pseudomonadota; class Gammaproteobacteria; order Pseudomonadales; family Pseudomonadaceae; genus Aquipseudomonas. The sequence continues at coordinate 102,646 of NZ_DASWOT010000014.1, forward strand.
AAAGACGTGAAATGGGCTGATGGCAAGGAGAAGTCGTACATCCTGCCTTGGGTACCGGTGCTCGACAGCAACGCCGACGCTCTTTACCAACAAGTCACTGCAACCAAATAACGACAGCCACTGCCATTGAAACAACGACCGCGGGCCGCAATGACTCGCCAGGAGTGAAACCATGTCTGGATTCTTGAACCGGGCGTTCGACCTCAAAGGCCGCTGCGCCGTAATCACTGGCGGTGGCGCCGGTATCGGGCTGGCCTGCGCCACATTGCTGGTGGAGTGCGGCGCCCGGGTTGCCTTGATCGACCGCGATCCTGGCGTCGAAGCGGTCGCCGTGAATCTGGGCAGCGAACACCTCGGACTGGTCGCCGACCTGAGTCGCCCTGATCAGATTCAGACCACTATCAACAGCATCGCGACCCGCTTCGGGCGCCTCGATTTCCTCGTCAACAGCGCAGGTGTCGTGTTTCTCGACAAAGCGCTGAACGTGACCGAACAAACGTGGGACACCACCCTGGACATCAACCTCAAGGCGAGCTTTTTCGTGGCCCAAGCCTGCGCTCGACACATGATTGAGCAAGGTTGCGGGCGCATCGTCAACCTGGCCTCGCAAGCCGCAATCGTCGGCCTCGATCAGCACGTTGCCTACTGCGCTAGCAAGGCCGCAGTGGTCGGAATGACCAAAGTCCTGGCGATGGAATGGGCGCCTTATGGCATCACCGTCAACGCTGTCTCGCCGACCATCGTCGAAACCGCGCTGGGCAAAAAAGCCTGGGCGGGCGAGCGTGGCGAACAGGCAAAAAAACAGATTCCCGTGGGCCGTTTTGCCCAGCCCGAGGAAGTGGCGGGATTGGTGCTGTACCTGCTTAGCGGGGTTGCACATATGGTCACTGGCGAAAACGTGGTGATCGATGGCGGTTACAGCATTCAGTGAGGCGGCGTGCCCTCCCGATGTTTCCTTTCAGCTTTTTGTGAGGTGTTTATGTCCACTGTTATCGAACGCCAACCTGCTGCAGTTGAGTCCGACGACCGTTTCAACCCAGTGATTCCGGCCACCATGCAGGCCGTGGTTTGCTATGGGCCAGAAGATTACCGCCTGGAAGAAGTCGCCGTGCCAACACCCGGTCCAGAGGAAATCCTGACCAAAGTCGAGCTGTGCGGTATCTGTATGGGCGATATCAAGACCTACCGAGGCGCGCCCTCGTTCTGGGGGGATGATCAACAGCCGCGCTACGTCAAACCGCCAATGATCCCCGGTCATGAATTCGTCTGCCGCGTCGTTGCTCTGGGGCCTGGCGCCGAGAAGCGCGGCGTCAAGGTGGGCGACCGGGTGATCTCCGAACAAATCGTGCCATGTTGGGGCTGCCGATTCTGCAACCACGGTCAATACTGGATGTGCCAGAAACACGACCTTTACGGATTCCAGAACAACGTTCAGGGCGCCATGGCGCAATACATGATTTTCACCAAGGAAGGCATCGTGCATCAGGTGCCGGACGCGATTGCGCCGGACGAAGCGATCCTCATCGAACCCCTCGCCTGCTCGCTGCATGCAGCCGATCGCGCCGATGTCGGCCTGGATGATGTAGTGGTAGTTGCCGGTGCCGGTACTTTGGGGCTGGGCATCATCGGTGCGGTCCGGCTGCGCAATCCGAAACGTCTGATCGTATTGGACATGAAACCCGAGCGCGCCGAACTGGCCCTGCGCATCGGAGCTGACGCGGTATGGAATCCGGCTGAAGAAGACGTACTGAAGAAGATTCGCGACATCACCGAAGGCTATGGTTGCGACATCTATATAGAAGCCACCGGCCACCACAAAGCGGTCAATCAAGGTTTGGCGATGCTGCGCAAACTGGGACGCTTCGTCGAGTTCAGCGTGTTCAACGATGAAACCACCGTGGACTGGTCGATCATTGGCGATCGCAAAGAGCTTGACGTACTCGGTTCGCACCTGGGTCCGTACATGTATCCACGCGCCATAGACTTCATCGGCAATCGCAAGATTGACATGCGCGACGTGGTCACGCACAAATTCGCCCTGGCCGACTTCAAAGAAGCGTTCGCGGTCATGGAACGTGGAGATCGTTCGCTGAAGGTCGTCCTGCAACCCTGATCCGACTGTTCGTTCGCACAAGAAAAAGAACAAGGAAATGCGTCATGAATCGAGTAATCAATGATCCGGATCTGGTGGTCGAAGACATGCTGAGCGGCATCCTCGTCGCCCATCCGCAGTTGACCCAAAGCGGCATCAACCCCCGCGTCATCAGTAAAACCAAACCTTCGAAAGCCGGCCAAGTGGGCGTCGTCACCGGTGGCGGCTCGGGCCACGAACCGGCGTTTCTTGGCTATGTTGGGCCTGGTTTGGTGGACGCAGTGGCAGTGGGCGAAATCTTCTCTTCACCCACTGCCAAGAGTTTTTTCGACGCCTTTCGCGCAGCAGATCATGGAGCGGGGATCGCGTGCCTGTATGGCAACTATGCCGGCGATAACATGAACGTGAAGCTAGCGATGAAAATGGCCGCCAGCAAGGATCTGCAAGTCCGCACCGTGGTCGCCAACGATGACGTTGCCTCAGCGCCAATTCAGGATATCTCCAAGCGGCGCGGTGTAGCGGGCGAGATCTTCATGTGGAAGGTTGGCGGCGCAGCAGCGGCTCAAGGCTACGATCTCGACGGCGTGATTCGCGTCGCACAAAAAGCGGTCGATCACTGCCGTTCGATTGGTGTCGGGCTCACGCCCTGCACCATTCCGGCGGTGGGTAAACCGAACTTCCAGATCGCCGATGGGCAGATGGAAGTGGGCATCGGTCATCACGGCGAGCCCGGCATCGAGATCGTCCCGACCGAATCCGCCTCGGCCATGGCTGAGCGCATGCTCAAGCCGATCCTCGTCGATCGCGATTTCAGCCAGGACAACAGCGTTGTAGTGCTGGTCTCCGGCCTTGGCGCCACGCCAGTGATGGAGCTGTACATTTTTTATGCGCAGGTCGAGCGCTTGTTGACCGAAAAAGGGCTAAAGATCCATCGCTGCTACGTTGGCAATTACTTTACGTCACTGGAAATGATGGGCGTGACCCTGACCCTGCTCGGTCTGGACGACGAGCTGACAAAACTGATTGACCACCCCTGCCAATCCATCGGCATGACCCAAGCGGAGTGACCCATGAACCAGCATTTCTCAAGTGCCTACGGCAGCGCCATTGTCGGCGACCTGGTCAGCGTGATCGTCGCCAACCGCGAATACCTCAGCGAAGTGGACGGTGCCATTGGTGACGGCGACCACGGCATCAACATGGCCAAGGGTTTCGCCCATTGCGGCAGAACGATAGAAGGTCGTCAACTGAGCTTGGCCGAAGCCCTCGATGAACTGACCCTAAGCCTGATGGAGGGTATCGGAGGCTCCATGGGGCCACTTTATGGCAGCCTTTTTATCGGCATGGCCGATGAAATCCGGAATAGTGAAACCATCGACGCCGTGCAATTCGCCAGGCTGCTGCGCGGCGGCCTGACATCGCTGCAAGACATCACCCAAGCAGGTGTCGGCGATAAGTGCCTGATGGACACTTTGATCCCGGCGGTCGAAGCGGCAGAAAAGGCCAGCAGCGAGGGCGCCTCGTTCAAGGAGATGTTGCGCCAGATCAAAGCGGCAGCATCGCGGGGCCGAGACTCAACCAGGGATCTGGTGGCCAAAATTGGCCGCGCGAGCCGCCTGGGCGAACGCTCGCTGGGCGTGCTGGACGCTGGAGCCGTGTCGTGCTGTTTGATTCTCACAAGGCTGGCGGACTCGGTGGAGACCCGGTTGCAGGGGTGACTTTTCCTTGGCTGGCACAACCCTGTGGGTGTAGGGGTTAATTGATCCGAAACGTGCCTACGCAAATCAAAGCGCCCCGACTCGACGGGGCACTTCATTACGGCACCCCACGTCAGGCGTCACGTAAAGTCATAATTGGGCGCTTCCCACAACCTTAATAAGTCAGCCAGATACCCGGCA
>NZ_DASWOT010000015.1:0-42661 GCF_036404235.1 Pseudomonas sp.
AACGGTGTTTCGGCCTGATGTGCGCTGAGCACAACCAGGCAGGTTAGTCCTGTTTGCCGTAACCGCTTGTCGTGCAGCCCAGGCATCGAACGAAAGCGGCCTTTCCGGGGTCGACAACTAACGCTTTGCCAGTGGCCCCGAGATTGCCGCCCGCAGCCGCGAAGGGCGATGCGATGACGAACAGGCCTGCACCGATGATGGTTGCTGCGATAAGAAGAGGCCGGGCGACGATCAGGTCACCAATCATGGCAAAAGCAGGCGGGTTCTGTATCTGGTACACCGGATCGCCACTTCCCGTGGCTTCGGTTTGCGCGAAGGCTGGCGTCATCTGCAAGCCGAAAAACAACGCCAGTGTGGCAGCGAGAATACGAAACGGGCTCATGGCGTGATCCTTCAGGCTCGGCGGAAAGTGATGTTGCTCACTATAAACAGGGATTGGGCTTGTGCAAGTAGAGAACAGTGCAGGAAACGGCGGCAATCTCGTGCAGAAGAGACAGACCAGATTATTCGCCTGTCTATCCAGTATCACTTCTGACACTTGGGGCAATAAACACTTGCCCGCTGCCCCAGCTTGACCTCCCGCAACTCCGTGCCGCAGACCTTGCACGGCTGACCGCCTCGTCCGTAGGCAAACAGTTCCTGCTGGAAATACCCGGGTTGTCCATCGCCGCCGATGAAGTCGCGCAACGTGGTGCCGCCGCGTTCGATGGCGGCAGCCAGGATGCGCTTGATTTCAACGGCAAGCTTCAAATAGCGCGCCTTTGAGATGCTTTTCGCCTCGCGCCTGGGGTCAATGCCCGCCGCGAACAGCGCTTCGGTTGCGTAGATGTTACCCACCCCGACCACCACAGCGTTGTCCATGATGAATGGCTTGACGGCCATGGAGCGCCCGCGTGACAGCTTATACAAGCGCAGGCCGTCGAACAGCTCGGTCAACGGCTCCGGGCCCAGACGCAGCAATAATTCATGGTTGTGCGGGTCAAGGCTCCAGAGCATCGCGCCAAATCGCCGAGGGTCGGTGTAGCGCAGCGCCAGGCCCGACTCCAGCTCGATGTCCACGTGCTCATGTTTGAGCGCCGGCAGCCCGGCCTCCACCATGCGCAAATTACCGGACATGCCTAAATGGCTGATCAGGGTCCCGACTTGCGCCTGGATCAGCAGGTATTTGGCGCGCCGTTCCACCACCACGATCTTCTGCCCAGACAAGCGCGCATCCAGATCTTCGGGGATCGGCCAACGCAGACGGCGTTCGCGCACGATCACCCGGCTGACGCGCTGGCCTTCCAGATGCGGTGCAATGCCGCGGCGCGTGGTTTCGACTTCAGGTAACTCAGGCATGGGCAGCTCGATGGAGGCGAAATGGCAAGCAGGATCAGTGCGCGCTCAGCTCGCGAACGCTTTCTTTAAGATTTTCGAAATCGTAATCAGACAGACCGACGTAATCCAGAATCAGATGACCAATGCTGTTCCACTCATGATCGATAGTCTGGTTGCCCAACACACGATGGGACGAGCAAATATGCTCGGCCATTTTCAAGATCGCCAGCAGGTTCTTCAGTGGTGCGTTGCGGCCCGACTCATCCTGAAAGATCACCAGCGCGTTATGGTGGTTGGCAATGGCATTGCTGACATGTTCAGGTAAGCGCCACGATTTGGCAGTGAAATAACCAACAACCGCGTGATTGGTGTTCAGCATCCGGTTCTCGGTGTCGACAACCCGGGTATCTGGACTGGCCTTGGCATATGCCTCTTCCAGCACACTCATGTACTCCGGAAAACGCTTGAGCATCAGCGGAATACCGCAGTCGTGGAACAGACCCAGCGCGTAGGATTCGTCTACAGTTTGCGAGCCGACGCGCTTGGCCAGCGTCAGACTGGTCATTGCCACGTCCTGAGCGTTATCCCAGAAACGGTTGAGCACGACGATGGTTTCGTCGCTCATCTCGCTTTTGATCGACTGCGCGTTAATCAGGTTGATGACCGACCGGCTGCCCAATAGATTCACGGCGCGTTGGATCGAGGCGATCTTGTTGGCCAAGCCGTAATGAGCTGAGTTGACGATCTTCAGCAGCGCCCCGGAAAGACCAGGGTCCTGCGCGATCAACCTGGCGATGACTCCCAGATCAGGATCGGGCATGTACTGTTCCATCTGCAAATCCACCATGATTTGCGGTTGGGGCGGAACGCTAATGCCTTGCAACGCTTGCTGGATCTGCTCGGAAGTTAGTTCTTGGGACATAAATGCACACTCAAGGTCAGGGGGCGATTCTAACCTCTACCGCCCATGCTTCGACAACCGCTGAAGGACAGCGCTGAGACTTCACCTGACCCTCAGCTTAGGACAATCGACCGCTAGCCGTTTAATTCAATTGATCACGGCCCCGAGCCGGGATCACGCGCTATAATCCCGCTCTTTTTTCCGGAGCGACGTCATGTCCCTGCCCAGCTTGCGCCTCAAAGCCAACGCCGACCGTCGCCTGCGCGCCGGTCACCTGTGGATCTACAGCAACGAAATCGACGTTGCCGCCACGCCACTCAATGGCTTTGCTCCGGGCGCTCAGGCCATTCTGGAAGCCGCTGGCGGCAAGCCGTTGGGCATCGTCGCCCTGAGCCCCAACAATCTGATCTGCGCCCGCCTGCTGTCGCGCGACATCAAGTTGCCGCTGGATAAATCACTGCTGGTTCATCGCCTGAACGTCGCGCTGTCCCTGCGTGATCGTCTGTTCGACAAGCCGTTTTATCGCCTTGTCTTTGGCGACTCCGACTTGCTGCCGGGGCTGGTGGTCGATCGTTTCGGCGATATTCTGGTGGTGCAACTGGCCTCCGCGACCATGGAACAGCACAAGGACGAGGTTCTGGCGGCACTGATTCAGGTACTCAAGCCCAGTGGCATCCTGCTCAAAAATGACTCAGCCGCGCGCGATGCCGAAGGCCTGAACCGCTACGTTGAAACCGCGTTTGGTCTGGTTCCGGAGTGGGTTGCGCTGGAAGAGAACGGCGTGAAGTTCGAAGCGCCGGTCATGGAAGGCCAAAAGACCGGCTGGTTCTACGACCACCGCATGAACCGCGCGCGTCTGGCGCCGTACGTCAAAGGCAAGCGCGTGCTGGATCTCTTCAGTTATATCGGCGGCTGGGGCGTGCAAGCTGCGGCCTTTGGCGCCAGCGACGTGACCTGTGTCGATGCGTCGTCCTTCGCGCTGGACGGCGTGGAGCGCAACGCGGCGCTGAACGGCTTCACTGATAAGGTCGCGTGCATCGAAGGCGATGTGTTTGAAGCGCTCAAAGAGCTGAAAGCCGGCGAAGAACGTTTCGACGTGATCGTGGCTGATCCACCGGCGTTCATCAAACGTAAGAAAGACCTGAAAAACGGCGAAGGCGCGTACCGCCGCCTGAACGAGCAAGCCATGCGCCTGCTCAGCAAAGACGGCATTCTGATCAGCGCATCGTGCTCCATGCACCTGCCGGAGGACGACCTGCAAAACATCCTGCTCACCAGCGCTCGCCACCTGGACCGCAACATTCAGTTGCTCGAACGCGGCGGCCAAGGCCCGGACCACCCCGTTCACCCGGCGATTGCCGAAACGCGGTATATCAAAAGCATTACGTGTCGGTTGTTGCCCAACAGTTGAGGTTCATGGCGTCTGAACTGACGCCATGGCAGGCAACTCGTTGCAACAAGGTCCAGTTTGCCGCGCAACAACGCGGCGACTGGACGACAGGCCTCTGCTAGACAGGGCTTGTCGTTTTACCTGGCATCCAGCTTTTTCTGAATCACATCCATCAACATCCCACCGATATCGGTGCCGAACGCGTTGTCGATCTCGCGGATGCACGTCGGGCTGGTGACGTTGATTTCGGTCAAATGCTCGCCGATTACGTCAAGACCTACGAACAATAGGCCTTTTTCACGCAGGGTCGGGCCGATTTCAGCGGCGATCCAGCGATCACGATCCGTCAGCGGGCGCGCCTCACCACGCCCACCGGCAGCGAGATTGCCACGGGTTTCGCCGGCGGCAGGAATACGCGCCAGGCAATACGGCACGGGTTCGCCATCGACCATCAGGATGCGCTTGTCGCCGTCCTTGATTGCAGGCAGATAGGCCTGGGCCATGATTTGCTGATGGCCGTGGTTGGTCAGGGTTTCCAGAATCACCGACAGGTTTGGGTCTTCGGCGCGGTGACGGAAGATCGATGCGCCGCCCATGCCGTCCAGCGGCTTGAGGATCACATCGCCGTGCGTGGCGGCGAATTCGCGCAGGATGTCCGCGCGGCGGCTGACCAGCGTCGGCGGCGTGCATTGCGGGAACAACGTGGCGAACAGCTTTTCGTTGCAGTCGCGCAGGCTTTGCGGTTTGTTGACGACCAGCACGCCTGCGCGTTCGGCCTGTTCCAACAGGTACGTGGAGTAAACGAACTCCATGTCGAACGGCGGGTCCTTACGCATCAGGATCACGTCCAGATCGTCCAGGCCGTTGTCGACTTCGGCTTGCAGCTCAAACCAGTGGGCAGGGTCGGCAAATACTTTCAGTGGCTTCATCCGCGCGCGGGCTTGGCCGGCGTTCTGATAGAGGTCGTGCTGCTCCATGTAGAACAGCGACCATCCGCGCGCTTGCGCTGCAAGGAGCATGGCCAGCGAGCTGTCCTTTTTATAGGAGATAAGCTCGATGGGGTCCATGACAATCCCTAGGCGAACGCTCATGGGCAATATCCTCTGGTCGGTAATGGCCGCTATGGCCTGAAAATAGGCGTCAGGGTGGCGCTGTGCTGGCTCGGGGTCAAGGGGCAAGCGCATGGCACACGCTTTATGGATTGCATGTGGAGAGTGTGCTAAAAAGGCTCGGCATTTGGCTTCTTGCCTCTTGCCTTTAACCCGTCAATACGGAGGGTTAACGATCCCGACCCGTACCAGGCACCCGGCGCAACGCGACCCACCTGATTCGCCGCGGCGATGGTAAAGCAGACATGGAACAGCATTCAGTCCCATTGAAAGTGATGGTCATCGACGATTCGCGCACGATTCGTCGTACCGCCGAGACGCTGCTCAAGAGTGTTGGGTGCGAGGTCATTACCGCCATCGACGGTTTTGACGCGTTGGCAAAGATCGCCGATAACCATCCGCGCATCATCTTTGTCGACATCATGATGCCGCGTTTGGACGGGTATCAAACCTGTGCACTGATCAAGAACAACCGGGCTTTTAAATCAACACCGGTGATCATGCTGTCCTCCAGGGACGGATTGTTCGATAAAGCGAAGGGCCGAATCGTTGGCTCCGACCAGTTTTTGACCAAGCCTTTTAGCAAGGAAGAACTGCTGGGCGCGATCAAGGCGCATGTGCCAGGTTTCGTCGCAGTAGAACAACAACTATCTTGATACCGACCCATTGATAATGGGCGGCTGTTCCTATGGGGAAGCACCATGGCTCGAATTCTGATCGTCGACGACTCGCCGACCGAAATGTACAAGTTGACCGGCATGCTCGAGAAGCACGGTCACGAAGTCCTGAAAGCCGAAAACGGCGCCGACGGTGTGGCCCTTGCGCGTCAGGAGAAGCCCGACGCCGTCTTGATGGACATCGTCATGCCCGGTCTCAATGGCTTTCAGGCCACTCGCCAGCTGACCAAAGACGCTGACACCAACATGATTCCGGTGATCATGATCACCACCAAGGATCAGGAAACCGACAAGGTTTGGGGCAAACGCCAGGGCGCGCGGGATTACCTGACCAAGCCGGTGGATGAAGACACACTGATAAAAACCCTGAACGCAGTTCTTGCGGGCTGATCGCTGGCAGGCTCGCATGGCTCAGTCACAAACCGCCTTTCAACTGCTGCTCGATATCGACCAGCGATGCCGCTCACTTGCGGCGGGTCTGCCGTTGCAGGAGACCCGCCAGCAAGGTTGGAGCGGCATCGGCTTTCGCATGGGCGCACATTCTTATGTCGCGCCCATGGGAGAAGTCGGCGAAATTCTGCATGAGCCTCGTTACGCGGCTTTGCCGGGCGTGAAGCCGTGGATCAAAGGTGTCGCTAACCTGCGTGGGCGATTACTGCCGATCATGGACCTGTGCGCCTTTTTCGGCCATGAACTGTCACCCCTGCGTAAGCAACGTCGCGTCTTGGTGATCGAGCACCAGGATGTGTTCGCCGGGTTGCTGGTCGATGAAGTGTTGGGCGTGCAGCATTTCAATGAGCGTAGCCTGATGCCCGAAACGCCTGGCACTTGCGAGGCCAATATCGCAGCTTTCGTGCAGGGGCAGTTCCTGCGTGAAGAGGCCTGGCTGGTGTTCAGTCCCAAAACATTGGTGTTATCGCCGGGCTTTATGGATGTGGCGCTGTGATACAGCGCGTCGATGATGTGTTCGGATTTTCCCAACACTCGATTGCAGTGGGTCCAGGCGGGGGCCTGATTAATGAGTAAGACCGGCAAATCACTCGAAGGCGCGCGCAGCCGATCACAGATCCTTGCGCTGTTCGTGGCGTTGATCATTTTCATCATGTTGTTGTTCGTCAACTTCGCCTACCTGAGTACGCAGTCGAACTACGACAAGCAGTACATCGGCCATGCGGGCGAGTTGCGGGTGCTGTCGCAGCGCATCGCCAAAAACGCCAGCGAAGCCGCCGCTGGGAAGGCTGAGGCATTCAAATTGCTGGCCGACGCGCGCAACGATTTCGACCTGCGCTGGCAACATTTGAAGAAAGGCGACAAGAGTACTGGCCTGCCAGCAGCACCCGACAACATCGGGGGCGAACTCAAGGCGGTACAGGCCGATTGGGAAAACCTGCGCAAAAGCACCGACGTGATCCTGTCCCGCGAGCAGACCGTATTGTCGCTGCACCAAGTGGCCGCGACCTTGGCCGAAACCATTCCGCAGTTGCAGATTGAGTCCGAGAAGGTCGTCGATATCCTGCTGCAAAATCGCGCGCCCGCCAGTCAGGTTGCGCTGGCCCAGCGCCAGTCGTTGCTTGCCGAGCGCATTCTCGGCGCTGTGAACACCGTGCTTTCCGGTGACGAAACCGCGGTTCAGGCCGCCGACGCGTTTGGCCGTGACGCCAACCAGTTTGGCCGCGTGCTGAGCGGCATGCTTGAGGGCAACGCCAGCGGCAAAATCGCTCAGGTCGAGGACCGCGAAGCACGAGCACGTCTGGCCGAAATTGCCGAGCTTTTCCAGTTCGTGTCGGGATCGGTCGATGAAATTCTGGAGACCTCGCCGGAACTGCTTGAGGTTCGCGAGGCGGCCAGCAACATTTTCAACCTGTCGCAAACCTTGCTCGACGAAGCATCCGAACTCGCCAACAGTTTCGAACACATGGCCGGCGGGCGCGTGCTGTACAGTTACGGCGGCTACGTACTCGGCCTGTTGGCGCTGGCATCGATCATTTTGATTGGTCTGGTGATGGTCCGCGAAACCAACCGCGAACTGCGCGAAACGGCTGAAAAGAACGAGCGTAACCAAACCGCAATCATGCGATTGCTGGATGAAATCGAGGACCTGGCCGACGGCGACCTGACGGTTGCCGCCTCGGTGACCGAAGACTTCACCGGCGCGATTGCCGACTCCATCAACTACTCCATCGACCAGTTGCGCGAGTTGGTGGCGACCATCAACCTCACCGCCGAGCAGGTGTTCGGCGCAGTCAAGGATACGCAGACCACGGCGACCCAGTTGGCCGCCGCATCGGAACACCAGGCGTTGCAGATCGCCGCCGCGTCGAACGCCATCCACGATATGTCGGCGTCCATCGATCAGGTGTCGGTCAATGCGTCGGAGTCTTCCTCGGTGGCCGAGCGCTCCGTTGCCATCGCCAACAAGGGCAATCAGGTGGTGCATAACACCATCAACGGCATGGACAACATTCGCGAGCAGATTCAAGACACCTCAAAGCGCATCAAGCGGCTTGGCGAGTCTTCTCAAGAAATCGGCGATATTGTCAGCCTGATCGACGACATTGCCGACCAAACCAACATTCTCGCCCTGAACGCGGCGATTCAGGCCACGATGGCCGGCGATGCCGGTCGCGGTTTTGCTGTTGTGGCCGACGAAGTACAGCGGTTGGCCGAGCGCTCATCGTCGGCGACCAAACAGATCGAAACCTTGGTGCGGGCGATTCAGAACGACACCAATGAAGCGGTTATTTCCATGGAGCAAACGACCACTGAAGTGGTGCGCGGCGCCCGATTGGCGCAGGATGCTGGCGTTGCCCTGGAAGAAATCGAAGGGGTGTCCAAGGTCCTGGCGGCCTTGATCGAAAGCATCACCAACGCTGCACAACAGCAGGCCGCATTGGGTCAGCAGATCTCCGAAACCATGACGGTGATCCAGCAAACCACCACGCAAACCACGTCAGGCACGGCGGCCACGGCACAGAGCATGGGCAATTTGGCGAAGATGGCCAGCGAGATGCGTCGCTCGGTGTCCGGTTTCACCTTGCCGATTCGAGATCAGCATTGATCGCTCCAGCAATGTGCGAACCGAACATTCAAGCCTTGGGTAATGGGTGGAATCATCATGGCTGATCGGCACGACTATGTGGCCCTGGAGTGGGTCAAGGGCGAGATAGCCGAAACCCTAATGCAGGCCAGGCAGGCACTGGAAACCTTTGTCGCAAGCCCGGATGACTCGACGGCCATGGAGCACTGCCTGGACGCCATTCATCAGGTCCATGGCAGCCTGCAAATGATCGAGTTCTACGGCGCAGCGCTGTTAGCCGAAGAAATCGAACAACTGGCGTTGGCACTGCAACAGGATCGCGTCAGCCAGCACGCCGAAGCCGTCCAACTGCTGACCCTGGCGTTGACTCAACTGCCGGTGTATCTGGACCGCATTCATTCTGCGCGTCGCGATCTGCCATTGGCGGTGCTGCCGTTGCTCAATGACCTGCGCAGCGCCCGGGGCGAAAGTCTGCTGTCGGAAACCAGCCTGTTTGCCCCGCAATTGCAGACCGTCCCGCAGCTTGACGCCGATACATTGGCCCAGCGCGACACGCCTGAGTTGCCAGGATTACTGCGCAAGTTGCGTCAGACCTTGCAGACCGCACTGGTCGGTCTGTTGCGCGAGCAGGACCTGCAAAAGCAATTGGGTTACATGACCAAAGTGTTCGCCCGGCTTGAGTTGCTGTGCAAAGACGCCCCTCTTGGGCCGCTGTGGCGCATTACCTCGGCGCTGGTGGAAACCATGGCCAGCGGCAACTTTGCCAACAGCCCGGCATTGCGCAGCCTGTTCAAGGACGCTGACAAAGAGCTCAAGCGCTTGCTTGATCAAGGTATTGCCGGCATTAACCAACCGGCGCCGGACGAATTGCTAAAAAGCCTGTTGTTCTACATCGCCAAGTCCGACAGTCAGGCTCAGAAAATGATTGATCTGAGGGATCAATACGGGCTCGACGAAGCCCTGCCGCACAGCGCGTTGGTCGATGAAGAGAACGCGCGAATGGACGGTCCTGATCGCGATGCGATGCGTTCGGTAATTGTTGCGCTGTGTGAGGAGCTGGTAAAAACCAAAGAGCGGCTGGATGTCTTTGTGCGCGGCGACCGTCAACACCTCAGCGAACTCAGTGCGCTGTTACCGCCGTTACGACAGATCGCTGACACGCTTGCGGTGTTGGGTTTCGGTCAGCCGCGCAAAGTAATCATCGATCAACTGGCCGTGGTGCAAGGGTTAGCGCAAGGCCAGCGTGAACCGAGCGACTCTGCTTTGATGGATGTCGCGGGTGCCTTACTTTACGTTGAAGCGACGCTGGCGGGCATGGCCGGAACGGTCAACCAGAGCCGCCGCGAAGAAAGCCGCTTGCCGACCACAGACCTGAGCCAGATCCATCAACTGGTGATCAAGGAAGCCCGCGTCGTGCTGCAGCAAGCCAAGGATGTGATCGTCGATTACATCGACGGCCAATGGGATCGTGAGCGGCTGGAGCCCTTGTCGGCGTTGCTGCTGCAAGTGCGTGGCGCGTTGGCGATGATTCCGCTGGCGCGTGCGTCCGGTTTGCTCTCGGCGTGCAACGACTACATTCTTGAGCATCTGTTGGTCGAAGAAGGTCGTCCGGCTCAAGAACAGCTCGACAGCCTCGCGCAAGCCATCACTGGCGTCGAGTATTACCTCGAACGTATGGCTGAGGACCCCGAAGCGCCAGGCGAACGCGCTTTGGACATGGCTCAGGAAAGCCTGGCGAATCTGGGCTATTTGCCGACCACGGGCGCCGTCGATCTTCCGGTCCTGGAAGAGGTCATCAGCGATCAGGAAATGCTTGAGCTGCGCTCGCGTCAAGCCTTGGTCAGCCCCACCCAGACGATCGCCCAAGTGCTGGCCCGCCCAGTATCGGCAGTCAATCCGCCTGCACGCCACATTCCGACCAGCCTGCTGCCGCCACCCAAAGGCGAGGAGGCGGTGGATGACGAACTGCGCGACGTATTCCTTGAAGAAACCGATGAAATGCTCGCCGAGCTGCACCGGTATCTGCCGCGCTGGTTCGCCGATACCGACGACCTTCCGGCGCTGACCGAGATTCGCCGGGCTTTCCACACACTCAAAGGCAGCGGCCGGATGGTCCGGGCGTTAATTCTTGGTGAGCTGGCGTGGTCGGTGGAGAACCTGCTCAATCGCGTGCTGGAAGGCAGTGTCGAACCTGGGCCAGGCGTGCGGCAGCTACTGGCCGACGTGCAGGTGTTGCTGCCGGACGTGATCCGCGATTTCGCCGAAGATGTGCAACGCCAGCGTGACGATGTAGACGTATTGGCGGCGCGGGCTCATGCGCTGTCCAGGGGCGAGCAGGCGCCGGACGAGGACGCGATGGCTGATCACGAGTCCGTTATTGAGGCTGCGCCGAGCGACGTGGCAGAAGAAGGTTTCGATCCGCAACTGCTGGAGATTTTTCGTCAGGAAGCCCAGACCCATCTTGAAACACTCAGGCGCTTTCTTGACTCAACGCACGAGGTCGATTCACTGAGGTTTAGCGATGAACTGCTGCGCGCCCTGCACACGCTCAAAGGTAGCGCTTACATGGCTGGCGTGTTGCCGATTGCTGAGTTGGCCAGTCCGTTAGACCAACTGGTGCGTGAGTTCAAGACCAATCAGATTGACGTGGCCGAGTCCGAAATTGAACTGCTGCGTGCCAGCGAACCGCTTTTGCGCGCCGGGCTGGCGCAGTTGGATGACGATCCGTTGATGCCCATCGCCGGTGCCGCGCAGTTGATTGAGTCCGCGCGCGCATTGCTGGACGAGCGCATGGCGGCAGCCATGAGCGCCGCCGACAACGGTTTGCGCGCGCGCCGCGATCCAAAGTTGATCGAGACGTTTTTGGCTGAAGGGATGGACATCCTGCTCGACGCCGAAAGCCTGCTCAAACGCTGGCGACAGCACCCCGGCGAGCGCCAGGAACTGACCGCATTGCTGGATGAACTGACCATGCTCGGGCATGGCGCGCACATGGCTGACCTGCCGCAAGTGGATGAGCTGTGCGAGGCCCTGCTGGACCTGTACGGCGCAGTGGAAGAAAGCAGCCTGGGGGTTAGCGAGCGCTTCTTTCACGAGGCAGAAAACGCTCATGAAGCGCTCATCAATATGCTTGACCAGGTGGCGGCCAATCAGCAAGTCGAGCCTTGCCCCGAGCGTATTCGCGCCCTGCGTGAGTTGCTCGATGAGGCGCTTGATCCTGGTGCGATGGGTGTAATCAAAACTACGGGCGATGGCACGCTGAGTATCACTGATCTGGCGGCTGTAGAGTCTGAGCCAGAAAAGCAGATAGCACATGATTCGCGAGACGACGCGGACCAGGAAATCGCCGAGATCTTTCTCGAAGAGGCCGTGGACATTCTTGATAGCGCAGGCCAGGCCTTGCAGCGTTGGCTGTGCGACCCGGATAACCCCATGCCGCTGTCTTCGTTGCAGCGTGACTTGCACACGCTCAAGGGCGGTGCTCGGATGGCTGAAATCGAGCCCGTCGCGGATCTTGGTCATGAGCTGGAGTTGCTCTATGAATGCCTGATCGACCGGCGTTGCAGCTATAACCCTCAACTGGGAGAACTGCTGTTGAGCAGTCACGCTCATCTGGCGTTGATGCTTGAGCAACTGCAAAACCATAAGCCATTGACCGCGTCTGAGTCATTGATCGAAGCCATTCGTGGTTTTCGTCAGAACAATTGCTACGTGCAGGTGAGCGAGGCACAAGCGCCACCTGCACGTAATGTCGAGTCGATGATCCAGCGTCTCGACGAGCGCGATCCCGAGTTGTTGGAGATCTTTCTCGAAGAAGGCTACGACATCATCGAAAGCTCTGGGGCCGCGCTGGTGCGCTGGCAGGCCGATCCGCACAGCACCCTGGAAGTGGAAAACCTGCTGCGTGACCTGCACACCCTCAAAGGTGGTGCGCGGATGGTAGAAGTCGCCCCGATTGGCGACTTGGCTCATGAGTTGGAATCGCTTTACGAAAGTCTTGCCGCTGGTGGCCTCAAAGAAAACAGCGCAGTGCTCTATGGCCTGCTGCAAAGTGGTCACGACATGCTGGCCGACATGCTCGATGCTGTTCGCAGTCATGAGACGCTGCCCAATCCGGCATTGCTGATCGAGAGCATTCGCCAGTACGTGGCTGGCGAGGGTGTGCATGATGCGGTGAATAAGCCGGTCCAAGCGCAGACTGTCGTGCCGTTACCCACCGATCTTGCGGCGCAACCTCTGACAGCGGAAGCAGATGCCGAGCGATCCGGCCCGGAAACGGTCAAGGTCCCGGCCGAGCAGTTGGAGGGCCTGGTTAATCTGGCGGGCGAAACTTCGATCTTCCGTGGGCGTATCGAACAACAGGTCAGCGATGCGCAGGTGACGCTGGCGGAGATGGAAACCACTATCGAACGGATGCGCGATCAATTGCGGCGTCTGGACATCGAAACCCAGGGGCGAATCCTCAGTCACGATCAAACGCAGGTGGAGCGTCTGGACTACGAAGAGTTCGACCCGCTGGAAATGGACCGTCATTCTCAGTTGCAGCAACTGTCACGCGCGCTGTTTGAGTCCGCGTCAGATTTGATGGACCTGAAACAAACCCTCGACACGCGTGCTCTTGACGCTCAAACCCTGTTGCAGCAGCAGGCGCGGGTCAATACCGAACTGCAGGAAAGCCTGATGCGTACGCGCATGGTGCCCTTGGAGCGTATGTTGCCGCGCCTGCGTCGCATCGTGCGGCAGGTGTCCGCCGAACTGAATAAGAAGGTGCAGTTCGACGTCATCAATGCTGAAGGTGAGATGGACCGCAACGTGCTTGAGCGCATGGTCGCGCCGCTGGAGCACATGCTGCGCAACGCCATCGATCATGGGCTTGAAAGCACTGAAAAACGGCTCGAAGCCGGTAAGCCGGAGACCGGGCACATAACGCTGAGCCTGACCCATGAGGGTGGCGATATCGTCATCGACATGAGCGACGACGGCGCCGGTGTCGACTTTGACGCGGTGCGGCGCAAGGCGGTCAAACGCGGAATGATCGGTCCGAATGCCGAGCTGAGCGACTACGACACGCTGCAATTCATCCTGCAGGCCGGGTTCTCCACGGCTGAAACCATTACCCAGATTTCCGGACGAGGCGTCGGCATGGACGTGGTCCACGCAGAGGTCCAGGAGCTGGGTGGCTCAATGGTGATCGATTCGAAATCAGGGGAGGGTGCGCGCTTCCAGATTCGTCTGCCGTTCTCGGTGTCGGTCAATCAGGCGCTGATGGTGCAGTGCGGCGAAGAACAGTACGCCATACCGCTGAACAGTATCGAAGGCATCGTGCGCGTGCTGCCCGGTGAGCTGGAGGCCTATTATCAGATCAGTCCGCCGCGTTACCACTATGGCGATCGCACCTATGAATTACGTTATCTGGGTGAATTGCTCAGCAATAGCCAGCCGCCAAAACTGATTGGTCAGACTCAACCGCTGCCCGTGTTGTTGGTGCATGTACATGACCAATGGCTGGCGGTGCAAGTGGATGCCCTGGCGGGATCGCGCGAGATCGTGGTGAAAAACCTGGGTGCGCCGTTCGCTGGTGTGCAGGGGATTTCCGGGGCGACGATTCTCGGCGATGGCCGCGTGGTGTTGATCCTCGATTTGTTCGCCCACATTCGCAGGTTTCATGCACGGCAGTTGGCGCTGCAAGCCAGCGGCCAAATACCGACTGGCTACACGGAGATTGAGCACGCGAAACCGCTGCTGGTGATGGTGGTGGACGATTCGGTGACCGTGCGCAAAGTCACCAGCCGTTTACTGGAGCGCAACGGCATGAACGTGCTGACCGCCAAAGACGGCGTCGATGCCATGGCGCTGCTACAAGAGCACACGCCGGACATCATGCTGCTGGATATCGAAATGCCGCGCATGGACGGCTTCGAAGTCGCCAGCAAAATCCGCGCAGACGAAGCGCTCAAGCACTTGCCGATCATCATGATCACTTCGCGCTCCGGCCAGAAACACCGCGACCGCGCGATGGCGGTCGGAGTGAATGACTACATGAGCAAGCCGTATCAGGAAGCAGCGTTGCTGGAGAGCATCGCGTATTGGGGGCATGTGCATGTCTGACACTTCCAGCCAGACCGCTCGCTTCACTACCCTCACGGGCTTATTGCTGCCGTTGAGCGACCGGGATTTGTTGCTGCCCAACGTCGCGGTGGCCGAGTTGATCGATTACCAGGACAGCGTTGCCGATCCCGATGCACCGCAGTGGTACATGGGGCCGATCAACTGGCGTCACCGGACCTTGCCGTTGCTCAGTTTCGAAGCCGCCTGCGGCAACCGCGCACTTGTCGGGGGGCGTGCACGCATCGTTATCCTCAACGCACTGGGCGGTCGCCCGGATCTGAAGTTCATCGCGCTGCTGACCCAAGGCATCCCGCGTTCGTGCAAGCTCGACAGTCAGCTCAGTTATGTCGATGTTCCATTGGGCGAATTGGAGTTGGCCGCTGTGCAGGTTGGCGAAACCGTGGCGAAGATCCCCAATCTGGTGGCGCTGGAGCAGTTGCTGGTGGATGCGGGGTTAGTGCAGGTGGCAGGGCCGGGGATTTGAGTTTTTCCGCTCCCGCCTGATTAATGCGCGGGGCACGTTCTCTGGACAATGAGCCGAATAAATTCCATATTCGGCTCATTGTGTGAGCCGAATAGCTCATTTATTCGGCTCTCAGCTGCTCCGAGGCTCTCAGTGGACACACCCAACGACTGGATATGGCAACGGCCCAATTGGCCCGCATTTACCTGGGATGCCGATCAGTTGGCCGCATTGCTGCGCGCTTGTTCCCAGGCTCAAGGCCGTCTGCTGGGCATGCTTGGGGCTGCGGGTGCCAGCGCGCAATCGCAATTGGATGCGCTGCTGCAAAACGTCATTACCTCATCGGCCATTGAAGGTGAGCAACTCAATGTGGGCTCGGTGAGGTCGTCGCTGGCAAAGCGTCTTGGGCTGGCGGCTGATCAGCGGGTCAGCCCCCGTAGTGAAGGTCTGGCCGAGTTGATGCTGGACGCCACGCAGCAGCATCAACATCCTCTGACGCTGGAGCGACTGCTTCACTGGCATCGCCTGCTTTTTCCGGTTGCGCAAACGATGTTGGGTCAAAACCTGCGTGTCGGCGAGTTACGCGGGCATGAACCGATGCAAGTGGTGTCGGGACGGCTTGACCGCCCCGTGGTGCATTTCCAGGCGCCGCCGCGTGAAGGGCTTGAGCAGCAGCTGTCGGACTTTTTCTACTGGTTCGACAATAGCCGATTGGACGCCACGCTCGACCCTCTGTTGCGCGCAGGCATCGCGCACTTCTGGTTCGTGACCCTGCACCCGTTCGATGACGGCAATGGTCGCTTGACCCGAGCCATCACCGATCTTGCATTGGCGCAGGCCGAAAACCAGTCCATACGGTTCTACGCCATGTCAGCCAGCATTCTTGCTACCCGCCAGGGCTATTACCAGATTCTCGAACGCTCCCAGAAAGGCGGGCTGAACATCACGGCCTGGCTGGATTGGTTTCTGCACACCCTGTTGCATACCTTTGGGAAAGCCACCCAGCGCATAGATCGGGTGTTGGCCAAGACTCGATATTGGCAGCAGCATCGCGACCATTCACTGTCCACCGAGCAGCTCAAAGTTCTCAATCGGTTACTCGACGGCGACCTGCTTTCAGAAAAGCCCGATGCCGGTTTCGAGGGCGGTATCAGCGCCGCGCAATATCAATCCGTCGCTAAGGTCAGCAAGGCCACCGCCACCCGACATCTTGCCGATTTACTGGAGAAGGGTTATCTGCAAAAACTGCCTGGCGGCGGTCGCAGTACGCGTTATCAAATCAACTGGCCAACCTGATCGTTACTCCAGGCGTAACGATTGTGCGTTTTACTTGATTGATGCGTTCCATCTATCGCTCCTAAGGTGACCTCCACAGCGAACTCGTGGAGTCAGCATGACAACAACAACGAAACTCGACCCGCGCTGGTCGCGTCGTCGCAGCGAAAAGCAGCGGCGGCTCGAACAGGTGCGTTCCCTTGCCGATGGCGTGGTTTTGCCGACCGATAAGATCGTTGCGGCGTTGGAGGCGTTGGTCGCGCCCGGTGATCGCGTGGTGCTGGAGGGCAACAACCAGAAGCAGGCGGATTTCCTTTCGCGATCTCTGGTCAAGGCTGATCCCGCCAAGCTGCACGACCTGCACATGATCATGCCCAGCGTCGGTCGCGCCGAGCACCTGGACCTGTTCGAACGCGGCATCGCCCGCAAGCTGGATTTCTCGTTTGCCGGTACGCAAAGTCTGCGCATCAGCCAGTTGCTTGAAGATGGCCTGCTGGAAGTCGGCGCGATTCATACCTACATCGAGCTCTATTCCCGCCTGCTGGTGGATTTGATTCCCAACGTCGTGCTGTCGGCGGGTTTCATGGCTGATCGCGCGGGCAACATCTATACCGGCGCCAGCACCGAAGACACGCCCGCACTGATTGAGCCAGCGGCCTTTAGCGACGGCATCGTCATCGTGCAAGTGAACGAGTTGGTGGATGATGTCAGCGACCTGCCTCGGGTAGACATTCCGGCGTCATGGGTGGATTTCGTGGTGGTGGCCGATAAGCCGTTCTACATCGAGCCGTTGTTCACCCGCGACCCGCGCCACATCAAGCCGGTCCATGTGCTGATGGCGATGATGGCGATCCGCGGGATCTACCAGAAACACAACGTGCAGTCGCTCAATCACGGCATCGGTTTCAACACCGCCGCCATCGAGCTGATTTTACCGACCTACGGCGAGTCCCTCGGTCTGAAGGGCAAGATCTGCCGCAACTGGACGCTCAACCCGCACCCCACATTGATCCCCGCCATCGAAAGCGGCTGGGTGCAGAGCGTGCATTGCTTCGGCACTGAATTGGGTATGGAGAACTACATCGCGGCGCGGCCTGATGTGTTCTTTACCGGGCGCGACGGATCGATGCGCTCCAACCGAATGATGTGTCAACTGGCTGGCCAATACGCGGTGGATCTGTTCATCGGCGCGACGTTACAGGTCGATGGTGATGGGCATTCATCCACCGTCACTCGCGGTCGGCTCGCCGGTTTCGGTGGCGCGCCGAACATGGGCCACGATCCTCACGGTCGTCGCCACGCCACGCCCGCCTGGCTCGACATGCGCCAGCAGACCGGTGATGGCCCCGACGCTTACCTTGAGCGTGGCAAGAAATTGGTCGTGCAGATGGTCGAGACGTTCCAGGAGGGCGGCAAACCCACCTTCGTTGAAACCCTCGACGCGGTGGACGTGGCGAAGAAGAGTGGCATGGCGTTGGCGCCGATCATGATCTACGGCGATGACGTCACTCACTTGCTCACCGAAGAAGGCATCGCATATCTGTACAAGGCCCGCAGCCTGGAAGAGCGTCAGCAGATGATCGCCGCCGTCGCGGGCGTCACCTCAATTGGCCTGCGTCATAACCCCAAAGACACGGCGCGCATGCGTCGCGAAGGGTTGATCGCGTTGCCGGAGGATTTGGGTATTCGTCGCACCGACGCCAGCCGCGAATTGCTCGCCGCCAAAAGCATCGCCGAACTGGTGGAGTGGTCCGGTGGTTTGTACAACCCGCCTGCGAAATTCAGGAGCTGGTGATGCGCGCCCTCAACGTAGTATTCGACGTTCACCGGCCCCTCAGGCCACACACTCTGTCGCTGGCTGAGCAACTGGCTGATCTGGCGGTGGAGGCGCTGATCGACGAGGCGGATCTGTCGCCCAAGCCCGCGCTGGTCGACCGGCGTAGCAACGGCGCGCATCAGGATTTGCACGTGGGCCTGATGCACGCATCGGCGCTGTCGCTGTGGCCTGCGTACAAGGCAATGGCAGAAATCGCCATTGAATTGGGTGAAATCGGTCGGCCATTGCGCGAAGCCGTTGGCTGCATCGGTCGCGAAGGTGAAGCCGCGATGATGCGCACCACCCAAGGCGTGAACACTCATCGTGGGGCGATTTGGGCGTTGGGTTTGTTGGTCTGTGCCGCAGCGCTCAATCCCGATGATCCCAGTGCCGACGGTCTGAGCGCGCGTGCGGCGAAACTGGCGTTGATCGACGACTGCAACCTGGTCGCGCCCAGTCGCAGCCATGGCGCCGAGGTCGCTCGCAAATATGGCGCACTGGGCGCTCGGGAGCAGGCGCAAATGGGGTTTCCGGCGGTCGTGCAATGGGGCCTGCCGCAACTGCATCGCAGCCGCGCTGCTGGCAATGGCGAGCAGAGCGCCCGGCTCGACGCCCTGTTGGCGATCATGACCACGCTCTCGGACACCTGCGTGCTGTATCGCGCCGGTCCAGAGGGGTTGGCGGCGATGCAGAGCGGCGCGCAACGCGTGTTGGATGTCGGCGGCAGTGCCAGCCTCAGCGGTCGCCGCTGCCTGCACGAACTGGATCAACAACTGCTCGGCCTCAACGCATCGCCCGGTGGCGCCGCCGACTTGCTGGCCGCTTGCCTGTTCATCGATTGCCTTGAGCCTGCGCTCGGCGATCAATCGAGGATTTTCTAATCATGCAAACCTTGTCCTTTGAATTTCCCGCTGGCAAGCCCCCTATGGGCCGTGCGCTGGTGGGCTGCGTCGGGTCTGGCGATCTGGAAGTGCTGCTTGAACCCGGCCAGCCCGGCAAGCTGTCGATCCAGGTGGTGACGTCGGTCAACGGCAGTTCGGCGCGCTGGCAACATTTGTTTGAGCGCCTGTTCGATGGCCAAAATCCACCGGCCATGAGTATCGACATTCACGACTTCGGCGCTACGCCAGGCGTCGTCCGTTTGCGCCTGGAGCAAGGTTTCGAGGAGATCGGCCATGACTGACAGCGCCCGATTGTTGCGGCAGCACAGCTTCGTCGAACTCGGTGCTCGGCAGCGCGCGCAAGCGTTGTTGGATGACGGTAGTTTCCGCGAACTGCTCGACCCGTTCGCCCGCATGATGTCGCCCTGGTTGGCGCAGCAAGGCGTCGTGCCTCAGGCAGACGACGGCGTGATCATCGCCAAAGGCTCCATTGTCGGAAGGCCGGTGGTTATTTGCGCCATCGAAGGCGGTTTTCAGGGCGGCAGCATGGGCGAAGTCGGCGGCGCAAAAATGGCCAGTGCGTTAGAGCTGGCTGCCCAAGACAACCGCAAAGGCATCCCGACCGCAGCGGTGCTGCTGCTGGAAACCGGTGGCGTACGTTTGCAGGAGGCCAACCTGGGCCTGGCGGCGATTGCCGACATTCATGCCGCCATCGTCGATCTGCGTCGTTATCAGCCGGTGATCGGCGTGGTGGCGGGCAGCGTCGGGTGCTTTGGTGGCATGTCCATCGCGGCTGGCTTGTGCAGTTATTTGGTGGTCACCCAGGAAGCACGTTTAGGTTTGAACGGCCCGCAAGTGATCGAGCAGGAGGCGGGCATCGAGGAGTACGACTCACGCGATAGGCCCTTCATCTGGAGCCTGATCGGTGGCGAGCAACGCTTTGCCAGCGGTTTGGTGGACGCGTTCGTCGCCGATGACATTCAAGCGATTGAGCAACAGGTCCAAACGCTGCTGCTCCAGGGCATACCAAAAACCCAACGCAGCGGTCAGTACGAGTGGTTTCTGCAACGCTTGGCGCGTCTGGACACGGGGCCGCAGATTGATCCCGCCACCGTTCGCAACCTGTATCAGGGAGAGCAACCATGAGCACTTATTCAACCCGTGGGCTGAACTGGTTCAAGGCGCTCAGTGCTGGCGCAGCGCAAGTGGTGGGCTTACCGGCTTCGGTGAAAGCGGCAGATGGCCAACTGGGCGAACAAACGGTGCGTTTTCTGGCCGTGGTCGCTGACCCTGAAAACCGTTTCCCTCGCGCGCAAAACGGCGAAGTCGGCCTGCTCGAAGGCTGGGCTCTGGCGAAAGCTGTGGACGCCGCCATTGAGCGTGACCGTCAAAGCGAACACAAGCGCGCGTTGATCGCCATTGTCGATGTGCCGAGTCAGGCCTACGGTCGCCGCGAAGAAGCACTCGGTATTCACCAGGCATTGGCGGGCGCGGTGGACAGCTATGCTCGCGCACGTTTGGCGGGGCATCCGGTGATCGGCTTATTGGTGGGCAAGGCGATGTCCGGGGCGTTTTTGGCTCACGGTTATCAGGCCAATCGCTTGATCGCGCTGCGTGATCCAGGCGTCATGGTTCACGCAATGGGCAAAGCCTCTGCGGCGCGGGTGACGTTGCGAAGCGTTGAAGAGCTAGAGAAGCTTGCTGCGAGCGTGCCGCCGATGGCCTATGACATCGACAGCTACGCCAGCCTTGGCTTGCTGTGGGAAACATTGTCGGTGAGTCAGATCGAGCAGCCGTCTGAGGATGATCTGACACGGGTTCGCGATTGCCTGGTTGCGGCGATCAAGGACACACGGACCGGGCCCAGTGACCTCAGCAGCCGCCTCGGCGCCCGCAACCGCGCGGCCTCCTCGAAGGTGCGCGAACTGATGCGGGAGCAGTGGTAAGTGAGCACCGCCCTGGCTGTGCAGCCCCATGATTTGTTGTGGGGGATGCCGGTGTTCGCGCTGACCGAGGACGCACCTGACTGGTGTATCGAAGCCATCAGCCTCGGCCATCCAGTGGTGGTGCGTCGGCAGCGGGTCGCTGCTGGTCTGGTTGCTGTGGGCGTGCGTGGGCGGTCGCGTGATCAGCGTTATGCGACGGTCATGGCACTGGCTGATATTCGGCGTCGGGTCCGGCCTGAACAACTGGTCGGGCCGGTCAAACACAACGCCAACAACTGGCCGGCGTTGCGCGCCTTGCGCCAGGTTCGTCCGCTGATGGAGGTGCTGGAATTGCCGTGGGGGGTATCTGGAAGTGCTGGCTTCGAATTGGCCAGTGGTATTGCGGCGCTCCATCAGGACAGTGATTTGGACCTGATCCTGCGTACGCCGCAGTTTTTTGATCGCCAAGCTGCCGCACATTTGCTGGGCGCGCTGGATGATGCGGTCTGCCGTGTAGACCTGCAATTGCAAACCCCAATGGGCGCGGTGGCGTTGCGCGAGTGGGCGGGGTCGTCGCGTCAGGTATTGCTCAAAGCCGACGACGGGGCACGGTTGGTGGATAACCCGTGGCCTGCTTTCGAGTCCGTGGCATGAGCAGTTTCTGGGTGTATCCAGGGCAGGGCGCGCAGCAGCCGAACATGCTGCATTGCCTGCCGAGCGAGGTATTGGTCGACGAGTGCTTGCGTGAAGCGAGCGATGCGCTCAATGAAGACGTGCTGCTGCTGGACGCGCCCGAAGCGCTGCAATCCACGCGTGCCGTTCAGCTGTGTTTGTTGATTGCGGGTGTTGCCTGTTCGCGTCTGTTGATGGCGCAAGGCAGCCACCCGGATTACGTGGGCGGCCTGTCGATTGGCGCGTATCCGGCCGCCGTTATATCAGGCGCGCTGGGGTTTGCCGACGCGGTGCGGTTAGTCGCATTGCGTGGCGAGCTGATGCAGGACGCGTACCCCGAAGGCTACGGCATGACCGCGTTGATCGGTCTGGATCAGGCGCACGTAGAGCAGTTGATCGCCGAGGTTCACGGTGCCGAAGCGCCGGTGTATCTGGCCAACATCAACGCCGATAACCAGTTCGTTATTGCGGGCAGCAATGCCGCGATGGCACAAGTAGCGGCGCTGGCCAAGGCTCAAGGTGCTGCTGCGGCCAAGCGCCTGGCGGTGAGCGTGCCGTCCCATTGCGCGCTACTGGAAGCGCCGGCAAAGGCGCTGGCCGAAGCGTTCAGTCAAGTGACCGTGCAGACGCCGGGTATCCGCTACCTGAGCGGCAGCAGCGCAAGGCTGGTGCCCAGCGCCGACAAATTGCGTGATGACCTGGCTTTCAATATGTGCCGGGTCATCGATTGGCGCAGTACCGTGCAAACCGCCTATGAGCGCGGCGTGCGGCTGCAAATCGAGTTGCCGCCGGGCACCGTTCTGACGGGCCTGGCGCGCAGGGTTTTCGAACAAGGATCCGCAGTCGCCTTCCAGGGCGCTCGGCTGGATACGCTGAGCGCACTGTCGCGAGAGGAGGAACACCGCAACCCATAAACCGACTGCTGCTTTCGAAGGAACAAACACAACAACAACTTCGACGATGCGCTTTGAGGATAAAGATAATGGTTATTTATGGTGTCGCGTTACTCGCTATTTGCACCCTCGCGGGGGTGATTCTCGGTGATCTGCTCGGCGTGCTGCTGGGCGTCAAATCCAATGTGGGCGGTGTCGGGATCGCGATGATCCTGCTGATCTGCGCGCGTCTCTATATGCAAAAACGCGGTGGCATGAGCGAAGGCTGCGAAATGGGCGTCGGCTTTTGGGGCGCGATGTACATTCCGGTGGTGGTCGCGATGGCCGCTCAACAAAACGTCGTTACCGCCCTCAAAGGTGGCCCGATTGCGGTTATCGCGGCGATTGGCTCCGTGGTGATCTGCGGCTGTACCATCGCATTGATCAGCCGGACCAACAAAGGCGAACCGCTGCCCAAGGAAGAACTCGACATCATCCCCGGTGTAACGCCAGTGGGAGGCCGCTGATATGTGGGATCTCATTCAAAAAGACTTGATCAGCCAAGGGCTGGTGACTGCCTTTGCGGTAGTTGGCGTGGTGATGTGGATTTCCGTGGTGCTCTCCAAGCGCCTGACGTTTGGGCGCATTCATGGCTCGGCTATTGCCATCGTCATCGGCTTGGTGCTGGCGTGGGTGGGCGGTGTGATGACTGGCGGGCAAAAGGGCCTGGCCGACCTTGCACTGTTTTCCGGCATTGGCCTGATGGGCGGGGCGATGCTGCGTGACTTCGCCATTGTTGCCACCGCGTTTGAGGTGCAGGCGACGGAAGCGAAGAAGGCCGGTTTGGTTGGCGCAATATCTTTGTTTCTGGGCACCGTGCTGCCCTTTATTGTCGGGTCGTGCGTGGCGTATGCGTTTGGCTACCGCGACGCGGTGAGCATTACCACCATTGGCGCGGGTGCGGTGACTTACATCGTTGGGCCGGTAACGGGTGCAGCCTTGGGCGCGACCTCGGATGTGATGGCGCTATCCATCGCTACCGGGTTGATCAAGGCGATTCTGGTGATGGTCGGCACGCCGATGGCTGCACGCTGGATGGGCCTGGACAACCCGCGTTCGGCGATGGTGTTTGGCGGTCTCGCCGGGACGGTGAGCGGCGTGACGGCTGGGCTGGCCGCTACCGATAGGCGGCTGGTACCGTATGGCGCGTTGACGGCAACCTTCCACACTGGGTTGGGTTGTCTGCTGGGGCCGTCGTTGCTGTACTTCATCGTGCGCGGGATTTTGGGGTAAAGCGCGCTTTTCGCGGCCTAATCCACGCAATAAACCCTACACAATAAAAAGGCCCGAATCGTCTGATTTGGGCCTGTGTGAAGTAGTCTAGGACTGTCGAAATCAACTTAAGTTCCTAATAGAAAACAATAACTTAGAGTTTTGTATACAAGTCGTGTTACTCGTCGGATTTTGATTGTGACATTTCCTACAGCATTGCAGGATCGCGCCGTCATCCCTACGAGAGTCCATACATGAAGTATTCCTCGATTCTGTTGTTGTCACTCACGCTTGCCAGTGGTTTCGCATCAGCGGGCGGGAACACCGAAGCAGGTGTGGGCGGAGCATTAGGTGGGGTACTCGGTTCTGTTGTCGGTCAGCAAATTGGCGGCAGCACAGGGTCGGCGATTGGTGCTGGCCTGGGTGGTGCGGCAGGTGGCGCTGTCGGCGCGGATCGTCGCAACCGCACTGAAGCTGCCATTGGTGGCGGCCTGGGTGCCGCTGGCGGTAACGTGATTGGCCGTAGCGTCGGCGGCAACACCGGCAGCCTGATCGGCGCCGCAGCCGGTGGTGGCGCGGGTGGTGCGTTGGGCAACTACATGGGTAACGAAAGCCGTCACGATGACAACCGCAGTTATCGCGGTGATCGCCGGGATTATCGTCAGGGTCATGGCCCGCGTGGTCACGCCTATGGTCATCGCAAAAATAACCGTAATTGGCGTCACCGTTAATCTGCGACGTTTGTCGTTAGCATTGCCACACTGGCCGCCCTATAGCGGCCAGTGTTGTTTTTGCCTTGCCTTCGCTCGCCACGTTTTCACACAGTTGGTTCAGGCGTTTACCGACTGGCGAGCAGCCCAATCGCGCACCGCTGCATACGGATAATCTTCCAGCGCCGCAAAGCCGGGAATACTGCGCGCCTTGAGCTTGGTGAACAGCGGCACGCTGATACCACACAAAAACCGGGTCAAGCACTCGGCGCTGGGCGTAATCCCCTTGGCGGCCGAATGCCTGGCGATGAACTCAGCGCAAAGCCCCCGGAAATCCTGATCCTCAAACGGCGTGAGTGCGGGTGGCGCTGGCAACCTCGCCACGCGGCCTTCGCACACTGAACAATGGCCGCAGTGCGCCGGTGCCTTCTCATCACCGAAATACTGCGCCAGCCGGTAGCTAAGGCATTCCTGGCTGCTAAACAGAGCCAGCATTGCGTGTATCCGCGCCACCTCCGTGGTTTCGTGATGCACGAAGTGCTCATGCAATTGGGCGCTCAACGCCTCAGGGTCAAAATCGCTTCTGAGCAAGCTGTACACCTCGGTCATCTGCTTGCTCTCCAGCTCGATCCAGCCCTTCTCCTGAAAGAAATCCAGCGCCTTGACCACGCGTCCACGCTCTGCTTGATACTGCTGATACATCGCGTCGAAATTCACCGTGGCCCAGGTTCTAGCGCGGCTGGACGTCTCTATCAGCGCTTGCACAAACTGCCGCCGCTCGCCCTCGAAACGTTGAACGATCTGCTCCGGCGCCAGCAAAAACTTGAAGCGATATTCCGCGAAATAGGAATAGCGCGGGGCAATGATCCCGCGAAGCTCAAGTTGGACCAGCAGGGTTTTCAGCGGCAGTTGACGGATGTTGCTCATCTCGGACAGCGGCATCAGCAATAACTCCCACTGCCCGTCGCCCCGCGCATTGAGCACATCATCGAGCACCCGACGAATGCCTTCGCGTTCCGGTGTGTCGCCGTACACAAAGTTTTCCAGCACGTTGAGGCTGTCTCGGTTGGCCAATACCAGGCATTGCGACTGCGCACCGTCCCGCCCGGCCCGGCCGATTTCCTGGCTGTAATTCTCGATGGATTTCGGCAGATCGAAATGCACGACGTTGCGGATGTCGCTCTTATCGATACCCATGCCGAAAGCGATGGTGGCGACGATACAGTTGAGTTTGCCGCTCATGAACTGGCGCTGAATAGACTCGCGTTTATCGTGAGCCAAACCGGCGTGATAGGCATAAGCGGCAATGCCATTTTCCGAAAGATGCGCGGCGACGAACTCGGCGGTCTTCTGTAGCGTCACGTAAACAATGGTGGGCTGATTCGCCCGCTCACCGAGCCACTGCACCAACCGGCGACGCTTATCGCGACCAGGCACCGGTTCGACCAGCAACTTGAGGTTGGGGCGGTAAAAGCCGGTAGCTATTACGTCGTCAGGTGCGATGGCGAATTTGCTCTGCATATCCGCGATCACGCCTGGTGTAGCCGTGGCCGTCAGCAACAACGCTTGTGGGATATTGAACTCGCGCTGGTAGTCCGGCAGCTTCAGATAATCCGGACGGAAGTTATGCCCCCATTCAGAAATGCAATGCGCTTCATCCACTACCAACAGCGAAATCGGGATCTGCGTGATGAAGTGCCGAAAGCGTTCGTTTTTCAGGCGCTCCACGGAGATCATCAGGATCTTCAGCTCGCCGCTGCGGGCTCGCGCCATGACGTCAGCGACATCGTCGCGATTCTGCGCAGAATCAATGCTCGCCGCTGCAATACCGTGGCGCTTAAGAAAGGCCAGTTGATCCTGAATCAGCGCCAACAGGGGTGACACCACCAATGTCAGGTGCGGCAATAACAAGGCCGGCAGTTGATAACAAAGCGACTTGCCAGAACCTGTCGGGAAGATCGCCGCAGCGGAGCGCCCCGCCAACACAGCGCTGATCGCAGCCTCCTGTCCTGCCCGAAACTGCCGATAACCGAAAACCTGTTCAAGGGTTTGATGCATTAGCTGCCACTCCATTGACCGCTTCAAAGGATTTGAACCTTAGCGCGGTGGGTCCAGGCAACACAGGCCAAAACCGTTACAGAAATGGAAGGCAGGATACATGCATCGCATTGATGGTCCGCAGTACTAGCAAAACAACATCGCGGCGGTTTAATCTTTGCCGCATTCATGGCTGTGTCATAAATCGCCGCACGTAACGCCAGACGTGTCGCCAGGGAGAGGCAATGCAATCCAGTCAACAGCCCGAGGACGACGGACTCATCGTCATGCAGCGCTTGAAGCCTGATCAAATTGACGTGGTACTCGGCTCTCACCCGGGCAAGCGAGCAGCCGTACACAGCAAGAGCGGTTGGTCGCTCACCCGCGTCGTTATTTTTCTGATTTTGCTCGGGGTTGGCGGGTATCTCCTCGCTCAGCTATTTCACTCGCCAAGATCAGTTGCGAAACCCACCACACTTGAATCTTCGATTATGCCGGCCACCGACGACACGACGCCCACTGCGCCTGCCCCTGAAGTGATTCGCACCACCGAACAAGTGGTCTATATCGCACCGAAGCTTGAGGTGGCGGCGCCCACGGCCAAATCGCTTGATCACTGCCTTAAAGACGGCAACGTTATTGATCAGGACGTCGTCAATTGCCGTTTTGGTGAAGCCCCGCGCACGGACTCTACGTCGAGTCGCCCTCAGGGTATGGTTTCAGACCGCTACATGGCCGACTATAAGTCCGCCGCTGACAAAACTAAGACCGAACCACGCGGCAAGCAATATCAGGTCGCGGGCGTGTTCATTCGCGGCATCGACGACCGCAACCGTTACGAAGCCCGCTATCGCATCTACAACAACCACATCGAAACCAGCAGTGTGTGCATGAACTTCGCCAGCGACTCGGTGGAATACCGTGAATGTCGCAGAGCGGCAGTGCCTTTTTTCAAAGACACCTGCAGCGACTGGACCAAACGCTTTGCCAAGGATCGGGACGATAAAAGCAAACTTGCTCAGGAGCAGTATTGTGAGGCTGCGCGGGCGTATCAACCGTGAGCGACGTTATTGCAGCGCGGCCAACGGGTTTAGTCCGATGGGGTAGTAACAAATACCACTCGGCAGTGGGCAAGGTTTGACCAAAAAACGGTGATTTCCCGGCAAGGAAAGCGGTGATGGGTCTTCTGATGGACGACCAGAGCCGTCTTGTATCAACTGCGGACAGGCTCGCCCACTCACTTGCGAGAGAAATACCCTTTGATTCGAGATTTCACCTCTGCGTCTAGCAATGACAAAACATTTGTCAGGAATACCAAAAGATCGCCTTCAAAGTAGTCTTCTGGGAAGCGCAGCTCTTGATTAAATGGCTCGGCGTACTCCAATCCGTCTGCAGTCATATTTCTTTTGATATAGCTTTTTATCTGCCTTTTTAGAAAGAAGGCGCTGACGATACCGTGGGTATCGAAGTATTCACTGACTATTTCAGGTAACGACATCTGAACATAGTTATCCCTTTCCTCATCGGATATAAACTCGCCAACACCCGTTCCAACTTCGTACATAAATCCCATTAGAATTCCGTAGATCATTGCCGGCCCCTCACTTAATTGGAAAAGCAGTAATAATAAAGTAAGGCATATTATTGAAGTCGGTAAACTTTATGATCGCTCGGATTTTTAACATATTAACAAAGTCGTTCGGAAGCTGCTTGGTGATGCCCCAACCGATTACTCTACCCAGGTGAGTATCAAATTCAACCTGCGGCCGCTTGAGGAGGAATTTAACCTTTGAGTACATTAGAATTTTTAGTTTATTTTGCTGAACCGCTTTTGCAGAAAAGCCAAGTCCTTGTCTACATGCTTAGCAATAGTATGGCCGCCACCCATTTTTTTAGGTGCATGCAACGGTATTTCACTCGTCACCACGGTCATGCGCCCAGCCCTTACCGAGGACACTCTGAATGCGTTGTACAACGAAGCCGTAGAAAGGGGTACAGCAAACTCGGTCGCCAGACCGATAACTTGCCCTGCCTGACTGGAGGCTCCGAGTGATTCAGCGACAGACGCCCCGGCTTTAAAAGCGAATGAATCTGTCTGCTTGCCGGTAAGGACTTGCGTCGATGCAGCCGAGAGTTGGTCACTGGCATGCACGTCCATGGCGACACACCCGGCCTTGCTTATCATTGTCGGTTCAGGAATAGCACAAAGTATGCCCGCACCGGCAAGTTCAACGATGCCTCCAACAAGGCGCAAGCTACCGAATATACGATTTGACCTTATTTCTCCTTCCGATAATGACTCGTAAGATAAAATGGCAGCCATTTGAGCAAAGCTAAGCGTTACGCGAAAGTCGTCGGTTTTATACATGTTGGATAGACCTGCTACTGGAATGACCTTTTATCATCGGCCGCCAAGCGTGCAACGACGCCGAGCAAGCTAAATCTGAAAATCAATATCAGCAAGAGGGGTACTTGCTTTCGGGAAGTGTCATACAGTAGAAAAAGATAATTCCTATAATCTAAAATCCCACACAATAAAAAACCGCCCTGAAGGGCGGTTTTTTTACAGCGCTATCCGATTACAACGTCGGACCCGCTGCCTTGATTGCATCACTCACATCGAACTTCTTGAAGTTCTCGGTGAACAAGGTGGCCAGTGCTTTGGCTGCTTCGTCGTAGGCTGCTTTGTCTGCCCAGGTGTTGCGTGGCTTGAGCAATGCAGTATCTACGCCTGGCACCACTTTAGGGACGTCGAGGTTGATGGTGTCCAGATGCTCGGTTTCTGCGCCGATCAACGCACCGCTTTGGATGGCTGCGATCACGCCACGGGTGGTCGGGATGTTGAAGCGCTTGCCGACACCGTAGCCGCCCCCGGTCCAGCCGGTGTTAACCAGGTAGACCTTGGAGTTGAAGCCACGGATACGTTTGATCAGCAGTTCAGCGTATTCACCGGCCGGACGTGGGAAGAATGGCGCGCCGAAGCAAGTGGAGAAGGTGGACTTGATGCCGGGACCAGAGCCCATTTCGGTGGAGCCGACCAGTGCGGTATAGCCCGACAGGAAGTGGTAGGCCGCTTGTTCTTCGCTGAGGATCGAAACCGGCGGCAGGACGCCGGTCAGGTCGCAGGTCAGGAAGATCACAGCGTTTGGCTCGCCGCCGAGGTTTTTCGGCGCGCGTTTTTCGATCAGTTCACGCGGATAAGCTGCGCGGCTGTTCTGGGTCAGGCTGTCGTCGGCGTAATCGGCTTTCTTGGTGACGGGGTCGAGTACGACGTTTTCCAGAACGGCGCCGTGCTGGATGGCTTTCCAGATGACAGGCTCGTTCTTCTCGGAGAGGTCGATGCACTTGGCATAGCAGCCGCCTTCGATGTTGAAGACAACGCCTTCGCCCCAGCCGTGCTCGTCGTCACCGATCAGGTAGCGACTCTCGTCTGCAGACAGCGTGGTTTTGCCGGTACCCGACAAACCGAAGAACAGGGTTACGTCGCCTTCTTCGCCCATGTTGGCCGCGCAGTGCATTGGCAATACGTCGTAGGCCGGGAGCAGGAAGTTCTGCACCGAGAACATAGCTTTTTTCATCTCACCGGCGTAAAGCATGCCAGCGATTAGTACTTTTTTGGCGGCGAAGTTGATGATCACGGTGCCGTCGGAGTGGGTGCCGTCGCGCTCAGGTTCGCAGACGAACCAAGGCGCGTTCACCACTTGCCACTCTTGTTTGGCGCCGTCGTTGTAATGTTCAGGATTGATGAACAGGCAACGACCAAACATGTTGTGCCATGCCGTTTCGGTGGTCATTTTGACCGGCAGGTAGTAAGCCGGGTCCGAACCTACGTGTACGTGGGACACGAAGTGATCGCGCTCGCTCAGGTACGCAGTAACGCGATCCCACAAGGCGTCGAACTTGTCGGCTGCAAACTTGCGGTTGATCGGGCCCCAGGCGATAGCGTCCTGGGTGGTTGGCTCTTCAACGATGTAACGGTCGATCGGCGAGCGACCAGTGCGATGACCTGTTTGCACAACGAGTGCGCCAGTATCGGCCAGTTCGCCTTCACCGCGATTCAGGGCTTCTTTTACCAGATCGTCAATGCTGAGATCGGTATACACGGTGCTATTGGCTTGCGTCATGAGTGTCCCCGTCGGCTCGGTGGCCGAGTCCTCCAAACGTTTTTGTAGTAAAAAAACAACAACTACTACAGCGAAAAGTGGGCCGGATTATGCCAGAAAAGCCCCTAAAAGGTAGGGTCCTCCTGTCAGAACTACATAAAGAAAGCCCCGCCCAGCCGGGCGCAAACCATTCAGCATGCCCCTGGCACTACCTTAATGGCGAGTATCAGAGGGCGAATCCACCCCACCACCTGCGAACAGTTGCGCTACATCCGTGGAATCGAACAAATAGCGCTGATTGCAAAACTGGCAGTCGATTTCGACCACTCCGTTGTGCTCAATCACCAACTGTTGGGCATCTTCCAGACCGAGGCTGACCAGCGCATTGGCAGAGCGTTCACGCGAGCAACTGCAACGGAAGGTCAGGGGTTGAACATCGAACATGCGCAGCGGGTCTTCGTGAAACAAGCGATGCAACACGGTTTCGTTATTCAGGCTCAACAATTCTTCGGCAGTCAGCGTGCTGGCGAGAGTGATCACGTGTTGCCAGCTGGCCTCGCGCTCTTGCGGATCGGTCAGGCGCGCGGCGGGTAATTGTTGGAGCAGCAAGCCGCGGGCGCGCTTGCCGTCGGCATTGAGCCAGAAGCGCGTAGGTAACTGTTCGGACATGACGAAGTAGGTGGACAGGCACTCCGAGAGGTCGACGCCCTCCAGGCCGACGATCCCTTGATAGCGTTTGCCCTGACGCGGGTCTACGGTCATTGTCAGGTCGCCTTCTGGCATCAGCTCCTGCAACGTAGCGCCGCCCCTGATCAAGGTTTCGTCGTAACGGGCGATGCCGCGAATCTCGCGCTCGCTGGAGCATTCGACCATTAGCAGCGACACTGGCCCGAGGGAGCGAGCCTGAAGCACCAGCAGGCCATCGAATTTCAGGGTGCCAACGAGCAACGCTGCAGCGGCGAGCATCTCGCCGAG
The DNA here is from genome assembly GCF_036404235.1 of Pseudomonas sp. Classification (GTDB taxonomy): domain Bacteria; phylum Pseudomonadota; class Gammaproteobacteria; order Pseudomonadales; family Pseudomonadaceae; genus Aquipseudomonas. The sequence continues at coordinate 31,541 of NZ_DASWOT010000015.1, forward strand.
CAGTTGTGCAACAGGCTCGGGGTAGGTGTGTTTGGCCAATACTTCGGCGTAGCTGCGCTCCAATGCAACGGTTTCGCCGCGAATGTCGCTTTCATCGAAAATGAAGCGTTGGGTGTAATCGATATCCGGAAAATCATGCATAGGAGAAATTATCTGAAGTAATGACAAAGTGATGACAAGCGCTTATAAAGCGCGGTTTGGCACCCAGTGGTGCTCTGCCATGCCGATGAGGGGCATTTTATGGACTATCCCGCGTTGTTCCAACCCAGGTGGAATGTCAGGCGTTTTGTTCTATGTAATCTTGTGGCGCTGGCGCTGCTGCTTGTCTGGATCTGGCCGACAGGCCATGCATTGTTCACTCAGTTCGACGAATGGCTTTTCCATCTGCTCAATCGCCCGCTGGCGCAGAACACAGTGTGGCTATACATCTGGACTGTCGCCAGTATGCGTCCCTTCGACGCGGTGGTTGGCGTCATCCTTCTGATCCTGCTGATCAAAGGCGACTGGGTGTTCAAGGCGGCTCAAACGCGGGCGGCGCTGATTGGTTTCGTGGTGACGCTGATCCTACTGTTGGTCATCCGAACGGTCTTTTCCAAGGTACTCGATCACACTTCGCTGCAACATGACAGCGCATCTATGATGATCCCTGACGCGATAAAACTGAGCGAAATTTTCCCGTCACTGGAGGACAAGTGGCAATTGAAAGACCGCTCCAGTCAAAGTTTCCCGGGTGACCATGCGTCGGTGCTGTTGATCTGGGCGATGTTCATGACGGTTTTCAGTCGCACCGCTGGTCAACGCGTCATTATTTGGGTTCTCGCTTTCCTGTTCATGATGCCGCGCCTCGTCGCTGGCGCCCATTGGGGCCAGGACGATTACATCGGTGGCGTCATGATAGCGCTGCTGGCATTGGGCTGGAGCTGTTACACACCGTTCGTCGCCAGAAGCACGGGCTTCTTGTTAAGGGTGACGGCACCGCTTTTCAAGCTGCTGGCGAAGGTGCCACTGGTTAAATACTTAAGCGTTGTGCGCAGCTCAGAAACTCAGTCAGTCATCCGCCGAATGAAAGTGAAATAGCTGTCTGCGTTGTTTTTTGGTCGGTTTGCCGTCGGTGGTGACACCCAGGCTACCGGCCTTGCGCTGAGCGGCGGCGTTTTCACGCTTGGATACGCTTTCGGGGGTTTCGGTGTATAGCAACTGTGCTTGTGGCGCTCCACGCCGTACGATGGACAGCGCTTGTACCACCACGGTCCGCTCATCGAACCCTGCGCGAATCTGAAACTCATCTCCGACGTGTGGCTCCTTGCCAGGCTTGCAACGTTCGCCCCGACAATGCACCTTTCCGCTTTCGATCGCCGCTTTTGCCATGGCTCGCGTCTTGAAGAAGCGCGCAGCCCAGAGCCATTTGTCCAAACGAACTTTTTCGTCCTCATCTGACTTTTGTGCCATCTGAATTCCCCAATCGAGTACATAGTCAGAAACTTTACTACGTCACGCCAATCACCCAGTAATCCCAACCCTTGATTAAAATGCACGCCAAGATCAGTGGCGCCTCATTTGTGGAGTACGACGTGACAGATTTTCCGACTTCGTTAACGTCACCCGGCAGCTGTGTGGGGTGCAAAACCAGCACCGAACTGGATTTCGATTTTACCTTTGCGTATCAGCCGATTGTGGATTTGCGTGATCGCTCGATCTTTGCCCACGAAGCGCTGGTGCGCGGTATCAATGGCGAAGGTGCATTGTCGGTGCTTAACCAAATCACTGACCAGAACCGATACCGATTCGATCAGTTGTGCCGAACCCGAGCGATTGCTACGGCCGCACAATTGGGTATGACCGAGTATCTTTCTATCAATTTTTTACCCAATGCCGTGTACCGTCCAGAGTTGTGCATTCGCAGCACTCTGGAGGCTGCACGGTTGCACAATTTCCCCCTCGACAGGTTGATCTTCGAGACTATCGAGAGCGAGCGACTCGATAACAACAACCATCTCACCCATATCCTGCAGGAGTACCGTGAGTTCGGCTTCAAGACCGCCATCGACGATTTCGGCGCAGGTTATTCAGGCTTGACCTTGCTGGCGGACTTTCAGCCAGATCTGATCAAATTGGACATGGCGCTGATACGTGATATTCATCGCGATCGTGTTCGTCAGGCTATTGTTCGTGGGGTTGTCACAATGTGTACCGAGTTGGGCGTTACAGTCATCGCCGAAGGCATCGAGCATGCCGAAGAACGAGACTTTCTCGCCGACTGTGGCATTTATCTGATGCAGGGATATTGGTTTGCCAAGCCCGCATTCAAAGCCTTGGCCAAGATCGATCCTGATGTCTGGCAGAAAGCGTGAAACGTACGGAATCGCATTGAAAACATTCGATCATTTAACAGTCATTGGCCTTCGCGAATGGGTGGCGCTTCCAGACTTGGGGGTCGCGGGCCTACGGGCGAAAATCGATACCGGCGCCAGCACTTCAAGTCTGCACGCCACGGAAATCGAACCCTTCGAGCGCGATGGTGAGAAATGGGTGCGCTTTAACGCGCACTTGGGCACGGTCGTACAGCTGCGTCATCGCCGCTGCGAAGCTCAATTGGTGGCCATGAAGACCATAAAAAGCTCCAACGGCCACGCGCAGGTGCGCTATGTGATTCGCACCCCGCTTGCGCTAGGTGATCGAGTCTGGCCGGTCGAATTCACTCTGGCCTGCCGTAAAGCCATGCGTTATCGGCTGCTACTCGGTTCCAACGCCTTGATTGACGGCCAACTGGTGGTCAATCCAGGCATTACTTACGTTCAGGACAAGCCGGTGTTCACGGCTTCTAATTCCTCTGCCACAGGTGCTGCATGAAGATCGCTGTGCTTTCGCGAAACCCGCGTCTGTATTCAACCCGCCGTTTGGTAGAAGCTGGCATTGAGCGTGGTCATGAAATGGTGGTGATCGATACCCTGCGTGCCTATATGAACATCGCCAGTCATAAGCCGCAGATCCACTATCGAGGCAAGCCGCTGGAGGGCTTCGATGCGGTTATTCCGCGCATTGGTGCTTCCGTCACGTTCTATGGCTGCGCCGTATTGCGTCAATTTGAAATGATGGGCGTATTCCCGCTCAATGAATCTGTAGCTATCGCTCGCTCGCGAGACAAGCTGCGTTCATTGCAGTTGTTGTCGCGCCGTGGCATCGGTCTGCCTGTAACGGGCTTTGCTCACTCGCCGGACGATATTCCTGACTTGATACAGATGGTCAATGGCGCGCCGCTGGTGATCAAAGTGCTGGAAGGCACGCAAGGCATTGGCGTGGTGCTGTGTGAAACGGCGACCGCCGCCGAATCGGTGATCGAGGCATTCATGGGCCTCAAGCAAGACATTATGGTGCAGGAATACATCAAGGAAGCCGGGGGCGCGGATATCCGTTGCTTTGTGGTCGGCGACAAGGTGATCGCGTCGATGATGCGTCAGGCCAAAGCGGGTGAGTTCCGCTCAAACCTGCACCGGGGTGGGACTGCAAGCCTGATCAAAATCACCCCGGAAGAGCGCATGACCGCCATTCGCGCCGCGAAAGTCATGGGTTTGAGCGTTGCCGGGGTAGACATCTTGCGCTCCAATCACGGCCCGCTGGTGATGGAGGTTAACTCCTCGCCAGGCCTTGAAGGCATTGAAACGACCACCAGCAAGGATGTGGCCGGGATGATTATTCAGTACATCGAGAAGAACGGCGGGCCGCACATGACGCGGACCAAAGGCAAAGGCTAATACGCCTGCCGGCTGTTGCAATACCTTGTTGGAGCGAGGCTTGCCCGCGAAGGGATGTTTCAGGTTCGCGGACTTATGCAGCTTGTGGCATTGATTCGCGGGCAAGCCTCCCTCGCTCCAACACAGTCTGAACAGATCACGCCACTTCAATCAGCATCCCGTGGCAGCATCAGACCCAGCGGTAACCTGACCCTCGCTTCTAACCCACCGCCTGATCGGTTGCGCAATTCAACATTGCCACCGTGCATCGCCGCGATTCGTTTGACGATTGCCAGCCCAAGGCCCGTGCCTTTGCCGCTGCGTGCTCGGTCGCCGCGAATGAATGGATTGAAGATGCCCTCAAGTTCCGATTCATCGATTCCGGCACCACGGTCCAGCACGCTCAACACAACATACGGCGCACCGCTGTCCCCGGACACGTAGGCAGCTACTTCGACGCCATTTCCTGCGTGATGCATGGCGTTGCCGATCAAGTTGGCCAGTAAGCGTTTTAGAGAGACCCGCCGAAGCGGGAACGGTGGAATCGGTTCCAGGCACAGGCGAATCTGCTCTTCAGGGCTGTTGTAAGGCGCGACGACTTCGCGGACCAGATCGCCCAGATCGACTTCTTCTACTTCCTCGTCACGCCCGTCGCGAATGAACGCCAGGAACTGATCGAGGATTGCGTCCATGTCCTCAATATCGCGGACCATACCCGCAGTCAGATCGTTATCACCTGGCATCAGCTCAAGAGACAAGCGCAGGCGGGTCAATGGCGTGCGCAAATCGTGGGACACCCCTGCGAGCATCAACTCTCGCTCGCGCCCAGCCTGCTCAACGTCTTCGGCCATTTGGTTAAAGGCGCGATAGACCTCGGTCATCTCGCTGGGTGTATCGCTGACCGGCAAGCGCACACTGCGCCCCTGGCCCAGTTGACGCGCAGCAAATACAAGCCGCTTCAATGGCTGGTTAAGCTGGCTGACGAAGATCCATGCAGACGCGGTAGACAACAAGCCAATCGCGAGGAACCAACCCAGCACGCTCCAGATTTTCTGCCCCCGCAGTGGGTGCGGATACAGCGGGACTTTCAACCAGCCGTCACCCAGGCTTGGCGCGCGCACCCACAACGCAGGTGGCGCGTGTACCCGTAAGCGCACCTCGGTGTAGGCGCCAAGCTCAGCCTGCATCTGACGCTGGTAGATCTCGGAATACGGCCAGTGCTGCTCGCCCTCGGGCACCCCGCCGCCCACAACGCGGATCAAGCCTGCGGCATCGGCAATGGTTTCGCGATCACTCTCGTCCGCTGCCCAATAGGCGCGCAGCGTCAGCGCCACGCCATGGCTGTACTGCCTGTCGACCAGCACATCTTCGTTCATCAATAGATAAACCAGCGTCAATGCTTTGGAAAACAGAACGACGATAAGCACCAGCCAGAGGGTGCGAGAAAAAAAGCTTTGCGGGAACCACAGCGGTGTCTTCATAACAGCAGCTACACACTTTGCAGGATAGGCGGATCGAGAGAGACGCCGAAACCAGCCACACCGAAAACCCTTCCTTATCAGGGGAATCGGTGTAACTGGAGAGTTTGTCGGGGCGTTGAAATTCGGCCCACAAGCAATCGGTCAGAGGTTACTTATCGGTGTTGGTATCACTGATGCCATCGGGTACGAATACATAACCCACACCCCAAACGGTCTGGATGTAACGAGGTTTGGCAGCATCCGGCTCGATCAGGCGACGCAGACGGGAAATCTGCACGTCGATGGAGCGTTCCAGCGCATCCCATTCCCGACCACGGGCCAGGTTCATCAGTTTGTCGCGGGTCAGTGGTTCACGCGCGTGCATAACCAGTGCCTTGAGCACCGCGAATTCACCGGTGGTCAGCATGTGGACTTCGTCGCCGCGCTTGAGCTCTCGGGTGGCCAGCGACAGTTCGTACTCACCAAAAGTGACCGATTCGTCTTCGGTACCCGGCGCGCCAGGAACCGGAACCGACTGACGACGCAGGACCGCTTTGACGCGGGCCATCAGTTCATCAGGGTTGAAAGGTTTGGCCAGGTAATCGTCGGCGCCAAGTTCAAGGCCCTTGATTCGGCTCAGCTCATCGCCCTTGGCGGTCAGCATGATGATCGGTACCTTATTGTTCGCCGCGCGCAGACGACGGCAGGCGGACAGGCCATCTTCGCCGGGTAGCATTAGGTCCAGCACAACAAGGTGAAATACCTCGCGAGCCAACAAGCGATCCATTTGCTCCACGTTGGCCACCGCGCGGGCACGATAGCCTTTGCTGGTGAAAAAGCGCTCTAACAGGCTGCTCAAGCCAGGGTCATCATCGACGATGAGGATTTTCTCGCCTTCAGCCGTTTGTGCAGTGCTGCTCATAGGATGCTCCTTTGATCTCGGCGCGCATTATGGCGTAGCTGCTGTGATGCGCACCGTGTGCATTGTTAGCAGATTTTTCCTGAGCCGCCACTGACGCTCTTTTCCGCGGGTTTGCGCAGGATCATCCGACAATCGCCGATCCCTTTGGCGACAGGTCATCGGCGGGTCCCCTAATCTGGGTTGGCTGGGTATAATGCGCCGCCCTCAAGGTCAGGCAACGCTCACTTCAGGCGGTTCGCCAGCAGCTGGATTTTTGTACACCCTCACATTTGCCAGGTGGTTTTATGGACAGTATCAACAGCCGCATCGCCGAAGAACTCGGTGTCCGCCCGCAACAGGTCGAAGCGGCCGTCGCGCTACTGGATGAAGGCTCTACCGTGCCGTTCATCGCTCGCTACCGTAAAGAAGTGACTGGCAGCCTCGATGACACGCAACTGCGTCATCTGGAAGAGCGCCTGCGTTACCTGCGCGAGCTTGACGAGCGTCGCATCAGTATCCTTGCCAGCATCGAAGAACAAGGCAAGCTGACCCCTGAACTGGCCCGTGACATCAAGCTCGCCGAGACCAAAACCCGCCTTGAAGACTTGTACCTTCCCTACAAGCAAAAACGCCGCACCAAAGGCCAGATCGCACTGGAAGCCGGTTTGGGCGAACTGGCGGACGGTCTGTTCAACGACCCGACCCTGACGCCGGAAACCGAAGCGGCGCGTTTCGTCGACGCCGAGAAAGGCGTAGCCGACGTCAAAGCCGCTCTGGAAGGCGCCAAATATATCCTCATGGAGCGCTTTGCCGAAGACGCGACCCTGCTGGAAAAACTGCGCAGCTTCCTCAAACACGAAGCGGTGCTCAGCGCCCGTGTTGTCGCCGGCAAGGAAGAAGAGGGCGCCAAGTTTCGTGACTATTTTGAACATGACGAACCCCTGAAAAGCATGCCGTCGCACCGCGCACTGGCGATTTTCCGTGGTCGCAACGAGGGCATTCTCAGCTCAGCCCTGAAAGTCGGCGAAGAACTGCCGGGCACCATGCACCCGTGCGAAATGATGATCAGCGAGCGTTTCGGCTTGCAGAATCAAAATCGTGCGGCGGACAAATGGTTGGCCGAAGTCGTGCGCTGGACCTGGAAGGTCAAACTGTATTCGCACCTTGAAACCGATCTGCTGGGCGAGCTGCGCGATGGCGCCGAGACCGAAGCGATCAACGTTTTCGCTCACAACTTGCACGACCTGTTGCTCGCCGCACCGGCCGGCCCACGCGCCACATTGGGCCTGGACCCTGGTCTGCGCACTGGCTGCAAGGTCGCGGTGGTCGATGCCACAGGCAAGCTGCTCGATTACGCGACGGTTTACCCACACGTACCCAAAAACCAATGGGATCAGACCATCGCCGTGCTGGCGGCGTTGTGCGCCAAGCACGCGGTCGACTTGATCGCCATCGGTAACGGCACTGCCAGCCGCGAGACTGACAAGCTGGCCGCCGAGCTGATCAAAAAATATCCAGGTCTGAAAATGACCAAAGTGATGGTGTCTGAAGCCGGCGCATCAGTGTATTCGGCATCGGAACTGGCGGCCAAGGAGTTCCCGGACCTGGACGTTTCGATCCGTGGCGCCGTTTCCATCGCTCGCCGTTTGCAGGATCCGCTGGCAGAACTGGTGAAAATCGACCCGAAATCCATCGGTGTTGGCCAGTACCAGCACGATGTATCGCAGCTCAAGCTGGCACGCGGCCTGGATGCTGTGGTCGAGGACTGCGTAAACGCCGTGGGCGTGGACGTGAACACTGCATCGGTGGCATTGCTGGCGCGTATTTCCGGCCTCAACACCACGCTGGCGCAGAACATCGTTGCCCACCGCGATGAGCATGGCGCCTTCAAGACCCGCGCTTCGCTGAAAAAAGTCGCTCGCCTGGGTGAAAAAACCTTCGAACAGGCCGCAGGTTTCTTGCGCGTAATGAACGGCGACAACCCGCTGGACTCCTCGGCCGTTCACCCTGAGGCCTACCCGCTGGTACAGCGCATCGCCGCAGAGACTGACCGTGATATTCGCTCGTTGATCGGCGACGCCAGCTTCCTCAAGCGACTTGATCCGAAGAAGTTCACAGACGAGACGTTCGGTCTGCCCACCGTGACTGACATTTTGCAGGAACTGGAAAAGCCTGGCCGCGACCCGCGTCCCGGATTCAAGACCGCCGAGTTCCAGGATGGCGTCGAAGACCTCAAGGATTTGCAACTGGGCATGATCCTCGAAGGCGTCGTGACCAACGTCACCAACTTTGGTGCGTTCGTCGACATCGGCGTGCATCAGGATGGTCTGGTGCATATCTCCGCGCTGTCGGAAAAATTCATCAAGGACCCGCGTGAAGCCGTTAAAGCGGGCGACGTGGTGAAAGTGAAAGTCATGGAAGTTGATATCCCGCGCAAACGCGTCGGTTTGTCGATGCGCATGGGCGACACTCCGGGCGAGAAAATCGACGGCGCACGCGGCGCTCGTCCAGGTTCGGCTCCTCGTCAGCAGCAGAGCGCTCCACGCAAGGAGCCCGTGAGCGCAGCGCCCGCCAACAACGCCATGGCCTCACTGTTCGCCAATGCCAAACAACTGAAGAAACGTTGATGGATATTCCAGATGATCTGACGCAAAGCGCGTATTTCAAAACACTCGGCTGCCGTGTGGTGCGCCTGGACGAGGGCGTGGCCGAAGTTGCCCTGGCGCTTGAGCCGCATCTGCGCAATCGCGGCAACGTGATGCATGGCGGGGCGATCTTCAGTCTGGTCGATATCGCCATGGGCCTGGCATGTTCCAGTTCTCATGGTTTCGACAAGCGCAGCGTTACCGTTGAATGCAAAATCAACTATGTGCGCAGCGTGGCCGAAGGTGAAGTGACCTGTATCGGCACTGTCCTGCACGCTGGCAGACGAACCCTGGTAGTGGAAGCTGAAGTACGTCAGGACGACAAGTTGGTCGCGAAAGCGCAAGGCACGTTCGCTATCGTCTAGCCGTCAGACATGTTTATGAGGTAATTTCGGCACCGTGTAACAGTGTCGAAATACTCTGAAATCAATGCTGGATCTTTGGTTATCGGAAACCCGGCGTTCAGGCCGAAACGAGGCGTCAACGCCAGTTTTTTTCCTCACCCTTGTAGACCGTCATTACGATCCCCATATAGGGCCGACTGATGCGTGAAGGAATTCAACTTGAGCGAAATTCTCAACCGCCGCCTGGCTCTGCTTAGCGAGCGCGCTAACCTCTCCTTATTGGAGCAGTGCTTGCACGGTATCGAGCGTGAATGCTTGCGTGTGACGGGTGATGCCCGTCTGGCACAGACGCCGCACCCGGAAGCCCTGGGCGCTGCGCTGACCAATGAACTAATCACCACCGATTATTCTGAATCACTGCTGGAGTTCATCACACCAGCGCTGAAAAATCCGGTCGACACGTTGACCAGCCTCGACAAAATCCATCGCTTTGCCTACAGCAAACTGGGTACCGAGTTCCTCTGGAGCCCGTCGATGCCTTGTCCGCTGCCAGCAGAAGCAGACATCCCGATTGCCTATTACGGCACGTCGAATATCGGCCAGCTCAAGTACGTCTATCGCAAGGGTTTAGCCTTGCGATATGGCAAGACAATGCAATGCATTGCCGGTATTCACTACAATTTCTCGCTGCCGGAAGCGGTTTGGCCGGTACTCAAGCAGACCGAAGATTTCGAAGGCAGCGACCGTGACTATCAATCCCACAGCTATATCGGGCTGATTCGTAACTTCCGTCGCTACAGCTGGTTGCTGATGTACTTGTTCGGCGCATCGCCTGCCTTGGACGCAAGCTTTCTGCGGGGACGTTCGCATCAGCTTGAACAATTCGATGCCGACACGCTGTACCTGCCCTATGCCACTAGCCTGCGTATGAGCGATCTGGGCTATCAAAGCAATGCACAGGCTGACCTGACGCCTTGCTACAACGATCTGCTGGCCTATACCGACAGCCTGCGCAAGGCCGTTGCAACGGCTTACCCGCCGTATGTCGAGATCGGCACGCACAAGGATGGCGAGTGGGTTCAGCTCAACACCAACGTGCTGCAGATCGAAAACGAGTATTACTCGACCATTCGCCCCAAGCGCGTGACGTATTCAGGCGAACGTCCGATTCAAGCGCTGGTGGCTCGTGGTGTGCAGTACGTTGAGGTCCGCTGCCTGGACATAAACCCGTTCCTGCCGACCGGCATTGATTTACAGCAGGCACGCTTTATCGACGCATTCATCCTGTTCTGCGCCTTGCATGAAAGCCCACAGTTAGCAGACAACGAGTGCAGTAATGCCTCGTCGAACTTCCTGGCGGTGGTCAAGGAGGGGCGTCGTCCGGGCCTGAAATTGAGCCGCAATGACATCACCATCGACTTGAAAGTCTGGGCCAACGAGTTGCTGGACAAAATCGAGCCGATCATCAAGTTGTTGGACGAAAGTCACGGTATCGATGAGCATGCAAAGTCGCTGGCGGCGCAGCGGGCGAAGGTGGCTGATGCTTCACTGACACCGTCGGCGCAGGTGCTGGCAAGCATGACCGAACACAAGGAAGGCTTCACGGCGTTCTCGTTCCGTCAAAGCCAGGCCCATGCGGCGTATTTCCGCAGCCAGCCATTGAGTATCGAAGAACAATCGAACTTCGAAACCCTGGCCCGCACCTCATTGGCAGAACAGGCGGAGCTTGAGAGAACCGAGGAAGTGGTCGATTTTGACACCTTCGTCGGCGCGTATCAGGCGAGTATCTTGGCGATCAGTAACTGATCCAACGCAGATGCGCGCTTGCCCCAGATGAGAGGTTAGGGGCTAGAGGTCAGGGGACTGATTTAGAGGTTAGGGGACTGATTTATTTTTTGCGCTTGTCCCGTCCTGAATAAGGTTTACACCTTCTGATCTATTTTCAGGAGGGCGTAATGGAATCAGCAAAAAGGCGTAGTCAGCGAGACTACACGCTGACTTTTAAATTGTCGGTCGTCGACCAAGTCGAAAAAGGCGAGC
>NZ_DASWOT010000016.1:0-6142 GCF_036404235.1 Pseudomonas sp.
TTGAACATCTGGGCGAAGGCCAAGCCGAACGGCGCGGTAGACGCAACCAACTCGGGGTTGCTGACAATGCCAGCGACGACGTTAGTGGACACGATGTAGATCACCGCCGCCCCAAGGGTGCCGCCGAGCACGGCAATTGGAACGTTCCTCTCCGGATTTTCCACCGCGTCGGTGTTGGCGCACGCAGACTCAAGGCCCAGGAACGCCCAGAGGGTAATCGACACCGACGCACCCGCTGCTTCGAACCAACTCTTGTCGTGTGGATTCCAGCCAGCCGCATAGACGCTGCTATCAAACCAGAACCAGCCGACAGTCGACACCAGCACTACCGGAGCAATGACACCCCATACGGTTATAGCGCCGATCCTACCAGTAATTCTCGCGCCACCGAAGTTGGCAAAGGTGGTAATCCACAACAAAGCAATGGTCGCCAGCCCCACCTGCAAGGAACCCAAATGCACATTGAACAGCACTTGGATATATCCGACGGCGGTAATACTGATTGCCACATTGGCAATCAATAACGACAAACCATAGGTGTAGTTAGTGATGTAGTTTCCGCCCTTACCGAACGTGTACTCGGCGTATCCGCCCATGCCGCCGGTCTTTCGACTGAGCATCCCGCAGCGCGCAAAGGCATAGGCCAGAGCCAGTGAGCCCGTGGCGGTGACAATCCAGGAAAGTATTGAAATAGCGCCGACTTCGGCGAGTTTTGACGGCAACATCACAATGCCCGAACCCAACATGTTGACGGCCGTCAACATCGTGAGTTGCCCCACACTCATTTTTTTTGCGACTGACATCCGTTGCCCCATTTGAATGACGTGAGAGAGGTTTAGCTATAGCAAATGTTTGAGATGTAGCAAGAAATGACTGGGGGGCTAAGCGATAGCCAACAGCCATCTTTCTTGAGGATTTATTTGACATATGGTGCTAACAACGCCCCCATCTTACATCGACGCAGTGGCATCCCGATATTAAAAAAGTGCGCGCGCCCGCGATGAAGCAAGCCTAACGTCTATGCGCCGATCAAACTTGATCTGCATCATCAACGATACAAATAAGCGAGTGTTTACCGGCACTTAGCATCACACCGAACGAAGGGCGATCTTCTGAAGAACCGGGATTGAACAACACAGCCACACGCCTTTAAACAGCCTCACACCAACAACGTCCACAACGCAAAGCCTGCATACCAGACAATCGCCGCGCGGATCAGCAACTCCCACAAAACATCCAAACTGCTGACACCTTCAACACCCATCACCGGCGCAGGAACTTCTCCGGCGACGCAGCCAATTTTGGTAATCAAACCCGCCGCGCTGATGTTCCAGTTGAGCAACTCATGCAACATCACCCGACTAACTGCCACGAAGTTGCCCACCAGCGCAAAACTTGCGGCAAGCAGCCGCACCGGAATCCAGTCGAACGCATGCCGCAATTGCGACGCACGCTCCACCAGGGCAGGTGTCTTACCGTGTTCGGCGGCGAGCGCCAACAGGCGATAACTCAGCGCTGCCACCGGGCCTAGCAGGAAATACCAAAAGATCACGGCAAAAAAGCCCTGATAGACCTGCCACAGCAAATAGCTTTGCACGCCCCCCAGCAATTGCTCGCTGTTGTCTGCCTCAACCCCAAGATCACGTTCGGCCACCAACACCGCCGCCTCTTGATCACCGCGCCGGCATGCATCGCGAAACGGGCCCAGATGAGCTTTGATGTCGCCTCGACCCAGGCTGTAAATCAGCACCAGCAGATGAACCGGCAACGCCAGCCAGCCATAAGCGACTGAACCGAGAATCAACAAAACCAGCGCCAGCACGAGCACCGGCAGCAACACCATCACCGCCAGCAGCATCCACGGGCGCTTAGCCGTGCGGGGGTTGGACTCAAGCCGAGCCAGTTGACGCAACCAGGCGCCATCACGCTGAACACGTTGGCGCAGGGCGGAAAATTTTTCGATCCATACCGCCAACAGCAACACCAGAAAACTCATTGATTGCTCCTTGTCTCAACCGTCAAAGCCGAACGAAACCGCACCCAGTCAAAGCATGGACCGGGATCGGTCTTGCGCTGCGGCGCAATGTCACTGTGCCCACAAATACGCGATGTGGTGATCATCGGGTACGCCGTCTGAAGCTGCTGGGTCAATTGAATCAGGGCGGTGTATTGGGCATCGGTAAACGGCTGATCGTCCGTTCCTTCCAGCTCGATGCCGACAGAAAAATCGTTGCACGCTTCACGCCCTTCAAAGCTCGATACGCCAGCATGCCAGGCACGGTCGAGGCAGGACACAAATTGCGTCAGCTCACCGTCGCGCTCAATCAGAAAATGCGCAGAAACCCGTAACTCAGCGATGCCTTCAAAATACGGATGCTCTGTGACATCCAGCGTGTTTTGAAAAAACGCCTGGACCTTACCTGTCTTGAATTGCGCCGGTGGCAGGCTGATGTTGTGGATCACCAGTAACGAGATCTCGGCGTCAGGTCGCGCATTGAAATTGGGCGAAGGGCAATGATGCGCGCCGTGGCACCAGCCCGTGGCGGAGTCCAATCGCATGAAGGTTCCTTGAACGGCAAATCGACAGCGGCCAGTATGCCCGCGATAGACGGCGTTGTGGGGAGGGAATCGAGATTTGAATGGGAGACGTCAACGCCGCAGGCACGCTTTCGCGAGCAAGTTCACCCCACCAGCAACGCAACGAATGGGGTGCGGTTGCCTGGCCTACGACCCCTTGAGCTTGCGCAGATTACCCAACACCGAATCCAGCGCACGATCAAATAGCAGCGCATCGTCCAGGACACGAATCGAACCACGGCGGAACTCGACAGCCAGTCCCATGCGGGTCTTTTCCAGGACCTTCATGCCGGTGCGATTAACGAACACATAACGCCCGCTCGGCTCGACGATGGCCGTCAGTTTGCAGCGCAACTTGTGCTCTTCATCTTCCTGAATCTCGACCCAGCAGCCCAGTCGCAGCTTGTCGACCTGCAACAACCCAGGATCATCGGCAGGAAGCTGCAACGCTGGCTCGTTGAGTATTTGCTCGCCGGGGGCGATCAGAACGATTTCCTCCACCACCGCCATCATCGACGTGCCTTCCAAGGCTTTGGACGTTGCTGGCTCGGAACTCTCGTCAGAGGTGCGCGTGACGTACTGGAACGCCTGCACGTGCAGCGCTTCCAACTGGCTGAAGAAATCACTCGTTGCGAAGGGATCAAATGCCGCACTGCTCAAACCGTCCCGCAGCGACTTCAAAAGCCCCGGCACCAGATCCAATAAGCGCTGACGCGCATCAGGGTCGTCGTGAAGCTCGACGCTCCAGATCAAATCGTCCATAGCGACCAAACCGGCGTTCCACTCACTCGACTCGTAACCATGTTTGAGGCAGGTCAACAACAGCACCTTGCTCCAGGCTTCCTGTAGCAGCCGCACCACCACTTCTGGCAGCGTCTTACCCAGCAAACGCTCGTTCAACGCTTGCTGCACACGTTGCCGGGCCATTTCCGCGAGCGCGCGCCCCTCTTCGGCATCGCGCGTGCGTTGCTCCAGCAGTTCACTGCGTCGACGCTCGTCACCGGTGAATGCAAGGAAATCGACCAAAAGCTCAGTAAAGATTTGCGGGTCATCGACAAAGTCATGCAACAGGCGCTGGACGATCTGATCGATGCGCGAGTACAGCGAATCGCGCTGGCTGTCGTCACGCCCACCCCAACCCAACGCCGCCGAGGCAATCTCGTTGAGCAAACGGCGCGCGGGGTGGCTGCCGCGGCTGAAGAAGCTCTTGTCCATGACCGCGACTTTCAGCATCGGGATCTGCAAGCGACCGATCAGTGCCCGGAGCGAACCGGGCAAGTTACGGTCGTCGAGGATGAACTCAAAGAGCATCGAGATCAGGTTGATCACGTCTTCGTCCACCACACCCACGACGCGGACTTTGCCGCTTTTCACGCTGACACGGTTGATCAACTGCTCTAACTGTATGCGCAGGTCGAAGTCGTCTGACTTGTCGGAAGTTGGCACGTATTGCTGGAGGTGAGACAGCAGTCGCAGCAGATCAGGACTGGAAATCGGCCGGGCTTCAGCACTGCCCTCCTTGTGCGGTGTCAGGTTGCCACGCACCTGAACCAACAATTCCTGCAATGCGCCAAAGACCTCCTGCACGCTCCTGTCAAGGTTTTCGGTAGCCTGCACCAACGCAGCACTGTCGGCGCGTTGGGTTTGGGCTTGGCCAGAGTGCGGCGACAGGGTCGAACGATCTGTTGAACGGCGTGATGGCAATACCTTCAGTTCAGGCAGCACACCGGCGGCAATCAACAGTTGGTTAGCTTCCTCGTACAACTGATCGGCGTTGGCCAACGCGTATTTTTCGAACAGTTTGAGGACGATCAACTTGACCTTGATCTCCACCCCCAAGGTGCGTCCTGCCTGTAGGAAGTAGTCACAGAGCCGTGCTGGCCCCAGTGGATTGGATTCGTCCGTCAAGGGCTGCGGGATCAACTCGTTCAAACGCGTGGTCAGTTGGCTCAATGCGACGCCATCACGGCTCATGACCTTGGTCACCATGGCATCTACCGCCACGGTTCTTTCCAGATCGTCGTTATGCACCAACGCGAGTTTGTCGAACGACACAGGTTCAGTGAGGATAGGTTCAGCAACTTGATACTGACCAAGGCGCAAGAAGGACTCGAAGAATTTGTCGAGGAAATTGCGCTCGATGCTCTTTCGCTTCAGGCGCAGATCGCGCATGGCTTCAAAGAAGACATTCTGCTCGACGTTGTTGTGTGCCCGATCAGCCATCTCAAATAGCGTGTCGTCGGCATTGTCGAACAGTGCCTGCAAGCTCTCCTTCAACTGCTGAGCAGCCTTGTCACGTACCTGCAGGAGAACAACGGGTAGCCGAGCCACTGGCGAAGGCCCCGTTTGTTCCGGATCGGCCTTATTCAAGGGCACCACTTTACCGTCATTCTGCATCAAGGCCTCCTTTAGAACCGTTCTACCACAGCCAGCACGACCTCCACACAAACGGTGCGCAACGCACCCTCCGTGAAGCGATCTCGAATTGTCCTTAGGGTTTACAGGCGACACGTCAAGGCTATGACGTCAAATACAAGGCGAGTATCTTTCAAAACGTGTCCGCCCGCCAGCGGACTCTTTGCCTATGGGAAATATAGAGTGGGCAAAGTGACATGTGCTGCGATAGACCGCAAAAATCACCATGCATCGCATGAACGGCGAAAAAACCGACCAACTGTCGTCAATACCTTCGAATGAGAGGGCCACCGAAGGTAGGTTGGTACAGGCGACTACCTTATACTCGCGACACTTAGTAAGTGGAGCCCGATATGCCAAATCTACGTCTCGCCGCGCTAACAGCAGAAATCGACGCCAACGTACGCCGTGCGTTGCTGGAGGATGTTGGTACTGGCGACATCACCGCTCAATTGATTCCCGCCGAACGTCTCGCCACTGCCACCGTAATTTCCCGTGATAACGCCGTAATCTCGGGGACCGCATGGGTCGACAGTGTTTTTCGGCAATTGGACCCACGGGTCGCGGTGCATTGGCAGGTCAGCGATGGTGACCGGGTAACCCCCAATCAGGCGTTGTTTCATTTGGAAGGCCCTGCCCGCTCACTGCTTACAGGCGAACGCAGTGCACTGAACTTTCTGCAATTGCTGTCAGGCGTTGCCACTCGCGCCCAGCATTATGCCGACATGGTCGCCGACACCCAGGTCAAACTGCTCGACACCCGCAAAACCCTGCCGGGCCTGCGCCTGGCGCAGAAATACGCCGTCACCTGCGGAGGTTGCCACAACCACCGCATTGGCTTGCACGACGCTTTCCTGATCAAAGAGAACCACATCGCAGCCTGCGGCGGTATCGCGCAAGCCATCACCGCCGCCCACAAGATCGCGCCAGGCAAACCGGTGGAAGTGGAAGTGGAAAGCCTCTTTGAGCTCAAACAAGCGCTGGAGGCGGGCGCCGACATCATCATGCTCGACGAACTCAGCCTGGACGACATGCGTGAAGCCGTCCGCCTGACCGCTGGCCGCGCCAAGCTCGAAGCCAGCGGCGGCATCAACGACACCACCCTGCGCACGATTGCCGCGACCGGCGTGGACTACATTTCGATTGGCGC
>NZ_DASWOT010000017.1:0-96748 GCF_036404235.1 Pseudomonas sp.
GTCAAGATTGATTCCGAGCCCCCTCATCGCTTACGCGGTGAGGGGGTTTGTTTATGCGCTCGGAAAAGTGCCGGGGTTGCTGAAGGCTGCTTTAGGCCTGTAGCCCAAGCCCCCCTTTCAGCTGCGGCTACCACTCCGGTCGCCACCCCTGCCTTCTATGCATTAATTGAGCGCATGGCTATGATGCGTTTCTGATCGTTAGGGCTAATGCTAATGCGGAAGTTGTTGAGGCTTCTTGAAAATGGAGAGTTTCATTCAGGGCAGGCTCTGGGTGATGCGCTGGGTATAACTAGGGCAGCAGTCTGGAAGAGGCTTCAGCAGTTAGAGTCTGAACTTAATGTTGAAGTCCACAAGGTGCGTGGTCGAGGGTATCGCCTGGCCAGTCCTATCTGTTTATTGAGTGCCGGAGAGATATCAGTAGCAATTTCAAGTCTTGGATGGTCGGTTTGTATATGCGACAGCCTCGATTCAACCAACGCTGAAGCTATGCGGTTGATAGGTGGCGGGCATGCGTTGCCTCTGTTGGTATTGGCAGAGCAGCAAACGGCAGGGCGGGGGCGGCGAGGTCGAAAGTGGGTCAGCCCTTTTGCGGAAAATCTCTACTACAGTCTGGCGCTGAGGATTGATGGTGGGATGCGCCAGCTCGAAGGTCTTAGTCTGCTTGTGGGTCTTGCAGTAATTAAAACGCTGAGAGATGCAGGAATTATTGCTGCTGGGCTGAAGTGGCCAAATGATATTTTGGTCGGTCGCCGCAAGCTCGCTGGTATTCTTCTTGAGCTTACGGGGGATCCGGCTGATGTCTGTCATGTAGTAATAGGTATTGGCATTAATGTGAACATGCGTGCATCGACTGAGGTCGATCAGTCCTGGACCTCGATGCGTCTTGAGGGGGGCGTCACCTTTGATCGCAATCTGGTTGCTATTGGCTTAACTCAGAACCTGGCGCAATACCTAACTGCTCACAGGGAAAGTGGGTTCGCGGCGTTCCAGCATGAGTGGGAGGGAAACCATCTGTGGCAAGGCTGTGAGGTAACGTTGCTGGCTGGGTCGAACGTTATTCAAGGCGTCGTCTTGGGCGTTAATTCTGCGGGCGGGTTGAGGCTCGAGGTCGAGGGGCGGGAAGAGATCTTCAGTGGCGGCGAATTGAGTCTTCGTTTGCGCGATCAGTGCGCAAGTAATGCGTGATCTGAACTTCAGGAAACTGTCCATTCAGCTCGGCTAAGATGTTGGGCTCCAGCCTATATGCTTGTGTCTGAGTGCTGTTCGCTACGGTTTGACCATTGTCATGAGGTTCTGATGCGTTGGATCTTTTTAGTTTTATTGATGTTGAACGCTCTTTACTACGCTTGGCATCAGCAGGAGGCGCCGCTTCGAGTCAAAGAGGTTATGCCGCTCTCTTCCTATCGCGGATCTCAGCAGGGCATTCATTTGCTCAGTGAGTCTGGGGTGGGGGAGGAGGGTAGCGCCAGTCAGCGTGCAGATAGCGATAAATGTCTGTATCTCGGCGGGGATATGTCTCAGGTAGATGTGCGGACTATTGAGCAGCGTTTGACTAGCCTTGATATTCAGACTCAATTTGAGCGGCGTGATGATTCAGATAATGTCTACTGGCTGAAAGTATCTCCAGAGAGTCGCCGTTTGATGGATGACAGTTTGCTCGGTGGGCTGGTTCAGGATTTTCCACGTTTAAAAAGTAAAATAATGTCTTGTGAAGGCATTGCAACTACCGAGTAGTTTGCATAGAATGGCGCCCGCTTCGCAGTGTGGGGCGGTTACATAAGCTAGCAAAGCAAGTGTCAACGTTTGTAACCTCAGGTTTTTTATGAGAAAAAAGGTTGACAGAAGGGCAGCATGAGTTGAGAATGCTGCCTCGCTTAGGAGGGGTTCCCGAGCGGCCAAAGGGATCAGACTGTAAATCTGACGTCTACGACTTCGAAGGTTCGAATCCTTCCCCCTCCACCAAATTTCGAGCGTAAGCAGTAAGCTCTGCGGGTGTAGTTTAGTGGTAGAACCTCAGCCTTCCAAGCTGATGATGCGGGTTCGATTCCCGCCACCCGCTCCAGGTTTGCTGGTTGTGCGATGTGTTTTGCTCTTGTAGCTCAGTTGGTAGAGCACACCCTTGGTAAGGGTGAGGTCAGCGGTTCAAATCCGCTCAAGAGCTCCATTGCTAAGGCAGATATGAAAATATCTGCCTTTGTTTTAGGTGTCGGGTTCTGCGCGCTTGGGTGTCTACGTCCAGGTAGTGGCTCTGCCGCCTGCAGTTGTCCGGAAGGCCGCGTCTCAGGGTTTTACGAATAGCTGTTGAAATCTTCTTGTCGGGTCATCATAATGGTCGGCCTGATTTTGCTTTTAGGTCAGTAGCTCAATTGGCAGAGCGACGGTCTCCAAAACCGTAGGTTGGGGGTTCGAT
The DNA here is from genome assembly GCF_036404235.1 of Pseudomonas sp. Classification (GTDB taxonomy): domain Bacteria; phylum Pseudomonadota; class Gammaproteobacteria; order Pseudomonadales; family Pseudomonadaceae; genus Aquipseudomonas. Next base: position 2,411 of record NZ_DASWOT010000017.1, read on the forward strand.
TCCCTCCTGACCTGCCAGATTCACTAAATGTCTCTGGCTTTCTTTTCACAGGATTTTAGTAGATGAATCCAAAGGCTGAAGCCCAAGACTCCCGCTTTGATCTGTTTAAATGGCTCGTTGTAGTCGTTTTGATTGTAGTCGGCGTCGTTGGAAATCAATACTACTCGGCGCAGCCAATCCTGTATCGCGTGCTTGCATTGCTGGCCATCGCTGCAGTTGCTGCTTATGTGGGCTTGCAGACTGGTAAGGGCAAGGCTTTCTTCGTGTTGGCCAAGGAAGCTCGCGCCGAAATTCGTAAAGTCGTATGGCCTACTCGCCAAGAAACTACGCAGACCACGCTAATTGTGGTGGCTGTGGTTCTCGTAATGGCGCTGCTGTTGTGGGGTTTAGATTCCCTGCTCGGCTGGCTTGTTTCCTTGATTGTTGGCTAAGGGTGTCCCGTGGCTAAGCGTTGGTACGTTGTTCATGCTTACTCGGGTTACGAGAAGCATGTTATGCGCTCGTTAATGGAGCGTGTAAAGCTGGCAGGCATGGAAGAAGGTTTTGGCGAAATTCTGGTCCCCACTGAAGAAGTGGTGGAAATGCGTAACGGCCAGAAACGCAAAAGCGAGCGTAAATTCTTTCCAGGCTATGTGCTTGTCCAGATGGATATGAACGAGGGCACTTGGCACTTGGTCAAGGATACACCTCGTGTCATGGGTTTTATTGGTGGCACGGCGGATAAGCCTGCGCCGATCACTGATAAAGAGGCTGAGGCGATTCTACGTCGCGTCGCTGATGGTAGTGATAAGCCAAAACCCAAGACGCTGTTTGAACCGGGTGAGGTCGTTCGTGTTACTGACGGTCCTTTCGCTGATTTCAACGGTACTGTAGAAGAAGTTAACTACGAAAAAAGCCGGATCCAAGTGGCTGTGCTTATTTTCGGACGCTCCACTCCGGTGGAGCTTGAGTTCAGTCAGGTCGAAAAGGCATAACTGGACGAGAATCCCATACCCCGCAGCCCTGGGCTGTGGGGTTTTTTCGTCACCGGGATAAACGCGCAAGTAACCGGGGAGCCTTTTAAGGCGTTTGAACCCGTAATTGGAGTGCCTCATGGCCAAGAAGATTACCGCTTACATCAAGCTTCAAGTGAAAGCCGCTCAGGCTAACCCAAGCCCACCAGTTGGTCCTGCTTTGGGTCAGCATGGCGTGAACATCATGGAGTTTTGCAAGGCTTTCAACGCCCGTACTCAGGGTATTGAACCAGGTCTGCCAACTCCAGTGATCATCACTGTTTATAGTGATCGTAGTTTCACTTTTGAAACCAAAAGCACCCCGGCTTCGGTTCTGCTGAAAAAAGCAGCTGGCCTGACCAGCGGCTCGGCACGTCCGAACACCGTTAAGGTTGGCACCGTTACCCGTGCTCAACTCGAAGATATCGCAAAGGCAAAAAATGCCGATCTGACCGCTGCTGATATGGACGCTGCTGTGCGTACTATCGCCGGTTCTGCTCGTAGCATGGGCCTTAACGTGGAGGGTGTGTAATGGCTAAGCTGACTAAGCGCCAAAAGGCAATTGCTGCCAAGATCGAACCAGGTAAATCTTACAACTTCGTTGACGCAGCAGCTTTGCTGACCGAACTGTCGACTGTGAAGTTCGGCGAGTCTGTTGACATCGCCGTGAATCTTGGTGTTGACCCGCGTAAATCTGACCAGGTTGTTCGTAGCGCTACAGTGCTGCCGCACGGCACAGGCAAGACAGTTCGTGTCGCTGTCTTCACCCAGGGGCCGGCTGCTGAAGCTGCCTTGGCTGCTGGCGCTGATCGCGTTGGTATGGATGATCTGGCTGCTGAAATGAAAGCTGGCGATCTGAACTACGACGTCGTTATTGCCTCCCCGGATGCCATGCGCGTTGTGGGTCAGTTGGGTCAGATCCTGGGCCCACGCGGCCTGATGCCTAACCCTAAAGTCGGCACTGTGACTCCAGACGTAGCTACCGCGGTTAAAAACGCCAAAGCTGGTCAGGTTCGTTATCGCACCGACAAAAACGGCATCATCCACACTTCCGTCGGCAAAGTCGGCTTCGATGCGGACAAGCTGAAAGAGAACGTTGAAGCCCTGATCGCTGATCTGAAGCGTATCAAGCCTGCTTCCTCGAAAGGTATCTACGTCAAGCGCGTTACCCTGAGCACCACCATGGGCCCGGGCCTGGTCATTGACCAAGGTTCGTTGGACGCGTAAGACCGGTATGGCACGGGTAGCCGTGTCATCCAAAAATTGGGGTCCCTGCTTTGCGGGGGCTATCCAAGACCGTAGGCGGCGAAAGTCTTAAAACTCAAGCCTACGCAGATGGTGCTCCCGGTTCCTTACCGAATCAGACACCAAAACGACATCGGGCCCCGGCCAGATGAAACGGTAACAAGCAGGAGTTAAACCCGTGGCAATTAAACTCGAAGACAAGAAGGCCATCGTCGCTGAAGTCAACGAGGCTGCCAAAGTCGCTCTTTCCGCTGTTGTGGCTGATGCCCGCGGTGTGACAGTAGGCGCAATGACCGGACTCCGTAAAGAGGCTCGTGAAGCTGGTGTATATGTACGTGTCGTACGTAACACTCTGCTTAGGCGTGCCGTTGCTGACACCCAATACAGTGTCCTCAACGATGCGTTCACCGGCCCGACCTTGATTGCGTTCTCCAACGAGCATCCAGGCGCTGCTGCCCGTTTGTTCAAAGAGTTCGCCAAAGGTCAGGATAAGTTCGAGATCAAGGCAGCTGCGTTCGAGGGCAAGTTCCTCGCAGCTAATCAGATCGACGTACTGGCAACTCTGCCGACCCGTGACGAAGCAATTTCTCAGCTGATGAGCGTGATTCAAGGCGCTACCAGCAAGTTGGCTCGTACTCTGGCGGCTATTCGCGACCAAAAAGAAGCTGCTGCAGCCTAAGGGCTCCGCGTTTCGTTCGCGTATTTTTGTTTATTTCGATGGTCGCGTAGGCCGTCCCCAATTCAGGAATTAGATTCATGTCTATCTCTCAAGACGATATCCTCAACGCAGTAAGCGAGATGTCCGTTCTGCAGGTTGTTGAGCTGATCAAAGCCTTCGAAGAAAAGTTCGGTGTTACCGCAGCTGCCGCTTCTGCTGGCCCGGCTGCTGCCGCTGCTGTTGTTGAAGAGCAAACTGAATTCAACGTCATGCTGCTTGAAGCTGGCGAGAAGAAAGTTAACGTGATCAAGGCTGTACGTGAGCTGACCGGCCTGGGCTTGAAAGAAGCCAAGGCTGTAGTTGACGGCGCGCCAGGCATCGTTCTGGAAGCTGTAGCTAAAGAAGCTGCTGACAAAGCCAAGGCTACCTTGGAAGAAGCAGGCGCTAAAGTCGAGCTGAAATAAGCATCGACCTTGTGTCTCCAGCCCGCGCGTTTAGCGTAAGGCTGATGGCTGGTGGCTTCTGCCACCGGCCTTTTTCCGTTATTGGCCGCCGGCTCGGTCGGTGCCATTAACGTGCTGTAACCACCTCGAACGGTGGCGCAAACCATGGGGTTTGCAAGATTTTCTGGCTGCTCCCGTCGGGAGAGGCCAAACAAGCAGGTGACCAAGCTGGGGAACGCTGATGGCTTACTCATATACTGAGAAAAAACGTATCCGCAAGGACTTTAGCAAGTTGCCGGACGTCATGGATGTGCCTTACCTCCTGGCCATCCAGCTGGATTCGTATCGTGAATTCTTGCAAGCGGGAGCGACTAAAGATCAGTTCCGCGACGTGGGCCTGCATGCGGCCTTCAAATCCGTTTTCCCGATCATCAGCTATTCCGGCAATGCTGCGCTGGAGTACGTCGGATATCGTCTGGGCGAACCGGCTTTTGATGTCAAGGAATGCGTGCTGCGCGGCGTAACGTACGCCGTACCTTTGCGGGTAAAAGTGCGTCTGATCATTTTCGACAAAGAATCGTCGAACAAAGCGATCAAGGACATCAAAGAGCAAGAAGTCTACATGGGTGAAATTCCCCTGATGACTGAGAACGGTACCTTCGTTATCAATGGTACCGAGCGCGTTATCGTTTCCCAGTTACACCGTTCCCCGGGCGTATTCTTCGACCACGACCGTGGCAAGACTCACAGCTCCGGCAAGCTGCTCTATTCGGCTCGGATCATTCCTTACCGTGGTTCTTGGCTGGACTTCGAATTCGATCCAAAGGACTGTGTATTCGTCCGTATCGACCGTCGTCGCAAGCTGCCTGCGTCGGTGCTGTTGCGTGCGCTGGGTTACACGACCGAACAAGTGCTGGATGCTTTTTATACCACCAACGTTTTCCACGTTCAGGGTGAAAACCTGAGTTTGGAGCTGGTGCCTCAGCGCCTGCGCGGCGAAATTGCCGTTCTGGATATCCTGGATGACAAAGGCAAGGTCATTGTCGAGCAAGGTCGCCGTATTACTGCTCGCCATATCAACCAGCTGGAAAAGGCCTGTATCAAAGAGCTGGAAGTGCCTCTGGATTATGTCTTGGGTCGCACTACCGCCAAGGCTATCGTGCATCCGGCAACGGGTGAGATCATCGCCGAGTGCAACACCGAGCTGAACACTGAAATTCTGGCCAAGATTGCCAAGGCTCAGGTCGTTCGCATTGAAACGTTGTACACCAACGATATCGACTGCGGCCCGTTCATCTCCGACACATTAAAGATCGATTCGACCGGCAACCAACTGGAAGCCCTGGTAGAAATTTATCGCATGATGCGTCCTGGCGAGCCGCCAACCAAAGACGCTGCCGAAACCTTGTTCAACAACCTGTTCTTCAGTCCTGAGCGCTACGACCTGTCTGCGGTCGGCCGGATGAAGTTCAACCGTCGTATCGGTCGTACCGAAATCGAAGGTTCGGGCGTGTTGTGCAAAGAAGATATCGTCGCGGTTCTCAAAACCCTCGTTGATATCCGTAACGGCAAAGGCATCGTCGATGACATCGACCACCTTGGTAACCGTCGTGTTCGTTGCGTTGGTGAGATGGCCGAGAACCAGTTCCGTGTCGGTCTGGTGCGTGTTGAGCGTGCGGTTAAAGAGCGTCTGTCAATGGCAGAAAGTGAAGGTCTGATGCCTCAAGACTTGATCAATGCCAAGCCGGTTGCTGCTGCGGTCAAAGAGTTCTTCGGCTCCAGTCAGCTCTCCCAGTTCATGGACCAGAACAACCCTCTGTCGGAGATCACGCACAAGCGTCGTGTTTCTGCACTGGGCCCTGGTGGCTTAACTCGTGAGCGTGCAGGCTTCGAAGTTCGTGACGTACACCCGACACACTACGGTCGTGTTTGCCCGATCGAAACGCCGGAAGGTCCGAACATCGGTCTGATCAACTCCTTAGCTGCCTACGCGCGCACCAACCAGTATGGTTTCCTTGAGAGCCCATACCGCGTGGTGAAAGATGCGCTGGTGACTGATGAAATTGTCTTCCTTTCTGCTATTGAAGAAGCGGATCACGTCATCGCCCAGGCATCTGCGGCAATGAACGACAAGAAGCAACTGATCGACGAGTTGGTAGCTGTTCGTCACCTGAACGAATTTACGGTCAAGGCACCGGAAGACGTCACGTTGATGGACGTTTCGCCGAAGCAGGTTGTGTCGGTTGCAGCATCGTTGATCCCGTTCCTTGAGCACGACGACGCCAACCGTGCGTTGATGGGTTCGAACATGCAGCGTCAAGCTGTACCAACCCTGCGTGCTGACAAGCCGCTGGTAGGTACTGGCATGGAGCGCAACGTTGCGCGTGACTCCGGCGTTTGTGTGGTTGCCCGTCGCGGTGGCGTCATCGACTCGGTCGATGCAAGCCGTATCGTTGTTCGCGTTGCAGATGATGAAGTAGAAACTGGCGAAGCCGGTGTCGACATCTACAACCTGACCAAATACACCCGCTCGAACCAAAACACTTGCATCAACCAGCGTCCGTTGGTGAGCAAGGGTGATCGCGTTCAGCGTAGCGACATCATGGCCGATGGTCCGTCCACCGACATGGGTGAGCTGGCGTTGGGTCAGAACATGCGCATCGCGTTCATGGCATGGAACGGCTTCAACTTCGAAGACTCCATCTGCCTGTCCGAGCGTGTTGTTCAGGAAGACCGTTTTACGACGATCCATATTCAGGAACTAACCTGTGTGGCTCGTGACACCAAGCTTGGGCCTGAAGAGATCACCGCTGACATTCCTAACGTGGGTGAAGCAGCTCTGAACAAGCTGGACGAAGCCGGTATCGTTTATGTTGGTGCAGAAGTCGGCGCTGGCGACATTCTGGTAGGTAAGGTCACTCCGAAAGGCGAGACTCAGCTGACCCCAGAAGAAAAACTGTTGCGTGCGATCTTCGGTGAGAAGGCAAGCGACGTTAAAGACACTTCCCTGCGCGTACCTACTGGTACCAAGGGTACTGTTATTGACGTACAGGTCTTCACGCGTGACGGTGTTGAGCGTGATGCTCGTGCCTTGTCTATCGAGAAGACCCAGCTTGACGAAATTCGTAAAGATCTGAACGAAGAGTTCCGCATCGTTGAAGGCGCTACGTTCGAGCGTCTGCGTTCCGCGCTGGTTGGTCGTATTGCCGAAGGTGGTGCTGGCCTGAAGAAAGGTCAGGAAATCACTGACGAAGTGCTCGACGGTCTTGAGCACGGTCAGTGGTTCAAGCTGCGCATGGCTGAGGATGCTTTGAACGAGCAGCTCGAGAAGGCTCAGGCTTACATCGTTGATCGCCGTCGCCTGCTAGATGATAAGTTCGAAGACAAGAAGCGCAAGCTGCAACAGGGCGATGACCTGGCGCCGGGTGTTCTGAAGATCGTTAAGGTATACCTCGCCATCCGTCGTCGCATTCAGCCTGGCGATAAAATGGCCGGACGTCACGGTAACAAAGGTGTGGTCTCCGTGATCATGCCGGTTGAAGACATGCCGCACGATGCCAATGGCACGCCGGTGGATATCGTCCTCAACCCATTGGGTGTACCTTCACGCATGAACGTCGGTCAGATTCTCGAGACTCACCTTGGCCTTGCGGCTAAAGGTCTGGGCGAGAAGATCAACCGCATGCTGGAGGAACAACGCAAGGTTGCAGATCTACGTAAGTTCCTGAACGAGATATACAACGAAATCGGTGGCCGCCAGGAAAGTCTGGAAGACCTGTCCGATCAGGAAATCCTCGATCTCGCGAAGAATCTTCGTGGTGGCGTTCCGATGGCGACGCCAGTGTTTGATGGCGCCAAGGAAAGCGAAATCAAGGCCATGCTGAAACTGGCAGATATGCCAGAAAGCGGTCAGATGCAACTGTTCGACGGTCGTACCGGCAACAAATTTGAGCGTCCGGTTACTGTTGGCTACATGTACATGCTGAAGCTGAACCACTTGGTGGACGACAAGATGCATGCGCGTTCCACTGGCTCATACAGCCTGGTTACCCAGCAACCGTTGGGTGGTAAGGCTCAGTTCGGTGGTCAGCGTTTCGGGGAGATGGAGGTCTGGGCGCTGGAAGCATATGGCGCGGCATACACTCTGCAAGAAATGCTCACAGTGAAGTCGGACGATGTAAACGGTCGTACCAAGATGTACAAAAACATCGTGGACGGCGATCACCGCATGGAGCCGGGCATGCCCGAGTCCTTCAACGTGTTGATCAAAGAAATCCGTTCGCTCGGTATCGATATCGATCTGGAAACCGAATAACACGTGACGCGAATCGAGGGTTGGGTCTGTACGACCGCCCTCTGCTCCGCCAGGAGGAAAGGCCTTGAAAGACCTACTGAATTTGCTGAAAAACCAGGGTCAAGTCGAAGAGTTCGACGCCATCCGCATTGGATTGGCATCGCCTGAGATGATCCGTTCGTGGTCGTTCGGTGAAGTTAAAAAACCGGAAACCATCAACTACCGTACGTTCAAACCTGAGCGTGACGGCCTGTTCTGCGCCAAGATCTTTGGCCCGGTCAAGGATTACGAGTGCCTGTGCGGTAAGTACAAGCGCTTGAAGCACCGTGGTGTGATTTGCGAGAAGTGTGGCGTTGAAGTTGCACTAGCCAAGGTCCGTCGTGAGCGCATGGCTCACATCGAACTGGCTTCGCCGGTTGCTCACATCTGGTTCCTGAAGTCGCTGCCGTCCCGTATCGGTTTGCTGATGGACATGACCCTGCGTGATATCGAGCGTGTTCTCTATTTCGAGAGCTATGTCGTTATCGATCCAGGCATGACCACCCTTGAAAAAGGTCAGTTGCTGAACGACGAGCAATACTTCGAAGCCCTTGAAGAGTTCGGTGATGACTTCGACGCCCGCATGGGTGCCGAGGCCGTCCGTGAGCTTTTGCATGCTATTGACCTGGAACACGAGATTGGCCGGCTGCGCGAAGAGATTCCGCAAACCAATTCGGAAACCAAGATCAAGAAGCTGTCCAAGCGCCTGAAGTTGATGGAGGCCTTCCAGGGTTCCGGCAACCTTCCTGAGTGGATGGTGTTGACTGTTCTGCCGGTTCTCCCGCCAGATCTGCGTCCCCTGGTTCCGCTGGATGGTGGTCGTTTCGCGACTTCCGACCTCAACGATCTGTATCGTCGAGTGATCAACCGTAACAACCGTTTGAAGCGCCTGCTGGATCTGTCCGCCCCTGACATCATCGTGCGCAACGAAAAGCGTATGTTGCAGGAAGCTGTCGATGCGCTGTTGGACAACGGTCGTCGTGGTCGTGCCATCACTGGTTCGAACAAGCGTCCTCTGAAATCCCTGGCTGACATGATCAAGGGTAAACAGGGTCGTTTCCGTCAGAACTTGCTCGGTAAGCGTGTTGACTACTCTGGTCGTTCGGTTATTACCGTAGGCCCGACCTTGCGTCTGCATCAGTGCGGTCTGCCGAAAAAAATGGCCCTTGAGCTATTCAAGCCATTCATTTTCGGCAAGCTGGAAATGCGCGGTCTTGCGACCACCATCAAAGCTGCCAAGAAAATGGTCGAGCGCGAGCTGCCGGAAGTTTGGGACGTTCTCGCTGAAGTGATTCGCGAACACCCAGTGCTACTGAACCGTGCTCCGACGCTTCACCGTCTGGGAATCCAGGCGTTTGAACCGGTTCTGATCGAAGGTAAAGCTATTCAGCTGCACCCTCTGGTTTGTGCTGCGTACAACGCCGACTTCGACGGCGACCAGATGGCTGTTCACGTCCCGCTGACGCTGGAAGCCCAGCTCGAAGCACGCGCGCTGATGATGTCGACCAACAACATTCTGTCGCCAGCCAACGGTGAGCCAATCATCGTTCCTTCGCAGGACGTTGTATTGGGCCTGTACTACATGACTCGTGAAGCGATCAATGCCAAGGGCGAAGGTCGTGTGTTCGCGGATCTGCAAGAAGTTGACCGTGTATTCCGCGCTGGCGAAGCTGCGCTGCATGCCAAAGTCAAAGTCCGCATCCACGAAACCGTTAACGATCGTGATGGCGGTAGCGTTAAGAACACTCGTATCGTCGATACTACTGTCGGCCGTGCGTTGTTGTTCCAGGTGGTTCCGGCCGGCCTGTCGTACGACGTAGTCAACCAGCCGATGAAGAAGAAGGCGATCTCCAAGCTGATCAACCAGTGCTACCGTGTGGTTGGTTTGAAGGAGACGGTCATTTTCGCTGACCAGCTGATGTACACCGGTTTTGCCTACTCGACCATTTCGGGTGTTTCTATCGGCGTTAACGACTTCGTTATCCCTGATGAGAAAGCTCGCATTATCGACGCGGCGACCGAAGAAGTTAAAGAGATCGAAAGCCAGTACGCATCTGGCCTGGTTACTCAGGGCGAGAAGTACAACAAGGTCATCGACCTTTGGTCCAAGGCAAACGACGAAGTCTCGAAAGCGATGATGTCGAACCTGTCCAAAGAGCGCGTTATCGACCGTCACGGCGTCGAAGTTGATCAGGAATCCTTCAACTCGATGTACATGATGGCTGACTCCGGTGCTCGGGGTTCTGCTGCGCAGATTCGTCAGCTCGCTGGTATGCGTGGTTTGATGGCCAAGCCGGACGGCTCGATCATCGAGACGCCGATCACCGCGAACTTCCGGGAAGGTTTGAGCGTACTTCAGTACTTCATCTCCACTCACGGTGCTCGTAAAGGTTTGGCGGATACCGCATTGAAAACCGCGAACTCCGGTTATCTGACCCGTCGTCTGGTAGACGTGGCTCAGGATCTGGTTGTGACCGAAGTCGACTGCGGAACCGAACACGGTCTGCTGATGACTCCGCACATTGAAGGCGGCGATGTTGTAGAACCATTGGGTGAGCGCGTACTGGGTCGAGTGATCGCCCGTGACGTGTTCAAACCTGGCACCGATGAAGTCATCGTTCCTGCCGGTTCGTTGATCGACGAGAAGTGGGTCGAGTTCATCGAGTTGAACAGTATCGATGAAGTTATCGTGCGTTCGCCGATTAGCTGCGAGACTCGCTATGGCATCTGTGCCAAATGCTACGGTCGTGACCTGGCTCGCGGTCATCAGGTCAACATCGGTGAAGCTGTCGGCGTAATTGCTGCTCAGTCGATCGGTGAGCCTGGTACTCAGTTGACGATGCGTACGTTCCACATTGGTGGTGCGGCAAGTCGGACATCTGCTGCAGACAGCGTTCAGGTCAAGAACGGCGGTATCGTTCGTCTGCACAACCTGAAACACGTTGAGCGTCTTGACGGTCACCTGGTAGCGGTATCCCGCTCAGGTGAGCTGGCCATCGCAGACGAATTCGGTCGCGAGCGTGAGCGTTACAAGCTGCCTTACGGTGCTTTGATTCTGGTGAAGGAAGGCGACAAGGTCGATGCTGGCTCTATCGTAGCCAAGTGGGACCCGCACACTCACCCGATCGTTACCGAAATGAAAGGTACCGTGACCTACGTGGGCATGGAAGAAGGCATTACGATCAAACGTCAGACTGACGAATTGACCGGTTTGACCAACATTGAAGTGTTGGATGCCAAAGACCGTCCTGCAGCAGGCAAAGACATTCGTCCTGCGGTCAAGATGGTTGGCGTAGATGGCAAGGATCTGTTACTGCCAGGTACTGACGTACCGGCTCAGTACTTCCTGCCGGCTAATGCCTTGGTAGGTGTTGCGGATGGTGCGCAGGTCGGTGTCGGTGATGTTATCGCCCGTATCCCGCAAGAAACTTCCAAAACCCGCGACATCACTGGTGGTCTGCCGCGTGTTGCCGACTTGTTCGAAGCGCGTCGTCCGAAAGAAGCCTCTATCCTGGCTGAAGTCAGCGGCACCATTGCGTTCGGTAAGGAGACCAAGGGCAAGCGTCGTCTGGTTATCACCCCGAACGATGGTAGTGACCCGTACGAAGAACTGATTCCGAAGTGGCGCCACCTGAACGTCTTCGAAGGCGAGCAAGTGAGTCGTGGCGAAGTCATCTCAGACGGTCCTAGTGATCCGCACGACATTTTGCGTTTGTTGGGTGTCAGTGCTCTGGCAAAATATATCGTCAACGAGATCCAGGATGTTTACCGCCTGCAAGGCGTGAAGATCAACGATAAGCACATCGAAACGATTCTGCGTCAGATGTTGCGTAAGGTGGAAATCGCTGAGTCTGGCGATTCGACTTTCATCAAGGGCGACCAGATGGAGTTGACTCACGTATTGGTAGAGAACGAGCGTTTGGCTGCGGACGAGAAGTTTGTATCCAAGTTCACTCGCGTTCTACTTGGCATTACCAAGGCGTCGCTGTCGACTGAATCGTTTATTTCCGCAGCGTCTTTCCAAGAGACTACTCGCGTATTGACCGAGGCAGCGGTAACCGGCAAGCGCGATTATCTACGTGGGCTGAAGGAGAACGTGGTTGTGGGTCGTCTGATCCCGGCTGGTACAGGTTTGGCTTATCACAGCGAACGTAAGCGTCGTCGTGAAGTTGACAAACCATTGCGTGTCAGCGCGAGCGAAGTTGAAGCTGCCCTGACTGAAGCGTTGAACTCCAGCAGTAATTGAGAGTAGGGCCCTGATTTTCACATCCATCGAAGCTGACAGGCTATTTGCTGTCAGCGGATGGTTGTGAAGGTCGGGGCTTTGCCTTGACGGGGAAAGAGATCCTCTTTAGACTCTTGTACCCCTAAATTTGGCGGGACGCGTGTCCTGCCATTTTGCTTTTCTTGTAAGACAATAGCGTCGCAAGACAACAGTGGAGCTAGTAGATGGCAACTATCAACCAGCTGGTACGTCAGCCGCGTAAGCGTATCGTCGAGAAATCCGACGTGCCTGCGCTGCAGAACTGCCCGCAACGTCGTGGCGTATGCACTCGTGTGTATACCACCACGCCGAAAAAACCTAACTCGGCACTGCGTAAAGTATGCCGTGTGCGTCTGACCAACGGTTTCGAGGTTTCCTCGTATATCGGCGGTGAAGGCCACAACCTGCAAGAGCACAGTGTCGTGTTGATTCGCGGTGGTCGTGTAAAAGACTTGCCGGGTGTTCGTTACCACACCGTTCGCGGCTCCTTGGATACCTCCGGCGTTAAAGGTCGTAACCAGGGTCGTTCGAAGTACGGTACCAAAAAGCCTAAGTAGTAGTGGCTTTTTGTAAAAACTGAATCATCTTATTTTCTGAGTCGATAAGAGTAAGGTCGGAGGCGCCCTGAAAAGGGTACTGATTCCGAGCGAACCTGAAGACCGTTTGAGGGCTTATCCATGCCAAGAAGACGCGTAGCAGCCAAGCGCGAAGTGCTTGACGATCCAAAGTACGGCAGCCAAATCCTGGCCAAGTTCATGAACCACGTAATGGAAAGCGGCAAAAAAGCCGTGGCCGAACGTATCGTTTATGGCGCGCTGGAAAAGGTTAAAGAACGCAAGAACAGCGACCCCCTGGAAATCTTCGAGAAAGCTCTCGACGCCATCGCTCCGCTGGTCGAAGTAAAGTCGCGCCGTGTAGGCGGTGCTACTTACCAGGTTCCGGTTGAAGTTCGTCCGTCCCGTCGTAATGCCTTGGCAATGCGTTGGCTGGTAGACTTCGCGCGCAAGCGCGGTGAGAAGTCTATGGCTCTGCGTTTGGCTGGCGAACTGTTGGACGCCGCCGAAGGTAAAGGTGCTGCAGTTAAGAAGCGTGAAGACGTGCATCGTATGGCTGAGGCCAACAAGGCTTTCTCGCACTACCGCTTCTAATTTCAGCGTCACTAATTTTGCGAGGGCTTTATGGCTCGTACTACTCCGATTAACCGCTACCGTAATATCGGTATCGTTGCTCACGTCGATGCTGGTAAAACCACCACGACCGAGCGCGTCCTTTTTTACACTGGCGTAAACCACAAAATGGGCGAGGTGCATGATGGCGCCGCGACCATGGACTGGATGGTGCAGGAGCAGGAGCGTGGTATTACCATCACCTCCGCTGCGACCACGGCTTTTTGGTCGGGTTCTACCAAGCAGTTTGACAAATATCGCTTCAACATCATCGACACCCCTGGCCACGTTGACTTCACGATTGAGGTAGAGCGCTCGCTGCGTGTTCTCGATGGTGCGGTTGTTGTTTTCTGTGGTACCTCTGGTGTTGAGCCTCAGTCGGAAACCGTATGGCGTCAGGCCAACAAATACGGCGTTCCACGTCTTGTTTATGTAAACAAGATGGACCGTGCTGGTGCGAACTTCCTGCGCGTGATCGGTCAGATCAAGCAGCGTCTGGGGCACACCCCGGTCCCAATCCAGTTGGCTATCGGTGCCGAAGATAACTTCCAGGGGCAGATCGACTTGATCTCCATGGAAGCTGTTTACTGGGATGATGCTGACAAAGGTATGGCTCCTCGTCGTGAGGCTATTCCAGCAGAGTTGCAGGAGTTGGCTGAAGAGTGGCGCGGCAACATGGTTGAGGCTGCGGCCGAGGCTACTGAAGAGCTGATGAACAAGTATCTTGAGGGTGAAGAACTCACCGTCGAGGAAATCAAGGGCGCTCTGCGTCAGCGTACTATCGCTGGTGAAATCGTTCTGGCTGTTTGCGGTTCTTCGTTCAAGAACAAGGGTGTCCCTCTTGTTCTCGACGCTGTCATCGACTACCTGCCTGCACCTGTCGACATTCCTGCTATCAAGGGTTCCGACCCAGATGACGAGACTGTTGAGATGGAGCGTCATGCAGATGACAACGAGCCGTTCTCTGCTCTAGCGTTCAAGATTGCTACCGACCCGTTCGTGGGTACTTTGACCTTTGCTCGTGTTTATTCGGGCGTGTTGAGCTCCGGCGACGGCGTGATCAACTCGGTAAAAGGCAAGAAAGAGCGTGTTGGTCGTATGGTTCAAATGCATGCGAACACCCGTGAAGAGATCAAGGAAGTGCGCGCTGGCGACATCGCGGCTCTGATCGGCATGAAGGACGTCACCACAGGTGATACCCTTTGCTCGGCTGACAAGCCAATCATCCTTGTTCGTATGGACTTTCCGGAGCCGGTTATTTCGGTTGCTGTTGAGCCTAAAACCAAGGACGACCAGGAAAAAATGGGTATCGCTCTGGGCAAGCTTGCTCAGGAAGATCCATCTTTCCGCGTCAAGACTGATGAAGAGACTGGTCAAACGATCATCTCTGGCATGGGCGAATTGCACTTGGACATCCTGGTTGATCGGATGCGCCGCGAGTTCAACGTCGAAGCCAACATCGGCAAGCCACAGGTTTCCTATCGTGAGAAGATCACGAAGTCCTGTGAGATCGAAGGCAAGTTCGTTCGTCAATCCGGCGGTCGTGGTCAGTTCGGCCATTGCTGGATTCGTTTTGCACCGGCTGACGAAGGTCAGGAAGGTCTGCAATTCGTGAACGAAGTGGTTGGTGGTGTTGTTCCTAAGGAATACATCCCTGCTATCCAGAAGGGTATCGAAGAGCAGATGAAGAACGGTGTTGTTGCCGGCTATCCGCTGATCGGCCTGAAGGCTACCGTTTTCGATGGTTCTTACCACGACGTCGACTCCAACGAGATGGCGTTCAAGGTGGCTGCTTCCATGGCGACCAAGCAGTTGTCCGCTAAGGGCGGCGCTGTAGTGCTTGAGCCGATCATGAAAGTAGAAGTTGTAACACCTGAGGACTACATGGGTGACGTGATGGGTGACCTGAACCGTCGTCGTGGTCTGATCCAGGGTATGGAAGATACGGTTTCTGGCAAAGTGATTCGCGCCGAAGTACCGTTGGGTGAGATGTTCGGTTATGCGACCGACGTTCGCTCCATGTCCCAGGGTCGCGCGAGCTACTCTATGGAATTCTCCAAATACTCCGAAGCTCCGTCGAATATCGTCGAAGCTATCGTTAAAAAACAAGGCTGATTCAGCCCCTTTAGGCTAGGAGTTCACTGTCGTGGCTAAAGAAAAATTTGAACGTAACAAACCGCACGTCAACGTCGGCACCATTGGTCACGTTGACCACGGTAAAACCACTCTGACTGCTGCTCTGACTCGTGTCTGCTCCGAAGTATTCGGTTCGGCTAAAGTCGATTTCGATAAAATCGACAGCGCGCCAGAAGAAAAAGCTCGTGGTATCACCATCAACACAGCTCACGTTGAATACGATTCGGCCGTTCGTCACTACGCGCACGTTGACTGCCCAGGTCACGCCGACTATGTAAAAAACATGATCACTGGTGCTGCGCAGATGGATGGCGCGATTCTGGTTTGTTCGGCTGCCGATGGTCCGATGCCTCAGACTCGCGAGCACATCCTGTTGTCTCGTCAGGTTGGTGTTCCGTACATCGTTGTCTTCCTGAACAAGGCTGACATGGTTGACGACGCTGAGTTGCTGGAGCTGGTTGAAATGGAAGTGCGCGATCTGCTCAGCACTTACGATTTCCCGGGTGACGACACTCCGATCATCATCGGTTCTGCTCTGATGGCCCTGAACGGTCAAGACGACAACGAAATGGGTACTACTGCCGTTCGTAAGCTGGTTGAGACACTGGATAGCTACATTCCAGAGCCAGTTCGTGCGATCGATAAGCCGTTCCTGATGCCAATCGAAGACGTCTTCTCGATCTCGGGTCGCGGTACCGTTGTGACTGGGCGTGTTGAGCGTGGAGTTATCAAGATCCAGGAAGAAGTAGAAATCGTGGGTCTGCGTGACACCACCAAGACTACTTGTACTGGCGTTGAGATGTTCCGCAAGCTGCTGGACGAAGGTCGTGCTGGTGAGAACTGCGGCGTTCTGCTGCGTGGTACCAAGCGTGACGACGTTGAGCGTGGTCAGGTTCTGGTTAAGCCGGGTACTGTTAAGCCGCACACTCAGTTCGAAGCAGAAATCTATGTTCTGAGCAAGGAAGAAGGCGGTCGTCACACTCCGTTCTTCAAGGGCTACCGTCCACAGTTCTACTTCCGTACTACTGACGTAACTGGTAGCTGCGAACTGCCGGAAGGCGTGGAAATGGTTATGCCAGGTGACAACGTTAAAGTTAACGTTACCCTGATCAAGCCAATCGCAATGGAAGATGGTCTGCGTTTCGCAATTCGTGAAGGCGGTCGTACCGTCGGCGCTGGCGTCGTGGCCAAAATCGTCGCGTAAGTGACGATTTGAAAAAAAGCCCCCGCTTGCGGGGGCTTTTTTATTGGGTTGACACCCTGTTGGCTCGTCTATAGAATTGCGCCTCCTTTTAACGGGCGTATTGCGCTCGGTGGGAAGTAGCCTGGAGTCTGAAATCCAATGCAAAATCAGCAAATCCGTATCAGGTTGAAGGCTTTTGACCATCGCCTGATCGACCAATCCACCCAGGAAATCGTGGAAACCGCGAAACGTACTGGTGCTCAAGTGCGTGGTCCAATTCCATTGCCTACCCGTAAAGAGCGGTTCACTGTTCTGGTTTCTCCGCACGTCAACAAAGACGCGCGCGACCAGTACGAGATCCGCACTCATAAGCGTGTTCTGGACATTGTCCAGCCAACGGATAAAACCGTTGACGCACTTATGAAGCTTGACCTTGCGGCCGGTGTGGAAGTGCAGATCAGCCTCGGCTAAGACTTGGGTCTTAGTCGTGTAACGCTCTGAAATGGGCGGCCATAGCGGGTGAAAGCCCCGTACACTCATGAGGTTTACAACATGACTATTGGTGTAGTCGGTCGTAAATGCGGTATGACCCGTATTTTCACCGAAGAAGGTGTCTCCATTCCGGTTACGGTCATTGAGATCGAGCCGAATCGCGTCACTCAGTTCAAAACCGAAGAAACCGATGGCTATCGTGCAGTGCAAGTCACTGTCGGTGAGCGTCGTGCTTCGCGCGTGACTGCTGCTCAAGCAGGTCACTTCGCCAAGGCAAACGTTGCCGCTGGCCGCGGTGTCTGGGAATTCCGTCTTGAAGAAGGCGATTACCAGGCTGGCGATTTGATCAATGCTGAAATCTTCGCTGCTGGTCAGATGGTCGATGTGACCGGTCAGTCCAAGGGTAAAGGTTTCCAGGGTACGATCAAACGCCACAATTTCCGTGGTCAGGATAATACTCACGGCAACTCCGTCTCTCACCGCGTCCCGGGCTCTATCGGCCAGTGCCAGACTCCTGGTCGTGTATTCAAGGGCAAAAAAATGTCCGGTCATATGGGCGCTGAGCGCGTGACCGTACAGTCCTTGGAAGTGGTGCGCGTGGACGCTGAACGCAATCTGTTGTTGGTTAAGGGCGCTGTTCCTGGCGCTACTGGCGGCAACCTGGTTGTACGTCCGGCGGCCAAGGCTCGCGGTTAAGGGGAAGCTGACATGCAATTAAATGTAAATGACGCTCAAGCGATCGAAGTTTCCGAACTGACATTTGGCGGCGAATTCAACGAGACGCTGGTTCACCAGGCGGTCGTGGCCTACATGGCTGGCGGTCGTCAGGGTAGCAAACAGCAAAAGACCCGTTCCGACGTTTCCGGTGGCGGTAAGCGCCCATGGCGTCAGAAGGGTACTGGTCGTGCTCGTGCCGGTACTATCCGTAGCCCAATCTGGCGTGGCGGCGGTACCACTTTCGCGGCACGTCCTCAGGACCACACTCAGAAGCTCAACAAGAAGATGTATCGCGCAGCTCTGCGCTCCATCCTTGCTGAACTGGTTCGTACTGATCGTTTGGTTGTGGTTCAGGACTTCGCTGTTGAGGCGCCGAAAACCAAGGATCTGCTGAATAAGCTGAATGGCATGGGTCTGACTGATGTTCTGATCGTGTCTGATGCTGTTGACCAGAATCTGTACCTGGCTGCTCGTAACCTGCCGCACGTAGATGTTCGTGATGTTCAAGGTTCCGATCCAGTTAGTCTGATCGCATACGACAAAGTGTTGATCACTGTGTCGGCCGTGAAGAAATTCGAGGAGCTGCTGGGATGAACCAGGAACGCGTATTTAAAGTTCTACTTGGCCCGCACGTTTCCGAGAAGGCCACGGTTCTGGCTGACAAGAAAGGCCAGTTCGTTTTCAAGGTTGCTACTGACGCAACCAAGCTGGAAATCAAGAAGGCCGTCGAAAGCCTGTTCAGCGTGAAAGTAGAGCGTGTTACTACCCTGAATGTTCTGGGTAAGAGTAAGCGCACTGCTCGCGGTCTGGGCAAGCGTAATGACTGGAAGAAGGCAGTTATCTCCCTTCAGCCAGGCCAAGATCTCGATTTCAGCAGCAGTGCTGAGTAAGGAAGGGGTGCATCATGGCAATCGTTAAATGCAAGCCGACTTCCCCTGGCCGCCGTTTTGTGGTCAAGGTGGTCAACCAGGAGCTGCATAAAGGCGCTCCTCACGCACCGCTGCTCGAGAAAAAATCGAAGTCTGGTGGTCGTAACAACAATGGTCGTATTACCACTCGTCACATTGGTGGTGGCCATAAGCAGCATTATCGTTTGGTCGATTTCCGTCGCAACGACAAAGATGGCATTGCTGCCACTGTTGAGCGTATCGAATACGATCCAAACCGTACTGCTCACATCGCTCTGCTGCTGTACGCAGACGGCGAACGTCGCTACATAATCGCCCCTAAAGGCGTGAGTGCTGGCGACCAGCTGATCGCAGGCGCTCTGGCTCCAATCAAGCCAGGTAACGCTCTGCAACTGCGTAACATTCCAGTGGGTTCCACCGTACACGGCATCGAATTGAAGCCGGGTAAAGGTGCACAGATCGCTCGTTCCGCTGGTGCTTCGGCTCAGCTGATCGCTCGTGAAGGTGTCTATGTGACCCTGCGTCTGCGCTCCGGTGAAATGCGTAAAGTGCTGTCGGAATGCCGGGCAACGCTGGGCGAGGTCTCGAACTCCGAGCACAGTCTGCGTTCGCTGGGTAAAGCTGGTGCCAAACGCTGGCGTGGCGTTCGCCCAACCGTTCGTGGTGTTGCCATGAACCCGGTTGACCACCCACATGGTGGTGGTGAAGGTCGTACCTCCGGTGGTCGTCATCCGGTATCGCCGTGGGGCTTCCCGACTAAGGGCGCGAAGACTCGTGGTAATAAGCGTACCGACAAAATGATCGTCCGTCGTCGCAAGTAAATAGAGGGATACGACAGTGCCACGTTCTCTGAAAAAAGGTCCTTTTATCGATCTTCACCTACTGAAGAAGATCGAAGTGGCGGCGGAAAAGAATGATCGCAAACCAGTTAAAACCTGGTCGCGTCGTTCGATGATCCTGCCACAAATGGTCGGTTTGACCATTGCAGTGCATAACGGTCGTCAGCATGTTCCAGTTCTTGTGAACGAAGACATGGTCGGCCACAAACTAGGCGAGTTTGCCGGTACCCGCACATATCGTGGGCACGTGGCAGACAAGAAAGCCAAGCGTTAAGGGGTAAGGAACGATGGAAGTAGCCGCTAAGTTGTCGGGCGCTCGAATCTCCGCCCAGAAAGCCCGCTTGGTCGCCGACCAGATCCGCGGGAAGAAGGTGGGCGAAGCGCTCAACCTGTTGGCTTTCAGCAGTAAGAAAGCCGCCGAGATCCTGAAAAAAGTGCTGGAGTCGGCCGTAGCCAACGCCGAGCATAACGAAGGCGCAGACGTTGATGACCTTAAGGTCTCTACCGTTTTCGTCAACGAAGGGCGTTCGCTGAAGCGCATCATGCCACGTGCCAAAGGCCGTGCTGATCGCATCGTCAAGCGGTCTTGCCATATCACTGTCAAGGTTGCTGACAAGTAACGGAGTCGAAGAGATGGGTCAGAAAGTACATCCCATTGGCATTCGCCTGGGAATCGTCAAGGAGCACACCTCCGTCTGGTACGCAGACGGTCGGACTTATGCGGACTATTTGTTCGCTGATCTGAAGGTGCGCGAGTATCTCCAAGACAAATTAAAAAGCGCGTCCGTAAGCCGTATCGATATCCATCGTCCGGCTCAGACTGCACGCATCACCATCCACACCGCTCGTCCCGGCATCGTGATCGGCAAGAAAGGTGAAGATGTTGAGAAGCTGCGTCAGGACCTGACCAAGCAAATGGGTGTGCCTGTGCACATCAATATCGAAGAGATCCGTAAGCCGGAGCTCGACGGTATGCTGGTTGCGCAGAGCGTAGCTCAGCAGCTGGAGCGTCGTGTAATGTTCCGTCGCGCTATGAAGCGCGCAGTACAGAACGCCATGCGCATTGGTGCCAAAGGCATCAAAATCCAAGTGAGCGGTCGTCTCGGCGGTGCTGAAATCGCACGTACTGAATGGTATCGCGAAGGGCGTGTGCCACTGCACACCCTGCGTGCCGACATCGACTATGCCAACTACGAAGCTCACACCACTTACGGTGTGATCGGTGTAAAGGTTTGGATCTTCAAAGGCGAAGTAATTGGTGGTCGCCAAGAAGAGCTGAAACCACAAGCACCAGCGCCTCGTAAAAAAGCTGCTAAGTAAGGGGTACGCCAAATGTTGCAACCAAAGCGTACGAAGTTCCGCAAGCAGATGACAGGCCACAACCGTGGCTTGGCATTGCGCGGTAGCAAAGTCAGCTTCGGCGAGTTCGCGCTGAAGTCTGTTGCTCGTGGTCGTCTCACCGCTCGTCAGATTGAGTCAGCGCGTCGTGCTCTGACCCGTCACGTTAAGCGTGGCGGTAAAATCTGGATCCGTGTATTCCCGGACAAGCCCGTCACCAAAAAGCCACTCGAAGTTCGGATGGGTAAAGGTAAGGGTAACGTGGAGTACTGGGTTGCCCAGATTCAGCCAGGCAAAGTCCTGTATGAAATCGAGGGTGTGTCTGAAGAGTTGGCGCGTGAGGCTTTCGCCCTGGCTGCTGCAAAGCTGCCGCTCGCCACCTCCTTTGTTAAGCGGACGGTGATGTGATGAAGGCGAATGAACTTCGTGAAAAATCAGCACAGCAGCTGAACGAGCAACTGCTCGGCTTGCTGCGCGACCAGTTCAATCTGCGTATGCAGAAAGCAACTGGCCAGTTGGGGCAGTCTCACCTGCTCTCGCAAGTTAAGCGTGACATCGCTCGCGTGAAGACTGTGCTCAACCAGCAGGCAGGTAAGTAATCATGGCTGAAGCCGAAAAAACCGTCCGTACGCTGACTGGCCGTGTTGTCAGCGACAAGATGGACAAGACCATCACCGTCCTGATCGAGCGTCGCGTTAAGCACCCGATCTACGGTAAATACGTTAAGCGTTCGACTAAGCTGCACGCGCACGACGAAACCAATCAATGCCACATCGGCGACAAGGTCACTATTCGTGAAACTCGTCCGTTGGCCAAGACTAAATCTTGGGCGTTGGTTGATGTTCTCGAACGCGCTGTGGAAGTCTAAGGGCTAAGGGTCGGAGAAATTATATGATTCAGACTCAATCCATGCTCGATGTGGCCGATAACAGCGGCGCTCGCCGTGTTATGTGCATCAAGGTGCTTGGTGGCTCTCATCGTCGTTACGCTGGTATCGGTGACATCATCAAAGTGACCGTCAAGGAAGCAATTCCTCGCGGCAAGGTGAAGAAAGGTCAAGTGATGACTGCTGTTGTAGTCCGCACTCGCCACGGCGTTCGTCGTGCAGACGGCTCCATCATTCGCTTCGATGGCAACGCTGCTGTTCTTTTGAACAACAAGCAAGAGCCGATCGGCACCCGTATCTTTGGGCCAGTGACCCGTGAACTTCGTACAGAGAAGTTCATGAAGATCGTCTCGCTCGCCCCAGAAGTGCTGTAAGGAGATCCGACATGCAAAAGATTCGTCGTGACGACGAGATCATCGTGATCGCCGGCAAAGACAAAGGTAAGCGCGGTAAGGTGCTCAAGGTTCTCGCTGATGACCGTTTGGTCGTTGGTGGTATCAACCTGGTGAAGCGTCATACCAAGCCAAACCCGGCGTCGGGCGTACAGGGCGGTATCGTCGAGAAAGAAGCGCCACTGCACGCTTCTAACGTCGCCATTTTCAACGGTGCAACCAACAAGGCTGATCGCGTTGGTTTCAAAGTTGAAGAAGGCAAAAAAATTCGTGTCTTCAAGTCGACCCAAAAAGCGGTTGATGCTTGAACACTGCTAGGTAGAAGACCATGGCACGACTAAAAGAGATTTACCGGAAGGAAATCGCTCCGAAACTTAAGGAAGAACTTAAGCTTTCGAACGTGATGGAAGTTCCGCGCGTTACCAAGATCACCTTGAACATGGGTCTGGGCGAAGCGATCGGTGACAAAAAAGTCATTGAGCACGCTGTAGCTGACCTGGAAAAGATCACCGGTCAAAAAGTCGTTGTGACTTATGCTCGGAAATCCATCGCTGGCTTTAAAGTCCGTGAAGGTTGGCCGATCGGCGTCAAAGTTACTCTGCGCCGTGACCGTATGTACGAATTCCTGGATCGTCTGCTGTCGATCTCCCTGCCTCGGGTTCGCGACTTTCGCGGCCTGAATGCCAAGTCCTTCGATGGTCGCGGCAACTACAGCATGGGCGTGAAAGAGCAGATTATTTTCCCGGAAATCGATTACGACAAGATCGATGCTCTGCGCGGTCTGGACATTACCCTGACCACCACTGCTCGTACGGACGATGAAGGTCGCGCATTGCTGCGTGCTTTCAAGTTCCCGTTCCGCAACTGATTGGAGTAGTTACCATGGCCAAGACGAGCATGAAAAATCGCGAGCTTAAGCGTCAGCTTACGGTCGCCAAGTACGCCAAGAAGCGTGCAGAGCTGAAAGCAATCATCGTGGATCTGAACGCAAGTCCAGAAGCGCGTTGGGAAGCTCAGGTAGCCCTGCAAAAGCAGCCTCGTGATGCAAGCGCCTCGCGCATGCGTAACCGTTGCCGCCTGACTGGTCGCCCACACGGCGTTTATCGCAAGTTCGGCCTCGGTCGTAACATGCTGCGTCAAGCAGCAATGCGTGGCGACGTTCCAGGTCTGGTTAAAGCCAGCTGGTAAGGCGTTATTCTTGTATCGCGGTCGCCAATTTCGAAAGAAAACGGTGATTGCGAGACTCGAATCGGAATCAAGCCCCTTTTGGGGCTTGATTCATTTCTGGGGTACGTCTAGAATTGCCGGCTCGCCAGAGCCCGTGTCTTCACGTGTCCGGAGTTTTTCGGCGAAAAGCTGTAGCCGCAAGGCTAATTATTTTTGTATCAGGAGCGTCTAGCCCATGAGTATGCAGGACCCGTTAGCGGACATGCTAACTCGTATCCGTAATGCCCAGATGGCTGAAAAGCCCGTCGTAAGCATGCCATCTTCCACGTTGAAGGTAGCAGTTGCCAAAGTCCTGAAGGACGAAGGTTACATTGCGGGTTATCAGATCAGCAGCGAAATCAAACCGTCGCTGTCCATCGAGCTGAAATACTTCGAAGGCCGTCCGGTCATCGAGGAAGTGAAGCGCGTTAGCCGTCCAGGCCTGCGTCAGTACAAGTCCGTCGAGGAATTGCCGAAAGTTCGTGGCGGCCTCGGTGTGTCTATCGTCTCCACCAACAAAGGTGTGATGACGGATCGTGCTGCGCGCGCTGCCGGTGTCGGCGGCGAAGTTCTTTGCACTGTGTTCTAAGGGGGGATAAGCATGTCACGCGTAGCTAAGAACCCCGTTAAGTTGCCATCAGGCGTCGAAGTTAAACTCGTCGGCCAGCAGCTTTCGGTGAAGGGTGCCAAGGGCACTCTCGACCTGAACATTCATTCGTCCGTTGAGATTGTTGAAGAAGCTGGTGAGTTGCGTTTTGCTGCTCGCAATGGCGATCAACAAACTCGCGCAATGGCCGGTACCACTCGTGCGTTGGTAAACAACATGGTCCAAGGCGTAAGCCAAGGCTTCGAGCGTAAGCTCCAGCTGGTCGGTGTTGGTTACAAAGCGCAAGCAAAAGGCACGGTGCTGAACCTGGCTCTTGGCTTCTCGCACCCAGTGGATTACGAATTGCCGGAAGGCATCACCGCTGAGACGCCCAACCAGACCGATATCTTCATCCGGGGTATCGACAAGCAGTTGGTTGGTCAAGTGGCCGCTGAGATCCGCGACTTCCGCCGTCCTGAGCCTTATAAAGGCAAAGGTGTGCGTTACGCGGACGAAGTCGTCCGTCGTAAAGAAGCCAAGAAGAAGTAGGGCATAGCAAATGACCGTCAAAAAAGTTACCCGACTGCGTCGCGCTCGCAAAGCACGCCTGAAAATGCACGAACTCGAAGTCGTGCGTCTCTGCGTGTACCGCTCTTCGCAGCACATCTATGCCCAGGTCATTTCGGCCGACGGCAGCAAAGTTCTGGCAAACGCCTCTACTTTGGACAAAGAACTGCGTGATGGTGCCACTGGCAACATCGACGCGGCCACTAAGGTTGGCCAGCTGATTGCTGAGCGTGCGAAAGCCGCCGGTGTATCGCAAGTGGCTTTCGACCGTTCTGGCTTCAAGTACCACGGCCGCGTCAAGGCGCTGGCTGATGCTGCTCGTGAAGGCGGGCTGGAGTTCTAAGTTATGTCAAATAACGACCAAAAACGCGACGAAGGTTACATCGAGAAGCTGGTTCAAGTTAATCGTGTAGCCAAAACCGTCAAAGGCGGCCGTATCTTCACTTTCACCGCGTTGACCGTGGTTGGTGATGGTAAGGGCCGTGTTGGCTTCGGCCGTGGCAAGTCACGTGAAGTGCCTGCTGCGATCCAGAAGGCAATGGAAGCTGCTCGCCGTAACATGATCCAGGTTGATCTGAATGGCACTACGCTGCAGTACGCAATGAAGTCTGCTCACGGCGCTTCGAAGGTGTACATGCAGCCCGCTTCTGAAGGTACTGGCATCATCGCTGGCGGCGCCATGCGCGCAGTGCTGGAAGTTGCTGGCGTTCAGAACGTGTTGGCCAAGTGCTATGGTTCGACCAACCCGGTAAACGTGGTTCACGCCACGTTCAAGGGTTTGAAAGCCATGCAGTCCCCTGAGTCCATTGCTGCCAAGCGCGGCTTGAACGTCAAGGAGATCTTCTGATCATGGCTACCGTTAAAGTCACGCTGATCAAAAGCATGACCGGCCGCATCCCTAACCACAAACTGTGCATTAAGGGTTTGGGTCTGCGTCGTATCGGTCACACGGTAGAAGTCGTTGATACTCCCGAAAATCGCGGAATGATCAACAAGGCTTACTACATGCTGCGAGTCGAGGGTTAATCGATGAAACTCAATGATCTGAGTCCTGCGCCGGGTTCCCGCCGCGAGAAGCATCGTCCGGGCCGTGGTATCGGTAGCGGTTTGGGTAAGACTGGTGGCCGTGGTCACAAAGGTCAGACCTCCCGTTCCGGTGGCACCATCGCACCGGGCTTCGAAGGCGGCCAACAGCCGTTGCATCGTCGTCTGCCTAAGTTCGGCTTCGTCTCTTTGAAGGCTATGGATCGTGCGGAAGTTCGCACCTCCGAGCTGGCGAAAGTAGAAGGCGTTGTAACTGTGCAGTCTCTGAAGGATGCCAACGTGATCAACCAAAACGTGCAGCGTGTGAAAATCATGCTGTCCGGTGAGGTTACTCGCGCGGTCACCCTAAAAGGTATCGCAGCCACCAAAGGTGCGCGTGCGGCTATCGAAGCAGCTGGCGGCAAGTTCGAGGAATAAATGGCTAAGCAAGGTGCTCTCTCAGCGCTCGGCAAAGGCGGGTTATCCGAACTCTGGGCTCGACTGCGTTTCCTGTTCCTGGCGATTATCGTCTATCGGATAGGTGCGCACATCCCAGTTCCAGGTATCAACCCGGACCGGCTGGCGGAACTGTTTCGACAGAATGAGGGGACCATTCTTAGCTTGTTCAACATGTTTTCCGGCGGTGCGTTGGAGCGGATGAGTATTTTTGCATTGGGGATCATGCCGTATATCTCGGCATCGATCATCATGCAGCTCATGACCGCTGTTAGCCCGCAGTTGGAGCAGTTGAAGAAGGAAGGTGAAGCTGGTCGTCGCAAGATAAGCCAGTACACCCGCTATGGCACCGTCGTCCTGGCGCTGGTTCAAGCTATTGGCATGTCCATTGGCCTGGCCGGTCAGGGCGTTGCGTTCTCTGCAGATCTGGGCTTCCATTTTGTGGCTGTCACCACCTTCGTGGCTGGTGCGTTGTTCATGATGTGGCTGGGCGAGCAGATCACTGAGCGCGGTGTTGGCAACGGTATCTCGATGTTGATTTTTTCGGGTATCGTCGCCGGTCTTCCGAGAGCGATCGGGCAGTCCTTTGAGTCTGCTCGTCAGGGCGATATCAATATCTTCGCTTTGGTCGCCATCGGTTTGCTGGCAGTAGCGATTATCGGTTTCGTGGTGTTCATTGAGCGTGGTCAGCGTCGTATTGCTGTTCACTACGCCAAGCGTCAGCAAGGCCGTAAGGTTTTCGCTGCGCAAACGAGCCACCTACCGCTGAAGGTGAATATGGCTGGTGTTATTCCAGCTATTTTCGCGAGCAGCATTTTGCTGTTCCCTGCTTCGTTGGGTGCCTGGTTTGGTCAGTCTGAAGGTATGGGCTGGTTGCAGGACATCTCGCAGTCAATCGCTCCGGGTCAGCCGTTGAATATTCTGCTGTTTAGTGCAGGGATTATTTTCTTCTGCTTCTTCTATACGGCGTTGATGTTCAATCCGAAAGACGTAGCGGAAAACCTGAAGAAGTCCGGTGCCTTTATTCCGGGTATCCGTCCTGGTGAGCAGTCCGCGCGCTACATTGATGGCGTATTGACTCGTTTGACCATGTTCGGTGCTCTTTATATGACGGCCGTGTGTCTGCTTCCCCAGTTTCTTGTGGTTGCGGCCAACGTTCCGTTCTACCTTGGCGGGACCTCGTTGCTGATCGTGGTCGTGGTTGTGATGGACTTTATGTCGCAAGTGCAATCGCACCTCGTTTCGCACCAGTATGAATCCCTGATGAAGAAAGCCAACCTGAAGGGCTACGGCAGCGGCATGCTGCGCTGAAGCACCCATAAGGTTCTAGGAGTTGGTGATGAAAGTTCGTGCATCGGTGAAAAAGCTGTGCCGTAACTGCAAGATTATTCGCCGCGAAGGTGTTGTTCGAGTAATTTGCAGCGCGGAACCACGTCACAAACAGCGCCAAGGCTGAGTGTGATCTGTGCTTAAGCCCAGCAGCTAGTGCGCTGCTGGGTTGATTATTTGTTATTACAGCGATATTATCTCGCGCCCTATTTCTTGGCTTCCGGGGCGTAGGTAGCTGTCAATTGGAGTCCCACTGAATGGCCCGTATTGCAGGCGTTAACATTCCAGATAACAAGCATACTGTTATCTCGTTGACCTACATCTATGGTGTTGGTCGCACCACCGCACAGAAAATCTGTGCGACCACTGGGGTTAACCCAGCGGCAAAGATCAAAGATCTGAGCGACGAGCAGATTGAACAGCTGCGTGGCGAAGTGGCGAAGTTCACCACTGAAGGTGACCTGCGTCGCGAAATCAACATGAAAATCAAGCGCTTGATGGATTTGGGCTGCTATCGCGGTCTGCGCCATCGTCGTGGTCTTCCAGTACGCGGTCAGCGTACCAAGACCAACGCGCGTACTCGCAAAGGTCCGCGTAAGCCGATCCGCAAGTAATCGCACCAGCGCATCGACAGGAATTTAGTCATGGCAAAACCTGCTGCTCGTCCTCGTAAAAAAGTTAAAAAGACAGTGGTTGATGGCATCGCCCACATCCACGCGTCGTTTAACAACACAATCGTCACCATCACCGATCGTCAAGGTAATGCGCTTTCTTGGGCTACCTCCGGCGGCTCGGGTTTCCGCGGTTCACGCAAGTCCACTCCGTTCGCTGCTCAAGTAGCTGCTGAACGTGCTGGTCAAGCTGCGCTGGAATACGGTCTGAAGAACCTCGACGTTAACGTCAAAGGTCCAGGCCCAGGTCGTGAGTCTGCTGTCCGTGCTTTGAACGGCTGTGGCTATAAGATCGCCAGCATCACCGACGTGACGCCAATCCCGCATAACGGGTGCCGTCCGCCGAAGAAGCGTCGCGTGTAATCCAGGAGACTGTAAGAAATGGCTCGTTACATTGGTCCAAAATGCAAACTTGCTCGTCGTGAAGGCACCGATCTCTTTTTGAAGAGCGGCGTTCGCGCTATCGAATCCAAGTGCAACATCGAAGCAGCTCCTGGTATTCACGGCCAACGCCGTGGTCGCCAGTCCGACTACGGTACTCAGCTGCGTGAAAAGCAGAAGGTTCGTCGTATCTACGGCGTTCTCGAGCGTCAGTTCAGTGGTTACTACAAAGAAGCTGCCGGCAAGAAAGGCGCTACTGGTGAGAACCTCCTGCAACTGCTCGAATGCCGTCTGGACAACGTCGTATACCGTATGGGTTTTGGCTCTACTCGTGCCGAATCTCGTCAGCTGGTATCGCACAAGTCGGTCAGCGTCAACGGCAAAACCGTTAACGTTCCGTCCTACCAGGTTCGTGCTGGGGACGTAGTCGCTATTCGTGAAAAAGCGAAGAACCAGCTGCGTATTGTGCAGGCTCTCGATCTGTGTGCCCAACGTGGCCGCGTAGAATGGGTAGAAGTAGACACTGAGAAAAAGTCTGGCGTTTTCAAAAGCGTACCAGCTCGCAGTGATCTGTCGGCCGACATCAACGAAAGCCTGATTGTCGAGCTCTACTCCAAGTAAGGGCTAGAAAATAGGTGCATCCATGCAGATTTCGGTAAATGAGTTCCTGACACCCCGCCACATTGATGTGCAGGTTGTCAGTCCGACCCGCGCCAAGATTACGCTCGAGCCTCTCGAGCGTGGTTTCGGCCATACCCTGGGCAACGCGCTGCGCCGCATCCTGTTGTCCTCCATGCCCGGCTGTGCAGTAGTCGAGGCCGAGATTGACGGTGTACTCCATGAGTACAGCGCCATCGAAGGTGTACAGGAAGATGTCATTGAAATCCTGTTGAACCTTAAAGGTCTGGCTATCAAGCTGCACGGTCGAGACGAAGTTACGCTGACCTTGTCGAAGAAGGGTTCGGGGGTGGTTACCGCTGCCGATATTCAGCTGGATCATGATGTCGAGATCGTTAACCCCGATCACGTAATCGCTAACCTGGCGTCTAACGGCGCCCTGAACATGAAGCTCGTTGTAGCTCGTGGTCGCGGTTATGAACCAGCAGACTCGCGTCAGAGCGATGATGACGAAAGCCGCAGCATTGGTCGCTTGCAGCTCGATTCTTCGTTCAGCCCGGTTCGTCGTATCGCATACGTGGTGGAAAACGCCCGTGTAGAACAGCGTACCAACCTGGACAAGCTGGTTATTGATCTGGAAACCAACGGTACTCTGGATCCTGAAGAGGCAATTCGTCGTGCTGCAACCATTCTGCAACAGCAGTTGGCTGCATTCGTCGACCTCAAAGGTGACAGTGAGCCAGTGGTAGTCGAACAGGAAGACGAGATCGATCCGATCCTGCTTCGTCCGGTTGACGATTTGGAACTGACCGTACGTTCGGCCAACTGCCTTAAGGCGGAGAACATCTACTACATCGGCGACCTGATTCAGCGCACCGAAGTAGAACTGTTAAAGACTCCGAACCTGGGCAAGAAATCCTTGACCGAGATCAAGGACGTTCTGGCTTCTCGTGGTCTCTCCCTCGGCATGCGCCTGGACAACTGGCCGCCGGCAAGTCTTAAGAAGGACGACAAGGCTACGGCCTGATCGTCGTAATCACCGAACGTGAGTTTGGTAAGGAATGAACCATGCGTCATCGTAAAAGTGGACGTCACCTGAGCCGTACCAGCTCGCACCGCAAGGCCATGTTTCAAAACATGGCGGTGTCGCTGTTCGAGCACGAGCTGATCAAAACTACCCTGCCGAAAGCCAAGGAACTGCGCCGCGTTGCCGAGCCGCTGATCACCCTGGCCAAGGAAGACAGCGTAGCTAACCGCCGTTTGGCTTTCGACCGTACTCGTTCGAAAGAAATCGTCGGCAAGCTGTTCAACGATCTGGGCAAACGCTATGCAACCCGTCAGGGCGGCTACTTGCGTATCCTCAAGTGCGGTTTCCGCACTGGCGACAACGCGCCTATGGCGTATGTCGAGTTGGTTGATCGTCCTGTCGGTGGCTCTGTAGAAGCCGCTGAATAAGACGTCAGTCTTTACAAAAAACCGGGCCTAGCGCCCGGTTTTTTGTTTTTTACACCGCCTTCAAATCAATGACCGAAGCGCGGAGGTGCATATTTATTGCGCTAACTCGTAGTGATAAACAGAACTCTCCTCATTTACCATGCTTTTCGACACCAGATATCGGATTTTAACGACATTTGTTAGCTTTCCTGCTGTTCTTGAAGTGACCTCGGCGGCAGGTTGGTTCAAACTACGCCTTTCAAGAGGAGAAGTACGGCGATGCAAGGCCATCCGGATGTCATTGATTACCTGAACACGCTGCTGACCGGAGAACTGGCCGCACGTGACCAATACTTCGTCCATTCGCGGATGTATGAGGATTGGGGTTTTACCAAACTCTACGAACGAATGAACCACGAGATGGAAGAAGAGACACAACACGCAGACGCGTTGATGCGTCGGATTCTCTTGCTCGAAGGTACGCCGCGTATGCGCCCGGATGATCTGGATGTCGGCACTACGGTACCTGAGATGCTCGCCAGCGATCTTCGCCTGGAGTATCGGGTCCGCGCTGCGTTGTGCAAGGGCATCGAACTCTGTGAGGTGCATCAGGACTACGTTAGCCGTGACATTCTGCGTATCCAGTTGGCCGATACCGAGGAAGATCACGCCTACTGGCTCGAAAAACAGCTAGGGTTGATCAAATCCATCGGTTTGGAAAACTACCTACAATCGCAATTCTGATCCTTTGAACCAAAAAGCCCCTGTCGCGAGTCCCGCAACAGGGGCTTTTTTATTTCGGCAGGATCAACACCTCATGCTTTGTCTCTTTCGAGCAAAGGTTTCAGGTAGTGCCCTGTGTACGACTGCTCCATCTCGGCCACTTGCTCCGGGGTACCTGTGGCAATGATCTGACCGCCTCTGGAGCCACCTTCTGGACCGAGGTCCACAAGCCAGTCGGCGGTCTTGATGACATCGAGGTTGTGTTCGATGACCACCACGGTGTTGCCGTGATCACGCAAGCGATGCAGCACATCCAACAGCTGTTGGATATCTGCGAAGTGCAGGCCAGTGGTTGGTTCATCGAGGATGTACAGCGTTTTGCCGGTATCGCGCTTGGACAGCTCACGCGACAGCTTCACTCGCTGCGCCTCACCGCCTGACAACGTTGTCGCCGATTGTCCGAGCTTGATGTAGGACAGCCCCACATCCATCAACGTTTGCAGCTTGCGCGCCAATGCAGG
The DNA here is from genome assembly GCF_036404235.1 of Pseudomonas sp. GTDB lineage: Bacteria > Pseudomonadota > Gammaproteobacteria > Pseudomonadales > Pseudomonadaceae > Aquipseudomonas. Next base: position 33,918 of record NZ_DASWOT010000017.1, read on the forward strand.
AACGGCGTCGAAGAAGATGCGTGCTTCCTCGATGGTCATCTCCAGCACTTCGTGGATGTTTTTGCCCTTGTATTTGATCTCAAGGGTCTCCCGGTTATAGCGTTTGCTCCTGCATACGTCGCATGGCACGTAAATATCCGGCAGGAAGTGCATCTCGACTTTGATCAGGCCGTCACCCTGACAAGCCTCACAGCGGCCGCCCTTGACGTTAAACGAGAAGCGGCCGGGCCCATAACCGCGTGAGCGCGATTCCGGGACACCCGAGAACAGCTCGCGAATCGGCGTGAACAAACCCGTGTACGTTGCAGGATTGGAGCGCGGGGTACGGCCAATCGGGCTTTGATCGATGTCGACGACTTTGTCCAGATGCTGTAACCCATCAATGCTGTCATGCGCGGATGCTTCCAGCGTCGTCGCACCGTTCAATGCCGTGGCACTGAGCGGGAACAGGGTGTTGTTGATCAGCGTCGACTTACCCGACCCCGACACCCCGGTGACACAGGTTAGCAGGCCAATCGGAATCTCAAGATCGACATTGCGCAGATTGTTTCCGCGTGCGCCCTTGAGTTTCAGTGACAGCTTTTTGTTGCGCGGTGTGCGCTTGGCGGGCACGGCAATCTTGACCCGACCGGACAGATATTTTCCCGTCAGCGAGTCTGGATGCGCCATGACTTCTGCCGGCGTGCCCTCTGCAACGATATGGCCGCCGTGTATACCGGCACCCGGACCAATGTCGACGACGTAGTCAGCCATACGAATGGCGTCCTCGTCATGCTCCACCACGATCACTGTGTTGCCGATATCCCGAAGATGGCGAAGGGTGTCCAGCAAGCGGTCGTTGTCGCGTTGATGCAGACCAATTGAAGGTTCATCGAGGATGTACATGACGCCAACAAGGCCGGCGCCGATCTGGCTGGCAAGGCGAATACGTTGCGCTTCGCCGCCGGACAGCGTGTCGGCGCTGCGATCCAGCGTCAGGTAATCAAGGCCCACATTGACCAAAAACTGTAGGCGTTCGCGGATTTCCTTGAGAATCTTGTCGGCAATTTCACCGCGGCGCCCAGTCAGCTTCAGCTTGCCGAAGTAGTCGGTCGCATCGCCGATTGGCAGATTAGTGACCGCTGGCAGTGTTTTCTCGCCAACCCATACGTGGCGGGCTTCGCGACGCAAGCGCGTGCCGCGGCAGTCCGGGCAGGGCTGGGTGCTGAGGAACTTGGCCAGTTCTTCTCGAACGGTCGCAGATTCTGTCTCGCGATAACGACGCTCAAGGTTTGGCACGATGCCTTCAAAAGGGTGCGCGCGTTTAACGATGTCGCCGCGATCATTCAGGTAGCGGAAGTCGACATTCTGAGTACCGCTGCCGTTAAGCAGGATTTTCTGTTGATCGGCTGGAAGCTCCTTGAACGGTACTTCCAGGCTAAAGCCATAGTGTTTGGCCAGCGAGCCGAGCATCTGGAAATAATAGACGTTTCGTCGGTCCCAGCCGCGAATCGCCCCCTCCGCCAACGTCAGTTCGCCGTTGACCAGGCGCTTGATATCGAAAAATTGTTTAACGCCCAAGCCGTCGCATGTCGGGCAGGCCCCGGCCGGGTTGTTGAAGGAAAACAACTTCGGCTCAAGCTCGCTGATCGCGTGACCGCAGATCGGGCAGGCAAAACGTGCGGAGAAGATGATCTCTTCGCCGGGTTCGTCGTCCATAGGGGCAACCAAAGCGATGCCGTCGGCAAGCTTCAGTGCGGTCTCGAAAGACTCCGCCAAACGCTGCTGCAGATCGGCTCGGACCTTGAAACGATCGACCACGACATCGATGGAATGTTTCTTCTGTTTGTCCAGCTTCGGCAATTCATCGAGTTCGCAAAGCCGGCCGTTGACCCGGGCCCTTACGAAACCTTGTGCGCGCAGCTCTTCGAACACCGCAAGGTGCTCGCCCTTGCGCTCGCGCACAACCGGCGCCAGCAACATCAACTTGCTGCCTTCAGGCTGTGCAATGACCAGGTCAACCATCTGGCTGACCGTCTGCGCTTCCAGGGGTATGTCGTGGTCCGGGCAGCGCGGTTGGCCCACCCGAGCGTAAAGCAGGCGCAGGTAGTCGTAGATCTCGGTAATCGTGCCCACGGTCGAGCGTGGGTTGTGAGAGGTCGACTTTTGCTCGATGGAAATTGCGGGCGACAGACCCTCAATGGTGTCGACGTCGGGTTTTTCCATCATCGATAGAAACTGTCGAGCATACGCGGACAATGACTCCACGTAGCGTCGCTGCCCTTCGGCGTACAGCGTGTCGAATGCCAGCGATGATTTGCCAGAGCCGGATAACCCGGTAATAACGATCAGTTTGTCGCGTGGCAGGGTGAGGTCAATGTTCTTCAGGTTGTGGGTTCGTGCCCCACGTATCAGGATCTGGTCCACTGCGGCCTCGCTCGGCGGGCATAAACACGGGAGTATACGGCTCCAAGCCAGTACGCGGCAAAGCGTCGCGTATGTGCTGTACACCGATGGGACTGGTAGAATCGCCGCCGGTTCACACGAGGTTATTCCATGCACGATTCACATAGCGAGCGCATGAGTGGTAGCGAGACCCGCGCGGCAGGCGGCCTGGCGCTGGTGTTCGCGTTCCGTATGCTTGGCATGTTCATGGTTTTGCCGGTTCTGGCGACCTATGGCATGGACCTGGCCGGCGCAAGTCCGGCGCTGATTGGTCTGGCGATTGGCGCATACGGCCTGACACAAGCTGTTCTACAAATCCCGTTCGGTATCATTTCCGACCGTATCGGACGTCGCCCGGTTATTTATTTTGGCCTTGTCGTTTTTGCCATTGGTAGCGTGCTGGCGGCTGATGCAACCTCGATATGGGGCGTGATCGCAGGCCGTGTCTTGCAGGGGGCTGGTGCGATTTCTGCGGCAGTGATGGCGCTGTTGTCTGACCTGACCCGCGAGCAGCATCGAACCAAGGCCATGGCAATGATTGGCATGACCATTGGCGTTTCCTTTGCGGTGGCGATGGTGGTCGGGCCGATCCTGACAAGCGCGTTTGGGCTGTCCGGATTGTTCCTGGCAACGGGAGCGATGGCGCTGGTGGGGATCGTCATTACCGCGTTCGTGGTGCCGAAATCCACCGTGACGCTACAGCATCGAGAGTCGGGGCTCGCCAAACAGGCATTGGGAGCAACACTGCGCCATCCAGATCTGCTGCGCCTGGATTTAGGTATCTTCGCGTTGCACGCGATGCTCATGTCCAGTTTCGTCGCATTGCCGCTGGCGCTGGTCGAGAAAGCCGGGTTGCCCAAGGAGCAGCACTGGTGGGTTTACCTGACGGCGCTGCTGATTTCGTTCTTCGCGATGATCCCGTTCATCATTTACGGTGAAAAGAAGCGCCAGATGAAGAGGGTTTTGCTGGGTGCCGTCGCGGTACTGATGCTCACTGAGCTATTCTTCTGGGAGTTCGGCGACACGCTTCGAGCGCTGGTTATCGGGACTGTGGTGTTCTTTACCGCCTTTAACCTGCTCGAAGCATCACTGCCGTCATTGATCAGCAAGGTGTCTCCGGCGGGCGGGAAGGGCACGGCGATGGGGATTTATTCTACCAGTCAGTTCCTTGGTTCGGCGGTCGGTGGCATCCTCGGCGGTTGGTTGTTTCAGCACGGCGGGCTCAGTGTCGTGTTCTTGGGGGGAGCAGGTCTGGCAGCACTTTGGCTCGTGTTTGCTGTTACCATGCGCGAACCTCCATACGTCACAAGCCTGCGCCTGCCGTTGTCGCCAGAAGCCCAGCGCGACCTGAGTCTGGCCGAGCGTTTGCTGGCCGTGCGTGGAGTAACAGATGCAATAGTGGTGTCCGAAGAGGGCGCCATCTATATCAAATTTGACAAAGAACTGTTGGATCGGGCGTCTTTCGACGAATTGGTCAATCCAGCGTCGCAAACGTGTGAAGCCTAGGAGAACGTTATGGCCCGTGGGGTTAACAAAGTCATATTGGTCGGTACTTGCGGCCAGGATCCCGAAGTTCGCTACATGCCGAACGGTAATGCCGTGACCAACCTGAGTCTGGCGACGAGCGAACAGTGGACCGACAAGCAAACCGGTCAGAAAGTTGAAAAAACCGAGTGGCACCGTGTGTCGATGTTCGGCAAGGTCGCCGAGATTGCCGGTGAATACCTGCGCAAAGGCTCGCAGGTCTACATCGAAGGCAAGTTGCAAACCCGCGAGTGGGAAAAAGACGGCATCAAGCGCTACACCACCGAAATCGTCGTCGACATGCAGGGCACTATGCAACTGTTGGGTGGCCGTCCGCAGGGCGAAGGCGCTCCACAAGGGCAAGGCGGTGGTGGCTATCAGCAGAACTCGGCACCTCGCCCTCAGCAGGCGCGTGCGCAACAATCGGCTCCACAGCAATCAAGTCCGCAGCCACAACGTGAATCCCGTCCAGCTCCGCAACAGGCGCCACAGCCAGCTCCTGATTTCGACAGCTTTGACGACGATATTCCGTTCTAGGATACGGCTACCGGATTACCGTGAACAAAATCGAAAAGCCCCCGGACAGTTCAACTGTCGGGGGCTTTTCCTTGCACCGTGCGATGTATCGGTTTTAACGCTTGGCGAGCAAGTTCGCACCGGCAGAATCGCAGCAATTACAGCCCCAGTTCGGACAATCCCGGATGATCATCCGGACGGCGACCCAGCGGCCAGTGGAATTTGCGCTCGGATTCTTTGATCGGCATGTCGTTGATGCATGCGAAGCGATTGGCCATCAGACCGTCTTTGGCGAACTCCCAGTTTTCGTTACCGTACGAGCGGTACCAGTTTCCTGAATCGTCGTGCCATTCGTAGGCATAACGGACGGCAATGCGGTTGTCGGTGAAGGCCCAAAGCTCTTTGATCAGGCGGTAATCGAGTTCTTTCTTCCATTTGCGCGTCAGGAAGCCTTTGGCCTCTTCGCGGTTGGTGGCGAATTCGGCGCGGTTGCGCCATTGGGTATCGAGGGTATAAGCCAACGCGACCTTTTCCGGATCGCGACTGTTCCAGCCATCTTCGGCAAGACGGATCTTTTCGATGGCCGATTCACGGGTGAACGGAGGAAGTGGCGGGCGAGTTTGGGTATTGGACGACATGGTCAAGCCTCCAGGCAGATTGAGTTAGCAGCAAAGTGGAGCTTTTTACCCGGCAGGTGTCAGGAGTGATGACTGTTCGAGTAATAGCTACGCAACGTCCTTTGCGCTATCGGCGCGGTGCTTAAGTCCCTCCTCACGCGCGCGCCGGTAATAGCGCCATCCATCTCAGCCACTGTTTAACCAGCGCTGCTGTCGTTCGATAGGCCGGCAGTTGCTCACACAACGCCTGAGCATAATTGAACAACTTCTGTTTGTGCATTTTCGCAATCAGGCTAATCGAGCCATTGGCATCGGCAATTTCTCAGGCGGTACTGATGAGGGAGCAGCCGCGCAAACCTTCGGACTCGAGCCAGCCCTTAAGCGCGACGAACATCATGAGGATGCGCACCTGCGGCATGTCGGACTCGATGATCCGGCTCAGGCAAAGGCGCTTCATCTCTCCTTGATTACGGGCAAAAACCGAACTTGCTGGATGAAAATAGATCAGTTCCTGTGGGCTTTATCTTTGTCGCCCGTCATCAACTATCCCACGAGCGAGGAGTGATCAGCGTTTTGTCGAACTTTAAGATCGCCATGTTGCTGTGCATTGTGTACTGCGCGGGCAGTTTCAACCTTCAGGCCGCCGATGCCCTTGCCGCTGCAGCGTCTTCTTCCGCACCCGCCGCAGATCCCGTCGCAGCCGAGCCCGAGAAGCCGGAAATACTCGTTGAAGGAGGGCTGCTCGGTGCGATCAGTTCCAGTATCGACAGCGTGCAAAACAAGCTTGATCTGGACGACCATTTGTTTGATTCCTGGCGTCTGCGCGCCGACCGTGCCGCCGACGAGTTGGACACGCTGGTCAACAAGCCATCCTCGCGTTCGAAATGGAGCGTTGCAGGCGACTTTGTAATACTTTCCGCTGTCTGGATCGGTGCATTTGCGCTGTTGCACCTGCTGGGCAAGTTCATCGTGGGCCGCATCTATCGGCATCGCTACTTGCTTAAGCGCGAGCGTGTGCAGGGCGTATTTGGCTACCTGATTCCGTTTACCGCCCCGGCCATGGCCTGTCTGCCGCTGACTCTCTACGTCAGCCATTTCATGCAGCTGTCAGCCGGTCGGGCGCTAGCGCTGTGCCTGGCTTATGCCACCAGCAGCGGTATTTTTTCGACGTCGATCATTTTGAGCGTCATCGTGCTGTTCAATAGTGGGCACAAACGTCCGGCGGTGCGTCTGATTCGCCGCTTCAGCCCGCGCCCGTTGTTCGTCGTGGGTTTCCTCGCCGCGCTGAGTGACGCACTGACCAGCCCCCAGATCGCTCGCCAACTGGGCAGCAACGTCACCACCAGCGTTGCGGTATTCACCGGACTTTTTGCGTCGGTGGTGTTTTGCATACTGGTGATCCGGATACGGCGCCCTGTTGCGCACTTGATTCGAAACCGGCCACTGGCCAGCCGTCTAGCGCGACCTGCTCTCCAGGAAACGCTGAAAATCTTCTCCAGCTTGTGGCACTTGCCGATCCTGCTGATGATTCTGGTGTCGGCAGTCAACCTGATCGGCGCCGGCGAAGACAGTCAGAAAGCGTTGCGTTGCGCCTTGCTGACCACGGTTTTGCTGATCTCGACGGTGTTTCTCAGCACCCTGTTTCAGCACATGTTCAAGCCGGCCGAGGCGCGTAGCGAGCATGTCTATAAAGAACGGTTGCTCAGCTTGCTGCACGCCTTGATGCGCATCGCGCTGGCGATTGGCTTTATCGAATTGCTTGGGCGGATCTGGGGGTTCTCGCTGTTTGAATTTGCCCAGCGCAATACGTTGGGCAAGGTAATCAGCGATTCGTTGAGCAGCATCGGCTTGATCTTGCTGGTGACCTGGTTGCTCTGGGTGGTGATGGACACGGCTATTCAAGAAGCGTTGAAGCAGCCAATCAACAATCGCGCTTCACGCCAGCCCAGCACGCGGGTCAAAACCATTCTGCCGCTGCTGCGTAACGCGATCAAAATCGTCCTGGTGGTGATCTGTGCCATCACGACCATGGCCAATCTGGGCATTAACGTTGCCCCACTGTTGGCCGGTGCCGGTGTCGTCGGCCTGGCCATTGGTTTCGGCTCCCAGCAACTGGTGCAGGACGTGATCACTGGTTTGTTCATCATTATTGAGGACACTATTTCGATTGGCGACTGGGTGGTGTTGGATTCCGGCCATGCGGGCACAGTCGAAAGCCTGACCATCCGCACCTTGCGTTTGCGTGACGGCAAAGGCTTCGTGCATTCGGTGCCATTCGGCCAGATCAAGGCCGTGACCAACCAATCCAGGCAATTCGCGTATGCGTTCTTCTCGTTCCAGTTCACCTACGACTCCGACGTCGATTCCGCTACGTCTCTGATTCGCGAAGCAGGGCAGGCGATCAGCGACGATTTGTTGCTCAAAGGCAACTTGCAAGGGCCGTTGGAAGTGTTTGGTCTGGACCGTATGGACATGAACGGCATTGTGATCACTGCGCAGTTCCGCACTTCATCAGGTGGGCAATATGCGGTGAGTCGTGCGTTCAACGACCGGCTAAAGCGGCTTGTGGATAAGTCCACTGACGTACGTTTTGCGCAAACTTATCCACAGGTGGTGATGAGTCCACATAACGGGGCGCTGCCGCCGATTGAGAATGAGGGTGCTGAGCAGCAACCGGTGCAGGGCAGGACGACGGTAGTCAACGGAGACGGCTCGGAAAGCCCGGTTTAGGAGCATCATTTGCTCCCACAGAGGGTGGCGGGTTTCCTACCGCAACAACCGATCCCTGACCTGCGCTGTGCTCGATTGATCCAACTCCAGCCAATACTGCGGCTTGCCCGCGATAATCGCTGCAGCCGGGATACCATCCCGGTAGACCAATCGATTGCCCATCAGCGCAGGCACTTTTGCGCCGGGCAACAATGTTCCGACCAGGTTCAACGGGTCAGCGCCGCTGATGCTGATCAGGCTGCCATCGAGCGGTCGCTTGCGAATCTCGCGCAGCAACGCAATTGCCTCAGGCAGCGCAAATTGCTCGCCCGCCAGGCCGCTGACAAATCGCCCGCCACGTATCTCGCCCCGCGCTTCCAGGCGATGAAACGTACGCAGCAATTCGCGCCAGCTCGGTAGCCAATCCGCTTCACGTTCAAGCACTCGCCAGAACACCACGCCGTAACGACGCAGCAACGTCATGGCGATGTGTTCCAGCGTCTGCGGATCGGTTTGCGGGGCGCGTTTTGAGTCAGGCACTGTTGGCGCCGCCGCTCGACGCAATAGCGCCCAGCGTCCGGCATCGTCCATCCCGCCGATGAAGGCCCCACGATTGCGCCGACTGGTGTGCGCTGCGCGTTTGCTCGCGGGTGTGATTAACGCACGCAGGCCCGCAAAACTGTCAGCGTTCACCAAGCCTGCGCCGACCAATTCCTGCAGCGCGTTCTCCAGTTCCGTACGCAGCAGATGCGCCTCGACCGTCAGCTCATCGAAAAACATCGCACCGTTGCGAGTCAGTGATTCGTGGACTTTTTGCGCGCGCAGCGACAGTTCCGTGGGCGCAGGCTGCTCGGTCAGGCCACTCCAGAGGTTCACCTGTGAGCGCGGCAACAACACGATGGGCGTGCTCCTCAACGCCGCAGCGCCGACCTTGTTGCGCGCGGCCAGACGCATCCACACCACTTTGCCCGAGCGACACAAGTCATCCAGCCAGCTTTGTGAATAGTCCTTGAGCCGAGCAGGCAGAATGTCGCTGTCCCAAGAACCTGCGGCGGCTGAAAATCCCTCCAGTTGATCGACCACTTCTGGCAGCGCCGCCTTGCCCTGGCTTTGGGTTGAACTGGATAAATGCTGCCAGTCAAACAGAAAACGCATGAAGTCCTGCAACGACACCGGCTCGATTTCTCGGCGCAGGCGCTTGACCGTGTAGCGATGAATGCGCGACAGCAAATGTCGCTCGCACCATTGATCCTCGGTGACGCCAGGGCTGAAGCGCCCGCGCAGCACATAGCCCTCGGTTTCCAGTTGCGCCAGTGCTTGAGTGACATTGCTGATTGGCATCGCCAGCGGTTCGGCGATGGCTGTCATGGGCAGGGGGCCAAAGCCGCTCAAGCGTGCGCGGACGATTTCCACCGCGGCGTCTTCTTGCGTCCACGGTTCGTTGAAACCGACGAGGGCGGCCAGGGGTGGATGCATTTCTGCCGTCGGATAAAGCGCGTGTAAACAGGTCAGCCGCTCCAGCGCGATCCACAATGCGTGATCAGGATTGACCTGCAAGCGTGTGGCGCGACCGGATGTTGCCAGCGCTTCCAGCCATTTCATCCAGTCCGGGTGGCCCCGTGCCTCGATGCCGCTGACGCAACCCAGGGTCATCAACGCTTCGTGCATTTCGTCGGGATTCTGCGGCTGCGGCCACGCTTCTTCGCCGACAGCCGTGATCGCGTCGGCATCCAGCGCACCAAGGTCGTTCGCGGATTGCGGGTCGCTCCAGCGGCGGTTGAGCACCGCCTGGGTTCGGCGTTCTTCCAGCGGCGCATCGTCGAGAAAGGCATAAGGCCGGGCGCTGAGGATTTCTGCCGCCAGCGGCGAGGGCGCGGGCAAATCGCGACAGATCAGCCGCACATCGCCACTTTCCATACGTCGCAACAAAGCCAGCCAGCCTTCGGCGTCCATCGCTTCGTGCAGGCAATCGTCCAGGGTTTGCTCGATCAGTGGATGGTCTGGGACTTCACGTTCACCGACCAGGTTTTCCAGGCACGCAATCTGATCGGGAAACACTGTAGCGATGAGGTCTTCACTCTTCATGCGCTGCAACTGCGGCGCCACTTTGCGGCCACCGGTATAGCGCGGCAGGGCCAGCGCGACGCCGGCATTCCAGCGCCAGCGCACGCCGAACAAGGGCGCGTCGAGCACGGCTTGTATCAGCAGGTGTTCGGCGGTGTTGGAATTCAGGTAGCGCCAGACGTCTTCCAGCGCAAAGCTGTGGCTGGTGGACAACGACAACACGATCGCGTCTTCGCTGGCGGCAGCCTGCAACTCGAAATTGAACGTGCGACAAAAGCGTTTGCGCAGCGCCAACCCCCAGGCCCGATTGATGCGGCTGCCGAACGGCGTGTGGATCACCAACTGCGTGCCGCCGGACTCGTCGAAGAAACGCTCCATGATCAGCGTGTTTTGCGAGGGCAGGGCGCCCAGTACGGCGCGCGCCCGAGCCAGGTAGTCGACGATCTGGTCGGCGCTGGCGTAATCCAGGCCCAAGGTGTCCATCAGCCATGTCATGCAGCGCGCCAGATCGCCGGGATGCTCGGTCAGCAGTTCATCCAGATGCCCTTGCAGGCGGGCGACGGCAAACGATAACTCGGCGCTGCGTCCGGGTGCTTCGCCAAGCCAGAAGGGAATGTTCGGCGGCATGCCTTGTGCGTCTTCGACTCGCACCCGACCAGACTCTATGCGCAAGATGCGATAGGACGTGTTGCCCAGTTGGAAGATATCGCCGGCGATGCTTTCCACGGCGAAGTCTTCGTTGACCGTGCCGATATTCAGCGCCTGCGGTTCGAGGATCACACTGTAGTCGGCGTTGTCCGGAATCGTGCCGCCGCTGGTGATCGCTGTTAGCTTGCTGCCACGTCGGCCGCGCAAGGTTCGGGTGATCGCGTCGCGGTGCAGGTAGGCAGCGCGCACGCCTTGGCGCCCGGTATAACCTTCGGCCAGCATGCGCAGCAACGCCTGGTAATGTTCTTCGCTCACGTTGGCATAGGGCGAGGCCTGGCGAAACAGGTTCAGCAGCGCCTGCTCTTGCCATTCCTGACAACTGACTTCGGCGATGATCTGCTGCGCCAGCACGTCTAGCGGTGCTTTGGGGATCAACAAGGTATCGAGTTCGCCCCGGCGTACGCAGTCCAGCAGGGCCGTGCATTCAATCAAGTCGTCGCGAGAGGTGGCGAACAGACGTCCTTTGGGCGTGCCGCCGACCTGATGGCCCGAGCGGCCGACGCGCTGCAGAAACGCTGCGATGGACCGCGGCGAGCCGATCTGGCACACCAGATCCACATCGCCAATATCAATCCCCAGCTCCAGCGACGCAGTGGCGATCAGCACCTGCAAGTCGCCGCGCTTGAGGCGTTGCTCGGCGTCCAGCCGTTGTTCTTTCGCCAGGCTGCCGTGGTGCGCGGCCACCGCCTGCTTGCCGAGGCGTTCGCTTAAATGCCGGGCCATGCGTTCGGCCATGCGCCGGGTGTTGACGAATATCAGCGTGGTGCGGTGTTCGCGGGCGAGCGTGGCCAGGCGGTCATACACCAACTCCCACACGTCATTGGCCATCACTGCCGTCAGTGCCACGGGCGGTACTTCGATTGCCAGGTCCCGAGGTCGTGCATGACCGATGTCGATGATGGCGCAAGGACGCTTGATCGGATCGCTGCCGACCAGAAAACGCGACACCCGCTCGATGGGTTTTTGCGTAGCCGAAAGGCCGATGCGCAACAGCGGAGCGCTGCACAGCGCCTGCAAACGCTCCAGGCTCAATGCCAGATGGCTCCCGCGTTTACTGGAGGCGATGGCGTGGATTTCGTCGACGATGACGGTATGGGTGCTGGACAACATGCGTCGGCCTGAGTCGGAGCCGAGCAGCACGTAAAGCGATTCAGGCGTGGTCACCAGAATGTGCGGCGCGGTCTTGCGCATCGCGGTCCGGTCTTTCTGGTGGGTGTCGCCAGTGCGCACGGCAGTGCTGATGCGCAGTTCAGGCAGCCCCATGCGCGCCAACTGTTCGCTGATTCCGGTGAGGGGATTTTGCAGGTTGATCTGGATGTCGTTGGACAACGCCTTGAGCGGGGAGACATAGACGACGAAGGTTTGGTCGGGCAATTCGCCGCCCAGCGCCAGCCCCTTGTGAATGAGATCGTCGATCACCGCGAGAAACGCAGTCAGGGTTTTCCCTGAGCCGGTGGGCGCTGCGATCAGTGTGGACTTGCGCTGCTTGATCAGCGGCCAAGCCTGCGCCTGAGCGGCCGTGACCGCCGGAAAGGTACTGTGAAACCAGGCACTGACAGCAGGGTGAAAATCGCTGAGTCCCGGTTCGAGCGTTTGGGGAAGGTTCATCGGGAATTTATGAGGGCGCTACTCGATAGATGCAAGCGCCGATGATCGGTCAGAGCTGCGCTGCGCGCGTTTGCCCGCAATCCAGCCGAGTATCCCCTACGTGATTAAACGCAATGGCTTTCATCCGTAGGTCTCTCTTGCACCCAGGATTACAACGCTAAAGGCTCGGACGTGGCGGGACTGCTATTGTTTAAACACTTGGAGCGAATTTTTCGTGCTCAAGATAGCGGATGAGCCGTCTTGATATTCCTACGCTGACGCATGAAATATCTGAAGTACGACGTGCGGGCCGCGTAACGGTTGGGAGATAAACGGCGACGTGTTATGTTTGCGGGCGTTTTTCACCTATTTTTAAACCGAATATTGAGACTGAGCCTGCTGACTCTATGCGAATGCGCCTTATGCTGTTGGGCGGCGGGAATGCCCTTGGGCAGGCGTTGATTCGTCTGGGTGCCGAGGAAGACATTGGCTTCCTCGCGCCGCGTCCACCACAAGACGGTTGGGATGCGGCAAGCCTGACGCAACTGCTCGATGACACCCGCCCGGATGCCTTGATCAACCTTGCTTATTACTTCGACTGGTTTCAGGCGCAGAGTGTGAGCGCGGAGCGCCTGGCCGCGCAGGAACGTTCGGTCGAGCGACTTGCCGAACTGTGCCAGCACCACAATATCGTGCTCGTGCAGCCTTCCAGCTATCGCGTGTTCGATGGTTCGCGTGCAACCGCCTACAGCGAAAAAGACGAGCCCGTGCCATTGGGTTCGCGAGGGCAAGCATTGTGGCGCATCGAGCAAAGCGTGCGAGCGGCCTGCCCGCAGCATGTGTTGCTGCGTTTCGGCTGGCTGCTCGACGACAGCGTCGACGGTGTCCTCGGTCGTTTCCTGACCCTTGCGCAAAACCCCGAAGAACTGCCAATGGCCGATGACCGACGCGGTAATCCAACGCCGGTGGACGACGCCGCACGGGTGATCATTGCGGTGCTCAAGCAACTTGATTGCGCCGCGCCGTTGTGGGGCACCTACCATTACGCCGGGCATGAGGCGACGACGCCGTTGGCGCTGGGGCAGGCCATTCTCACCGAAGCCCGGTTGATGCACCCCTTGGCAGTCGAAGCGCCGACGGCCCAGGCGCATGCCGCGCGCCTCGACGCTTCAGAAGAGCCACAAAACGCCGTGCTGGCTTGCAAGAAGATCCTTCACACCTTTGGCATCAAGCCGCGCGCCTGGCGTGCTGGGCTGCCAAGCTTATTGGACCGTTATTACCGTCATGTCTGACGCACCTGTCTTAATCACCGGCGGTGCCGGTTTCATTGGTTCGCACCTGGTCGACGCATTGCTTGAAAAAGGCTACGCGGTGCGGGTTCTCGATGATCTTTCCACCGGCAAACGCAGCAATTTGCCGCTGGACAACCCTCGGCTCGAACTGATTGAAGGTGACGTAGCCGATGCCGGGCTGGTCGCACTCGCGGCCCAGGGCTGTCAGGCGGTTGCACATTTGGCGGCGGTCGCCTCGGTGCAGGCATCGGTGGATGATCCGGTGCGTACGCATCAGAGCAATTTCATCGGCACGCTGAATGTCTGCGAGGCCATGCGTCAGGCCGGCATCAAACGCGTGATTTTCGCCTCCAGCGCAGCGGTATATGGCAATAACGGCGAAGGCGAATCGATCAGCGAGGACACGCCCAAGGCACCGCTGACGCCCTATGCCTCAGACAAGCTGGCGAGCGAATACTACCTGGACTTTTACCGTCGTCAGCACGGTCTGGAGCCGGTTTCGTTTCGCTTCTTCAATATCTTCGGGCCGCGTCAGGACCCCTCCTCGCCGTATTCGGGCGTGATCAGCATCTTCGCCGAACGCGCCGAGAAGGGCCTGCCAATCACTGTGTTCGGCGATGGCGAGCAGACGCGGGATTTTTTCTACGTCGGCGATCTGGCAGGCATATTGGTGCAGGCGCTTGAACGGTCGGCGGTAGAAGAGGGTGCAATCAATGTCGGGCTCAATGCCACGACCTCGTTGAATCAGCTGTTGGCAGCGCTTTCTGAGGTGGTCGGCGCCTTACCTGAGGTCACTTACCTGCCAGCGCGTTCGGGGGATATTCGACATTCGCGGGCTGATAACCGGCGCTTGATCGAGCGCTTCGACATGGCGGTGCCGACGCCGTTGAGTGTCGGGTTGGCGAAGCTGCTGGGGCGTTAACCTTTAAAAACGCAAAAGGCACCTTGATAGGTGCCTTTTGTGTTGATCCCTTGAGGCGCGTACTTGCCCGCGATTGCGCGTATCAGGTACGAATTTATCGCCTGACACACCCAGATCGCGGTCTTCGGCAGCTCCTGCTAAAAGGACAGTTAGAACTTGTAGCCAATACCGACCATGTAAACCCATGGGTCGACATCCACGCTCACCTTGGTCCGACCTACACCCAGCGCTGACGGGCCATCGATGCTTGCCTTGGTGTCGATGTCTACATACCAGACTGAGGCGTTGACCATTATCCGGTCGGTCAACATGTAGTCCATGCCCGCTTGCGCGGCCCATCCCCACGAGTTCTTCAGACTGAGGTTATTAAAACCTTCGCTCTTGCGAGTGCTGCTCAGGTTTTCGTCGTAGAACCAGGTGTAGTTCAGACCGGCGCCTACATACGGCTGAAACTTGGATGTTGTTTCCAGCGGGTAGTACTGCAACGACAAGGTCGGTGGCAGCTGTTTGATATCAGCCAGCTTGCCATCAAGACCTGCACCCAGGCCTTTCACTGCAACCGTGTGCTGGAACGGGGTCGCCGCCAGCAGTTCAAGGCCGATGTGGTCGGTGAGCATGTAGGCAAATGTCAGGCCGAGCTGAGTATCGCTGTCCAGTGTCGCCTTGGTGCCAGAGACTTTGGCGCCATCAAGCTTGATGTTGCCGCTGTCTTCATTGGGTGCTGTAGTCGCAGCGCCCGCACGGACGATAAAGTCCCCGGCCTGGTGAGCATTGGCAACGATTGGGCTGAGGGTCAGCGCAAGCAAAGATGCGCCAAGCAGTGACTTGTTCATTGGGGCTCCATATAGGCGTTAAAAGTGGGGATGGCTAATATTACGAAGCGTTGGGGGTGGGGGAGTTGATTTGGCTCAATAGAAAAGGCATTTAGCCACAGGTTAAAAACTTGCGACCTGTATTGCAATCGACTACTTGCCGCTGTTCTCATCTTGCAGCTCATAAATCAGAATCTTGTCTGCCTCCATTTGGTATCCCGCGTCCGCCAATTCGCTGGTGGAGGACTTCACTTGCATCGGCCCTTCGATCCAGTACGGCTGATACAGCTCATCGACTTTCACACCCAGCTCGCTGGTGACGTGAACGATCTGGTTTGGCGGCGGTGGCGGGACGTGGATGCAGGCGCCGAAATACGGCACCAGCAGGAAGTCCGTCACGCGGCCTTCCTCGCTGACCTCCAGTGGCACGATGTAACCTGGCAGGCGCACCGTTTGGCCGTCCAGGGCTTTGACCACGGGGGCATGGGGTGCAAGTTGATGCGCAGCGGGTGCGGACTCCATCGACAGAGTGTCGGCCATTTTCGACAGATCATGCATCGGCGCCGTGATCAGCTTCACTGGCGGCGCATCGGGCGGGATCATTTCCTGCCACGTCAGAACCCGGATCCCCTCGGCCCACGCAGGCGCGGCGATCAACAACGACACCATCAGCCACAGCCAGCGCATCATTTACGTCCTCACAAACGGATCGACAAACCATCGGCCAACGACTGCCGATAGGCACGCCAGGCAGGTACGATCCCCATCAACAACGCAGCGCCGAGGATACCGCCAAGCAAGGACCATTCATACTCGCTGGGCAGCGACAGCGGCAAGAACAAACCGTAATTGGCTTGCACGTAACCCTGCGCCGCGGCGATCCCGACATACAGCAATACCAATCCGGCGATCACGCTGGCCAGCGTCAGGGCAAAGGCTTCAAGTATCAACAGGCTGGCGATATGCCAAGGTCTTGCGCCCACCGAGCGCAGAATCGCCATCTCCCGGCGACGTTCATTGAGGCTGGTGAGAATCGCCGTGAGCATGCCGATCAAACCCGTCAACACCACGAACAGCGAGATCACGAACAAGGCCTTTTCAGCAACGCCCATCAAACTCCACAGCTCTTGCAGCGCAACGCCGGGCAAGATCGCCAGCATGGGCTCCCCCCGGTATTCATTGATCTCACGCTGCACGGCGAAGGTCGCGATCTTGCTGTTCAAGCCCAACATGAACGCCGTAATGGCGGTGGGCGTCAGGTCCATGTTGCGTGCCTGATCGGCGCTGATCCGGCCGGTGCCCTGAGCTGGCACGCCGTTGTGCCAGTCGATGTGAATCGCTTCCATGCCGCCGAGGCTGATGTGCAACGTGCGGTCAACGGGCGTCCCGGTGCGTTTGAGAATGCCCACCACGGTGAACGGCTTGTCGTCGTGCTTGACCAGACTGATCGCTGCCACGCCATGGGCCAGCACCAGCTTGTCACCGAGCTTGTACTTCAGGGCATCGGCGACTTGCGCGCCAAGCACCACTTCAAAAGGGTCGGTGGCAAATGGGCGGCCTTCAGCCAATTGAAGATGTTGCTGGCGGCCGAACTGATAATGCTCGAAATACGCCTCGTTAGTGCCCATGACGCGATAGCCATGATGGGAGTCGCCCAGTGAAATCGGGATCGCCCACTTCACCTGGTTGCTTTGGGCGAAGTGCTCAAAGCTGTCCCAGCGAATGTTGTTGGTGGCATTGCCAATGCGAAATACCGAATACAGCAGCAAATTTACCGAGCCGGAACGGGCGCCGACAATCAGGTCGGTGCCACTGATGGTGCTGGCGAAACTGGCGCGGGCTTCGGTGCGTACGCGTTCCACCGCCAACAGCAGGCAGACCGACAAGGCGATGGCGAATACAGTGAGAAACGCTGTAAAGCGGCGGTTGGCGAGACTGGCCATGGCCAAACGGAAAAGATACATCTCAAACCTCGGGGGCGATGGCGGCGCGATTGAGTTCGGACAACGACAGATTGCGGTCGAACAGCGGCGCCAGGCTCTGATCATGGCTGACGAACAACAGGCTGGCCCCGGCTTCTCGGCATTCGGCGAACAGCAAGCGGATGAACGCCTCGCGGGCATCAGCGTCCAGTGCCGAGGTGGGCTCGTCGGCGATCACCAGTTCTGGCTGGCCGATCAATGCACGCGCGGCGGCGACCCGCTGTTGCTGGCCGATGGACAGGGAGTCGGCGCGACGGCTCAGTATTTCCGGGTCTTTCAGGCCCAGGTGGGCGAGCAGCGACGCGGCGGCTTTATCGACGCTGCCATGGCGCTGCGTCGCCCGCTGGGTACGGAGTTTGGAGAAGCGGCAGGGCAGCTCGACATTCTCCCGTACCGACAGAAACGGCAGCAGGTTGAACTGCTGGAAGATGTAACCGGTGTGATCGACGCGAAAACGGTCGCGGGCGCCGGCCGACAATTGCGCAAGCTCCTGCCCCAGCAACCGAATACTGCCGCGATTGGGTGTTTGCACGCCGCCCAGTAAGCCGAGCAAGGTGGTTTTGCCGCTGCCGCTCGGGCCTTTGAGGAACAGGGTTTCGCCGGGCTCCAGGCGAAACGCCGGAATGTCCAATAACTGCGGGTGCCCCGGCCAACCGAAGCCGAGATCAGACAGTTCGATGAGTGCTTGAGTCATGGCCTGAGTCGTGTCGAGAAGTGAAACGACCGGGCGATCCCGGCCGTGTGTGCGCAGGCGTAATGCTTAAAATTTGATCACTGGATTGCTGGCTCGTACTTCGGCGCCCAGTTGGCGCTTGGTGGTGATCAGTTGCACCTGAACGGTCTGGGTAGCCGGGAAAGTTTTGAAGAGCTGCGAAAGGTCCAGTTGGGTCAGCACTGCGGGTACGTTACAGGTGAATTGGTAGTGGCCGTGGATTTCACTGTGCTCGTCTTTCTCATCTTTGTGTTTACCGTCCTCGTCCTTGTCACCAAACAGCGGGCTGGTGAGTTTTTGCGAGACCACTGAACACTGCGCCGCTTCCGGCACGGCGAACAAACCGTGGGGTTTGAGCAGCTTCTCGCGCGCATCCGCCAATGTGGACTTGTCGGCGTCGCTGGTGGCCGCGTGCTCGAAGCCGACGATGTTCATGGCCGGGGTGTTCAGGTCGAATTCCAGCGTCGTGCCTTCTTGTGCTACGTCCAGCCGTGCGACGCCGTGTTCGTGAGCGCCAAGGCTGCCGTGCTCGTGATCGTGATCATGTTCTTCAGTCGCGTGGGCGATGGCGAGGGGCAGCAGCGCGAAGGGAAGAGCAAGTAGCAGACGACGCATGGGGGCGGGCTCCAAAGGTAGGGTCTAAAAGTTGTTATGTGATCTTATAACAATGCTTCGCGTTCGTTCTTAACTTTTTGTTTGGTTGCGGTCTTTGCACAAGCCAACGTGTTGGCAAGGGGTTGCGGGGTACGTCAGATGCAACGCCTCGCGAACACGTTCGCTCCTACCGGGGATTGCGTGCAGCTCTGCAAGACCTGTGGGACCATGCCGACAGCGAATCAGAGGAATTGAATCATGCTACGTATCCGTGGAACTGTCGGCGATTACCCGGTGGATCTGACCATTGAGCTGGATGATGGCGATTGGGCGCAATTGAGCGCTCAACTGCAGGCGGCAAAGTTGGGCACCGAGGAAATAAAAGCAGCGCCTGTAAGGCAGGACGACAAGGTCTGGCTGATTGCCCAAGAGTTGCTGCAAAAGGCCGGACAGATCAGCGGGCCGGATTTACTCGAACAATTGGAAGGGCTGGCCGGCAGCTCGGCAGCGGGAAAAAGGCTGCTGGTAAGGCTGCGGCATAACCCAAAAGTGAAGGTCGAAAGCGGCGCGGACACACCGATTTATTGCTGGGTTGAGTAAGTCTGCACATGCCGTATGTCATGGGAGTCGCATCGCAGCCTTCGGCAACGCTCATTCCACAAAAACAGGTCATTGATTCTCCCTACAATATGGCGGGTCAGGGCCAGAACGCACTGTAGCGAGGCAAGCCTCGCCAACAAGGCCCTGGGTTCGCTGCACATTTTGCGGTGACGATCAGTAAAGTGCAGCAAACAACTTGCGACGGTAGGTTGTGACCAGCGGGTGGTCATTGCCCAGCAAGTCGAACACTTGCAGCAAGGTCTTGTGCGGCAGGCCTTCGTTGTAGTTGCGGTTACGAATGAACAGCTTGAGCAGGCCTTCCAGCGCGGCTTCGTATTGCTGGCGTGAGAGTTGATGAATCGCCAGTTGATGCGCGGCCTCATCGTCCTGCGGGTTTTGCGCCAGGCGGGTCTTCAAATCGGCGGCGTCAGGGATAGCAGCCGCTTCGGCGAGGAAGGTCAGTTGCGCTTTGGCACCGGCGAGGTCGGCTTTGTGGTCGTCGCCCTTGACCGCATCAAGCACGGTACGCGCTTCGGTCAGCTCACCACGTTCAGCCAGGCAGCGCGCATACAAAATCAACGCGGCGGCGTTGGTGTTGTCTTCGGCCAGCGAGGTTTTCAGCACGGCTTCGGCGTCGGCAAAGCGACTTTCTGCAAACAGCGACTGAGCGGTTTCCAGTGGATCTGCTTCAGCGTCGACGGGTTCAGGCATCTGCACATGAGGTTCGAGCAACGCGCGAATCTGCGGTTCAGGCTGCGCGCCAGCGAAGCCGTCCACCGGTTGGCCGTCCTTGAACAGCACCACGGTCGGCAGGCTGCGGATGCCGAAGCGCTCGACGATGTCTTGTTCGGCATCGCAATCGACCTTGGCCAGCAGCAATTCGCCCTGATACTCCTCGGCGATTTTTTGCAGCATGGGCATCAGCACCTTGCAGGGCGCACACCACTCTGCCCAGAAATCCACCAGCACGGGTTTGTGAAACGAGTTCTCGATGACCAACTGATCGAAATTGGCAGTGGTTGCGTCGAAAATGTACGGGGTGTCCTGGCTCATCGCTAGTCTCGGAAAATCCTGAATGGGGGCAACTATAAAGCGCGCGCTCATCAAACACGATCTGAATGAGCGAGATTTTCTGTAGGCGCTGGCGAAAGCCGATCAGCGTACCGCGTGATACAGACTGACCTTACGAAATTCCCAAGGCTCGGCCAGATCCGGCAACGTCAGTGCGTCAAGAGTCCCGATCCGATCGTACAGCGGATGCTTGAAATCCCTGACCCGAGAGTCCGCCACCAACGCCTCCTTGCCACGACTTAAAAACTCATCCAGCAATGGCAGATTAGCTCGGTCGTACAACACATCCGCGACCAGAATCAGATCGAAACGATCAGCCTGGGCAAAGAAATCCGTCGAATAACCCAACTGGACATCATTGAGCGCCGCGTTTGCTCGACAGGCCTGGATCGCCAGCGGGTCAAGATCACAGGCCACCACTTCCAGCGCCCCGGCCTTGGCTGCTGCAATCGCGGCGACGCCTGAGCCTGCACCGAAATCCAACACCCGTTTACCCTTGACCCAGTGCGGTTGCTCGGCCAGAAAACGCGTCAACGCCAGGCCGCTCGCCCAGCAGAACGCCCAATACGGCGGGTCGTCGAGAATGCGCCGGGTTTCTTCGGGGCTGAAAGCGCGGTCCATGTTTTGCGCGTCGATCAGCCACAGCTTCAGATCCGTACCGGGCAACGGCTCAGATACCAACCGCGCATCGCCGAGCAGGTCACTCAGCGCTGCCTGAAGTTGAAGCGGTGGCGTCATGGCGCCGTGACGAACTGCAATTGGCCCAGCGCCTGGGTGTCTGGGGTTTGGATGCGTACCGATGGCAGATGCAAGATCAACTGGCCCGACTGGCTGGCGCGTCCGCGCAATTCAACGCGAGCACCGACCGGGAAGGCTTCAGGATTGAAGCGCAACTGGAAAGGCAGTGACTTATTGTTGCCAACCAGTTTGGTGCTCGACAGCAGTTTTTGTGGGCGATTGCGGTCATCGACCACCAGTAGCGCCATCTCCACCTCGGCACCGGCGGGCACCCCGAGCAATTGGCCGCTCAGTTCGCGCTGATAAGGCAATAGCGGCCCAGACCCTTCCGGCAATTTAATAGGCGCCGTTTTGGTCGCCGATTGAGCCGGAGCAGGAGTCGGTGGCGCAGTGCTGCTACACGCGGCCAAGAGGCCAGTAAGGCTGATTACAACGAGCAGTCGTAGCGTCATGAACAACTCCAGCAGAAACAAATACAAGGGGGTGTTGCGCAGTATCGTCGAGGACGCCATCTTTCACAGCGTCTGATGCGCGTCTGTATACCGCAAACCCCGAGGCTTGTCTTGCCAGCGGGATGCGCTACCATGGCCTTCCCTTTTATTGTTGCCTGCCACCATGCACTGTCCCTTTTGCGGTGCCAATGACACCAAAGTCATTGACTCACGCCTTGTTGCCGAGGGCGATCAGGTCCGTCGGCGTCGTGAATGCGTTGCCTGCGGCGAGCGGTTCACCACCTTCGAGACTGCTGAACTGGTGCTTCCCCGGCTGATCAAGCAAGACGGCAGCCGCCAACCTTTCGATGAAGACAAACTGCGTGCCGGCATGCAGCGTGCGCTGGAAAAGCGCCCGGTCAGCGTCGAACGCCTGGAAGCGGCCATCGCCCATATCAAGAGCAAGCTGCGCGCCACCGGCGAGCGCGAGGTCAAATCGCTGATCGTGGGTGAATTGGTGATGGGTGAGCTGCAAAAACTCGATGAAGTCGCATACATCCGCTTTGCTTCCGTTTATAAACGGTTCCAGGACCTCAACGAATTTCGCGAAGAAATCGATCGCCTGGCACGTGAGCCGGCTAAAGAGTGAGCATGCCTTCAACTGAGCAAGCAGCACTGGATGCCTTTTATATGGCCCACGCGCTGGAACTGGCGCGCAAGGGTTGGTATTCGACACACCCCAATCCGCGTGTGGGCTGTGTCATCGTGCGCGACGGTGCGATAGTCGGCGAGGGCTGGCATGTGCGTGCCGGCGAGCCGCATGCAGAGGTCCACGCCCTGCGCCACGCAGGTGACAAAGCTCGCGGCGCAACGGCTTACGTCACCCTTGAACCCTGCAGTCATCACGGGCGTACGCCACCCTGCGCCGATGCGTTGATTGAGGCCGGTATCACGCGGGTCGTCGCAGCCATGCAAGACCCTAATCCTGAAGTCGGCGGGCGCGGTCTGCTTCGGCTGATGAGCGCCGGAGTGAGCGTACAAAACGGCGTGCTGCAAAGCGCAGCGCGTGCGATCAATAAAGGCTTTCTCAAGCGCATGGAGCATGGCTTGCCGTATGTGCGGGTGAAAATGGCGATGAGCCTTGACGGCCGCACCGCCATGGCCAGCGGCGAAAGTCAGTGGATTACCGGTCCTGAAGCACGTTCGGCGGTGCAGCGATTACGCGCGCAATCGAGCGTCGTGCTGACCGGCGCAGACACCGTGCTGGCCGACAATGCACGACTGACCGTACGCCCGGATGAGCTGGGTTTGAACGCAGAGCTCACAGCCCTTGCGATTACCCGGCCACCGCTGCGCGTATTGATCGATGGCCGTTTGCGGGTGCCGCTCGATGCGCCTTTTTTCAAAGCCGACAGGGCATTGGTGGTGACCTGCGCTGCGGCCTCGGCCCGCGAGCGCTATCACGCCGAAGGCCACGAGATGCTGGCGTTGGCGGGCAGCGGAGGGCATGTCGATCTGCGTAAATTACTGATCGAACTTGCCGCGCGTGGCGTCAACGACGTGCTGGTTGAAGCTGGGCCTAAATTGGCCGGAGCCTTCACTCGCATGGGGCTGGTCGATGAATTCCAGATTTTCGTTGCCAGCAAGTTCATGGGTTCCAGCGCACGTCCTTTGCTTGAGCTGCCGCTGGCACAGATGAGCGAGGCCCTGGAACTTGAAATCATCGAAATGCGCGCTGTCGGAAGGGATTGGCGTGTGATCGCCATACCTGCCAGCACCACGTGAAGCTGATGCGCCAGGTAATAGCGCGTTGAAAATAGGCTCGGACTGTTCATTTGAAGGCCAGCAGACTGTGCATCCTCGCCTGTTTTGCCTTGGTTTCCCTTTGTTCGCGACGTTTCACGCGGCGCTGGAACACTGACGTATAATCGCGGCTTTCGTTTTCAGCGCTGGCCTTGTTCTCCTGGAGGACCCATGTTTACCGGCATTATCGAATCTATCGGCAGCATCCGCGCCTTGACCCCTAAGGGCGGCGATATCCGCGTTTATGTAGAGACGGGAAAACTCGACCTCAGCGACGTCAAACTGGGTGACAGCATCGCAGTGAACGGCGTTTGCCTGACCGCCGTGGAGCTGCCGGGCGATGGTTTCTGGGCTGACGTCAGCCGCGAAACCCTGGATGTGACGGCGTTCGTCGATCTGAAAACCGGCAGCCGGGTCAACCTGGAAAAAGCCCTGACGCCGACCACCCGCTTGGGTGGTCACCTGGTCAGTGGTCATGTCGACGGTGTCGGCGAAGTCCTGTCCCGCGAAGAAAACGCCCGTGCGATTCAATTTCGCATGCGCGCACCACGTGAGCTGGCCAAGTACATTTCACACAAAGGTTCGATCACCGTCGACGGCACGAGCCTGACGGTCAACGCGGTCAACGGCGCCGAGTTCGAACTGACCATCGTCCCGCACACGCTGGCCGAAACCATCATGGGCGACTACCGTCCGGGCCGTAAGATCAATCTTGAAGTCGACTTGCTGGCACGTTATCTCGAACGCCTGTTGCTGGGCGACAAGGCGGCTGATCCGACACCAGCCCAGGGCGGCAACATCACCGAAAGTTTTCTGGCCGCCAACGGCTACCTAAAATCCTGATTAAGGGGGTGCCGCGTGGCGCTCAATAGCATCGAAGAACTGGTTGAAGATATTCGCCAAGGCAAGATGGTCATCCTCATGGATGACGAAGATCGCGAAAACGAAGGCGATCTGATCATGGCTTCCGAGTGCGTCAAGGCCGAACATATCAATTTCATGGCGCGTTTTGCTCGCGGCCTGATCTGCATGCCGATGACCCGCGAGCGTTGCGAGACCCTCAAGCTGCCGCTGATGTCCCCGCGCAACGGCTCAGGTTTCGGCACCAAGTTCACCGTTTCCATCGAAGCCGCCGAAGGCGTGACCACCGGTATTTCCGCCGCTGACCGCGCACGCACGGTGCAGGCCGCTGCGGCAAAAGACGCCAAGGCAGACGACATCGTCAGCCCCGGTCACATCTTCCCGTTGATGGCCCAGGCGGGCGGCACATTGTCGCGCGCCGGCCACACTGAGGCCGCCTGCGACCTGGCGCGCATGGCCGGTTTCGAGCCGAGCGGGGTGATTTGCGAAGTGATGAACGACGACGGCACCATGTCCCGCCGTACCGAACTCGAAGCTTTTGCCATCGAACACAACATCAAGATCGGCACTATTGCCGACCTGATTCATTACCGAATGATCCACGAGCGTACCGTTCAGCGGATTGCCGAGCAGTCGCTGGACAGCGAACTGGGTCAATTCAATCTGGTGACTTACCGCGATTCCGTCGAAGGTGATGTCCACCTGGCCCTGACGCTGGGCAAGATTTGTGCGGAAGAACCGACCCTGGTTCGGGTCCACAACATGGACCCCCTGCGTGACCTGTTGATGGTCAAGCAGCCCGGTCGCTGGAGCCTGCGTGCAGCCATGGCGGCGGTCGCGGAAGCTGGCAGCGGTGTGGTTTTGTTGCTCGGCCACCCGCTTGATGGTGATGTGTTGCTGGCGCATATCCGTGAAACGGCCGAGAACACCACCATCAAATCGCCGACCACTTACAGCACTGTCGGCGCCGGTTCGCAGATCCTTCGTGACCTGGGCGTACGAAAAATGCGCTTGATGAGTTCGCCAATGAAGTTCAACGCGATATCCGGTTTCGATCTGGAAGTTGTAGAATACGTGCCCTCCGAATAAAGACCGGCAGATGAGTGCGTGTGAAACCCTACTGATTTCGCACGCTTCGTCCCGTCGTTCTCGCTTCGTGACCTAAAATCCCTGAAAGCGTGCGCTAGATGCACGCTTGCTCTTTAAGACGAGACTCAGTCGAATGACCCTGAAGACCATCGAAGGTACCTTCATCGCCCCACAAGGTCGCTATGCCCTGGTGGTTGGCCGCTTTAACAGCTTTGTCGTGGAAAGCCTGGTGAGCGGTGCCGTTGATGCCCTGGTTCGCCATGGCGTGAGCGAAAGCAACATCACCATCATCCGCGCGCCGGGTGCTTTCGAAATTCCACTGGTCGTGCAGAAAGTTGCTCAGCGTAGTGAGTTCGCCGCCATCATCGCGCTGGGCGCTGTGATTCGTGGCGGTACGCCGCACTTTGAATACGTGGCTGGCGAATGCACCAAGGGTCTGTCCCAGGTGTCCATGGAGTTCGGCGTACCCGTCGCGTTCGGCGTGCTGACTGTCGATTCCATCGAACAAGCCATCGAACGTTCCGGCACCAAGGCCGGTAACAAAGGTGCTGAAGCTGCGCTGTCCGCCATCGAGATGGTCAGCCTGTTGGCGCAGTTGGAGGCCAAGTGATTAACGACGAAAGCGACCAGTTCAACCCGCGTGACGCCAAGTCGCCTGACGCTGCCAAGAACAGAAGCGCCAAACGCCGCGAAGCGCGTCAGCTTGCGACTCAAGCGCTGTATCAGTGGCACATGGCCGGTCATTCGCTGAACGAAATCGAAGCGCAGTTTCGCGTCGACAACGACTTCAAAGATGTCGACAGCGCTTACTTTCATGAGCTGCTGCATGGCGTTGCGACCAACAAGACCGAGATCGACACTGCCCTTGCACCTTGCATGGACATCACCATCGACGAACTCGACCCGGTTGAACGGGCTGTCCTGCGTCTGTCGACCTACGAATTGCTCAAGCGCATTGATGTGCCGTACCGCGTGGTGATCAACGAGGGCATCGAGCTGGCGAAAGTTTATGGTTCCACCGACGGCCACAAGTTTGTCAACGGCGTGCTCGACAAGCTGGCTCCGCGTCTGCGCGAAGTCGAAGTGAAGGCCCACAAGCGCTAAGGGCCTCCGGGTTTTGGCCCGGAACCTAAGTGTTTAGCGCCATGGGCGAATTCGAGCTGATCCGCAATTACTTCGCCGCAGCGCCCTGCGCGCAGGCGGGGGAAGGGGTTGTGCTAGGGATCGGCGACGACTGCGCCCTGTTGTCGGTGCCGCCGGGCGAACAGCTGGCGATTTCTACCGACACGCTGGTAGTCGGGGTGCATTTTCCCGACGCCTGCGATCCGTTCCTGCTGGGCCAGCGTGCCCTCGGCGTTTCTGCCAGCGACCTGGCGGCCATGGGCGCCACGCCCCTCGCGTTTACCCTTGCCCTGACCTTGCCAGAGGTTTCTGCCGACTGGCTGCAGGCGTTCGCTCAAGGTTTGAACCAAATGGCACAAGGCTGCTCGATGCGCTTGATCGGTGGCGACACTACCCGTGGGCCCTTAAGCCTGACCATAACGGTGTTCGGTCGCGTGCCTTCAGGCCTGGCCTTGACTCGTAGTGGCGCCACGCCGGGCGATCTGTTGTGTGTTGGCGGGCCGCTCGGCGATGGCGCCGGCGCGTTGCCGCTGGTGTTGAACCAGCGTCGCACCGAGGCGTCTACCGCTCAGGCCTTGCTGGCACGCTATTGGTCACCGCAGCCGCAACTGGAGTTGGGGCAGGCATTGCGGGGCAGGGCTACGTCGGCGCTAGACATTTCTGACGGGTTGCTCGCCGATTGTGGGCATATCGCACTGGCGTCGGGTGTCAGGTTGTTGGTCGAGCGCGACAGGGTTCCGCTGTCCGCGCCGCTACTGGCCTTTTTCGGACAGGATGCAGCATTGCAGGCAGCGCTCAGTGGCGGCGACGACTACATACTGGCGTTCACGCTGCCACCATCATTGCTGGCTGACCTGATTGACGAGGGTTGGCCGATATCAGTCATCGGTCATGTGGCCGAAGGGCAGGGCGTAACGCTCGTCGATGCCCATGGCCAGGACGTCACTCCGATCACTCGGGGCTATCAACATTTTCGGGAGACACGGTGACAGATCATCCTAATCAGGTCCCAGTGGAAAACGTTCCGCACTCGGTGTGGACCAATCCCTGGCATTTTCTGGCGTTCGGCTTCGGCTCCGGCACGCTGCCCAAGGCTCCCGGCACTTGGGGCTCGATGGTCGCAGTGCCGTTCATCCCGCTTTGGCAAATGCTGCCGGACTGGGGTTACTGGCTGATGCTAGGCATCACGATGCTGTTCGGCTTCTGGTTGTGCGGCAAAGTTGCCGACGATCTGCGAGTCCACGATCACGAAGGCATCGTCTGGGATGAGATGGTCGGGATGTGGATCACCTTGTGGCTGGTGCCCGAGGGCTGGCCCTGGTTGTTGGTGGGTTTTTTGGTGTTCCGCTTTTTCGACATCCTCAAGCCTTGGCCGATTCACTGGATAGACAAGCACGTGCATGGCGGCGTTGGCATTATGCTGGACGACGTGCTGGCCGGGGTTTTTGCCTGGCTGGCGATGCAGGGGCTGGTGTGGGGCTGGGCGAAGATGTGGACGTTGGGCTTTTTCTGACAGAATTCGGCCGTCGTTGGAGGCTTGTCCGCGAGTTTTTGTAGGAACGCATTCATTCGCGATGTGGTGGGACAGTCGACGAGGCTGAATCGTCTGCCTTGGCCTTCGCGAATGAATTCGCTCAGAGGGTTGCGTTGTCTGGCGGGGCGTTTCATCAAACCTCCCGATCTGTTTACCCCATAATTCAGCCTAAGCTTCTGTTGAAAGCTGCTGTTACAATGCCGCCTTGCGAATTTCCAGTCCCCATACTGATCAGGAGCACACGGTGCCCGTCGTCTTTGTCGCCGCTTCCAAGCTGCCTACCCCTTTTGCGCAATTCACCATGAACGGCTTTCTTGAGCAGGAAAACGGTCGCGAGCATGTGGTGCTTACTCTGGGTGATTTCTCGGACGGTGCCCCCGTGCTTGGCCGCGTGCATTCAGAATGCCTGACGGGCGAC
This sequence comes from Pseudomonas sp., assembly GCF_036404235.1. GTDB lineage: Bacteria > Pseudomonadota > Gammaproteobacteria > Pseudomonadales > Pseudomonadaceae > Aquipseudomonas. The sequence continues at coordinate 62,048 of NZ_DASWOT010000017.1, forward strand.
GCCCTGTTCAGCCAGCGCTGCGACTGCGGCTCCCAGCTTGAGGCCGCCTTGCGTGCCATCGCGGTTGAGGGCCGTGGCGTTCTGCTGTACCTGCGCCAGGAAGGCCGTGGCATCGGCTTGATGAACAAGATCCGTGCGTATGAATTACAGGACGGCGGTGCTGATACCGTTGAGGCCAACGAGCGTCTGGGGTTTGCTGCCGATCAGCGCGATTACGGGATCTGCCTGCCGATGCTCGAACATCTGGGCATCAAGTCGCTGCGGCTAATGACCAACAATCCGCGCAAGGTCAAAGCCCTGACCGAGATGGGTATCACGGTTGCCGAGCGGGTGCCGTTGCACACCGGCCACAATCCGCACAACAAACTGTATCTGGCGACCAAGGCCGGCAAGCTCGGCCATATGATGGGCAATGAGCACCAGAGTGAGGTCGATCCGGCGTGACACCGGGCAACGTGGCCTGATGCGTTGGATTCTGGGCTGGTTTCTATTGGCGTTTGGCGCTGCCGATGCTGCCGAGCGTGTGATCAGTCTTGCACCTTCCCTTACTGAAATCGTCGTCGAACTGGGCGCCGCTGACCTGTTGGTCGGCGTGTTGGAGGGCGGCGAGCGTCCTGAGCAAGTCGCTGGATTGCCGTCGGTTGGACGCTATGGCCAGTTGGAAATGGAGCGTTTGCTCAGCCTGAGTCCGGATTTGTTATTGCTCTGGCCTGGCAGTATCGGCATTGCCCAGCGTGATCAACTGCAACGGCTGAACATCCCGACCTTCACTGCCGAGCCGCATACGTTGGATCAGTTGGCCGATCAGTTCGAGCAGATTGGTGCGCGTCTCGGGCGCGCTGAAAGCGGCAAGCGCATGGCGTCGCAGTTTCGCCAGCGATTATCGGCGTTGCGTCAGCGTTATCGTCGCGAGATGCCGTTGCGCGTGTTCTATCAAGTTTGGGATCAACCGCTGTATACCGTTGGCGGTGGCCAGATCATCAGCGACGCCTTGAGTGTGTGTGGCGCGCAGAACGTATTCGCCGATCTGCCACAGCCTGCGCCGCAGGTGAGCCTTGAGAGCGTATTACAGCGCAACCCGCAGGTGATTGTGGCTGGTTCGCCCAGTCAACGCGATGCCTGGAAAGCCTGGCCGCAGCTCGCGGCGGTCAGTCATCAGCGATTGTTGCTGGTGCCGGACAAAGGACTGGAACGGCCGAGCGGGCAGATGATTGAAGCAGTGGCGAAGCTGTGTGCGGTGGTCGCGCCGGAACGCTGAAGGTCAGGTGTGCGTTTTTAAAGGGGTCTCGTTTTTAAAGGGGTCTGATTTATTTAAATCGACATAGGCTTGGCGTGCCGGTGCAAATTAAATAAATCAGACCCCTTTAAAACAAAAACATTTAAAACAACAACTTCGGCGTCCAGGTCACGCCGAGCATCCACGTCCTGCCTTCTTCTCGATAGCCGTAATTTGCGCCGTCGAAGCTGTACAAGGTGCGGCTGTAGCGTTTGTCGAGCGCGTTGTCGATCTTGAACTCCAGCTTCACTTCATCACTGGCTTTCCAACTGCTGCGCAGCCCAAATAGTGCATAACCGCCAATAGTTTGCTGATTGGCCTCGTCGTTGTAACTGCCGCTCACCGCCTGCCAACTGGCGCCCAGGCCGAGGCGGTCGAACTGGCGATCCATGTCCAGACTCAACGTGCGACGCGCGCGGCGGTTCAAGGTATGCCCGGTGTCACGGTCCCGAGGGTCCATGATCGACAGTCCAAGGTTGCCGTTCCAGCCGAACAATTGCTGTTTGAGTGACGCTTCGAAGCCATTGATACGGGCCGCCGCAATGTTCTCCGGGCGGTAGTTGGCGTCCAGCGCGATGGCGTCTTTGAGGTCGGTGCGATACAGCGACGCTTCCAGGCGAGTGGTGTCGCTCAAGCGGCTACGCCATTGCAGCTCATAACTCTTCGAATGTTCAGGCTTGAGGTCGGGATTACTGTAGTCGGGGTAATACAAATCGTTGAAGGTCGGCGCCCGAAAGCCTTCGCTGTAAGACATCAACAGGTCGTTGCGATCATTCAGCGGCACGGTCAGCGTGCCGCTCCAGGTGTTCTGGTTGCCGAATTGCTGGTTTTGATCGCGACGCACGCCCAGCTCCGTGGAGAAGTGTTCCCCCTTGTAGCGATGCTGCACAAACACGGCGCGGTTCCAGCGGCTGTCCTCATCGAAAGGCGTGCTGCTGTTGACCCGATCTTCGTACCAGTCGCCGCCGATCATCAGGCTGTGTTGGTCGTTGAGTGCCAGGTCGTTCTGCCAGTTCAGCGAATCGCGGTAGGTGTTGAACACATAGCGGTCGTCACTGAGCTTGTCGAACGTCTTCTCGCGATTCTCGCTGTGGCCGAGTTCCAACCGGGTTTTCCAGTGTTCATTCACCCGTGCATCGACGTAGGTTCCCAGGCTGCTCAGTTCAAAATCGCTATATTGCTGCTGTCCGACACTGTTGAACGTGACCGGATCGAACAGCCCAAACGGGTTGTCGAACTCGGTTTTGCCCCGGTTATCCAGCGCGTTCAGGCCAATCTCGACATCGTCGCCAAGCTGATGACTGATGCTCAGGCTCAGGGATTTATTGCGATAAGCATCGTGGTCATCGTCGCTGGTGAAGGACGGGCCGGTGCGGTCGATGCCTTGGGTTTCATCGACGCTGGCGCCGAGATTGAACCGCGTTTGTGCATTACCGCCCGACAGTCCGAGGCTGCGCTGCCATGTGTCGTGATTGCCAAAACCCATGCGCAGGCGTGGTTGCAACGGCTGGTCATCGCCGCGTCGGGTGAAGATCTGGATGACCCCGCCAATCGCATCGGCGCCGTAAATCGCTGAGCGTGAACCGCGCAGCACCTCCACTCGCTCGATTTGATCGACGTTAAGAAATTGCAGCGCGCTGTCGGCCGACGTGGCGTTGGCGATCCGAACCCCATCCACCAGCACCAGGCTTTGCGCAGCCTTGGTGCCGCGAATGTAAATCCCCGGCAGACTGCCTCGCCCGCCGCTCGGCGAAACTTGTACCCCCGGCACGCGATTTAACAAGTCAGTGACATTGCTCGGTTGCAGGCGGTCGATATCGTCACGGGTAAACACGGTGTTGGCGGTGCTGCTGGCGCTGCGCTCCTCGACCTGACGATTAGCGCTGATCAGCATATCTGGCAGTTTCAGGGCGCTGTCGCGGTCGGGAAGATCGGCGAAGGCCTGGACCGTGGGAATCATTGATAAAACAAGGGCGAAGCGGGGAAGTGTCATGAGGTGACCCTGAACTGTAGAAGCCAACGTGTTGGCGAGGATTAATGAGGTGTGTCAGGTACACCGCCTCGCGAACACGTTCGCTCCTACAGGGTTTGCATTAAATCGGCTGAATCTTCCGCAAGCGCTTGACGATCGACGCTTCGATCCCCGCCGCATCCAGCCCGCATTCGGCCAGCATCTGCGCCGGCTTGGCGTGTTCGACGTAGAGGTCCGGCAGGCCGAGGTGGAGTACGGATATGAGAATGTCCTCCCTCGCCAGGAACTCGCTGACAGCAGCGCCGGCGCCCCCCATGATGGCGTTCTCTTCGATGGTTACCAGCAAGTCGTGACTGGCGGCCATTTCGAGTACCAGTGCCTCATCCAGCGGTTTGACAAAACGCATATCGACCACTGTTGCGTCCAGCTTTTCGGCCACTTTCAGCGCCTCAGCCAGTTGCACGCCAAACACCAGGATGGCGACCTTGCTACCCTGGCGGCGCACGATGCCTTTGCCGATTTCGAGCGGCTCAAGGCTGCTGTCGATCACTGCGTTCGGGCCAGTGCCGCGTGGGTAGCGCACGGCTGCCGGGCCATTGAACAGGTGGCCGGTGCTGAGCATCTTGCGCAGTTCGTTCTCGTCGCTCGGGGTCATCACCAGCATGCCGGGGATGCAGCGCAGGTAAGACAAATCAAAACTACCCGCGTGAGTCGGACCGTCTTCGCCTACCAACCCTGCGCGGTCAATGGCGAACAGCACATCGAGATTCTGTACGGCAACGTCATGGATCAGTTGATCGTAGCCGCGTTGCAGAAAAGTCGAATAGATCGCAACCACCGGCTTGGCGCCTTCACAGGCCATACCTGCTGCCAGCGTGACCGCGTGCTGCTCAGCGATGGCGACGTCGAAGTAACGCTCCGGGAAACGCTCGCTGAATTCAACCAGGTCCGAGCCTTCTTTCATGGCGGGGGTAATCCCGACCAGACGCGAATCGGCGTCGGCCATGTCGCACAACCATTGGCCAAACACACCGGAATATTTTGGGCCGCTGGCCTGTTTTGGGGAGGCGGCAGGGGCGTCCAACGGGTCGAGCTTGGTGATCGCGTGGTAGCCGATGGGGTCGACCTCGGCTGGCGCGAAGCCCTTGCCTTTTTTGGTCACCACATGCAGGAACTGCGGGCCCTTGAGGTCACGCATATTGCGCAGGGTGGCGATCAGCGTCGGCAGGTCATGGCCGTCGATAGGCCCGATGTAGTTCCAGCCCAGCTCTTCGAACAGGGTGCCGGGCACCAGCATGCCTTTGGCATATTCTTCGGTGCGCCGAGCGATTTCCCAGGCACCTGGCAAGCGCGACAGCACTTTCTTGCTGCCTTCGCGCATGCTGGTGTAGGTGCGGCTGGAGAGAATCTTGGCGAGGTAATTCGACAGACCGCCAACGTTGCGCGAGATCGACATGTCGTTGTCGTTGAGGATCACCAGCATGTCGGCGGCGACTTCAGGCGCGTGGTTCAACGCCTCGAAGGCCATACCGGCAGTGAGTGCGCCATCGCCAATGACCGCAATGGCTTTACGGTTGTGGCCTTGCAGGCGCGAGGCGATTGCCATGCCCAGTGCGGCGCTGATGGAGGTGCTGGAATGGCCCACGCCGAATGTGTCGTACTCGCTCTCGCTGCGACGCGGGAAGGCTGCAACACCGCCTTTCTGGCGCAGGGTCGACATTTGCTGTCGACGCCCGGTGAGGATCTTGTGCGGATACGCTTGATGACCAACGTCCCAGACCAGCCGGTCGTCGGGGGTATCGAACACGTAATGCAGGGCAATGGTGAGTTCGATCACACCAAGGCCTGCACCAAAATGCCCGCCAGTCTGGCCAACGGTATAAAGCAGCTCCAGGCGCAGTTCGTTAGCCAGGGCTTCGAGCTGTGCTTCACCTAATCGGCGCAGCCCATCCGGCGTCGCTGCGGTGTCGAGCAGAGGCGTGGACGGGCGCTCGCGGGGAATCTCTTTGAACGTCGTGGGCATCAGGCGAATCGTTATAAGTAAAAGAGGCGGCAGTTTACCTGATGCTTTGCACGCTGCCCATGAACTGCAACTATTGGATGCTCATGTCGCGCCTGAATCAGTTGCGGCGTTCGACGATGTAACGGGCCAGCGCTCGCAGTGGCTCTGCTGCCGCGTCGAAAAGTCGGAGGGCCGTCAGCGCCTGATCGCGCAGTTCCAGCGCGTAATGTTTGGCCTCTTCCAGCCCCAATAAGGCGGGATAGGTCGGTTTGTCTCGGGCGATATCGGCGCCCTGGCGTTTGCCCAGGGTGGCGGTATCGCTTTCGATGTCGAGAATATCGTCCTGCACCTGGAACGCCAGGCCGATGGCGCGGGCGTAAATTTGCAAAGCGTCCAATTGCGCCTGGGTAGCGTGGCCGCTGGCCAGTGCGCCAAGCCTGACGCTGGCCTCGATCAAGGCACCGGTTTTGTGTCGGTGCATGAAGGCGAGGGCGGTTTGATCGAGCTTGAGGCCAACCGAACCGAGGTCGATGGCTTGACCGCCGACCATGCCCGCTGGCCCAGCAGCATGGGCGAGGGCGCTAACCATGTTCAGGCGGGTGTCGGCTGACTGAGGCGTGAGGTGCGGGTCGGTCAGTACACTGAAGGCCAGGCTTTGCAGGCCGTCACCGGCGAGGATCGCGCAGGCTTCATCAAAGGCTTTGTGGGTGGTGGGCTGGCCGCGACGCAGATCGTCGTCGTCCATCGCCGGCAGATCGTCGTGTACCAGCGAATAGGCGTGGATCAATTCGACTGCACAGGCTGCGCCGTTGGCTTGGTTGGCAACCCCGCCAAGGGCTTCACATGCGGCATAGACCAGCAGCGGACGTACGCGCTTGCCACCGTTCATTACGCTGTAGCGCATGGCCTCATAAAGGCGGGTCAGTTGCGGGCCGGGGGTGACGAACAGACTGTCCAGCGCCGCATTGACGCGCGCCTGACTGAGCGCTAGATAGTCGGCAATCATTCTGGCTGTTCCGCGTCGAAGGGTTCCTCTGCCAGTTCGCCATCGCGCTCCAGCAACACCTGAACCTTCTGCTCAGCCTGCGTCAGAGCGCTTTGGCACTCGCGGGTCAGGCGGATGCCTTGCTCGAAGGCGGTCAACGAATCTTCCAGCGACAGCTCGCCGTTCTCCAGACGCTCGACCAGCGTTTGCAAATCGGTGAGGGACTGTTCGAAATCCAATGCAGCTTTCTTGCGGGCCATGGCGGCTATCCCGGTAGACGTTAAACGGGCGCGACACTAGCAGAGCGAGGGCCTTGGGGCAAATGAGAGATCGCCGGGCATCCAGACGCCGCTGTCGCCCGGCAAACAGGTTTCACCCTGAACTGAACCCATAAAGCATTTGCGATGACGGCTTGTAGGAGCCAACTTGTTGGCGAGGCGACGCATGAGGTGTGTCTGAAACACCGCCTCGCGAACAAGTTCACTCCTACAATGCGTGCTGGCCCCGCCCCGCCATGAACTGCGGACCCGTCCATAAAGCATTGCGATGACGACTTGTAGGAGCCGACTTGTTGGCGAGGCGACCAACGCGGTGCGCCTGAAACACAGCCTCGCGAACAAGTTCATTCCTACAGTTCGTTCTAGCCCTACCGTGCGTTCTCGCCCTGCCCCCATAAAGCATTAGCGATCACCCGCCACATTGAAGACATACGCCATCCGCAGCAGTGACGCATTTGATACGGCCACGCTTTTCAGCAAAAAAACCTGCTGAAAGCTTGACCGGGAACAGAGTGTCTACGGCTGATCAAGCGCATCTACAAAGTCGGCGAGCCGCCCGCTAGACCAAATCCGCACGTCTGAGCTCGCTCTTCAAATACGCGTAATAAATCGGCCCGGCCACCACGCCAGGCAAACCGAACGCGGCTTCGAAAATCAGCATCGCCAGCAACAATTCCCACGACTTGGCGCTGATCTGCCCGCCGACAATGCGCGCGTTAAGGAAGTACTCGACCTTGTGAATCACAATCAGATAAATCAATGCCGCCAGCGCCACCCAGATCGACAGCGACATCCCGACGATAAAGATCAGCGTGTTCGACATCAGATTCCCCACCACCGGCAACAAGCCCAACAGAAAGGTCAGGACAATCAGCGTCTTGGTCAGCGGCAGGTGTACACCACACAACGGCAGGATCACGGCGAGAAAGATTGAAGTGAACGCAGTATTGAGCAGGGAAATCTTGATCTGCGCGAAGACGATGTTGCGAAAGGCCTGACTCAGCAGGTGCAGACGCTCAAACAACGCGGCCGCCAGCGGTTTGCGCTTGGTGACATCGGGAATCCGCTGCAAGGCGATGATCGCGCCAAGCACCATACCAATGAGCAGCGTGACGAACATATGCGCCGCGCCCTTGCCCAGCAATTGCAACTCGCCCACGTGTTTGGTCAGCCATTCCCCGAGAGAGACACGGAACTCGGTGGCACTGGCTGGCAGGTAACTGTCGACGAATGGCGGAAGCTGTCCACGCGCGCGGTCCACCAGCACCATGAACTTATCCAGCGAGGCGCCAGGATTCTCGGCCTCGTGAAGCAAAAAGCTGATGGCCCCGGCAAATAACAGCGCCAGGGCGGTTACCACCAAGGTGCCAAGCAACGCCACCGCCAACCAGCGGGCACGCTCGCCGGCGATCAGGCGCTGAAGCTGCGGGGTGAGCATGTCGACCAGCTCGTACACCAGCAACCCGGCCAGCAAACTGGGTAAAAGGTTGAGCGGAAGGACCAACAATAAGCCGCCGAACACAAGAATCCAGCTGGCCAGGAAAACATGACGGGGCGAAAACGTTGGCATACAGCCTCAAAACGAGCGGCCTGAAGAGGTGGGCAGTCTGCCAGCGATCTGAGTGGAGAACCAGCGGTCCGAAGACCAAGGCAGACCGTCACGCTAAGACACTGCGATTGCAACCCGGATCATCGGCCGCAATCGCAGGAAATACAGCGCCGCCAGCGTGTTTCCGACGCTCGGACAACGGGCCAGGAATTTATTTCTTCTTGAGACAATCACTCATAAAACTTTTCCGTGCATCGCCTTTCAGGGCTTGAGTGCTAGCGGTGGCGTTACAGGTTTTCATTTTTTCCTGCTGAGTCGCAACAGGTGGCGGGGCGGCCTTGAGGCAGGTGCTCATGAAGGCTTTACGCTCGTCGCCTTTGAGGGATTTGGCGCTGGCATCGGCGTTACAGGTAGTCATCTTGTTCTGTTGCGCGGTGGCGGCAAAACCCTGGGCGCACATCAACAGCCCCACGACCAACAAAGGAACACGCAGCATCTTCATCTATTCATCTCCAGGATCGCCGCACAACTGGCGGCATTCGGTGCAGTGTAGACAAAAACTGTTGCCGCATATATCAGTCGAGCCTGGGCTTATACCCTTACGAAAACCCCGCCCCGCTGCCCATTGCGAATAACCCGGCATTCGATGCAAAGGTCAGGTGGACGCCACAGCCGACAAGCGGATAATGCGCGCTCATCTTTGCGACGGTTGCCCCCATGCAATACCTTTATCCCTTGCTGACCGTCTGCATCTGGGCGGGCAATAACGTCATTACCAAAGCCGCAGCGGGTCGCATCTTTCCTGCCGAGATCGGCTTTTACCGCTGGCTGCTCGCGGGCATCCTATTCACGCCGTTTTTGCTGGTGCCTGTGCTGAAGAACTGGGCAATCATCAAACCCAATCTCGGCAAAATCGCCGTACTTGCGGTATTGGGCATGGCGATTTACCAGAGCCTGGCGTACTTCGCCGCAGCGCTCACCACCGCCACCAACATGGGCATCATCCTGTCGCTGGTGCCTATCGTGACCCTGGCGATGTCCATGGTCACATTGGGCAACCGCCTGACCATGGGCACGCTGGTGGGCGCCGTGCTGTCGTTTCTGGGCGTTTTGTTTGTGGTGTCGCAGGGCAGTTTAACGGTGCTGATGGCCCACGGCGTCAACATGGGCGATTTCATGATGCTCATCGCGACCGTGGCGTACGCGACTTACAGCACGCTGCTGAAGAAATGGAAACTGGGCCTACCGCCATTGCAGTTGCTGTATCTGCAGATTCTGGTGGCGATTGTGGTGCTATTGCCGTTGTTCGTTTTTTCGCAGAAAACCGGGCTCAACCTGAACAACGTTACGCTGGTGCTGTACGCCTGCATCCCGACATCCATGCTTGCACCGTTGCTGTGGATGAAATCAATCAGCATCCTGGGGCCGAGCCGCACGACGCTGTTTTTCAACCTGATCCCACTGCTGACCGCTCTGATCGCCGCCATTGTCCTGGGTGAGCAGCTTGCCCTGTATCACTTGTTCGGCGGCGCACTGACCTTGGCAGGTGTCATCCTGGCAGAACGCTGGACCACACCGTTGCGCCCTTCCCCAACGGTGTGAGCCGGCACCTGGGTGATCCCCGTCATCGGGGCAAACCGTTAAAGGCCAGCGGCCTTAAGACGCGCGGCATGTTCAAGAAATAGCCCGACAGGATTGGCCCCCTTGCCCACCCGGCCAAGGCTCTGGTTGACGATGTCGAAATGGTCGAGCGGATAGTCATCCCCGATGACCGTGCCCAAATGCGAACTGAAGCGCCCGACCATGCCATCAGATTGCCCTCGCTCTTTTGTGAACGTGCTGGCGAATATCCGACAGGTCACATTCGTACCGTCCAGGCGGTTCCATCCTCTATTGGTGCGCCCCGGTTGCAGGGTGCCGGACCAAGAGTAATAACGCACACCGTTGACCAGTTCTGCGCCCTGCCCGCCCCACGTGGTGGGTAGCCCCTGCGGGAACTGGCTGTTGAAACTCGCCATGCCTTGAGTCGTCAGCGAAAGGTGCGCCGCATCGAGATCAGTCGGCAGACGGGTGCCACGGTAACCGGTGTCCAGCAGGTGCATCGCCCACCCCACCACAAGGAGCGCGGCGTTGAGCAACCGTCCACGCGCGGTGTGAATGGGAAAGCGCGACTCGATGTAATCGGCCAGTTCCGAGCCATGGTTGGGCCCGGCGACGGAGGTGACAGATGCCACCAGATCCGGGCGTTTGGCGGCGGCATAACGAATGGTGATCGCGCCTTGGCTGTGACCGATCAGGTTGACCTTGGCGGCGCCTGTTTCCCGCAGGATTTCCTCAATGCGCCCCAGCAGTTGCTCGCCCCTGATCTCGGATGAGTTCAGCGCCGAGACCATCACCGGAATCACCGTCGCGCCGCCACGACGCAACGCAGGCACGATGCCGAACCAATATGGATAAACCACCAGTTTCACAAACCCAAAGAACCCCGGCACCAACACAATGGGATAACGCGTGGCCTGGTCTTGCGTCATGAGCGTGCTCCTTGCGCTGAGGATAAAGCAGCTTCGGCGCCCGCCCCGTGGCAGCGCCTAAGGCAATACGGTAACAGTAAGCCGATGACAGACTGGATCACCGCACTCATGCCCTGCAACAGACGCTAGTCATTGGCAAATCAGATAAAACTTTTCCGCTGGCTCACTACTCACAGATAAGGACCCGATCATGCCAGGCGCCAGTCAATGCAATAGACGACTGACGCACCAAGAGCGCGAAGGGATAACCGGATTAGCCCTGGAGATTGATGATGACCGAACTATCGAGTGTGAGCACCCTGCGCGAGCGCGCACGGAAGAATGTTGAAAATGGGGCTGTGACCGAAAGCTACAGTGCCGATCGCGAAACCGTATTGCGCCTGCTCAACGAATCGCTGGCCACTGAGTTGGTCTGCGTGCTGCGTTACAAGCGCCACTACTTCATGGCCAAAGGCGTGAAAGCCCATGTCGCCGCCGAGGAGTTTCTGGAGCACGCCACGCAAGAGGCCGAGCATGCCGATAAGCTGGCAGAGCGTATTGTGCAGCTGGGTGGCGAGCCGGAATTCGACCCGGACACGCTGTCGAAAAACTCCCACGCGCAGTACGTCGCGGGTAAAACGCTCAAAGAAATGGTGACCGAAGACTTGGTTGCTGAGCGAATTGCGATTGACAGCTATCGCGAAATTATCCAGTACATCGGCGACAAGGACCCCACCACGCGCCGCCTCTTCGAGGAAATCCTTGAGCAGGAAGAAGAGCACGCCGATGACATGGCGGACCTGCTCGACGGGCTCTGATTGACACCCCTGCAACGCAAAAGCCAGGACCGAGTCCTGGCTTTTTTTGTAGCGGCTGTCCCGATAACCCAGTCGGAAGTCAGTTTTTGCAGGATTTTTTGCTAGCCAAACGATCGCCGTGCCACTTACTTCACGGTCTTCGGCGCCTTGCCTGAGCGCATCTGCTCCAGCAGCACCGCACATTGGTTAGGTTGATTACCGCCGCTAGGCGCGACCAACGCCAACAGCCCTGCCGCTGGCCCAACTGCTGCGGCCAGCAATACCATCCCGGCACCGCGCAGCAACAACGGCCCGGATTCAACCCCCGCACTCGGCTTGGCAAAGGCGCCACGCACATACAACGGCGAACGCAGCGAGAACACACGGAAGCCTTTGGACTCAGGGCTGATCTTCATGTCCAGTTGTTCGGTCTTGAAATTGGCCGTGCCGTCGATATAGATGATCGCGTTCTCGGTGTCGAACACCGACAGCCTGGTAGTCGCCAGCCCATTCTTGATACCTAAGTCAGTCGCGGCACAATTGATCTTCACTTCCTTATCACCGAACAGCCTGCCGACCACATAGTTACCAACATTAAGACCTGCGATCTCCATCAGGTCACGGCTGATCGCGCCGTCGTTGATCAGCATCTTCATTTCGCCGTTGGCCGTGCCTAATAATGCAGCGACCGAGTTGCCTTTGCCGCTGATATCGGCGTCGCCATTGAGCTCGCCAAAGCTGGTTTTCATTGGTTCAAACGTCGGAAACAACTGCTTGAGCTTGAAATTTCGCGCACTCAGCTTCGCCCGCCCTTCCAGCGGCTGAGTGTGTCCGTTCAAGCGAATATCGGCGTCCAGCTTGCCGCCCGCAACGCCGAACCGCAGTGGTTGCAGGCTAAGCTGACCATCGTTCAGCACCACATGAGTGTAGAGATCGGTAAACGGCAGCTCGGCGCTCTGCACGATTTTCTTGCCGGTGAACTCCACGTCAGCATCCATCGCGCCCCAGCGGTCGGTCTTGAACTCTTCAACGGGCAACACCTTATCTGCTGGTTGCTTGCTCTCACCGCCACGATTCTTCTGCTGCGCGTTGGAATCGGCACCGATCAATGGCTTCAAATCAGCCATCAGCAGTTGATTGGAAACCAGCGCACCCGTCAATTTTGGCCGGGGCTGACTGGCGACAAAACTCAGATCACCATGGATATCGCTGTCGCCAATCTTGCCGTTGAAGCTCTGGTATTTGAATGATGCCCCTGCCGTGTCATGCAGATGAGCAATCAGGCGACCGTCGGTGGCATAAGGAGGAGAATCCGGCAGGGTCACGCCAGTCAGCGGATACAGATTACCCAGACTATCGCCAGACAGCTTCAGACGCAGGTCGAGTTCGCCGAGGTTTTGCGGATCGATCACGGTCCCCGCGACCGCCACGTGGGTTTTACCGGCGCTGACATCGGCCTGAACCGGAAACGGCAGCGCTGCGTTTTTTAGCGCCAACAACCCACCGAACTTGCCACTGCCATTGAGTTTCTGACCGTGATATTGCCCTTTGGCGGTAAAACCGAATGCGTAATCCTGGGTTGACGCACCTTTGTCCTGGACCTTCTGCGCCTCGCTACTGCCGACGATGTCACTGAACGGAATCGGTTTGCCCAGCGGATCAATCACCACGTCGACTTGGGTATTGAGGGTCTGATCGTTGACGCTCACAAAGCCTTTATCGAAGCCGATGGCGCCAATGTCCATGACCCACTTTGAGGGCTCGGCATTCGGATCGCTTTGCGGTAGATCAAACACCCAGTTGGCGCGACCGTCCGCCAGACGCTCAAGTTTGGCGTTGGGCTCGGTCAAGTCGATGCGGGGGATGGAGAGGATCTGCGTCAGTAACGGCAATGGCGAGAGTCGAAATTCAACGCGCTTGAGAGTGACCATTTGCGCAGTCTTCGACCATTCAGGGTTGCCCAGCGTAATGTCTTCAGCCGACAGGTGCGGCCACGGCACCCATGCACGCCAGCCGCCTTCGTTTGGCTCACGACTCCAATTCACCGCCAGATTACCGTTGATGGCAAACGGTCGATGAAGGGCTTCAGAGACTTTTTCGTTCAGTGTGGGTTTGATCCTGTTCCAGTCAAAGGTCGCGATAACGATGATCAGGATGGCAATCAAGAGCACCAAAATGGCGCCTGTCCAGGCAAAAATCTTACGGCTTCGCGTCATTGCGTTTTCTCCCCAATACCGACGCGTCATCCAGTGCGCGTCGCAAACGTCTTAGCGCTTGGACTGACAAAAGTCCTGCGGGTTTGGTTGCCGTGAAGAGTTTTCGATACAACACGACCGTTCGGGGGTTCCACAATGGCGCAGCGAAGGCTCTGAAATCACCCTTACAGGGCAAAACGTAGCCGCTGGAGGCCTTGATTTACGTGGCTTTGCTTGCACAATCATTTTTGTCGATTGTTACCATCATTTCTATGAACTTTTATATCGACAAACCCGCTGTATGATCCGCTCCACATTTTTTAAATGCCCTTCGGGGGAGCAACCCAACCATGAAACACCCACTGCTGCTTAGCCTGACTCTTTCTCTTCTCGCCACCAGCGCGTTCGCCATGCCTGCCAGCGAACAACCTGTCATCGGCGAAATGAAAGACAGTCAGCAAGCAGTCATGTCGACCCTCGCTCAGGACGGCAAAGATCGTTTGATTCAGCAATACCAACGTGTGGCCGACAACGGTCCTGATCGCCTGATTCAACAGTACCAGCGAGTTTCATGATCACATCGACTGCTGATGAGAAAGCCCGGCCACCGTGCCGGGCTTTTTCTATTCGATCTGCCTGCATGCGGCCATAGCTGTCCAGAAAACCGGGTTCGACGCAGCGCAAGCGCATTTGTTAGAGTGCAGCGCAATGCTCAGCCAGAACACTGCCCATCCCATGCTGCCCCGCGCCGAACAAAAACAGCAAACCCGCCACGCCTTGCTCGATGCAGCCAGAGGCCTGATGGACAGCGGACGAGGATTTGGCAGCCTGAGCCTGCGCGAAGTGGCTAAAACGGCGGGGATCGTGCCGACAGGGTTTTATCGTCACTTCAACGATATGGATCACCTGGGCCTGGCGCTGGTCAGCGAGGTGGGTCAGACCTTCCGCGAAACTATTCGCCGCGTCAGACACAACGACTCAATCGAGACAGGCATCATCGACGCGTCGGTACGGATATTTCTCGATGACGTGGCCGCCAACCGGTCTCAATTTTTGTTTTTGGCCCGTGAGCAATACGGCGGCTCGTTAAAAGTGCGGCAGGCGTTGGGGGCTCTGCGCGAAGCCATCATCGCGGACCTGACCACCGACCTTGCGTCCATGCCCAAGTTTCAGCACCTCAACACCAACGATTTGGCAGTGATGGCTGACCTTGTGGTGAAAAGCGTGTTTGCCATGCTGCCCGAACTGATAGACCCGCCACCTGCGACCTTGGCCGAACACCTGACGCCACGCGCCAAGATTACCCAGCAACTGCGCTTCATCTTTATCGGCGCCAAGCGTTGGCAGGGGCTGGGAAGTACCGAGTAGTCCTGCAAAATCGCTCCCACCGCCACAAAAGCATCAAATCAGTGCAAGCTCATCGATGGCGCACCAAAACAGAACGAAGCCGCGCCCACTCTCTAGCACTCCTCCTTGAAATGTAGGTTGTTTCCTACAGTTATCCCGGTTGGCAAGCCCCTTGCTCTGGCTATTGCATCGCTCTTGGCTGGAAACTTTCTGATGCTGGTGATTCACCAAAGAATCGAACCTCAAGCCCAATGGGCTGCCGAACTGCATTTGAATTTCGAAGCTCGTAGCAAGAGTCGCCTGCGCTGCTTCAGTGCAGAAGGTGAAGACGTCGGGCTGTTTCTTGAGCGCGGCCAGCCACCGCTACGCGACGGCGAATTCCTCAGGGCCGAAGACGGCCGCGTCGTGCGTGTCTGCGCGCGCCCTGAACAACTGATGCACGTGACGTGCAGCAGCGCTTTGGAGCTGACACGTGCCGCTTACCACTTGGGCAATCGCCACGTCGCATTGCAAGTGGGTAACGGCTGGCTGCGCCTGCTCGACGATTACGTGCTCAAGGCAATGCTTGATCAGCTGGGCGCTACCAGCGAATCCATCGAAGCGCCCTTTTCGCCGGAACATGGCGCTTATGGCGGCGGTCATCATCACTCGCGCGCAGGTGAAGAAGATTTCAACTACGCGCCAAAGATTCACCATTTCGGCGTTCGTCTATGAACAGCGCCTGGGCGCTTTTGCGTCTGGCCAGTCCGCAGTTGCCGATTGGCGGCTACAGCTACTCACAAGGGCTGGAAATGGCGGTGGAGCAATCGATCGTCACCGATCCTGCCAGCGCCGGACGCTGGATCGGCGATCAATTGCTGCTCAATCTGGCTCGCTTCGAAGCACCATTGTTGCTGGCCCACTGCATAGCCGCCACCGAGGATAACTGGAGCACACTGTTGCAACTGAGTCAGGAACATCGCGCCAGTCGCGAGACCCGCGAGCTGCATCTGGAAAGCCGACAGATGGGCTACTCACTGCGGCAATTGCTGATCGGACTGCCCGAAATGGATGAGCCCGCACGGCGTTTTCTCGAACAGTTGGATGAACCGCACCTGGCCCTGTGCTGGGCCCTGGCCGCGCGCGCCTGGCATATCACGCCTCAGGATGCGCTGGCTGCCTGGCTGTGGAGCTGGCTGGAAAATCAACTGGCGGTTCTGATGAAAACCCTGCCGTTGGGCCAGCAGGCCGCACAACGACTCACCAGCGAGCTGTTGCCGTTGCTGCAACGCGCGCAACAGCACGCCACCACACAAGACCCTCGACACATCGGCAGCGCCCCGTTCGGCCTGGCGTTGGCGAGCATGGCCCACGAACGCCAATACAGCCGACTGTTTCGGTCCTGACTGGTTGTGCCTAAAAAAGATCAACGGAGAACCTCAATGAACAGCCAACCCTTGCGCGTCGGTATCGGCGGCCCAGTCGGATCCGGTAAAACCGCGCTGACCCTGGCCCTGTGCCTGGCGCTGCGCGACCGCTATAACCTGGCCGTCGTCACCAACGACATCTACACCCGCGAAGACGCCGACTTTCTGGTGCGCAACGAGGCACTGGCGCCAGAGCGCATCATCGGTGTGGAAACCGGCGGCTGCCCGCACACGGCCATTCGCGAAGATGCCTCGATCAACCTGGAAGCCGTCGACCAGTTGAACCGCCGCTTTGAAGGGCTTGATCTGATCATCGTCGAATCGGGCGGCGACAATTTGTCTGCGACCTTCAGCCCTGAACTGTCGGACCTGACGATTTACGTGATCGACGTCTCGGCCGGCGACAAACTGCCACGTAAAGGCGGCCCAGGCATCTGCAAATCCGACCTGTTGGTGATCAACAAAATCGACCTCGCACCACTGGTGGGCGCGTCGCTGGAAATGATGGACCGCGACACTAGGAAGATGCGTGGCGACAAGCCGTTCGTGTTCAGTAACCAGAAGACCGGACAGGGTCTTGAAGCCATCATCGCCTTCATCGAACGTCAGGGACTGCTGACCGAAGCCGCCTGAGATGTCCAGCCCATGTGTTTTTTGCCGGGGGGCGAATCTGTTGTAGGCATTGCCGGGGCCATGAAGGCTACGATTGCGATGTGTCAGGAAAACCCATCGCAGCCTTCGTAATCTCCGCCAGCTCAGACGGGTGTTAATCAGTCACCCCGCTCTCCCCCTGCAATCCTCGCCGCCTGCTACCATGTCGCGCAATTTGCCCTTGCTGTGACGCCAATCGATGCCTGACGCCCTCCCTCCTGCCGACAAGTCGCAACTGAACGCGCTGTTCACCGCCGTGCATCAGCACTTCATGCAAGTGATCGTGCCCATGTGGCTGCATAGCGGCTGGAACGCCGAGCTGGCGCTGCCGTACGAAGCCGTTGACGCACACCATCAGCCGTTGCCACCGCAGCGCTACCGGGCGATGGCCTGTGCGCGGCAGCTGTTTTTGTTTTCCAGCCTGATAAACGATCCTGCCGTGCCTGAAGCCAGTGCCCGCGCCGCCGCGTTATTTCGTTCTCTGCAGCGGCATTTTCACGACTCAGAGCACGGCGGCTGGTTCTACAGCATCGATCCACAGGGCGCACCGCTAGACCGCCGCAAGGACCTCTACACCCATGCTTTCATTGTCTTCGCCTGTGCGCATTACTGGGCAAAGGTTCGGGAGCCCCTGGTTGAATCGACCCTCAACGCCGCGCTGCACGTAGTGACCGAGCGTTTCTCTGAGGGTGATGGGTTGTATGACGCCGTGTTGGCCGAGGATTGGTCTTCGCTGGGCGCTGGGCCGCTGCAGAACCCGTTGATGCATCTGGCCGAAGCGTTCCTGGCCACACTGCAAGTACGCGAAGACCCCGAAACACTGGCAGCGCTGGCAGCACTGGTCGCTGGCATGCAACAGCGCTTCGTCGATGTCGAGCATGGGGTGATGTTGGAAAAACCGCTGGACGCTGTGGATAACTGGTTCGAGCCGGGGCATCAGTTCGAATGGTTCTTTCTGCTGGAGTCCTCCGAGCATCTGCGCGGCAGCCCGTTGCATCGCTCGCTGACCCAGGCTTTCGCCTACGCACAAGTGCAAGGTGTCGATCCAAAAACCGGCGCTGTGGCGGCCATGCTGCATGCAGATGGATCAATGAAGGACACCACGCAACGGATCTGGGCTCAGGCTGAATACCTGCGTGCCTTGACCTTGCGCCCCGACAGCGAAGCCTTATTGACGTGCCAGCTGAGCGCGCTGCAACAACGCTTTCTGCATGCCACAGGCTGGAACGAATGCCTAGACAGTAACGGCAACGTCAGCCGCAGCGACATGCCCTCCACGACGCCCTATCACTTGGCGACCTGCTACATCGGCCTGGCGCACTACTTCAAAGCTGACGCCGCCGCTCTGTAGGAGCCAACTTGTTAGCGAGGCGACCAGCGCGGTGTGTCTCTAACGCCGCCTCGCGAACAAGTTCACTCCTACAGCCGATCCCCCGCCACATTGGAAACTTCCGTCAATGGCACGCAGCGACGGATGAACAACAGCGGGCAATCGTGGGCGATTAGCCACGAGTCCGATCAATCGCAAAACCGGCCCAGGTCTGGCTCACGGGCATCAGTTCGAGGCTATTGATGTTGACGTGCGCCGGGGTGTTCATGATCCAGAAAATGGTGTCGGCAATGTCCTGCGGTTGGATCGGCTCGGCGCCGGCGTAGGTTGCGTCGTACTTGGCTTTATCCCCACCGAAACGTACCAGCGAGAACTCGCTTTCACACAGGCCCGGCTCAAGGTTGGTCACACGCACACCGGTGCCAATCAGGTCGTTGCGCAGGTTCAGCGAAAACTGACCGACAAACGCCTTGGTGCCGCCGTACACGTTACCGCCCGGATACGGGTAGTTGCCTGCCACCGAACCAAGGTTGACGATACTGGCGCCGCGACCATGGGCAATCAGCCGCGAGAGCAACAAGCGGGTGGCATAGACCAACCCTTTGACGTTGGTGTCGATCATGGTGTCCCAATCGTCCAGATCGCATTTGGGCGCAGGATCGATCCCCAGCGCCAGGCCTGCGTTGTTGATCAGGCCACGGATCGTCGCGAACTCTTGCGGTAACCCGTCGATTGCTGCCTGCATGGCTGCACGATCACGCACATCCAGCACCAGCGTGTGGACCTTCGTCTGCTTCGACAATTCGGCGCTCAGGGCGCTCAGACGCTCTTCACGACGGCCAGTCAGTACCAGCGACCAACCAGCCTCGGCAAAACGACGAGCGCAAGCTTCGCCAAATCCGGAAGTAGCGCCGGTGATGAACACGGTAGAAGTCATTTCGTTCTCCTGACTAAGGGCTGTGGGCTTATCGGGATAAGCGCTTTATTAATGCAATCGAATTTCACGCAACGGGGGTGACGTGTAGGAAAGCTCTGGAGAATGCCCGCGCAAAGGGCTCAGGGGCAAGTAGCTGCATGAAGACGATTACACTCGCCGTTAGCTGTACAAAAAACAGCCAACCACCCTAAAGCCTTATGCCATCAGGGCTTCAGATAGTTTTACCCACCTTATCCACAGTCAGACCCACAAAATCCGGGGGCAACTCATTAAAGACCAGGTCATGCCATAAACATCGCTCAATCAACCCCGACCAGGTTTTTGGCCGAATCTGCTGAAACGTATCCGCCACAAAATCGTAACAACGATAAGCAAGCGAACCTTTGAAACCATTGCAGCTAGAGATTGCGCTACCTGCGGCGGTCTTTCCAACGGTTGCACACAGAGTTATCCACAGGAACAGCGATGCTAAAACCTGTATAAAAAACCAGATCGCGGCACATTGACAAAGCCCTCAAAAATACCGTCCGAAACAACTGTTCATAATTTGATCGCATCGCTACAGCCCTTGATCTACAAGGCTTGCAGCCACCTACTCCCAACTTATTCACAGTCGGCTCCACAGTAAAACTGAACAAGTCAAAACCGTGACAAAACAACCATTTGCAACGGCTTTGTGGCGCACTTTGGCAACTGCTCAAAATTGTTTTCCACAATTGAAAAACAAAGCGCCCCGAGTGAAATCACCCGGGGCGCGTTTGCTTGCAATCAAGCCTTTTGAGAATCAGTGACCGCCGAGATAGGCGTTCCTCACTTCATCGTTAGTCAGCAGTTCCTGACCAGTACCTGTAAGACGAATCTCACCATTGACCATCACATATGCACGATCCGACAGCCGCAGCGCGTGGTTGGCGTTTTGCTCAACCAGGAAGATCGTCATACCGCTCTTCGCCAATTCCCGCAGCGTCGAGAAGATCTGCTTCACGATGATCGGCGCCAGACCCAGGCTGGGTTCATCCAGCAACAGCAACTTGGGACGACTCATCAGCGCGCGGGCAATCGCCAGCATCTGCTGCTCACCGCCAGACATGGTCATCGCACGCTGGTTACGGCGCTCCTTGAGCCGTGGGAACAGCTCGAACATGCGCTGCATGTCTTCGCTGGCGAATTTATCGCCAATCGGGATGGTGCCCATCATCAGGTTCTCTTCCACCGACATGTCGGGGAACACCCGACGCCCTTCCGGCGACTGCGCAATGCCGTGGGAGGCGATGTAGTGCGAGGACTTTTGGGTGATGTCGGTGCCCTGATAGATGATCTGCCCGCTGGCTGCGCGCGGCTGACCGAAGATCGACATCAGCAGGGTGGACTTGCCCGCGCCGTTGGAGCCGATTAGGCTCACGGTTTCGCCTTCATCAATGTGCAGCGAGACTTTTTTCAGGGCCTGGATCGGCCCGTAATACACGTCGATCTCTTTCAGTTCGAGGATCGGCTTACTCATACCAACTCCTCTTCATCAGCACCCAGATACGCGGCAATCACTTTCGGATCGTTGCGGATCTGCTCCGGCCCGCCCATGGCAATCACATTGCCGTGGTCAAGCACGACGATATCGTCGGAAATCCCCATGACCATGCCCATGTCGTGTTCGATCAGCACAATGGTCATGTCGTGCTCGTCGCGCAGCAGGCGGATCATGCCACTCAGCGCTTCGGTTTCTTGTGGGTTCAGGCCTGCGGCCGGTTCGTCCAGGCAGATGACTTGCGGACGGGTACACATGGCGCGGGCTATTTCCAGACGGCGTTGCTGGCCGTAGGACAATTCACCCGCCAAGCGGTTGGCGCAGTCCACCAAGTCCACCACTTCCAGCCAGTAAAACGCCGTGCTCATGGCATCTTCTTCGGCTTTGCGATAACCCTTGGTGTTGAGGATGCCAGCCAGCATGTTGCGGTTAACCCACATGTGCTGAGCCACCAAAAGGTTCTCGATGACCGACATTTCCTTGAACAGGCGAATGTTCTGGAAGGTACGTGCCAAGCCGGCCCGGTTCACCAGATGCGTGCCGCCGAACATTTTGTAGAACACCCGGCTGGCGAAGCTTTTGGGCGACACAAAATCCGTCACCTGAAACGGCTCGCCCAGCAGTTGGATCACGTTGGTCGTGGTGCCGCGCGTATGCAGATTGATCCGACCGCCGGTGGCTTTGTAGAAACCAGTCAGGCAATTGAAGACTGTGGTTTTGCCTGCGCCGTTCGGGCCGATCAAGGCGAAGATCGAATTACGACGCACCTTGAGGCTGACATCACTCAGGGCCTTGATGCCACCGAAGTGCATCATCAGGTTTTCGACGGACAGAACGATTTCGTCGCTCATCGCACGCCCTCCGCTTTCACCAGGACGCCTTTGCGTGGACGCACGCCGGTACGGCTGATACGAATCAGGCCACGAGGCCGCCAGATCATCATCAGCACCATCAGGATGCCAAACAGCAGCACGCGGTACTCGGCGAAGCTGCGCAACAACTCAGGGGCAACGGTCAAGACGAATGCCGCGATCACCACGCCCACGGTCGAGCCCATGCCACCCAGTACGACGATGGCAAGAATCAATGCCGACTCGAAGAAAGTGAATGAGGTTGGGTTGATGAAGCCTTGATAGCTGGCGAAAAATACCCCAGCCAGACCCGCTGTCGATGCGCCGATGGTGAACGCCGAAAGCTTGACCAATACATGGTTCAGACCCATGGAGCGGCAGGCGATTTCGTCCTCACGCAGGGCTTCCCAGGCCCGACCAACTGGCATGCGGGTCAGGCGGTGCTTGACGTAAAGCACGGCCACCACCACCAGGAACAGCACCCCATAGATAAAGATAAATTTCAGGTCCGGGTTGTAGTCGAAACCGAAATATTCGTGAATCGGGATACCGCCATCTTTGGCGCGACGGCCAAACTCCAAGCCGAAAAAGGTCGGCGCAGGTACTGCAACGCCGTTCGGGCCACCCGTGAAGGACAGCCAATTGTTCAGCACCAGACGAATGATTTCACCGAAGCCCAAGGTCACGATGGCCAGATAGTCGCCATGCATACGCAACACCGGAAACCCCAGAATGCAACCCGCCAGCGCTGCGGCAATGGCAGCCAGCGGCAATGCCGACCAGAAACCCAACCCCAAATATTGATAACCCAAAGCAAGACCATAAGCACCGATGGCGTAGAACGCCACGTAGCCCAGATCGAGCAAGCCGGCCAGGCCGACCACGATGTTCAGGCCCAGGCCCAGCAACACGTAGATCAGACCGAGAATGACGACCGTCAGCACGTACTTGTCAGCAAACACCGGGAACACGATGGCGATCACGATCATGGCCGGAATAATGAAACGCAGTCGCGACTTGTAGTCCGGTGGCAGCACATGCACGCCAGAGCCTGCGCTTTCGAAGCTTTGCGTGATAGCTACGCCTTTGGGCGTCTGCATGAACAGGCTCAGCAACAGACGACCGACCATCACCACGCCGACCAGCACGGCCACGCGAGTGGGTTGTAGGTTGAAACCGTAACCGTCGAGCACGATGCCGACGATAGGGCCGAAGACGATCAACGCGAGCAATCCGGCAATGACCGCGTCGATCACACTTTGTTTGATGTCGATGGGTTTGATAGGAGCGGACATACTTACACCTTCGCCACGAGTGGGCGACCCAGCAGGCCTTGAGGACGGAAAATCAGAATCACCACCAACAGGCCGAAACTGAACACGTCTTTGTAATCGGAGTTGACCAGCCCGGAGAATTGCGACTCGGCAACCCCAAGGATCAACCCCCCGAGCATTGCGCCCGGCAACGAACCAATCCCGCCCAAGACCGCAGCAGTGAAGGCCTTGATACCGATGACGAAGCCGGCGAAAAAGTCGAAAGTGCCGTAGTTCATAGTGATCAACACACCGGCCAACGCCGCCATGGCCGCACCGATGACGAACACATAGGAAATGACCCGGTCAGTGTTGATGCCCAGGATCGACGCCATCTTGCGATCCTGTTGAGTGGCGCGGCACATCCGGCCCAGCTTGGTGTACTTAATGATGTAGGTGAGCACACCCATGCCGACGAAAGCGGCAATCAGAATGAAAATCTTGGTGTAGGTGATCTGCACGAAGCCTGTGCCGATATCAAAACGCCAAGCGCCTTCGAGCAGGGTCGGTACGCCTTGTTGGCGCGGCCCCTGGGCGATCTGCGCATAGTTTTGCAGGATCAGGGAAATGCCAATGGCACTGATTAGCGGTGCCAGACGAGTCGAGTTACGCAATGGCTTGTAGGCCACCCGCTCGATGACGAAGCCATACACACCCGTCACCACGATGGTGAAGATCAGCGTGCCGAGAATCAGGAAAGGGAAGGACTCAACACCGAAGAACGACAGCACGGCCAAGCCGATTGCCGCTAGATAGGCAGAGATCATGTACACATCGCCGTGGGCGAAGTTGATCATGCCGATAATGCCGTACACCATCGTGTAACCAATGGCGATCAGGCCGTAGACCGAACCAAGGGTCAGGCCGTTGATCATTTGTTGCAGGAAAATACCGTCCATCACGCACGCTCACAAACTTTAAAGGCCACGGTGGAACCGGCCCGCGAACACCCTCGTGAGGTGTGGCGGGACGGACGCATATGGCTACAGAAGAAATCACAGGCCGCCGAGGTGCAGACCCCATTAACCGGACGGCTGATTACGCGAGTCCAACCTCGTGTAATCGGCAATCGGACTCAGCACTCAACTTACTTCTGCTTTTCGAGCTGATGGTATTTACCGTCTTTGTCCCACTGGTAAACCACGTAGTCGGAGACTTTCAGGTCGCCCTTGGCGTCCCAGGATTTCTCACCCATAACAGTTTTCACAGGGTGGGCTTTGAGGAACTTGGCAGCGTCTTCGCCTTTGTTCGACTTGGCGCCGTTGAAGCCAGCGGCCAGAGCCTGGACCGAAGCATAAGCGTACAAGGTGTAGCCTTCAGGCTCGTAGCCAGCCTTGCGGAACTGGTCTACCACAGCCTTGCTGTCTGGCAGCATGCGCGGGTCGGCGCCGAAGGTCATGTACACGCCATCGACGTACTGCGCGCCGCCAGCGGTGGTGACCAATTCGTCGGTAACGACGCCATCGTCGGACATGAACTTCACGTCTTTCAGACCTTGCTCACGCAACTGGCGAACCAGTGGGCCGGCTTCCGGGTGCAGGCCACCGAAGTAGACAACGTCAGCGCCAACGGAGCGAATTTTGGTCACCAGGGCGCTGAAATCTTTCTCGCCGCGAGTCAGACCTTCTTCCAGAACAG
The DNA here is from genome assembly GCF_036404235.1 of Pseudomonas sp. GTDB lineage: Bacteria > Pseudomonadota > Gammaproteobacteria > Pseudomonadales > Pseudomonadaceae > Aquipseudomonas. Next base: position 86,607 of record NZ_DASWOT010000017.1, read on the forward strand.
GCTTCACGCCACGCGCGGTCAGTTGCTTGGCGGTAGCGTCTGCCAGGCCTTTGCCGTAGGTGTCCTTGTCGTTGATGACAGCGACTTTCTTGCCTTTGAGTACGTCGACGATGTAATCGCCAGCGACGATGCCCTGCTGATCGTCACGACCGCACATGCGGAACATCGCGCCCAAACCACGCTCGGTAACGGTTGGGTTGGTCGAACCCGGCGTGATCGCGATGATGCCAGCTTCGTCATAGACTTCCGACGCAGGGATGGTCGACGACGAACAGAAGTGGCCGACAACACCAGCGACTTTGTCCTGGGACATTTTGTTGGCAACCGCGACGGCCTGTTTAGGTTCGCAAGCGTCATCGCCCTGGACCAGAACGATTTTCTCCCCGTTGATACCGCCAGCAGCGTTGATGGCATCGGCGGCTGCCTGAGCGCCCTTCATGTACTGCAAACCGAACGAGGCGTTGGCGCCAGTCATTGGGCCAGCGACGCCAATCTTGACGTCAGCTTGGGCAAAAGAAGCTGCACCCAATGCAGTAGCGACTGCGAGTGCCAGAAAGCCTTTCCTGTAAAACGTCTGCGACATGAGTTGGTGCTCCTAGGTTTTTAATTAGCACTGCGACCACACGTTGCTCTGAGCAAGTGGCGTGCCATCGGTTTTTTATTCTAAAAAAAGTCGTCATCTTGTTGTTATTCGACTGTTTCGAGCCCTTTTCAACTGGGCGTGCAACCGGCTAAACCGCGCAAGGTGCAACCCTGCGTTAAAAAAGAGCAACCAAGCCAAATAACATGCGCAACCGTTCCGTACCGAGATGTACAACCCTGTTGTTACAACGTGCGTCACCGAACTGCACACCGCCGGTGCGGTGACGCTACGGGACGCACCATTTCAGGTTAGTGGATGCGCGAAAAAGCGCAGCTGGTTGAAGGGTTTTTTCCGCTTAAATCACGATGCGAAGGCATTGGCCCGCATGGTATAGCGAAAAGCCAGCCTCATATAAAGCGCTGCGCAAGCCAATTGCCGACAGCGGCTGCATGCCTGCGAAGGGGATCGGCAGCGCTTTGGCATTACCAGTACACAGATAATCGGCGAAGGCTTTACCCACAACCGTGCCCGTGGTGTTGCCACGACCGTTGTAACCAGTAACTGCGACCAATCCTGGGGCAGGCTCGAACATGCGCAACAGGTGATCAGGCGTAAAGGCGATGCATCCTGTCCAGGTGTATTGCCAATCGACCTTCTTCAGATACGGGAAATAATGCTGCTGAACCCGATCAGCCCAGGCTTTCAAGAACCAGGTCGGCTTTTGATTACCGTTGCCCAGACTGCCGAGCAACAAGCGGCCATCAGCGTCGCGACGAATGCTGCTCAGCACCTGACGCGTGTCCCATGAGCCCTGCCCGCCCGGCAAAATCTGTTTAGCCGCCTCTTCGGTCAGTGGCGCCGAAGCGACCTGGTAGTAATAACCGGGGAAAAAGTTACGTCGCAGTTCGCTCCATTCGCCTTCGGTATAGGCGTTAGACGCGATCACCACTTGCTCGGCGATTACCGCACCGTGCTCGGTGACGACGCACCAGCGGTCACCCTGACGCTCCAGTTTTTTTACTGGCGAATGATCGAAGCGCTGACCACCGAGCTTGCCAACCGCAGCAGCCAAACCACTGGTGTAGGCCATCGGATTGATGGTGCCGGCGCGACGGTCAAGCAGCGCCGAGGTGATTTCCTTGGTGCCGGTGGCGTCCTGACACGCCTTGCCGGTTAGCAGCTCGACCGGCGCACCACGACGTTTCCATTGTTCTTCACGGCTGCGCAAGTCCGCCTGGCCGCGGGCGTTGTGCGCCATGTGCAGCGTGCCTTTGCGTTGTGCCTGACAGTCGATGGCGTATTTTTCGATCAGGCTGAACACCAGCGAAGGTGCGTCGCCGAGCATCTTGTTAAGCTGACTGCCAATGGGCTCGCCGAAACCGGCCTCGATTTCGTCGGGAGGAATCCACAGCCCTGCATTAACCAATCCTACGTTACGCCCGGAGCCGCCCTGGCCGGTGCGATGGGCCTCCACCACGGCGACCTTCTTGCCTTGTTCGAGCAAATGAATCGCCGCCGACAACCCGGTAATGCCCGCGCCGATGACGCAGACATCCACTGTAACTTCGCCCTTCAACGCCGGCGCCTCAGGCCTCTGCGGCGTCAGCGTTTCCCACAGACACTCTTCGCGTAGCGACATCGCAAAACCTCGGAAAGAGACACAGCCAAAACCTTTTTTCCAAATATCACAGATGTAGGCGCGTGGCTTGTCCCGCGATCGGCTGCACAGCAGATCGCGGGACAAGCCACGCTCCTACCGCCAGAATCATCTGGCCGTTCTAGATATCAATCAAACGTAATCCCCTGCGCCAGCGGCAACTCGCGGGAGTAGTTCACCGTCGCGGTCTGGCGACGCATATAGCCTTTCCACGCATCGGACCCCGACTCACGACCACCACCGGTTTCCTTCTCGCCGCCGAACGCCCCGCCGATCTCCGCGCCGCTCGGGCCGATGTTGACGTTGGCGATTCCGCAATCGCTGCCCAGCGCCGAAACAAACTGCTCGGCCTCACGCACATCTGTGGTGAAAATGCACGAAGACAAGCCCTGCGGTACGTCGTTGTTCAGGCGCACGGCTTCAGCGAAGTCGTCATAGCCAATGACATACAAAATCGGCGCGAAAGTTTCGCTGCGCACCACATCGCTCTGCTCCGGCATTTCAACAATCGCAGGTGACACGTAATACGCATTGGGGAATTGATCTTCCAACTGACGAGTGCCACCGAATACCTTGCCGCCTTCGCTCAGGGCCTGCTCCAGCGCGTCCTGCATATTTTCGTAGCTGGCTTTGTCGATCAACGGGCCGATCAAATTGCCTTGCAGCGGATGACCGATGCGCACTTTGGCGTAGGCTGCTTTGAGGCGCTCGACAAATTCCGCCTTGACTGAATGGTGCGCGATCAAGCGACGCAACGTGGTGCAGCGCTGACCGGCTGTGCCCACCGCGCTGAACAGCACGCCGCGTACCGCCAGGTCCAGATCGGCGCTTGGCGTGAGGATCATCGCGTTGTTGCCGCCCAACTCAAGAATGCTACGAGCGAAACGTGCCGCAACTTTGGGCGCTACTTCACGGCCCATTCGCGTGCTGCCGGTGGCGCTGATCAGTGCGACACGCGGGTCGTCGACCAACGCAGCGCCAGCATCACGGCCCCCGATGACCACTTGCGTCAGGTATTCAGGCGCATCCGCAAACCCCTTGACGACACGATCAAACAACGCTTGGCAGGCCAGCGCAGTGAGTGGGGTCTTTTCCGAGGGTTTCCAGATCACCGAGTTGCCACAGACCAACGCCAGCGCGGTGTTCCACGACCAGACCGCTACCGGGAAGTTGAACGCGCTGATCACGCCCACAATGCCCAGCGGATGCCAGGTTTCACGCATGTGATGGCCTGGGCGCTCCGACGCGATAGTCAAACCGTACATCTGGCGAGACAGGCCGACGGCGAAGTCGCAGATATCGATCATCTCCTGCACTTCACCCAGACCTTCCTGAGTGATCTTGCCCGCTTCCCACGACACCAGTTCGCCCAGATCCGCCTTGTGCGTACGCAACGCCTCGCCGAACAAACGAATCAGCTCACCGCGACGCGGCGCTGGCACCTTGCGCCAGGCTTCGAACGCATGATCGGCGCGGGTGATGCGCTGCTCGACTTCAGCGGCACCTTCCCAACTGACGGAAGCGACCTTGCTGCCATCAACAGGAGTATGAACAGGCGTGTCGCCCTTCTGATACAGAACGGGGTCGACACCGAGGCGAGTGAGCAGATCGGTAAGCATGGTTTCTCCTGATTCTTGAGCGCTGACTAGCGAATGCGGAATACTGAAATTCGGTTATTTCGTCAGCTTGTAGTAATAACTGGCCTGAAGCAGTCCAACAAACGACCATTAGGCGAGATATCATTCCTTTTTTTCATGCTGATGCATAAGGCCTGAATATGCTGAACAAACGCCACCTGCCTTCGATCACCGCCCTGCAATGTTTTGAAGCCGTTACCCGGCACCTGAGTTTTACTCGCGCGGCCGAGGAGCTGAATCTGACCCAAAGCGCGGTGAGCAAACAAGTGGCGCAACTGGAAGATTTGCTCCAGCACTTGTTGTTCCGTCGGGTGCGTCGACGCCTGCAACTGACCCCCGCAGGCGCGCTTTACCTGGGTGAAGTGCGCAAGATCCTGAGCCAGGTCGAAATGTCGACCCACTTCCTACGCTCCTACGGCGGCGAGACTGAGGTCCTGCGGGTGTCGACACCTTCAACCTTCGGCGCACGCTGGCTGGTGCCGCGATTAAAAGGCTGGCGTCTGCGTCATCCACACATTCATCTAGACCTGATCAACGAACAGGAGAGCGATGATCTGGCGCAGGGCCGTTGCGACGTGAGCTTCTATTTCGGCCAGGGTGCGCGGCCTGGGGCCGAATGCGTGAAGTTGTTCAGCGAGGAGCTGATCCCGGTTTGCTCGCCCGGCAGCTTGCCTGACACGCCATTTAACGAACCCACGCAACTAAGCGAACTGGTATTGCTGCAAAGCGCGTCACGCCCGCAAGCCTGGCACGACTGGTTCGAGAGTCAGGGCTATCAGACCGAGCACAGTTATCATGGGCCGCGTTTCGATACCTTCTATATGTGCATTCGCGCAGCCCAAGTGGGGTGCGGCGTCGCGCTATTGCCACGGTTTCTGGTGGAAGAGGAACTGGTCGACGGCAAGCTGGTTATCCCCTGGACTCACGCGCTGCCGAGTCGCGACGCCTATCACCTGGCGTACCCCGAGCACGCGGCGGACGTGCCCAAGATCAGGGATTTTGTGGCGTGGATGCTGGAGCAGTTGGATCAGCCAACGCCGGAGTGACACCTCAATTGTAGGAGCGCGGCTTGCCCCGCGATCTGGCGCGCAGCGGCAGTAAACCCGGTGTGCGCGGTCTGCCTGTCACACCCTGTGCGCAGGTTTTACGACGGGTTCCCCGCCGGTCGCGGGACAAGCTCAGCTCCAACATGTGGGGGCGGGGTCAAAACGCATTGTAGGAGCCAACGTGTTGGCGAAGCGACCAACGCGGTGCGCACTTCACTGAGCCACCGCATCGCCAACACGTTGGCTCCTACAGACGAGATGAATCGCGTTAGTTGGGGGTGTGCGCAGCTGATAGGCGATCCGGGTAAAGCCAAACAAATCTGCCCCAATGCTCCCTGCGCTGGCATTATGTCCGGCATCATCAATAACAAACCGAATTTACCGCAGCAGGCTCGACTGCCGGTTGAAGCAACACCCGACTTGAATTCCATTGGCCGCGTCTGGCGGCCGCTGCTGGCTGGAGCGACACAATGAGTGAGAGCGCCTTCACGGATCGCATCGTGCAAAACCTGCTCGACACCGACCTCTACAAGCTGACCATGATGCAAGCTGTGCTGCACAACTACCCCAACGTAGAGGTGGAGTGGGAGTTTCGTTGCCGTAACGGCGAGGATCTACGGCCGTACTTGATGGAGATTCGCCACCAGATCGAGCAACTGTGCGAGCTGTCTCTGAGCACCGAGGAGACGAATTTTCTCGACCGCATCAGCTTTATGAAGCCAGACTTCCTGCGCTTCCTCGGTCTGTTCCGCTTCAATATGCGCTATGTGCAGACCACCATTGAAAACGACGAACTGTGCATTCGCCTCTGCGGCCCTTGGCTGCACGTGATCCTGTTCGAAGTGCCACTGCTGGCCATCGTCAGCGAGGTGCGCAATCGCCATCTTCATCCGCATGTTCAACTCAGCGAAGCGCGGGACCAGCTGTATCGCAAGTTCGACTGGCTGACCGCCACGGCCACACCCGATGAGCTGGCCGAGCTGAAGGTTGCTGACTTCGGCACGCGTCGGCGGTTTTCCTTCGCCGTGCAAGAAGAAATCGTCTCCGTTCTGAAAGCCGATTTCCCTGGCCAGTTCGTCGGCACCAGCAACGTGCATCTGGCACGCAAACTCGACCTCAAGCCTCTGGGCACCATGGCCCACGAATGGATCATGGCCCATCAGCAACTCGGCCCGCGTCTGATCGACAGCCAGATCGCCGCCCTCGATTGCTGGGTCCGGGAATACCGAGGGCTACTGGGCATCGCGCTCACCGACTGCATTACCACCGACGCATTTTTGCGCGATTTCGATTTGTTTTTTGCCAAGCTATTCGATGGTCTGCGCCATGACTCAGGCGACCCCGTGCAATGGGCGGAAAAGTGCATCGCTCATTACCTGCGGCTCGGGATTGACCCGATGAGCAAGACTTTAGTGTTCTCCGATGGGCTCAATCTGCCCAAGGCATTGGAAATATTCCGTACATTGCGCGGTCGGATCAATGTCAGCTTTGGTATTGGTACCAATCTGACAGCCGATATACCCGGCGTTGCGCCGATGAACATCGTGTTGAAAATGATCGCCTGTGCAGGCCAGCCGGTGGCGAAGATTTCCGACGAGCCAGGCAAGACCCAATGTAAGGACCCCAATTTCGTGTCCTACTTGCGTCATGTATTCAAGGTGCCAGCCTGACCCGAGCACCCGTACCCCCTCTTTGATATGCCTACTTTTCTTCTTCTGTATAAGGAGTGAATCATGCAAGCCGTACAGCTCGAGATCGCAAAAGAGCTCAAGGTCCAAGCGCCTTTCGCCAATCCAGGCGAGCTTGAAACCGAGATCGCGCGTCGCGTTCAGTTCATCAAGGACTGCCTGCAGAATGCGCGGCTCAAAGTGCTGGTGCTGGGTATCAGCGGCGGGGTCGACTCGCTGGCTGCCGGGCTGCTGGCGCAACGCGCGGTGAACGAACTGCGTGAAAGCACTGGCGACAACGCCTACCAGTTCATTGCAATGCGCCTGCCGTATCACATTCAGCACGACGAACACGAAGCCACCGCGTCGGTCGATTTCATCAACCCGGATGAACGCCATACCGTGGACATCGCACCGTCGGTGAAAGCCTTGGTCGAGCAAGTGAAGGCTTTCGAAGGTCAGTCTGAAGCGGCTGTGGACTTCGTCAAAGGCAACATCAAGGCACGCACGCGAATGATGGCGCAGTACACCGTCGCCGGTGTACGCGGCGGGTTGGTGATCGGCACCGACCATGCGGCGGAAGCAGTGATGGGCTTTTTCACCAAGTTCGGTGACGGCGCCTGTGACCTGGCGCCACTGAGCGGGCTGGTGAAAAATCAGGTCCGCGCCATCGCTCGCCGTTTTGGAGCGCCGGAAAATCTGGTCGAGAAAATTCCGACTGCTGACTTGGAAGACCTGGTCCCCGGTAAACCGGACGAAGCGTCCCACGGCGTGACTTATGCCGAGATCGACGCCTTCCTGCACGGCGAGCCGCTGCGCCAGGAAGCATTCGACATCATCGTCAACACCTACCGCAAGACCCAGCACAAACGGGACTTGCCGTATGCTCCGTAGGAACCGCGGCAAGCGCTAAGCTGCAAGCGGCAAGCTGAGCAAGGTCTTGAACTGGCAGCTTGCCGCTCACAGCTGGAACGCGGCGATCAATAGAAAAAGGAATGAACCCGTCGATTTTTTTCGCTTGTCGGGTCTCGCCATCATGGCTTACATAGCGGCCTAACTTTCCATAGTCAGAGCCGCTGCCCATGTCGTCCTTCCAAGGCCTTTTCTCGCTTGTTGCATCGACCGTCGGCCAACCTGCCGCCGACTGGCTAAAAGACCACGTTGAAGTACCTGCGCGCTTGCACGCATTCGCCTGGCGTGAAGAGGCGATCCACCGCGTGTGGCTGGCCGAAGCGCTCAACCTGTGCCTCTTCCACAAGCTGGTGGAAACGGTGCCGGACGGGCGTCGGTATGTTGATGAGCAAGCACAGAACGGTCGCAAAGTGGTGTTCGACCACGGTGCCATACGCACGGTGGACTGGGCGAACAATGGCGAGTTGCCTCGTGGCCGCCAGGCATTTGCTCGGATACTTGAGCCGCTGGGCTTCAGCGACGTACGCACTTACCCGTTGACCAAGCTGAATATGACCGGTTGGGGTTATCGCCAGTTGGATCTGCCGGAGGACATCTCGCAATTCTTTGTCTCGGAACTGCATCCCGGACGCTTGAGCGAAGCCTTCCAGCAGGCCGTTAGCCGAGTCGTCGGTTCGAGCCGCGATCCCTTGACTGCCGAACACCTGAGCATCCTCAAGCGCCTGCAAGTCACCCGCCATTGCAGTCTGGAAGAAGCCACGCAGTTGCTGCCAGGCATCTATTGGGCATTTGGTCGTCAACACGGTGTTGTGAGTGAAGCCGACTACCGCCAATTGCTCGGCGAAAGTGCAGAAATGGCCTGGATCGCCACCGAAGGCAATAGCTTCAACCATCTGACAGATCGGGTCGTTGATCTGCAATCGGTGGTGGAAGAACAGATTCGCCGAGAACGCCCGATGAAGGACAGCATTGAAGTGTCGACGTCAGGCCGCGTGATGCAAACGGCCTACAGGGCCTGTACCGTTGAGCGTGCCCTGCTCGACAGTAACGGGCAGTTGCAGGTGCATCGAGTGCCAGGATCTTTCGTTGAGTTCATTCAGCGCAAGATCAACCCGGACAACGGCAAGATCGACCTGAACTTTGATAGCAGCAATGCTCAGGGTATTTTCAAAATGACAGGTTCGACAGTCTGATCAGTGAGTACATTGGCACGACAGCCAAAAGCTGCAACAACGGCGACCCGAGGCATTGAGTCGCCGTTTTGCGAGTGCGCTTATTTCAGCGTCACAACGCCTTTCATCATGCTGATGTGGCCAGGGAACGAGCAGAAGAACGTGTAATCCTGCCCCGCTTCAAGTTTTGCCACATCAAAGCTCACCGAGTCCTTCTCGCCGGCCCCGATGACTTTGGTGTGAGCGATCACACGTGTGTCGCCTTCTTTGAGGTACTGCTTGTCAATGCCAGCGCTCAAACCATCAGTGGCAATTGGCTGAGCGTCGGCGGTTTTACTCAGCACCCAGTTATGGCCCATGACGTTTTTCGGCAAGCTGCCGGAGTGTTCCAAATTGACCGTGAAGGTCTTGCAGCTTTTGTCGATCTCAATGGCTTTGGTGTTGAAGGTCATCTGGTCCGTCGAGTCGACGGTGACCGAGCACTCTGCCGCCAGTAAGTGACCGCTGGTCAGGGTCAGCAGGGATACAGCTACCAGTTTGCGAATCATCATGAGTCTCCAGAAAGGTTATTTTTGATTTTGTTGTATGCGAAGACCGCACAAACTAAAAACAATTTCCAATGGCGTACCCCAAAAGATCGACTGATAAGCCGCTCTATCAGGATCATCGAGATAATCAAGCAGCCCATCGTAAGGGGCCGAACTACCATAGCGACATCATCACAAATGAGTAATTGCCATGGCACTTAGTAGCCTTTTCCGTAATGTGCTCGTCGCCTATGCCTGTGGCGCCAGTGGAATTTACGTGAGTGCCCCTCAGTTGGATAGTGAGCAGGGACCTCTACCAAGGGATACCAACCCGGCTTGACGCACCATGAACGTGCCGTCCGACAGCGTTTAAGTGTGCCGTGCGGCTTTCTCAGGCAGAATGAGCACACTTCACTACTGCCCAGAGGATTGCCCATGGCCAAACCCAACTATTCCTTCGCGAAACGTCAGAGAGATTTGGCCAAAGAGCAGAAGAAAGAAGAGAAGCTGCAGCGCAAACAGCAAGCAGTGCAGGATGAAGCGGCTGTAGAAGGCGAGACTGTAGACGATCAGGCAACCGGTGAGTCCGAAGAAAAACCTGAATCTCCTGCTCAGTGATCCATTGAATTCGTGGGTGTTCTTGTAGGAACTACCGAAGGCTGCGATTGCGGTGTGTCATATAACCCGCATCGTAGCCTTTGGCAGCTCCAACGGAGCGCATCCGCAATTGCACTGTCGAGCGCTGCCAAACTCAGCCCGTTATCGGCATCACCGTCACCCGCACTTCCGGATCATGGCTCCCGCCGCCAAGAATCACGCCCCGCAACGGCGAAACGTCCGAAAAATCCCGGCCCCACGCCAGACTGATGTGCTCCAACGCAGGTTGGACATTGTTGGTCGGATCGAAATCGACCCACCCCAACACCGGACAAAACACCGAT
>NZ_DASWOT010000018.1:0-13215 GCF_036404235.1 Pseudomonas sp.
CCAACGCGGTGCGCCTGAGACATCGCTTCGCGAACAAGTTCGCTCCTTGGGGCGTTCTGGCCCCCACCACGTGCGTTTTGGCCCTGAACCCCCATGTGGGAGTCGGGCTTGTCCCGCGACCGGCGGGGAACCCGTCGTAAAACCTGCGCATGCGTTGTGACGGGCAAACCGCACACACCGGTTTACTGCAGAACGCAGTTCAATCTGTAGGAGCCAACTTGTTGGCGAAGCGACCAACGCGGTGCGCCTGAGACACCGCTTCGCGAACAAGTTCGCTCCTACAACTCATCAACCGCCACATTGAAGACCTCCGCCAATGGCTCGCCGCGACGGGCACCCACGATCATGAACTGCTGCTTCAAGCCCGCTCACCCTCCTGCAAGTCGCCAGCGGCGCTTACCAATCAGGCCCTACCAAAGAAGTTACGGGCAATTCTGGCCCTTGCTCAATGTGAACGTTGCAGCCCATGACTGACCGCCGATCAACAGCATCACGACATTTTGTCGTTTTAGTATGGATTTAAAGGATTGAGATGTTTACTTAACTCATTGATTTTAAAGTATAAAAATATTGGCATGATTCTCGAATAGTCAGACAAGCGATCAATAACAGCGCATGTTGAAAACAACCATTAGAGAACATCATGGATCACAAATTTACTGCCTTGGCACTGTTTGCCGCCACCAGCACCGGTTCGGTAATGGCGGCCACACAAGAGAACGGTTTTATCGAAGACAGTCACCTGAACATCCTGAACCGGGATTTCTACTTCAGTCAGGACTATCGAAATGGCAGCAGTGCCGTCAATCCGCATACCGGCGACAGTCAGAGTCGCAGGTCCGAATGGGCGCACGCCATCATCGGGCGTTTTGAGTCTGGCTTCACTCAGGGCATCGTCGGGGTCGGGTTCGACGCTTACGGGCAGATAGGTGTGAAACTGGACGGGGGGGATGGCACCGTGGGCAACGGTGTCGGGGGGCCGGGGCTGATCCCACGCAAGGGCGACAACAATGGCGAGCCCAAGGACGAGTGGTCCAAGGCCGGTGGTGCGGTCAAGGTCCGGGCGTTCGACACGGTGATCAAATATGGTGATGTGTCGCCCACAAGCCCAGTGCTGCACGCCGGTGATATTCGTCTGTTGCCGCAAACGTTGCGTGGTGTGACGTTCAATAACACCTCCATCGACGGCCTCAATATCCAGGGTGGCAAGCTCACGGCCTCAAGCGACCGCAGCGGTGTGAACCACGACGGTGATCTGGGGACGGTGTATGGAGGGCGCTTCAAGGATGCCGACTACGTTCAGTATCTGGGGGCCGATTACGTGCTCAACGATAACTGGAGCTTCAAGTTGCACACCAGTCGGTTGGATAACGTCTGGAATCAATCCTTTGCCCGGGTTGATTTCAGGCAGTCGCTCAGCGATCTGGTGGCCTGGGACACAGGGCTGAACTACTACCGGACCCGCGATTCCGGTCGCGCCTTGCTCGGCAACATCGACAACGACTCCTGGAGCACCCACATCGGTCTTGATGTGGGCTTGCACCGCTTTGTCGTAGCTTATGAGCAAGTGCGCGGCAACTCACCGTTCGACTATGTCTGGAACACCTACGACCTGGAGCTGGATAACGCTTCGCAGTGGTCGGACTTTAACAACCCCAACGAACGCTCCTGGAAAGCCAGCTACACCTATGACTTTGCAGGGCTCGGTATTCCCGGCCTGACGGTGACCGGCCGCTACTTGCGTGGCGACAACATCGATGGCAGCAAGGCTGAAGGTGCTTATTCGTACTTCAACGGTGTCAGTGACGGCAAGCATTGGGAGCGCAATTTCTGGGCGACCTACATCGTGCAGGGTGGTCCGGCCAAGGATCTTAAAGTCAATGTGTTACAGGCCACCCACAGGGTCGGCGGTGACTTTGGCAACTACGAATCCAATGTCGATGAGCTGCGGGTCATCGTTGAATACCCGCTGGATTTTCGTATGTTGTGATCCAGTGTTGCTGCGACGACAGTGGATAGACAGGGATGTCGTCGCAGCGACAGGTTTTAGTTCGGTAGGCGGCAATCAATCAATTGATTTATAAGGCATTAATCTTTGGGCATGAACCGTGCTTTGACTACCGCCTGTCGCTTCACTTGGGGAAGGCATCATGAGTCCGGTTCTTGCGGGCATTCCAGTACCACCTGCCTTGCATCTACAGGGTATCTATAAACGCTTCGGTGCTACCCAGGCCCTGGACGGGGTAAACCTGTGGGTCGAGCGCGGCAGCGTTCATGGGCTCGTGGGTGAAAACGGTGCTGGCAAATCGACCTTGATCAAGGTGCTGGCCGGGATTCATCGTGCCGATGCGGGCAGCCTGAGCATTGACGGTCAGCTTTTCGACGCACTTACACCTCGCCAGATCGAGGCTAAAGGGGTGCATTTCATTCATCAGGAGCGTCTGCTACCGGCCAGTTTTACGGTGGGCGAGGCGCTGTTTCTGGGACATGAAATCAAGCGCGGGCTGTTTGTCGACAGGCGTGCTCAGGCGTTTGAGGCCGCGCGCCTGCTGCGTGATTACTTTGACCTGCAATTTCCGGCCAACGCGTTGGTGCGTGACCTGGACAGTGCCCAGAGGCAAGTGTTGCAGATCACGCGCGCACTGATCGCCAAACCAAAGATCCTGGTATTCGATGAGCCGAGTGTGTCGCTGGTCAAGCGCGAGGTGGACCAGTTGCTGGCCATCGTGCGACGTCTACGCGATGAAGGTCTGTCGATCTTGTACATCTCCCATTACTTGCAGGAAATCGAATCGCTCTGCGATCAAGTCACCGTGTTACGCAATGGCCGTGACGTCGCGGTGGTCGATCCTCAGACAACCAGCACTGCGCAGATAGCCCGGCTGATGGTCAATCGCGAAGTCGGTGACATGTACCCCCGAGCACAGACGTCTCCCGCGCAACCGGTGTTGCAGATCAAGGGGTTGGGGGCAGGGCGCAGTTATCACGGTATTGACTTGACGGTGCGGCGTGGGGAAGTGGTCGGTTTGACCGGATTGGTAGGCTCCGGCGCCAAGGACTTGCTCAAGAGTCTGTTCGGACTGCTCAAGCCGGACAGGGGGGAAATGCTCTTGAATGGCGAGCCCTTACACCTGAACTCTCCTCGGGATGCGGTGCGCCTGGGCATTGCTCTGGTTCCTGAAGAGCGGCGCAGTCATGGCGTCGCGCCGGCGCTTTCGGTGCTGGAAAACATCGTCCTGGCCAGCCTTGGCAGGTTCAGCCGCTGGGGATTGCTCAATGCCCAGGCGCAGGCGCAAACGAGTGATCGGTTGATCGGCGAATTGGCCATCAAGACACCTGGCCACGGTGCCGCAGTTCATCAGCTGAGCGGTGGTAACCAGCAAAAGGTCGCCTTGGCCAAATGGCTCAGTCGGCACTCGTCGTTGTACCTGTTGGACGAGCCGAGCGTCGGCATCGACATCGGCGCCAAAGTGGAAATCTACCGGCTGATCGCTCGCCTTGCCGAAGCCGGCGCTGCGGTGTTGGTGCTGTCATCGGACCTGCCGGAGCTGATCGGGATCACCCAGCGTATCGTGGTGTTGCATCGCGGCGGTATTGCTGGCGAGTTCGATTCGCGGTCGGTCGACAGTGATCAGTTGCTGGCGTGTGCCACGGGTGCCAGTGATAGCCGTACAGGCACGGCGCTACAACAAGAGGGGGCTGATCATGTCCAGGTTTGAGGCGCTGGTCATTCCGGCGCCAGAACGGGCTCGCCGCCTGTTGCCCTTGTTGGCAAGGCGCGGATCGTTGTTGGTACTGCTCGCCATCTTGCTGGTGTTTGCATTGAGTGCGCCAAACTTTCTCAGCGCTGGCAACATCGCCAACGTTTTTGCGCAGTCGGCAATTCTCGGCATCCTGGCCCTGGGTTTGACGTGTGTTGTCATCGGTGGCGGTTCCAACGTCGTATCCGGTGGACTGGATCTATCGCTGGCGGCCAACCTTGGTTTATGTGCGGCGGTCTATAGCAGTCTCAATAACGCCGGCTTCGAGGCCTGGCAGGCGATTTCCCTGACCTTGGGATGCGGCCTGTTGGTCGGTGTTTTCAATGGTTTGGCGGTGATCTTCCTGCGTCTGCCGCCATTGCTTGCCACCCTGGCGAGCATGAACCTGATCGCGGGCCTGGAGCTGGTGCTGACCGAAAATACCGTGCTGCCGACCGATTCGAGCTTGCTCGATGTGCTGGCAGACGGGGTTTGGCTGGGGGTGCCAGCTTTGGCGTGGGTGTTGCTCAGTGTGGCCGCCGTGCTGATTGTGCTGATCCAGTACAGCGCCTATGGCCTGCGCTTGTACGCCGTGGGTGAGTATCCCGACGCGGCAAGAGCCGCTGGGTTGGGTCTCAAACGCTATGTGTTTTCCAGCTACCTGATTGCGGGTGGCTGCGCCGCTATTGCAGCGTTTTGTTCAGCGGCGTTTTTCAGTGGTAGCACCACCGGCTCAGGCGACATGCTGTTGTCTGTGGTGGCCATCGCTTTTCTCGGTGTGGTGTTTTCGCGGCGCTTGACGGCCAACATTCCGGGCACCTTGTTGGCGACCCTGCTACTAGGCTTTTTGATCAATGGCTTTCAGCTGCTCAACATTTCCAGTTTCTGGGTCAACGGCGTGCAGGGCGCCTTGATCCTGTTAGTGGTGGCTTTTTCCGGTGCCCAAGACCAGCAGGAGGGCGGCCAATGAGCGCGCTGACAATAAGTACCTCACGCCCTACAAGGCTCTTGCCACGTTTGCTGCCGGCAGTCCTGCCGTTGCTGGTGTCGGTCATTCTGGTGTTTTTTGCCTTGAATGCACCGGGCTTTCTCAGTTTCGGCAATCTGTCGAGCTTGGTGCTGAATAATTTTGTGCTGCTGGCCATCGTGGCGATTGGCATGACCTGGGCGGTCGCGGCTGGCGGCATCGACTTGTCGGTGGGCACGGCGCTGGATTTCGCCAGCCTGGGTTTTGTGACCATGCTCAACGGCGGTCATGGTCTGGGCGTGGCGGTCGCTGTCGCGCTGCTGGCCGGCTGCACAGCAGGAGCTTTCAACGCGGTGTTGATTGCCGGGCTGCGTATTGCGCCATTCCTGGCGACGTTGGGTACGTTGTTCATCGGCACCAGCGTCCAGCAATTGCTTTCCGACGGCGGTCAACCGATTTACATCGCTCAGGATTCATTGCCCGGTATCAGCGGTTTACTGATTGCGGGTGTGCCGTTGCCGATTTATCTGGTGGCATTGCTGGCTGGTTTTTATGGGCTGGTCCTGGCGCGCGGTCGTCTGGGGCGAGAGATCCTTGCTACGGGCACCCAGCCGCAGTTGGCGTATTACTCCGGCCTGTCGACCCGGCGCATTGCCGTCCAGGTCTTTATCGGCAGTGCATTGGCTTGCGCGGTGGCGGGCATCTTGCTCAGCGCCACCGTTAACGCCTATGTGCCGATGTCGGGCAATGCGTACCTGATCAGTGCCATCGGCGCCGTTTTCATGGGGACTACCCTGAGTCGCCGGGGTCGCCCCAATGTGCTTGGGACGCTGTTCGGCGTGCTGTTTATCAATGTCGTTGCCAACGGTCTGCTGTTGATTGGCTGGAACTTCTATTGGCAGCAGGTTGCGACCGGCACCCTGATCTTCCTGGTATTGGCATTGAGCTTTGCCAGCCGCCGTTTTCTTCAACACTCCATGTGATCCACAACGATAGCCGCCGAGCGGCCCTTTCCTGTTGCGCCACGATGCGCATCCTCATGACTCGCTTTTGAAAGGTCCTTGCGAATGCTTAACCTGAAACGCCGTTTTTCTCTACCGCTGCTGGCTGCGGTCGCCCTGGGCTCATGCCTGAGCCTGCCTGCGGTCGCAGCGCCTGCCGCTACCACCCAGTACATCCCTTTGCCCAGTTATCGGGTTGGGCCGTATGCCTCCAGTGGCGTGCCACTGTTTGGCGGGATCATCGACTACCTCACCTATATCAACGAAGCCCAGGGTGGCATCAACGGCGTCAAGTTGAGTTGGTCGGAATGCGAAACCGGCTGGACGGCCGACAAGGGTGTGGAATGTTATGAGCAGATGAAGGATGGGCGTGATGGTTCGCCGACGCCGTTCTTCTTCCCGCTTTCCGGGCCGATTGCGGCTGCCGTCAACGAACGCTCAGCCCAGGACAAAATCCCGCTGGTCACCATCGGTTATGGCATCACTGACGCCACTGACGGTTCGGTCTATCCGTGGAACTTCCCGATCATGACCACCTTTTACAGCCAGTCCTCATCGGTGGTGAACTACATCGCCCAACAAGAGGGGGGGCTGGACAAGCTCAAGGGCAAGAAAATCGTCACCGCCTACAACGACTCGCCACCGGGTCGCGAAACCATCAAGTCGATGGAGTTACTGGCCAAGCAATATGGCTTCATCAACATTCAGGTGCCGATTGCCCTGCCCGGTAGCGAGCAGACTGGCGTGTGGCGCCAGATTCGCCAGGAAAAAGCCGATTGGGTATTCCTGCGCGGCTGGGGCGTCCTGACCCCTGTAGCGATCAAGACCGCTGTGCGTTTCGGCTTTCCGGCAGACCATCTGATCGGTGATATCTGGTCGGCGTCTGAAGAGGACGTGATCCCCGCTGGGGTTGCCGCCAAAGGCTATCGGGCGATCACCCCCAACCCGAGTGGTACTGATTTTGCGGTACTGCAGCAGATCAAAAAATATGTCGTCGATACGGGCAAAAGCAACCTCAAGGACCCGAAAAGCTTTGGCAGTGTGTTCTATAACTCCGGCGTGACCCAGGGCATTCTGATGGTCGAAGCCCTGCGCAAGACCCAGGAGAAATATGGGCACAAAGTGGTCAACGGAGAAGAAACCCGTTGGGGGCTCGAAAATCTGAACATTGATGCTGAACGGATCAAGGCGTTAGGCGCCGAGGGCCTGTTGCAACAGATTCATATCACCTGCGCCGACCATGAAGGTGGTGGTTCGGTGCGTGTCCAGCAGTGGGATGGGGAGAAGTGGTCAGTGGTCAGTGACTGGGTCAATGCCGACCGACCTTTGTTGCGGCCGTTGATCGAGGCGGGTGCCGCCAGTTATGCAAAAGAGAAGGGGATTACCCCAAGAGATTGCAGCAAGCCGTTCTGACAATCCGGGTGAAGCGCTGCAACCCTTGCCGCGCTTCACCTCTCATCAAACACACTGTAACTCTCTGAATAAAATTGGTGATTAAGGGGACTGATTTATTTACATCGCTTCACCGTAAATTAATCTGTCCCCGGGCGAGCATATGAGTTCGGCGGGGACAGATTGATTTATCAAACAGCACGCTAAATAAATCAGTCCCTGGCGAAGAGCCGCTAGCCTTTGCCCTTCAATGCCGCCAGTTTCTGCGCAACCCCAGCCGCCGTCTGCTCGCCCATCAATTGTTCTCGCACCTTGCCCTTGTCATCAATGATGTAGGTCACCGGCAGCGCCTCGCTTTTGGGCAGGTCGTATTGATCGGCCGGGTCCTGCGCCAGCACCGTGAACTGAATCCCCAGCGTTTTGGTTGCCGTTTTCAGATCTTCACCCTGCAAGCCGTCAAAATTGACCCCAAACACGCTGACCTTCTGATCCTTCATCTGCTCTGACAGTTTGTTCAATTCCGGTATCTCGGTACGGCACGGGCCGCACCATTCTGCCCAGTAATTGACCACCAACCAGTGATTGTCGACACGCTCGCTGGCGACCTTTTTGCCATTCTGATCGGTGCCCAGATCCACCCCACAACCGCTAAGCAACACACTGCCGATAAGCGCTACCGCTGCTGCCAACCGCCTTGCCATGATCCGCCTTCCTTCTATATAGATGTCGCCGATACTGCGACCAATCAACGCCACTGGTTGGTCTTTCTCGTCACGAATGTAGAATAGCCGCCACCTCATGCAAGATGCGACCTGCAAATGACCGATCTGACGCTTTATCACAACCCGCGTTGCTCTAAATCCCGTGGCGCGCTGGAACTGCTTGAAGCCCGCGGCCTGGCCCCGACCATCGTCCGCTATCTCGAAACCCCGCCTGACGCCGCACAATTGCGCGATCTGCTGAGCAAGCTCGGCATCGGCGCGCGGCAACTGTTGCGCACGGGCGAAGACGAATACAAAACGCTGAACCTCGCCGACACGAGCCTGAGCGACGAGCAACTGATCGCCGCCATGGCCGCCCATCCGAAACTGATCGAGCGCCCGATCCTGATCGTTGGTGACAAAGCAGTGATGGGTCGTCCACCGGAAAAAATTCTGGAGATCCTGCCGTGAGTGCGCCGTACATCCTGGTGTTGTTCTACAGCCGCAACGGCTCCACCAGCGAAATGGCCCGGCAGATCGCACGCGGTATCGAGATGGGCGGCATGGAAGCGCGCTTGCGCACCGTGCCCGCCGTGTCCGCCGAGTGCGAAGCCGTGGCGCCGAGCATTCCTGAAAGCGGTTCGCTGTATGCCAGCCTCGATGATTTGAAAAATTGTTCGGGCCTGGCGCTCGGCAGCCCGACGCGTTTCGGCAATATGGCAGCGCCGCTCAAGTATTTCCTCGACGGCACCAGTAACCTGTGGCTGACCGGCGCGCTGGTCGGCAAACCGGCCAGTGTATTCACCTCCACCGCCAGCCTGCATGGCGGCCAGGAAACCACGCTGATGTCGATGCTGCTGCCGTTGTTACACCACGGCATGCTGATCGCGGGCCTGCCCTACAGCGAAGCAGCGCTGATCGAAACCCACGGCGGCGGCACGCCGTATGGCGCCAGTCACCACGCCGGTGCCGACGGCAAACGACCGCTGGATCAGCACGAAACCACACTGTGTCGCGCATTGGGTCAACGCCTGGCGAAAACTGCGCTGCTGCTGGAACCCTCGCGTGGCTAAGAAGCCCAAGGTGCTGCCAGCGCTGGAATGGCTCGAACCCCGCGTTCGCTGGAGCCGAGTCGCCGCGCTACTGTGCTTTTTTGGACTGATTACGCTGCTGACCCTTTACTACCTGATCTTCGCCGACCTGCATGGCGCTCGTCCGTGGGTGATTCTTTCGATTGAACTGGTGCCGTTGCTGCTACTCACACCCGGCATGCTGATCGGCAGCGCGCGCGGTCATTCGTGGACCTGCTTTGTGGTGAATCTGTATTTCATCAAGGGCGCGCTGGCAGCCTACGACCCCAACCGTGCGCTGTTCGGCATGCTGGAAATGCTCGCCAGCCTGGCAGTTTTTACCAGCGCGCTGCTGTATGTGCGCTGGCGGTTTCAGTACAACCGCAGGCTGACCGAGACACATCCCTTGTAGGAGCGAATTTATTAGCGAAGGTCCGGGACAGGCGACACACCCATTAAATTTATTAGCGCATCGCGAACGAATTCGCTACAGGAGTGCGGTGCGCCAACAACCTGAATGGAGAGGGCATGCAAGACTACAAATGGCTCAATGAATACTGCCTTAACCGCTTTGGTTCCGCCGCCGCCCTTGAAGCGCACCTGCCAACGCCCGCCACGTCCAAAAAGCTCAAAGCCATCAGTGCCGACCGCTACCTGTCGACCATGGCGCTGCGGGTATTTCGGGCGGGCTTGAAGCACAGCCTGGTCGACGCCAAATGGCCTGCCTTCGAAGAAGTGTTCTTTCACTTCGACCCAGAAAAAGTCGTGCTGATGGGCGCCGACCATCTTGAGCGCCTGATGCAGGACACACGCATCATTCGTCACTTGGGCAAGCTCAAAAGCGTGCCGCGCAACGCCCAGATGATCCTCGACATCGAGCAGACACACGGCAGTTTCGGCAACTTCATTGCTGACTGGCCGGTGAATGACATCGTCGGTCTGTGGCGTTACCTGGCCAAGCACGGCAACCAGATGGGCGGGCTCTCTGCGCCACGTTTCCTACGAATGGTCGGCAAAGATACGTTTATCCCCACCTGGGATGTGGTCGCCGCGCTCAACGCGCAAAACATCGTCGACAAAGTGCCCACCAGCCAGCGCGATCAGGCCATCGTGCAGGACGCGTTCAATCAGTGGCACGAACAAAGTGGCCGCCCGCTGTGTCAGTTGTCGACCATGCTCGCGTACACCGTGAACCATTGATCTTTTTTTTGCTGCACAGCGCAAGGCGCCGGTATAACAAATCGGAGGTCGTATACAATATTCGCCATTCCGCCCATTGCCCGAGTCGACCGCGTGCCCTTTCATTTCACTGACGCTCCAAACCTAGGTGTGGTCCCCTCGGCATCCGAGGTGATCGCCAAGCACCTGCGCGAGGCGATCATCTCTGGCCAATTCGCCGAAGACGAACCGATCCGTCAGGACGATATCGCCCGCGTGTTCAACGTCAGCAAGATCCCGGTCCGCGAAGCCCTCAAGCGCCTCGAAGCCGAAGGCTTGGTGCAGTTCCAGCGCAATAAAGGCGCAATGGTCACGCGGATCTCCGAGCCCGAACTGGCACAGATTTTCGAAGTTCGTGTGCTGCTGGAGTGCCAGGCCATCCGCCTGGCGGTACCGAAAATGACCCCCGCGCACATCGCCCGCGCCAATGCTATCTGTGACGAATTCATCGGTGACGACAACATTGGCCGCTGGGCCGAGCTGAATTGGGCCTTCCACACCTGTTTGTACGAAGCGGCGCAACGACCGTTTCTGCTGAACATGATTCGCTCGACCCACGACAAGGTCGAACGTTACCTGCGGGTGCAAATGAGCTTTGACGAAGGCAAGGAGCGCGCTGATCGGGAGCACCGCGAGATCCTCCGTGCCTGTGCCGAACGGGATGTCGAAAAAGCCGCCGAACTTATCGAGCAGCACATCATCGGCGTCTGCCGCACGCTCTACGCTCACCTGCCCAACGCGACCATCAGCGAAGTCTAAACCCGCACAGACTGTGCCGATTTCGTCATCGGCCAGCGTGAAACAGGTCAAGACCTCGCATGGCGTGAGCGGCCAATCTGTCGAGGTTCTCTACAGCACGAGTGACCTCATGAAACGCATCAGCATTCTCGATTCCCACACCGGCGGCGAGCCCACACGACTGGTGCTCGACGGGTTCCCTGACCTGGGCACCGGCAGCATGGCCGAACGCCGACAATTACTGGCAGATGAATTCGATGACTGGCGTGCTGCAACCGTGCTGGAGCCACGCGGCAGCGACGTACTGGTCGGCGCCCTGCTGTGCGAACCGATGGACCCAACAGCCACCGCCGGGGTGATCTTTTTCAACAACAGCGGCTATCTCGGCATGTGCGGTCACGGGACCATCGGCCTGGTGGTGTCACTGGCGTATCTGGGCAAGATTGGCCCTGGCGTGCATCGCATCGAAACCCCTGTCGGCACCGTTGAAGCCCTGCTTCACGAGGACCATTCGGTTAGCGTGCAGAACGTACCCTCTTATCGTTATCGCAAAGCCTTCGCGGTCGAGGTGCCGGGGATCGGCATCGTCAGTGGCGACATTGCCTGGGGCGGCAACTGGTTTTTCCTGATCGCCGAGCACGGTTTGCGTGTCAGCAACGACAACCTCGACGCCCTCACCGATTACACCTGGGCAGTGCGGCAGGCGTTGGAGAGCCAAGGCATTCGTGGCGAAGACGGCGGCGTCATCGATCACATCGAACTGTTCGCCGACGACGATCAGGCCGACAGCCGCAACTTCGTGCTGTGCCCCGGCAAAGCGTATGACCGCTCGCCCTGTGGCACCGGCACCAGCGCCAAACTGGCCTGTCTGGCGGCGGACGGCAAACTGCAACCTGGAGAGATCTGGGACCAGGCCAGCGTGATTGGCAGTCGCTTCGACGGCAGTTTTCAATGGCAGGACGGCGAACGCACGATTGGCGACCGCATCGTCCCGACCATTCGCGGGCGTGCCTTCATCAGCGCCGAGGCCACGCTATTGCTCGATACCGACGATCCCTTCGCCTGGGGCATTCGCCCGTGATCAAAAACCAAACCGCCGACGTGATCATCATCGGTGGCGGGATCGTCGGTGCAGCCTGTGCAGACGAACTGGCAAGTCGAGGGATGGACGTGTTGGTGCTCGATTGTCAGCGCCCCGCTGCCACTGCCGCTGGCATGGGGCATTTGGTGGTGCTGGACGACAACCCCGCCGAGTTGGCGCTGGGTGAATACTCGGTGCGCCTCTGGCGCGAGCTGGCACACCAGATGCCGCACGACTGCGCCATGCGCAATAACGGCACGCTGTGGCTGGCCTGCAACGAAGCGGAACTGGCCGAAGCTGAACGCAAGCGCACGGTCCTGCAAAATTACGGCGTGGCCTGCCAATTGTTAAGTGCCCAGGCACTGGCCACCGCCGAGCCGTCGTTACGACCGGGGCTTCATGGCGGGCTGAAAGTCAGCGGCGATTGCATTCTTTATGCGCCCAACGCCGCACGCTGGTTGTTACAACGCCAACCAAACCGCGTCACGCAGCGCAGGGCCGAAGTCGTTGAAGTGCGTGGCAACTGCGTGCGACTGGCCGATGGCGAACAGCTCAAGGCCACGGCGGTGGTGCTTGCCAACGGTATCTATGCGCGTGAGCTGTGCCCCGATCTGCCGTTGCAAGCGAAAAAAGGTCATTTGTTGATCACCGACCGTTATCCGACCCAGATCAGCCACACGCTGGTTGAACTGGGCTACGTCACCAGCGCCCACAACAGCGCTGGCCCATCGGTGGCGTTCAACGTTCAACAGCGCCCCACCGGGCAACTGTTCATCGGCTCGTCGCGGCAATTCGATAATCACGACCCGGCCATCGATGCCGCGATGCTCGGTCGCATGCTGCGCCGGGCTATGGAGTTTCTGCCCGATCTGGGCCAAATCAACGGCATTCGCAGTTGGACCGGATTTCGCTCCGCCAGCCCCGACGGCCAGCCACTGATTGGCGAGCATCCGCTGCAACCGGGATTGTGGCTGGCGGTCGGTCATGAGGGCCTGGGGGTGACTACTGCCATCGGTACGGCGCACCTACTGGCCGCGCAATTATTAAACACTCAGCCGCCGCTGGACCTCGCAGCTTTTGCGCCAAAACGTTTTATCGGAGTTCACGCCCATGCCTGAATTGAGCATTGACGGCCAGACAGTACGCGTCGCAAGCGGCACCACGGTGGCAGCCGCGTTGATGTCCGTGGGCGATCATTGCAGTCGCACCTCGATCAGCGGCCAGCGTCGGGCGCCATTGTGTGGCATGGGCATTTGCCAGGAGTGTCGGGTCAACATTGACGGCTTGCGCCGCCTCGCCTGTCAGAC
>NZ_DASWOT010000019.1:0-24562 GCF_036404235.1 Pseudomonas sp.
TGCAGCGAAGTGCCACGACCGACGATAGGCTTGTCACGCATAAACACCACTCATAATGACCAGCTTCCCATGGGCGCGACATCAGCGTGTGAGACCGTGCCGGGTTGAGTGGTTACATCCGCTGAGCCGGTCGCGAGTAACTTGCCCAGTGTCGCCAGATCACGTTCTGCGTGGCTTTGGCGCAGAAACACCGGTAGATCCGCCATCAGTCGGGCAAACTGCGCATCCTTGCAGTACGGTCCGGCGCCCAGTGCTCGGCCTACGTGTTCAATCACCTGCTGCGCTGCGTGTTCGACCACGGCACGGCAACGTCGGGCCAGCAACTGGGCATTGGCGGTTGGGTATTGATCGATCCAATGTGCAGCGTTTTGCAACACCTCTGAGGCGCTGAATAAAGCAGTGTCCACGGCGCCCAAATGGGCCAGCGCGTGAGGCTCTTCGCGCTGGCGGCTCGATTGCGCGAGACGCTGGGCGATACTGCAACACGCGCCGTACCAGCAAGCGGCAATGCCAATGCCGCCTTGCCAGAATCCTGGGCGGGACAGGTAGTCGCCGGGTTCACCAATGGTCATCACCTGAGCGTTTTCAAACAACACCTCGACACTACCCGTGGCAGCCATGCCCACGGCAGACCAACCCTCAGTGGTCACCGTGACGCCCGGTTGATCGAGGACGACGGCGACCAGTTGTTGCCGGCCTTGGGCATCCCAGGCGGTGATCAATGCATGACTGAGCACCGCAGCGCCGGAACACCATGCCTTACGGCCGTTCAGGCGAACATCGTTGCCTGGGCCAGAAAGAGTGACGCGGGCCTGGGGCGGTTCAGCGGCCCACATCCCCCATGTACCGCCGGACTGCGCACCTGCGCTTTTCAGCTCGGCCATGATCGCCAGAGCGTCGGTGTGCCCTTCATAGAGCTTGCACAGGCCCAGATCGTGAGCGGCAACGCTGGCCAGACAACGCCAGCGTTCCAGCGTATGTCCACTGCCCGCAGAGGGCAGGTTGGCAAGTTGTTCATGAACCAACGCCCGCAGGCATTCGCCCAAGGCCTGCGGACTGTCGAGGCGCTGCGTGCGCTGGGCAAGAAACTCGCTCAGCGCGCGACTCATGGCTGATCTTCTTTCTGCAACTCGAACAACAGCAACGAACGCGGTGTGACCGTGTATTGTTTGCCGAAATCGAAGTGCTCCTTGCCATGCACATCAGGCTGATGGGTGTCGATCAGGCAGGTCCAGTTAATCCCTTCAGGCACTTGCGGCAAGGTGAAGTTGACCCCTTCATAGTGTGAGTTGACTACCAATAGCAAGGTTGCCTCCGAGCCACGACGGCGGATACCGGTCACCTGGGCACGGCCATCCATCAGCATGCCAAGGCAGCGGCCATTGGCATCTTCCCACTGCTTAATGCTCATTTCGTTGCCATCGGGCGCCAACCATGTCACGTCCTTGACCCCCAACTCTTCGTTGTAGTCACCGACCAGAAAACGCCCGCGACGCAGAATCGGGTAAGCCAGGCGCAGCTTGATCAAGCGCTTGACGAACGTCAGCAGCGACTTGCCATCTTCGTCCAGATCCCAGTTGACCCAGCCGATCTCACTGTCCTGGCAGTAAGCGTTGTTGTTGCCGTGCTGGGTGCGAGCGAACTCGTCACCGGCCACCAACATCGGCGTGCCCTGGGCCAGCAGGAGCGTGGCGAAAAAATTGCGCATCTGGCGCAAACGCAATGCATTGATTTCAGGATCGTCGGTCGGGCCTTCGACGCCATGGTTCCAGGACAGGTTGTTGTTGCTGCCGTCCTGATTGTTTTCGTCGTTGTCTTCGTTGTGCTTGTCGTTATACGAAACCAGATCGTGCAGGGTGAAACCGTCATGGGCGGTAATGAAGTTCACTGATGAGCAGGCGCTGCGTCCCCGGTGGTTGAACATCTCACCTGACCCGGTCATGCGCCCGGCAAAATCCGCCAACTGACCTTCGTCGCCTTTCCAGAATGCGCGCACGGTGTCGCGAAACTTGTCGTTCCATTCCATCCAGCCAGGCGGGAAATGGCCGACTTGATAACCGCCCGGTCCGATGTCCCACGGCTCGGCAATCAGTTTCACCTGACGCAAGACTGGGTCCTGACGGCAGGCGACGAGGAAGCTGTGACGCTCGTCGAACCCGTCGTGATAGCGGCCAAGGATGGTCGCCAGGTCGAAGCGAAAACCGTCGACGTGCATCTCGGTCGCCCAGTAACGCAGTGAGTCAGTGACCATTTGCAGCACGCAGGGGTGGCTTAGGTCCAGGGTATTGCCGGTGCCGGAGTCATTGATATAGAAGCGCTTGTCATCCGGCATCAGGCGATAGTAAGAGGCGTTGTCGATCCCGCGCATGGACAAGGTCGGGCCCAATTCGTTGCCTTCGGCGGTGTGGTTGTAGACCACATCGAGGATCACTTCGAGCCCGGCATGGTGCATGTGTGCGACCATTTCCTTGAACTCGGCGATCTTGCCGTACGCCAGGTAACGCGGGTCCGGGGCAAAAAAGGCGATGGTGTTATAGCCCCAATAGTTTGTCATGCCTTTTTGCAGCAGGTGCTGGTCGTTGACGAACGCATGAATCGGCAGCAATTCGACCGAGGACACCCCCAGGCTGCGGATGTGCTGGATCACGTCATCGACCATCAGGCCCGAGAAGGTGCCGCGCAGTTCGTCCGGTATCGAAGGGTGGCGCATGGTGAAGCCGCGCACATGGGTCTCGTAAACAATGGTTTTGTTCCATGGCACACTGACGCGCTGATCGCGGCCCCAGGTGTAAGCCGGGTCGATGACCCTGCTTTTCGGCACGAACGGCGCGCTATCGCGCTCATCGAAACTCAGGTCGGCGTCAGGATGGCCAATGGTGTAGCCAAACAATGCTTCCGACCACTTCAGTTGGCCGACCAACTGCTTGGCGTAAGGGTCGATCAGCAGCTTGTTGTGGTTGAAACGATGGCCGTTTTTCGGGTCATAAGGCCCATAAACGCGATAGCCATAGATCAGCCCTGGGTGGGCATCCGGAAGATAGCCGTGAAAGATCTCATCGGTGTATTCGGGCAGCTCGATGCGTTCGAGCTCGACCTCGCCGGTGGCATCGAACAGGCACAACTCGACCTTGGTGGCGTTGGCGGAAAACAGCGCAAAGTTCACCCCCAGGCCATCCCAGCTTGCGCCCAGAGGGAAGGGCAGTCCTTCGCGAATACGTGTTGCAGTGACTTCTACCGCCTCAGCCTGTGCGGGTTCCTTCTTTGCCGCTTTCTTGTCTGCCGGTTTCGATTCTTGCTTGCTCATGTGTATTCCTGACGTCGAATGATTTCCTGAGGGCGAACAAAACCTTTGTCGCAGACCGCCGGCTGCACCATGGTTGTAAAACACAATGTTGATTTACCGCAGGTGACCACCGTTTTTCAGGTGGCCCCTGGGGTAATGGATCGTCGCTGGATGCGCACTCGTGACTGGCGAGTGATCAAACCCCAGGTGGTTTTGCAGCGGGTTTTTTGCTGGAAGGTTTCGCTGCAGGTTTTGTGGCCGGTTTCGCAGGTGCGGGGGTAACCGCTGCTGTCGAGCCAGCCTCAGCTTTGGGTTTGGTTGCGGGTTTCGCAGCCGGTTTGGTGGCAGCCTTGGGTGTCGGTTTGGCTGCGGTCTTGGCGGCAGGTTTAGCTGCAGCCGGCTTGGGCTCAGCTTTGGCATCTACCTTCGGCAATTTGGGTTTTGCTGACTTGCGCGCAGCGGTTTTGTCCGGGGCCAGGGCCTCGGCTTCAGCCAGTTTGCGAGCCATCTCCCAGTGGCGCTCATCTTGACCGTGAGGTTCACCCTCTGATTTCCAGATCTGATAGGCGAACTCGCGAATTTTCTTCTCGTCGGCACTCATCTCGACACTCCCGGGTATTACAAGGTTTGAATAAACAGGTTGACAGAAAATTCCTTGAGCGCATTGCTGAGGAACAACTCTTTGTTGGTTGAGACTATGGCCTGCGAAAAAAGTCCCTTCCAATTTAGATCTGAATCAGTGAACGGCAAAAGGATTCGTGTATCACCCCAATTTGCAGCATTGATGAATGGAGTTTGCGCAGTACCCAATAGTTCATTGAACAAGCGCGCAACCACAACAATAGCCCGTGTATCCTCCTTTATCCGGGCAAAAGCCATGACGTGTTCGGCGTGTTGCCCCGTCACCTCAAGCGGTTGATATTGACCCTCACTGAACAGGTCCGGATGCAGATTGCGCAGTGTTAGCACCTGCGCGATCAGGGCCTGCTTGATGTGGCCGTCCTGCCAATGGGCGAGCAGCTCGGCAACGGGGGTGGATTGATTCAGCGCGCGTTCGCGAGCGGGATAATCCACCGGACGACGGTTGTCCGGGTCCACCAGGCTGAAATCCCAAAATTCGGTGCCCTGATACAAGTCAGGCACACCAGGCACCGTTAATCGCAGCAAAGTTTGCGCCAGACTGTTCAGTGCGCCGGCAGTGGCGATGCGGTTAGCGGTCGCGCCGATGGACTGGCGCAGTGCCAACCCCTCCGGTGCCAGCAGCAGCATGCGCAAAAAATCACCACAGGCGTTTTCGTAAGGCTCGTTAGGCGCGCTCCAACTGCTCTGCAATTTGGCTTCGCGCAGGGCTTTTTCCTGCCACTGGATCAGGCGTGTGAGGTAGTCCTCGAACGTCCCTTCAGCCTCCGTGTTCAGCGGCCAACTGCCCAGCAGCGTTTGGTAAAGCATCAGCTCGTCACCGGCGCTGATGGCCAGGTCCTTGCCTTTCAGAGCGGCTGACAACTGCAGCCAGCGTTCGACTTGTTCGGCATACCACGTTGCGCATTCGCTGAGGACTGCCAGGCGGGCGCGAGTGTCTTCACCGCGCTTGTGATCGTGGGTCGCGGTGGTCAGCAGGTTGTTGGGAAAGGCCTCAAGCCGCTCCTGGCAGTGCCGATGAAACTCACTCATCGATGCACTGAAATGTTGCGGATGAAACCCTACATCGTTGCGCGACAGCAACACGCTCGAACGATAGAACGAAGTGTCTTCCACCGACTTTGCCGCCACCGGCGAGGTGAGTTGCTGGAAGCGCGTGCAGGCTTTGCGGCGCAGATCGCGCAGCGTTCCCGACGGGAATGAACGCAGACGCTCGCCGCCCAGCCAGCGCTGCAAATAATCGAGCACCGGCCAGTCGCCTTCGCCGAGTGTCGTACGCGCACCGTCCATGGCTTGCTGGAAGAAACGATCGTCTTCGGCCGAGCGTCCGCAGGCGCTGATGTAAGTGCGGTAGATAGGGAAGTTGACCACCAGCGCTAACAACGCACGACGAATTGCACCGAGTGTCAGGTCGCGGCTCATGACGTCGCTGCGCGCCACTTGTAGCAGCGCCTGAGCGACGTTTTCGAAGTCCCCTGCGAGTGAGCCATGAAGGACCAAATCTCGCGCTTGCAGCACCTCTTGATTGAAGTCGGCGGTGCGACCGCTCAGGCGACTCCATAATTGGCCAAGTACCGCTTCGCCTTTGGGATCATGCTGCAGCAGCGACACCTGATTCATGAACTCGTAGCCGGTGGTGCCGTCCACGTTCCAGTCTTGGTGCAATTGCTCGTCAGGGCCGAGGATCTTCTCGACGAAGATCGGCAAATGCGTCAATTGAGTGCCGACCGGACGTTTGCGCAACAGGCTGTCGACACGTCGACGCAGCTTGCGACAATAGCCACGCGGGTCCGCCAGACCGTCGATGTGATCGATGCGCAGACCGTCCACCAAGCCTTCACTGATCAGTTCAAATATCTTGCCGTGGGTCGCCTCGAACACCGCCGGCCGTTCGACGCGCAGCCCGCCCAGTTCGTTGATATCGAAGAAACGTCGCCAATTGATGTCATCGCCCGACGTGCGCCAACTGGCCAGGCGGTAAGCCTGTTGCTCCAGCAAATGATGAAACTTGTTGAAGCCTTCGACCTGACGACCATCGAATTGCGCAAAACCTTTCTCAATGGCTTGGATCAGCGCCGGTCGCCGCTTGAGCAATTGGGCCAGTTCGGCCTTGGCTTGACGTGCGCGTTCATAGGCTTGAGGGTACTGATCCAGCGCGGCAAAGCGTTGCGCCAGTTCGTGCAACGGCGGCGTGTCGGCGGCGTCGAGCAGTGGCCCGTAGGTGGCAGGGTTGATCGGGAAGTGATGCTGATAATGCTCGACGTAGAAACCGCCATGTTCGGCATCCAGACACAATTTTAGGCCGCCCGCTTGCAACACCGTGCCGTAATCGGCGCTGAGAAACGGCAGCAACAACTGGCCTTTGAGTAATGGGTCCGGGGAATTCCACTGGATGTCGAAGAACTTCGCATACGGGCTGCGCTGGCCCCATTCGATCAGGTCCAGCCACCACGGGTTGTCTGAACCACCGACCGCCATGTGGTTGGAGACGATGTCGAGAATCAGGCCCATGCCCTGTTCCCGCAGTGCTGCTACCAAGCGGCGCAGGGCGGGCTCGCCACCCAGTTCCGGATTGATCAGCCGTGGGTCGACCACATCGTAACCATGCATGGAGCCCGCACGCGCCTTGAGCAACGGCGAGGCATACACATGGCTAATACCCAGTTTTGCAAAATACGGCACCAGTTTGACCGCATCGTCCAGGGTGAAGCCTTTGTGAAACTGCAGACGCTGGGTCGCGCGCAATGATTTCAATGCGGGCGCAGAGGTGCTCATCGATCACGTTCCTCGGCCTGCTGACGCGCCGCTGCGAGTATTTCCAGGCGTCTGGCGGCGTCGGGATTGTCCAGCAACGCGCCACTCTCGCCTGGCAGACGACGACGCCAGTTGGGGTGGCTGTTGACGGTGCCGGGCAGGTTGGATTGTTCTTCAACACCCAAGGCATCTTCCATGGGCAACAACACCAAAGGCGCACGGGTATGGCCCAGGTAACGGATGCTGGCGTCGATGATCTCGCGGTCGGAGGGGTGATCAAGTCCATAATTGTACTTTAGCGCCGTCAGCAGCCCCCTGCGTTCATGCTCGCGCCCTTCGCGCCACTGACGTTCGGTTTCGGCGTCGATAAGACCGATACGCACGTTCCATTCGATGTCTCGCGCGTTGAGCCAGCCGGCCAGGGTCGGCAGGTCGTGGGTGCTGGTGATGGCGAGCGCATCGTCCGACCATTTGATGATCGGTTTGAAGTGGCCGTTGTCCTGTTCGAACAACAGCACGCGCATGCCGAGAATCGCCCGGGTCGAGAGTTTTTCGTGCAGCCCTTCAGGCACCGTGCCGAGGTCTTCACCGAGCACCACCGCCTTGTGGCGCCAGGATTCCAGGCACAGCAAACGCAGCATGTCGTCCAGCGGGTAGTTGAGGTAAGCGCCTTCGCTGGGTGGAGAGTCCAGCGGCACCACCCACAAGCGCTGCAACCCCATCACGTGGTCGATGCGCAAGCCGCCCGCATGGGCGAAGTTGGCGCGCAGCATCTCAATGAACGCCCGAAAGCCATTGCGTTTGAGCCCGGTCGGGGAGAACGCTGAAATGCCCCAGCTTTGTCCTGCTCGATTGAGAATATCCGGCGGTGCGCCCACGGTCAGCGCCGAGAGCAATTCGTCCTGGCGCCCCCACGCCTGGCTGCCGGCGCCATCAGCGCCGACGGCCAGGTCGCCGATCAACCCGATGCTCATGCCGCCGCTGCGCGCTGCAGTCTGCGCACGCTCCAGCCCGCGCGCGATCAGCCATTGGGCAAAGGCGTGGAAGCCGACCAGATCGCTGTGTATTTCGGCGAAGTGGTCGATGGCTTTGCTGCGCGGGTTTTTGAATTCCTCCGGCCATTCGTGCCAGTTGCCGCTGATGCCGAGGTTCTTGCTTTCGTCGCGCAAGGCTTCGAAGCGGCAATGATTGATCAGCGCCTCACCGCCTGCATGGCGGAAGCTGTTGAAGTCTGGATGCAACGGATGGCCGCTGGAGACAAAGGTTTTGTACAGTGAGCGTAGCAGTGTCCACTTGGCGGTCGCGGCCAGCGGCCAATCGATCAGCGGCAGGGTTTCAAGGCGTTTCAATTCTTCGCCCAGGCCGGTTTCTTCGATGGCCGCGCGCACCGCTCGATCACCCAGAATCGCTCCGGGCGCCGCATACAAGGCATTCAGAAACAGCCGACTGGAAGGCGAATACGGGCTGTAGCGCTCGCTGTCGCTGGCGAACATCGCATGCACCGGGCTGATCGCAATCGCCGCTGCGCCGCGTTCGCCCGCCGACCGCGCCAGCGCCTCCAAGGCCTGCGTGTCGCCAAAGCCGCCATCGCCCTCGCGGCGCAGCGAGTAGAGCTGTACGGTCAAGCCCCAGGCACGGGGGATGGCCATGTCAGTCGCCATGGCCATGCTGAAACAGGTTTTCGGCGCGACGGCGATGGTCAGGTGTTGCCCGGCAATCGCCAGTTGCTGATAACCCACGGTTGCCAGCGCCGGCAATTGGCCGGTGGCGGTGAGTTTGGCATTGAGCGTCGATCCGTCTTCCAGTTCGAGGGTGAACGGCGTTTCGGCGGCAAACCAGGCAGACAAATCAAGGTTGCTGCCATGATCGACGGTCAACAGCGGTGGTGCGGTGTTCGTTTGGTTTTCACCTTCCAGGCGTATCAGGCTGGCATTGATTTGTTCATCATTCTCGGCGGGATAACCCAAGCCGTTGAGGACCTTGCGCAACACTTCAGGGCTGACTCGCTGCGGTCGTGCGTTGGCATCTTGCCAGTCAACCGCCAGGCCCGCTTCAGTGGCCAGCATTTCAAGTTGCTCATTGCTCATCCTGTTCCTCCAATACTTCGCGTGTCGTCAGGCTAACAATGGCCGTGTAAGGGTTGAGGCTGCCTCGCCGGGAAAGTTCTGCCGAGGTGGGATGTGATTCGAAAAGGATTTGGTCGGTCTGGTACGCGGCTAACGCAACAGCTTTTTCACTCAGGTTCAGATCGATGCGCAAGGTGCTGCCGTCGCCCATGCGCCAGCGCGCCATCACGGCTTTGTCACCCAGCACTTGAGCACCCAACGCGGTTGTGCCCGGCAGGCGCGGAATAATGTCGCGATGACGGATTTGCAGCAGCGCTCGGTACAGCGCCAGCCAACTTTGGTGATCAAGACCCTTGTCGGTCTCCAGGTACATCGCGTCGAATGCCGGACGCGAAGCGTTGAAGGTTTGCAGTGCGTTGGGGTCGGGAATGCGCGTGCGTTGCTGCTCATTGGCAAACGCGGAAAAGTCGGCAAACTCAGCGCGACGGCCTTCACGTACCGCATCGGCTAACTCGTCGTGGAAGTCGGTGAAGAACAGAAACGGCTCACTGGCGCCCCATTCATCGCCCATGAAAATCAGCGGGATCATCGGCGACAGCAGCAGCAGGGCGGTGGCGGCGCGCAGCGCGGGTGCCTGGCTGATGTGTACCAGTCGCTCACCCAGTGCTCGGTTGCCGATCTGGTCGTGGTTCTGCAAGAACAGCACGAAGGCACTGGGCGGCAGGTGAGCGCTGGGTTCGCCACGTACGTGACCGTGACGCGTGGCCTCACCTTGATAAACAAAGCCCTCGCTCAGCAGGCGAGCGAGCTTGCGGGTCGGCTGCTCGGCAAAGTCGGTGTAATACGCATCGGTCTCGCCGGTCAGCAACACATGCAGCGTGTTGTGGCCGTCGTCGTTCCACTGCGCGTCAAAGCCTTTCTCTAGCCGATGCGCTTCGTTGAATTCATTTTCCAGTATCAGCCAGACGTGACGCGGGTTTGCCACGTGTTCGCGAACCCGTACAGCGAATTCTTCAAGGAAGGTCGAGTCGTCGATGGCGTGTACCGCGTCCAGACGCAGACCGTCGAAACGGTATTCAAGCAGCCACATCAACGCGTTATTGATGAAGAAGTCGCGCACCTGGGGGCGGCGAAAATCAATGGCGTCGCCCCACGGCGTCTTCTTGTCGTGGCGAAAGAACGCCTTGGCGTAGCTGTTCAAATAGTTGCCGTCCGGACCGAAGTGGTTGTAGACGACATCGAGAATGACTGCCAGGCCCAGGCCATGGGCGGTGTCGATGAGGTGTTTGAGTTGTTCCGGCGTACCGTAGGAACACTGTGGCGCATAGGGCAGGACGCCGTCGTAGCCCCAGTTGCGGTCACCGGGGAACTGCGCCAGCGGCATCAGTTCAATGGCGGTGATGCCGTTTTCGGCCAGGCGCGGCAGCAGGTTCTCGACGGCGGCATAGCCCCCGAGGACGCCGACATGGAGTTCGTAAATAACCGCTTCATGCCAGGGGCGACCGGCCCAGATCTGATGCTGCCATTGATAGGCATCAGGATCGATCACCACGCTGTGACCATGCACCTCACCGACCTGAGCCCGGGAGGCCGGGTCAGGTACTTCGAGGTTCCCATCGATTTTGTAGCGGTATCGCGTACCGGCCGGGCATTGAGCTTGCAGAACAAACCAGCCGTCATTCTGCGGCAGCATGGTCAATGACCGACCATCCTCTGTCTCGACACTGACGTAGTAGGCATCCGGCGCCCAGAGGGCAAACCGGGTGTGATCCGGATCCAGCAAAACGGCACCATGGCGCCAGCTCTCATCCGTGCGCGAAGGCATCCGTTACCCCTTGTTTTCAGTTCATGAATCAATATTGCAGCGAAGCACCTACGTTCTTTTTTAGAAGCTCCTGATACAGGTCAGCGTACGGTTCGACCGCTTTATGCCAGTCGAAGGGAGCCGCCATGGCGCGGCAGCGCATAGCGTTGAGCAACTGCGGATTGGCGAAGACCTTGAATGCACGGGTCAGGGCTTCGGTGTAACTTTGCACAGTGGATTCGTTGAACAAAAATCCTGTGCACCCATCCTCGATGGTATCGGCCAGCCCGCCGGTGTTGCGCGCTATCGGCAACGATCCGAAGCGCTGGGCATACATCTGGCTCAGACCACAAGGCTCGTAGCGTGACGGCATCAGCAGGAAATCGCTGCCAGCGAACATGCGCCGGGCGTCGGTTTCATTGAAGCCTACTCGCGCGCTGATCTGCCCAGGGAAGCGTGCAGCCAAATTGCGCATGGCGTCTTCTTCGTCAGGCTCGCCGCGACCGATGATTGCAATCTGGCCGCCGTTGTCGACGATGTGCTCGGCAACGCCAATGGTCAGGTCCAGGCCTTTTTGGTACACCAGGCGTGATACCACGGCGAACAACGGGCCTGTGGAGGGCTCCAGCTCAAACAGCTCGCGCACGTAGTCGGCGTTGATTTCCTTGCGCGTCCACTCATTGGCTGCGAAACGGCAAATCAGATGATCGTCGGTGGAGGCGTCCCAGCTTTCATCGATACCGTTAGGAATGCCGCTGAGTTTGCCCATATCGGCCTTACTCTGCAGGAAGCCTTCAAGGCCGCAGCCGAAATCCGACGTGGTGATTTCCTTGGCATAGGTGGCGCTGACCGTGGTGATGTGGCTGGCGTAGGCCATGCCTGCCTTGATGAACGACAGCTTGCCGTAAAACTCCATGCCATCGGGGCCCAGCGCCGAATCGGGGATGCCCAGTTCACGGCTTGACGCTGTGCTGACAAAGCCCTGATAGGCCAGGTTGTGGATGGTGAAAATGCTCGGCGTATTCTGACCGCGCCATTTCATGTAGGCAGGCGCCAGACCGGCTGGCCAGTCATGCGCATGGACCAGCTCCGGGCACCATTGGGTTTTCACCGCGCCGGCAGCAAAATCGGCAGCCGCCAGGCCCAGACGCGCAAAGCGAATGTGGTTATCCGACCAATCACGACCGTGATTGTCGCCATAAGGCGTGCCGTCGCGTTCATACAGCTCCGGGCAGATCAGTACATAAATCACCAGCCCGTCCTTCATGTCCATGCGGCCAATCTTGCAAGGTGGCAAGGCGGCATGACCACTGAGTTCACTGATGATGTAAATCGGGTTTCCGCTATTGATGACCTGTGGATAGCCGGGAATCAGCACGCGTACATCGTGCAGGTGGCGCATGGCGCGCGGCAGTGCAGCAGACACATCGCCCAGACCTCCGGTTTTCACCAGATCGGCCATTTCCGATGTCACGAACAGGACTTTCTTCCGATTCGCCATCGCTATGCCTGGTTGTACAGGGGGCAGTTGCAGCAGAGGAACGCTCGTCGTTGCGAAGACCGGCAGATGGGTCAGCTCGCTGGCCGGCTGATTAAAACTCTCTCCCTTCTGGGTTTTGACAGCGGCACTAATCATCGTTTTCTCCCATTCGATACAGTGTTGGTAACGCACTTGAGTAGTAATTGACCATGTCCTATGGCCAGGCACACAAGACTTACGCAAGATCGATACCCATTTATCGACTGCATAGTGACAGGACAAGGTGAAAGCAGCCTCGACTCGGGCTTTATCCAATAGCATAGGCGCTCTAACTACATGACCCGGAGCATTTGTAGAAGTTTCTACTTTTTTCTTCGGAAATGTCTGGCATGCGGCATAGACGATAGTTGTAGGAAAAATTCCCTCTCTCCAGATCGTCTACAGGGCAGGTCGATGCACCTTAATAGAGCCGCTCAGCACTGGAAATTGGCTGATGACCACTGGTCTGATTGTTTGACAATCAAGGCGGCGCAGCTAAAACCCACCAAAATTGGAAGCTTTTGGTCTGCGTGAGATTACCTAAACAAGCCTGACGCCTTTTCTCGGTGCGGGTAGGGCTCAAATCTTGGGCGCGCGGCGACCTTTCCTACATATGACGCGGACCATTTTCTCGCATAGCACGTTAGAATCTGCCCCCTGCGGCACGTTGGCGCCAGTGGCACCGACGTCGCCTGAAAGCCCTGAGTTGTAGAGGATGGAAATGGAAACCCCAGAGGTTCTGGTACTTCAAGCCAGCTACACCAACCCGGTTCACGCGCAAGCGATCGGTTTTGTACTCAATCACTATGCCGAAGACGTGATGGGCGGTGGCGAGTCATTGTCTTTGGACATGCGCCAACAACTGGCAGGGGAGCTTGCCAAACGCCCCCATGCGTTCAGCGTATTGGCGTTTATTTCCGGCGAGCCTGTCGGGCTGGTCAATTGCTTCGAGGGTTTTTCGACATTCGCCTGTCGTCCCTTGGTCAATATCCACGATGTGGCCGTTATCGCCGCTTACCGAGGGCGCGGTATCAGTCAGAAAATGTTGATGAAAGTCGAAGAGATAGCACGTCAACGCGGCTGCTGCAAGCTCACGCTGGAGGTGCTGGAGGGCAACGAGGTTGCTCAAGGCGCGTATCGCAAGCTGGGTTTTGCTGATTACACCCTTGATCCGCGAATGGGTCGTGCGTTGTTCTGGCAGAAGGCGTTGTAACGAACTCAACAGATCGATGTGTAGTCTGTTGGGGGGCTGGCTGAATATTGCTGCTTTGCTCAATAGCTGTTGCCATGGCAACACTTTTCGGAAGGGCAGTTACCGTTCTCGGCAGTGAGTTTTCCGGTTCGGCGGCAGGTCGAGGGTCGTTCACTCAGTGAGCGCAAAGGCTTGCGAAGGCGTCATTTCAACCACTACGCAAAAGGCCTGCATCGCGCAGGCCTTTGCTTTTCGGGTGCGCCGCTTACTTAGCGGCGACCTCCGGTGTCGTTACAGTCTGCGCTTGAGTGTTGTCTATCTGCGTGAAGTCGCTTAGGCCTTTCTGCGCATATGGATCGCCGATCAAGCGTGGCCGCTCCTTGAAATCAAAGCTGACCAGGCTTCTGGTTGGATCGAGTTCATCGAAGCTCAGACCGGCCAATTGTGCCCAGGTATGGATCAGGTTCGAGCTGCTGTAAGGCCGATTCTTGATGCTGTCGAAATTCCAGTCATGGCTCTCTTTCCATTTCGTTGAGGCATAGGCGATGAACGGCACTGTGTACATCGGGATCGTCGGCTTCGCTTCGTTGCGGCCCAACGTGTTGTGGCCTGGGGAGTCGTAGACATCTTCGCCATGGTCCGAGAGGTACAGCAGGAAGCCGTTTGGATCGGTTTTGCTGTATTCCTTGATCAGGCTTGAA
This sequence comes from Pseudomonas sp., assembly GCF_036404235.1. Classification (GTDB taxonomy): domain Bacteria; phylum Pseudomonadota; class Gammaproteobacteria; order Pseudomonadales; family Pseudomonadaceae; genus Aquipseudomonas. Next base: position 13,959 of record NZ_DASWOT010000019.1, read on the forward strand.
ACCACGAAATCGTTATAAAGCACCGCGTTGTCATAACTGTTGTACAGCTCCAGTTTGCTGTCATCGATGACTGCGGGCACGCCATCACGTCCGGTAAATTTCTCGAACGTCGGCGGATAACGGTATTGATAGCTCATGTGCGTGCCCAACAAATGCACCACGATCAACTTGCGCGGTGCCGCATCGCCAAGCGCTTTGGCAAAGGGCTCGATCACGTCGCCATCGTACTGGCGGGCATTCTGGTTACGGTTGTTGTTCAGATAGACCTGTTCGTCAGCCTGCTCGGAAAAGGTCGTGAGCATCGTGTTGCGCTTGGTCATCGTTTGCTGGTTGGTGATCCAGAAGGTCTTGTAACCGGCCTGTTTCATGACGCTGACGATCGAGGGTGTCTTCAGGTAAAGATCGGGGTGCTCTTCGTCGGCGAATGTCAACACCTGTTGCAGCGCTTCAATGGTGTAGGGGCGAGGAGTGATGACGTTGTTGAAGACCTGCAGCTGATCTTTCATCTGGTCAAGGTTCGGGGTGGTCTGACGCGGGTATCCATACAGATGCATGCGTTGACGATTGGTGGATTCACCGATCACCAGCACCAGTGTGGTGGGCAGATTGGCTTGTTGATCCTTGAGGTTTTTCAGTGGGGCAATGTTGCTGCTACTGGTGAGCATGCCCTGCATGCTGTCCAGTTGCTGGGTGTAACGGTGGTAGGCCACCAGCATTTGCCAGGGCACAGCGGGCTCAATGCGCGATTCGAACGCTTCAAGACCCGATGCGACATCGTCGTGCCGTGCCATTTGTTTAGCCAGCGGGTAGCCGATGATTGCCACCAGTAATGCAGTGGCCGTCACCCAGGCGCGACCACGGGGCAGGTAAACCGGGCGCAATCGAGTCCAGAGGAAGATCGCGAACGCAGTGTGCGCGAGGAATGCCAGGACGATCCACCAGGCGAAGTACTGAGTCATGTACTCGCCCGCTTCGGACACGTTCGACTCGAACATGATGAAGATGACGCTCTGGGAAAATTCCTGCTGATAAATGAAGAAGTAGCCAAGGCTTGCCATGGAGCAGGCCCACAGCACGATGCCGATCACGGCGGCCATGAGACGCGTCTTGTTCGGGAAGAGCAACATTGGCGCCAGCCAGATACCACTCATCACGAAGGCTTGGCGAAAACCGGCGAAGCCCGAGGTGTCGGTCAGTTGAATGAGTAGTTGGGTAATGCCTGAGAAGTACCAGAAGAATACAAACAGCCAGGCCAGTCCGGCCCAATCAAACCCGCTCGGAGTTTTTGCACTCCGTTTTAAAATGGCCATCAGGCGCTCCAGCACAGGATTCTTTCAAGCGACCGGTATAAGCCGCGTCGTACGTCCGACGCTTCACATCCGTTGTGTGTCGAATTGATGTCGGTTGTTACAAAGGCGCGGAGTATGGTGGGAATAAGGTGAAAAAAATGTCATGCGTATGTCAGAAGATCGTCGTGATGTTTTAGGTTCGACTATCTGTGGGATCTAAATCGTTGAATTTAAAGGGCTTAATTAATAAGCCTCTTGAATTTTCTTTGTAAATCAACGAGTTGACGTAAAGCGGCAATAGCTCGTGGCGTCTGTGTTATGGGGTCGGTGGGAACGTTACGTGATGCTTCGAGTCGCAATAGCGCAGGCCATGAAAGATCGCCCGTCGCCCAGACCCCACGCTGTGGTTGCAGCAAACACTGGATCTTGTTGGAGCGAAGCTTGCCTGCGAAGGCAGTGGACCGGCTTGAAAGCAGGCTAAATGTACCGACCTCTTCGCGGGCAAGACTCGCTCCAGCGGGTTATTTATCGCCTGTTAAATCAACGACTTATTTTGAGATGCGTGGTGATAATTGCGAAGGATGATTGCAGGGGCAATTACACAAGTGAGCAACGCGGGCAAGCCAACGGATCGGGCTTGCCACGGGAGGTGGGGGCGGTGAAGCGTGGGATCAAGCCTGTAGAGCGTTGTTGGGGCCTGTCAATCGAGCCTGTTGCAGCAGTAAGGTCAGGCTTTCAACCTTCTTTTGCAGCATTGCACGGTCTTCTTTGAGTTGACGCAGTTCGTCGCGGCGAACGGTCACGTAGAGGGTCTGTGGTGCGATTCCGGGAAGTACAGTGCTCATTGCTTGCCTCGCAAATGGCGGGTTCAACGTGTGTAAGGTTCAAGCAATGACTTTCGCTATCCGGATTGCCCATGCTCCTACCTCTATCGGCGCGGATTCTGATTTCTTTTGGGCAAAATTGGAACTTTTTTATTTTTAATTGTCGCGAACGTTTCTTGATCGCAAAAATAGGCGTCGCGGCGCAGTGTTTTGGGCGTCATGTCGTCGGACATGAAACTATTTTCACCGGGAAACCTTCGTTTGCCTCACTGGACTAACCCTGTAGCGGCACTGGGCTATAAAATGAGGCAACTTTTTACGAATTAAGGAGCACCTCTGCATGCAACTCGGGATTGTTGGACTAGGCCGCATGGGTGGCAACATCGCACGTCGACTGATGCTCAATGGCCACACCACTGTGGTCTATGATCGCGATGAGCAGTCTCGCAGCGTACTCGCCAATGAGGGCTCGACACCTGCCAATGACCTTGTGTCACTGGTGGCCGCTCTGGAAAAACCCCGCGCCGTCTGGGTCATGCTGCCAGCGGGTGCTGCGACCGAAGACACCATCAATGCGCTAAGCGAACTGCTTGAACCGGGTGATGTGATCATCGACGGGGGTAACTCATTTTATAAGGATGACATCCGCCGTTCCGTGGCACTCAAGGACAAACAACTGCATTACGTCGATGTCGGCACCTCTGGCGGCGTATGGGGTCTGGAGCGCGGTTACTGCATGATGATCGGCGGCGAAGCTGAAATCGTCGAGCACCTGGACCCGCTGTTCAAGACCTTGGCGCCGGGCATCGGCAACATCCCTCGCACTCTGGACCGCGCCAAGGATGCCGATCCACGCGCCGAGCAAGGTTACATCCACGCAGGCCCGCCCGGTGCCGGTCACTTCGTGAAGATGATCCACAACGGTATTGAGTACGGAATGATGCAGGCTTTCGCCGAGGGTTTTGACATCCTCAAAACCAAAAACTCCGAGCACTTGCCCGCCGAACAGCGTTTCGACCTGAACATGGGCGATATCGCTGAAGTCTGGCGTCGTGGCAGTGTGGTGTCTTCCTGGCTGTTGGACCTGACCGCCGATGCGTTGGCGACCGACCCTCAGCTCAACGCTTATTCCGGATCGGTGGCCGACAGTGGCGAAGGTCGCTGGACCATCGAGGCCGCCATGGAGCAAGCGGTACCGGTTCCGGTGCTGTCGAACTCGTTGTTTGCCCGCTTCCGCTCGCGTCAACAAAGTACGTATGGTGACAAGATGCTGTCGGCCATGCGCTTCGGTTTTGGTGGACACAAAGAAGGACCAAAATAATGGGATCATCCCGAAGCAAGCAGAAAGCAAAAGTTGCGCCGTCTACCACGTTGTTTCTGTTCGGTGCTCACGGAGATTTGGTCAAGCGCCTGCTGATGCCGGCGCTGTATAACCTGACCCGTGACGGTCTCATTGGTGATGATCTGCACATCGTTGGCGTTGACCACAACGCCATCAGTGATGCGGATTTTGCCAGGAAGCTGGAAGACTTCATTCGTCAGGAGGCGGCCGGCAAGGTCGCCGAGGGCGGCAAGGAGCCGCTGGACCCAGCGCTGTGGGGTGGACTGGCGAAACGTATCACTTATATCCAGGGCGATTTCCTCGACGACTCCACCTACGCTGATATCGCCACAAAGATCGAGAGCACCGGTACACGCAATGCCGTGTTCTACATGGCGACTGCGCCGCGCTTCTTCAGTGAAGTGGCCAAGCGGCTGGGCTCCTCAGGGTTGATGGTCGAAGGCGAGGATGAAGGGCAGGAGTACTTCCGCCGAGTCGTGATCGAGAAACCTTTCGGTCACGATCTGCCCAGCGCTGTAGCGCTCAACACCTGTCTGCTTAAGGTCATGAGCGAAAAGCAGATCTACCGAATTGACCATTATCTGGGCAAGGAAACCGTGCAGAACATTCTGGTCAGCCGGTTCTCCAACGGCCTGTTCGAGTCGTTCTGGAACAACCATTACATCGATCATGTTCAAATCACGGCAGCCGAAACGGTCGGCGTCGAAACCCGTGGCAGTTTTTACGAAACCACCGGTGCGTTGCGCGACATGGTGCCCAATCACCTGTTTCAACTGCTGGCGATGGTTGCCATGGAGCCGCCAGCGGCCTTTGGCGCCGATGCGGTGCGCGGCGAGAAGGCCAAGGTAATCGGCGCCATTCGACCCTGGTCGGAGATGGAAGCGCTGGCCAACTCGGTGCGTGGTCAGTACGCCGAGAACACCCTGGGCGGCAAAAGTGTTGCCGGGTACCGTGAGGAAGATCGCGTCGCACCGGACAGCACCACAGAAACCTACGTGGCACTCAAAGTCATGGTGGATAACTGGCGGTGGGTTGGCGTGCCGTTTTACCTGCGCACCGGCAAGCGCATGAGCGTGCGCGATACCGAGATTGCAATCTACTTCAAGCCTGCGCCGTACGCGCAGTTTCGCGATACCGACGTCGACCACGTCGCGCCCAATTTCCTGAGAATCCAGATCCAGCCCGACGAAGGCATGTGGTTCGATCTACAGGCGAAAAAGCCCGGGCCGACGCTGGATACGCAAAGCATCGAATTGGGCTTTGCCTACAAGGACTTCTTCGAAATGCAACCGTCGACCGGGTACGAAACCCTGATCTACGACTGCATGGCTGGCGACCAGACCTTGTTTCAGCGCGCCGATAACATCGAAAACGGCTGGCGTGCAGTGCAACCCTTTATAGATGCATGGGCCAAACATCCCAGTGTCGAGATGTACAAGGCGGGTGAGGACGGACCGGCGGCAGCCAATGAGTTACTGGCGCTAGACGGTCGCAGGTGGCAGCAACTGGGATGAGTGACGCTACGCAACATCTCATCCGTTTCATGCTGTCTGATATCGACGGCACGCTGCTGCGACCCGACCACAGCCTGAGTCAGGCAAATATCGATGCTGTTCGGCGATTGCGTGATGCCGGGATTCATTTCTCCATTGCCAGCAGTCGTCCGCCCAGAGCAATGCGTGGGCAGATCGAGGCATTGGGTATCGATTTGCCCACCGTGGCCTTCAACGGCGCCAATATCATCAATCCCGATGGCAGCCTGCTCAAGGCGCACCGCATTGACCCGGTCGCGGCGCGCACCAGTCTGCAATTATTCGCCACGCAGCCGGTGGCGATCTGGGTATTTGCTGATGATCAATGGCTGTTGCTTGATCCTGAGGGGGACTACGTCGAGCACGAGCGCAACACGTTGGGTTACGATTTTGTTCAGGTCGACAGTTTTGATGCCTACCTGGACCGTGCCGACAAGATCGTTGCCGCCAGCAAGGACTTCGAGTTACTCAAGCGGCTCGAAATCCAACTCAATCCGTTGATTGCCGACACCGCACGGGCGGCCCGCTCGCAGTCGTATTACCTGGACGTCAATGCGCTAGCCGCCAACAAGGGCATGGCGTTGGTCACACTGGCAAAGTTGCTGGGCGTGGATTTGGCGAACACTGCCGCCATTGGCGATGCCAGCAATGATGTTGCAATGTTTCATAAGGCGGGTTTGTCGATTGCCATGGGCCAGGCTGAAACGGGGGTGAAAACCCAAGCCAATTATGTGACTGGCAGTAATGCGCAAGACGGTCTGGCGACGGCCATAGAACGCTACATTTTGCCGAGCTAGTCAGATAGGGCCGCTGCAGTTCCGTGCGCGACTTGCGCGATTGATGGCACATCCACAGAAACGGGAGGGATCTTCATTCCATGGCTGTATTGATTGAAGATTATGCGCTACTCGGCAATTGCCGGACCGCCGCCCTGGTGTCCCGCGACGGCTCGCTCGACTGGCTGTGTTTCCCGCGCTTTGACGCGCCCGCATGCTTTGCAGCGTTGCTCGGCGATAGCGATAACGGGCGCTGGAAAATTGCCCCGTTGGACGCGCAGGCCCAGGTGAAGCGCGCTTATCGCGATGGCACGCTGATTCTTGAAACGGTCTTTACCACCGAAACGGGCCGTGCATTGCTCATCGATTTCATGCCGATGGATATTGAAAGCAGTGTCGTGCGCCTGGTTGTCGGGCTTGAGGGGTGGGTCGATTTCGGTATGGACCTGGCCATTCGTTTCGATTATGGCAGCACCGTACCCTGGGTCGAGAAACGTGATCCGCATACGCTGACCGCCGTTGCCGGGCCTGACATGCTGGTGTTGCGAACGCAGGCGGCGCTACACCCTACGGATCATCACACGCAAAGCCGTTTCAGGGTCGAAGCGGGACAGCGCGACGCCTTTACCCTGTCCTGGCAACTGTCCCACGAAAAAATTCGCGACGCTTTTGACGCCCAACAGGCATTGGAGCAGACCGAGCAGTATTGGCTGGCGTTTTCTGATCGCTGCCCACAAGTCGGTCCGTGGACCGCGCAGGTCAAGCGCTCGCTCATTACTCTCAAAGCCATGACCTTTGCCCCCACTGGTGGCATTGTTGCAGCAGTCACCACCTCGTTGCCGGAGCAACTGGGCGGCGAGCGCAATTGGGATTACCGTTTTTGCTGGCTGCGGGACGCGACCATGACCCTGTTGGCGTTTATGAACCTGGGGTATTTCGAAGAGGCCACCGCCTGGCGTAACTGGTTGTTGCGCTCCATCGCCGGTAACCCTGAACAGATCCAGATCATGTACGGGCTGGCGGGTGAGCGGCGTTTGCCTGAATACCAACTGCCGTGGCTCGCTGGCTATGAGCGCTCGCGACCGGTGCGTGTCGGCAATGGGGCTGCTACGCAGATGCAACTGGATGTCTATGGCGAAGTGGCCGATGCCATGACGCAGGCGATCAAGAGTGGGTTGCCGCGTTTACCGCGCAGCACCGAGATTCAGAAAGTGATCATGCCGTTCCTGGAGAAGGTGTGGCATTTACCTGATGCGGGCATCTGGGAAATTCGTTCCGAGCCTCGGCATTTCACTCATTCCAAAGTCATGGCCTGGGTGTCCTTCGATCGCAACGCCGGCATGCTGGCACACAGCGACGACGCTGAAGAGCGTGCTCGCGGAGCGCATTACCGCGCCGTGGCCGATGAGATTCATGCCGATGTCTGCGCTAACGGCTACGACGCGCAGTTGGGCAGTTTCGTGCAGACCTACGGTTCGAACGCGGTAGACGCCAGTCTGCTGCAAATCGCGCTGACCGGTTTTCTGCCCGTCGAAGATCCTCGTGTGGTCGGCACGGTGGCGGAGATTGAACGGGCCTTGATGCAGGACGGTTTATTGTTGCGCTATGACAGCGATCTCAGCGTCGACGGCGTTTCGGGCAGTGAAGGGACATTTCTGGTCTGTTCATTTTGGTTGGCGGACGTCTACGTGCTAATGGGGCGCGAGGATGAGGCGAAAGTGCTGTTCGACCGCTTGTGCGGGCTGTGCAACGATTTGGGCCTGCTGGCCGAGCAGTATGATCCGCGTACGCAGCGCATGCTCGGCAACTTCCCCCAGGCATTCAGCCATATCGGCATCATCAACACCGCGTTGAATCTGCATCGAGTGGTGTGTCCGGTTAAGACGCGAACGGCCTCACAGGCAGATGCCGTTGCCCCGTAATTGTGCTAACAGCCCGTGGACAGTTAGCGCGCTTTGCGAAACGTGAAGTTGATACGCTGCTCGCCCAGCAGTGGGTGAACGGCTTGTTTGATCGGCATGACACCATGAAAGCGCAGGCGATCCTCACCGCCCCAAACCACTACGTCGCCATGAAACAACGGTATCCGTTGGCTCTTGTCGCTACGCGAATGGCCACCGAACAGGAACACGGCGGCAATGCCCAGCGAGACCGACACCACCGGCCACTGATAGCTGTGTTCATCCTTATCTTGGTGCAGCGACATTTTTGCGCCGGGAATGTAGCGGTTGATCAAACAGGCGTCCGGATTGAAGTCGGCAAAACCCGCCGCGTCGGCTGCTGCCTGCGCCAGTTCGCGCATGGCCAGTGGCATTTCTGGCCAAGGCTGACCGGTCTGTGGGTCGGTAGGGGTGTACTGATAACCGCTGCGGTCGGTGGTCCAGCCGAACTGGCCGCAGCTGCTTAATCCCACCGACATGGTGTAGCCACCAGGGGTGACCATGTGGCGAAAAGGCGCTCGCTGTAAAATCGATTCGAGGGCGGGCAGCAGGCGGTCAATCAGTGGCAGGGCAAACCCGTGCAATACAAAGGAGCATGGGCCGATCTGCTCGGTTGACGATAACGGTGGCGCGTCGTCCGCGAACAGATCGAGGGTGGCAGGCGTGTCTTCGTTACGTCGCATCATAGCCTTTACCAATGACGCGTTGCTGTTAGGCGCTCAGAGCGCCTTGCTGACTTTGACTTCGGTGATCACATCACCGCTCTGGCTGTGCATTTTCTCCAGTGCAGCCTTGGCTTCTTCAGCGCAAGGCGACTGCAGTTGCGCGAACTCAAAGCGGCGTTCGCCATTTAACTTGTAGCTGATGGCGTATTTGACGGTAGGGGCGGGCGTGGTCACGGGAACTCCTTATCGGGCTATGAGAAAAAACAAAATATTCACACAGCCCGTAGTTGAATGGCCAATCAGCTCAGGCGCGAAGACGAGCGTCGAACGATTTTGATCGAATGGGTGAAGTTGCTCTTGCGCCCACCGTTGCTGTCCATCTTGCGGCCGGCGGTATCAATGGTGATGTTCCAGAAGCCGCTGCTTGGGACTGTGATTTTTGCAGGAAACGTGTCGAATGCGCCGCCGTGGTAGGTGTGGCGGCCACCATTTTTGAAGCTGCGGAAATTCGCATCGCTCATCAGGCGTATATTGCAAAGCTGCGAGCATTCGATGACGACCAGATCGTCTTCATTGAGGTGCTCGCGCTGGTGTACGAATTTCATGGATCTCTCCGCAGATAAGGCGATTCTTGAAAACCCGAAACGATAGCATGCAGTCGCCAGGCAATTGTCGTCGCTAACGGTTTTATTGCATTGTTTCTGACCAAAAATACAATCTAGAGGGATTTTATCGTGCGTCGGCCTGTCGTAAGCACCTTTACTGGAGGGTTTGTATGAAATTGGCTGTTGTTATTCTGGCTCTTGCAATGACTGGCTGTGCCACTGTTGCGGATATCGAACACTCACCCCCAACCATGAGTGTCATGTCTGGCAAGAACCCTAAGGAATATGCCGAATGCTTTCTGCACAAAATCGCGGACAGCCGCAAGCCGCCACAGATTGAACCGCGTCACGAGGGGCTGCGCATTATTGTCCCGCAGAAGTTTATCCAGGGCGATCCCGCTGCCATTTTGGACATCGAGCCGCGCTCCAGCGGCAGTTCAATCAAGGTTTACGAACGAATCAGTAACGTTCCGCTTCGACCAAAGGATGTGCAACGGGCCGCTACGGCGTGTATTTCGGGTGAGGCTTGATCGCTTGGTAGCAAGCCTTACTCGCAATGAGTGGTGCGCCCACCGAGCCTGAGTTGATGAGCCGACGCCGCTTTTTACTTGCAGCTCACCAACAGGTTGCGGGTTTTGTAGTTACCGACATCGACCCCCAATGTCTTGTCACTTTCTTTAGGCTGTGGGGTCCCTTCGGTGCTGACGATGTTGTAGCCGGTGCCAGCACAGGAAGCATCGGCCTTCTCGTAACAGGCTGCCCATGACATGGCTTCGCCAGAGCAGTCGATGCTCAAGCCCTGTTTGCCATTTTTCATGTAGGTATTTTCAGCGGTGGCGCAGCCGGTCAGGCTCAATACGGCAATAACAGACAAAATCCTGATCATGTTCGGACACTTCGTGATGGGCCGGGGTGGTTAAGACAGCTTTGATTCGACTGGCAGGCAGTGCCATCGTTCCGGCATCATCGAAATCAATTATGGCGCGTACTTTCCGGTGTTCAGTATCAGCTTTTCGGATCAGAGCGGCGGCGGGGTGCGGGTGTGTCTTCGAACACCGTGGCGACTTCCACGGCCAGGCTTTCGGTTGGAAATGGGCCGGCGATGGCTTCATCGCCAATGCCGCAGACCCACCATTGGTTGTCCTTCAGTTTTTTGATCGAGTAGCCATTGACGCTTTTGACCTCTGACATGTATCCGTCTCGCTAAGGTTAAGGGGCGCGCATGATAATTCGCTCAAGCCTAGGCTGTCGCCTAATAGTCGTGCCATTTGATCCCTGAAATTTCCGTGCCTCGATGCGCAATGTGGCTATGCTTGATTCGGTAACGCGTTGGTGGTGTCGAGAGAGGGGGATTGCCTCGGTGCCCCGGATTGCGCTTGTGTATGCGACATTCAATAGTCGTAAATCGCTACTGGCGTGGAACTATCTGCGCTTTGATTCCTCTACCATGGCATCGGACAACCAGTGTCGGGTCATTGTAAGGTGACCTGCGCCTGATTAGACTGCGCCACAACACCACCAGCCCTCTCAAGGACTTATATGATCAAGAAATGCTTGTTCCCTGCCGCCGGTTACGGCACTCGCTTTTTGCCAGCGACCAAAGCCATGCCTAAAGAGATGCTGGCAGTTGT
>NZ_DASWOT010000020.1:0-34050 GCF_036404235.1 Pseudomonas sp.
CCATGCTTCCGTAACCACGTCAGAACGGTCGTTTTGCCTGGAATCCCGTAGCGCTCCTGAGCCTCTTTATAACTATGCTCGCCTTTTTCGACTTGGTCGACGACCGACAATTTAAAAGTCAGCGTGTAGTCTCGCTGACTACGCCTTTTTGCTGATTCCATTACGCCCTCCTGAAAATAGATCAGAAGGTGTAAACCTTATTCAGGACGGGACATCGCCTAAAAATAAATCAGTCCCCTAATTTTGCCCTCAACCCTCTTCCAGCCAAAATCTCAACGGCTTGCCTTCCGACGGCCATAGCTGTAATTGCTCAACCGGGGAAATATCCCAGCGCTGAACCTTGGGTAAAACATCGAGGAAACGGTGCTCCTGCTCCATCACCGCTGGCGCGCAAAGTTTACGGGTGCTGCCCACAGGCCCGAAGGTGATTGACTCGCCGTCCAGGCGATAGGGCGCGAACCAGTGATTGCAACCGGCGTTGCCATACGCGCGGCCGTCCTCGCCCAGGGTCATGGTCATGTGGCTGTTGTCCATCAACGGACGTTCGCCGATCCACTCCAGCAGGTAGCCTTTGTCGCGTTGCACGCGTTCGGTTTCGGTGGCGCATCCGTTCAACAGTGCAGTGCCGGTCAGTATCAGCACGGCACTCGTCAGCATTTGAGAGCTAAAGCCAACGCCAACCGGTTTCATGACGCATTTTTTCCGCACGCAGGGCACAGGTGATGCTCGCCGACTGCTTTCCAGCCCAGTTCGGTAATCCGCGCCTGCGCAGCAGGTTTGAGCGCCTTTTTGCCGTCCTTGCCCTCGACCATGAATTCGATGTCTTGCTCTTTACCGCAACCATTGCAATTGACTTTCCACTGGTGGATCGCCAGTTCGGTGAACGCCGGGCCATTGGCCACCGCGACCCACTGACCCGGTGGATTGATCAGATGGCGAACCTTTTCGACGTTCAGGCGCATGTGCAAGGTTTTGCTGCCTTTGACGGTGACCAACAGCACGTCGTCGTTCTTGATGGAGCCGCCGTTGCCGGTCACTTGATAGCGACCCACTGCCAGGCTGCGGCACTCGATCAGGGTGTGTTGCGGGGTAAGCATGCTGAAGCGAAAATCGTGTTCGGCCATGGGGGTCTCCAAATAGGCGCGCATCCTACCACTTGGGCGCGCATCTTTTGGTTGTCATCTGACGCATAGCGGCCACTGCTTTTGATTCTAGCCGCAGGGCGCAGCAAGGTTACTCAGCCAAACCGGTAAATATCCATCCCCAGCGCACCCATGGTGAATCCTTTGTGTGCGACGCTGAATTCCCCACCCGCACCCCGGGCGAAGTACAGGGGCAGCAAATGTTCGTCAGTGGGATGGTTACGTACTGCATTCGGCGCCTGACGCCTGTAGTCGTGCAGGGCTTGCTCGTCGTTGGCAGCAAGTTTTTCGATCATCCAGTCGCGAAAGTCCTTTGCCCACGGTTCCACGCTTTGCGGACCTGCATGCCAATCCAGTTCGCGCAGGTTATGGGTGATGCTGCCTGAGCCAATGATGAGCACCTGTTGTTCGCGCAAACTGGCCAATGCTTTACCAACGCGAGTTTGCAGGGCAGGGCCCATGCGCGAAGGAAGCGACACTTGAACCACCGGAATGTCTGCCTGTGGGTACATCAGCGACAGCGGCACCCAGACGCCATGGTCGAATGGGCGCTTGTGATCAATGCGCGCCGCAAGGTTGCTGGCCGCTAGCAAGTCGACAACCTGTTGGGCCATCTCCGGCATGCCTTTGGCCGGATATTGCACGGCGAACAAGGCCGCAGGGAAACCACCGAAGTCGTGCCAGGTCTCAGGTTGAGGATTGCCATTGACCAGCAGTTCATCGCTCTCCCAGTGCGCGGACACAATTACGATGGCTCGCGGCCGAGGTATTTCGGCGGCAAGTCTGGCCAGCGCGGGACCGCTGGCACCCGGTTCCAGAGCAAGCATGGGCGAGCCGTGGGAGATAAAGAGGCTGGGAAACATATCGGCCATCCTGAAAGGTAAGATGCGTCATGATCAGGCAGATCATTGATCTAAATCTAATATAAGTTTTGGTGTGGTTTGATCGATTTATCAGGAGTTTTTTTATGCAGCCCGACTTTTGGCATCAGCGCTGGGCCCTGGATCAAATTGGCTTTAATCAGCCCCAGGTTAACTCGTATTTGCAGCGACTCTGGTCGCAGTTGGGCGTAAAAAAAGGCGAGCGGGTTTTTGTGCCGTTGTGTGGCAAGAGCGTCGACATGACCTGGTTGAGCCAACAGGGTTTGGCGGTAGTCGGTGTCGAACTCTCGGAAAAAGCAGTCGAGGACTATTTTGCCGAGCGCAACGTGCAGCCGCAGATCGAGCAACGCGGTGTATTCAGCGTCTTCAGCCACGAAGACTGCGAAATCTGGTGCGGTGATTTCTTCAAGCTCAAAGCCAAAGACATCGGTAATTGCTCGGCGTTGTATGACCGCGCAGCCTTGATTGCGCTACCGCCGCAGATGCGTTGGCGCTATGTCGAGCACCTCAACAACATTCTGCCCGACGACTGCCGTGGCCTGTTGATTACCCTCGACTACGAGCAGTCCGAAGTCGAGGGGCCACCATTTTCTGTTCCAGAGGATGAAGTGATACAGCTGCTTTCGCTGGAATGGCGGCTGAAGATGATCGCCGAAGAGGATGTGCTGCAAACAAGCCGCAAGTTTGTGGCCGCAGGTGCAACGCGGTTGATCGAGCAGGTTTACAGCCTGTTTAGACGTTAGCGGCAAAAATCGAGATAAACAAAAAGAGCGACTCGCGTCGCCCTTTTTTACTGCTGGTGATGGATCAGCCGCGACGGCGCAGGGCCTCGATCCGGTCTTCCAGCGCCGGGTGGCTCATGAACAAGCCCGCCAGGCCATGCTTCAAACCACCATTGATGCCGAAGGCTGCCAGGCTGTCAGGCATCTGCACCGGGACCCCCTGCTCTGAGCGCAGGCGCTGCAGCGCGCTGATCATTGCACCCGTGCCTGCAAGGCGAGCACCGGCATCGTCCGCACGGTATTCGCGTTTGCGTGAGAACCACATGACGATGGCGCTGGCCAGGAAGCCCAGCACGACTTCGGCGAAGATGGTCGCGATGTAGTAGGCGATACCTTGGCCTTGTTCGTTTTTGAAGATCACTTTATCGACGAAGTTGCCGATGATCCGCGCGAAGAACATGACAAAGGTGTTCACTACGCCCTGTACCAGCGCCAGCGTCACCATGTCGCCGTTGGACACATGGCCGATTTCATGAGCCAGCACGGCTTTCACTTCATCTGGCGAAAAACGCTCCAGCAAGCCTTGGCTGACGGCAACCAGTGCGTCGTTCTTGTTCCAGCCCGTCGCGAATGCGTTCGCCTCGTAGGCCGGGAAAATACCCACTTCCGGCATCTTGATGCCAGCTTCGCGGGACAGTTGCTCAACCGTTTGCACCAGCCATTGTTCATGGCGAGTGCGAGGTTGGGTAATGATTTGGGTGCCCGTACTCATTTTCGCCATCCACTTGGAGATGAACAGCGAGAACAGCGAGCCGGCGAAACCAAATACGGCGCAGAAGATCAGCAGCTGATTGAGGTTCAAATCAACCCCATTGGCCGCCATGAACCCATTGAAGCCAAAAAGGCTCAGGGTGATGCTGGCAATCAGCACGACCGCAAGGTTAGTGGCCAAGAACAGCAAAATGCGCATCATAGTTGTGACGTTCTCCTCGTGAAGAATATGTAACGTGTTGCGGGGGTATATAAGGTGATGTCTGTGGCTATTCAACAAGGCGACTATTTCAAACTGTGTCGTCTTTGCGCTAATCCGGCAATTATGCACCCTTGTCGCAAGGTCGGGGATAGAGCGTTTGCCGTGGTAGACGCCGTGCGGCTTGCGGCACGGCGTGGTTGTGTATGCGTTGCCAGGATTACTGCCGATAAGATTTGATGAAGTTACCAATGCGGCCAATCGCCTGCTCCAGATCGTCTACCCGAGGCAAGGTAACGACACGGAAGTGGTCCGGCCACGGCCAGTTGAATGCGGTGCCCTGAACTATCAGCAGCTTTTCCGAGAGCAAGAGGTCAAGGACGAACTTTTCGTCGTTGTGGATCGGGCAGACCTTGGGGTCAATCCGTGGAAAGGCATACAGCGCGCCCATGGGTTTCACACAGCTGATGCCGGGGATGTCGTTGAGCAGCTCCCAGGTGCGATTACGTTGCTCCAGTAAGCGGCCGGGTGGCAGGACCAGGTCGTTGATGCTCTGATAGCCGCCTAGCGCGGTCTGGATCGCATGTTGGCTTGGCACGTTGGCGCACAAACGCATGTTGGCCAGGATATCGATGCCCTCGATGTAGCTTTGAGCGTTGTGCTTGGGGCCAGAAATAGCCACCCAGCCGGATCGAAAGCCCGCGATGCGGTAGGATTTCGACAAGCCGTTGAAGGTCAGGCACAGCAGATCCGGCGCCAGCGAGGCGGTGCAGATATGCACAGCGTCGTCGTACAGGATCTTGTCGTAGATTTCGTCTGAGAAGACCACCAGGTTGTGCTGGCGCGCCAGCTCCAACATGCCCAGCAACACTTCCCTGGGATAGACCGCGCCGGTCGGGTTGTTCGGATTGATGATCACCATGGCCTTGGTATTGGGCGTGATCTTGGCTTTGATGTCTGCAAGATCAGGCCACCAATTGGCCTGTTCGTCGCACAGGTAATGCACTGGGTTGCCACCGGACAGGCTCACGGCGGCGGTCCACAGCGGATAGTCCGGCGCCGGGATCAGCACTTCGTCGCCGTTGTTAAGCAACGCCTGCATCGACATCACGATCAGTTCGGAAACGCCATTACCCAGGTAGATGTCCTCGATGCCGACACCTTCGACCTGCTTTTGCTGGTAATACTGCATGACCGCCTTGCGCGCACTGAACAGACCTTTGGAGTCGCTGTAGCCTTGCGAGGTGGGCAGATTGCGGATCACGTCCTGCAGGATCTCTTCCGGCGCTTCGAACCCGAACGGTGCCGGGTTGCCGATGTTCAGCTTGAGGATGCGATGGCCTTCCTCTTCCAGGCGCTTGGCGTGCTTGAGCACGGGCCCGCGAATGTCGTAACAGACGTTGGCGAGCTTGTTGGATTTGCTGAACTGCATGGTGATTGATCCCGAAAATGGACGGCCCGCCGCGTGTGGTTAGCGCGGACCGCTGAGCATAACGCCATCAAAATGGGTTTGTACGCGTGAAACGCCGGTGACAGACTGGCGTTCTAACGAGGCGCAATCATACGTGCCACCCGATCCGTGGAAAAGGCACAGATCGGGCTTTTTCAGTTGTGGAGGTGTACCCGTGCAAAAGCTGGAAAAAACCCTCGAAGAATGGAAGCAGATGCTCGACCCGGAGCAGTACAACGTCTGTCGCCTGAAGGCCACCGAAAGGCCTTTCTCCGGTAAGTACAACAGCACCAAGACTGACGGTGTGTATCACTGCATCTGCTGCAATGAGCCGCTGTTCGACTCCGCCACCAAGTTCGATTCCGGTTGTGGCTGGCCGAGTTTCTATGCGCCGCTCGAAGGCAGCGCGGTGGTTGAGGTGCGTGACGTCAGCCATGGCATGATCCGCACCGAGGTGGTGTGTGCGAACTGCGATGCGCACTTGGGGCATGTGTTCCCTGACGGCCCACCCCCGACCGGCTTGCGTTACTGCATCAACTCTGTGTGCCTGGACCTGGTGCCTCGCGAATAAAGTGCGTCATCGCTCGGTGCATGAATCGATATCACGGACGATAATCCAATAGCGCCTCAATCAATGGGGCGCTAAGTTGGCGACCTAACTCTTTTTGAGGCACTGCCATGAGCGACAATTTGCTGAGCATCCCCATTCAGACGATCAAGGGCGAGCAGAAAACCCTTGCCGATTACGCTGGCAAAGCCGTATTGGTGGTGAACACCGCGAGCAATTGCGGATTTACCCCGCAGTACAAAGGGCTTGAACAGTTGTGGCAGCGCTATAAGGACCAGGGCCTGGTGGTGCTGGGGTTTCCGTGCAACCAGTTCGGCAAGCAGGAGCCTGGTAACGAGGGGGCGATTGCGCAGTTCTGCGAGTTAAACTACGGCGTCAGCTTCCCACTGTTCAAGAAGATCGACGTCAACGGTGCCGATGCGCATCCGCTGTTCGTGCAATTGAAGAAGCAAGCGCCCGGTTTGCTGGGCTCCGAACGGATCAAATGGAACTTCACCAAGTTCCTCATCGGCGAGGACGGCAAGGTGGTCAAGCGTTATGCGCCATTGACCAAGCCTGAGGAACTGACCGCCGATATCGAAGCGTTGTTGAAATAACAGCAGCCCCAAACCCAAGGATCAGACCGGACTGATCTAGTTTTCAGGAGCTGCCGAAAATAAATCTGTTCCCGGAATGATCTGGCTTGTCGTTTGCGGCTTGAGGTTGGGCGCTGACTTCTTCCCCCACTGATCCAATAGGTTGATCAGTTCTTCGCGATGAAATGGCTTGGCCAGGTAATCGCTCATGCCTGCCGCTTTGCAATGCTCACGTTCTTCGGGCATCGCGTTGGCGGTGAGGGCGATGATCGGCAG
The DNA here is from genome assembly GCF_036404235.1 of Pseudomonas sp. Classification (GTDB taxonomy): domain Bacteria; phylum Pseudomonadota; class Gammaproteobacteria; order Pseudomonadales; family Pseudomonadaceae; genus Aquipseudomonas. The sequence goes on from NZ_DASWOT010000020.1 coordinate 6,585, forward strand.
GTTCACCCATCTGTGATTTTGCCGAATTAATCGGGTGGCCTCATAGCCGTCCATGACCGGCATGTTGCAATCCATCAGCACCAGGTCGAAATGACCGCGCCCAAGTGCTTCAAGCGCTTCGCCACCGTGACTGCTGATCACGACTTCGCATCCCAGTTTGCTCAGCATTCCCTTGGCAACCAGTTGGTTCACGGGGTTGTCCTCCACCAGCAGAATGCGCGCGCGATGTATGAGGGGTTGTTCGCGCAGCAGCCTATCGCTGTCCAGTTGACCGTCGATTTGCAGGATGCGCCCCAGGGTTTGATGAAGGCTGTGGCGGCCCAGGGGTCTGGCTTGTTGTTGCAGTGGGGCAAGGGCGCTGACCTGTTCGCTGGGCATGAAATTGCCGTAGGCAGTCACCAGCAGGATCGGAATAGACGTCGATGGACGTATGCCGATCAGGCAGTCCGGACAATCGGTGATCAACAGGTCCGGTGTTGCGTTGTGCTGCTCATCTTGCGCGGCGACATGCTGATAATCGATGCCCCACGCCGGTAGCAGTTGGCCGAGTAACTCAACCAGTCCACTGTTGTCCGGGCTTACGACCACTACCCGGCCTTTTAATAAAGGCCAGACCGGTGCAGGGGCGTGGGCCGGCAATGGCAGGTCGGCGCAGAAGCGGCTGCCAACGCCGCTACGCGATTGAATGCTGAGCTGGCCGTTCATCGCTTCACACAAATTGTGAGTCAGGGTCAGGCCTAGCCCGGTGCCGCCGAACTGTCGTGTGATCGCGGCTTCGGCCTGGGTGAACGGCTGGAAGATTCTCGCCTGGGCATCCTCGGCGATGCCGATGCCGGTATCACAGACCTCAATGCGCACAATGCTTTCATGCTGGGTCAGCCTGACATCCACGCGCCCCACGCGAGTGAACTTGAGTGCATTGGAGAGCAGGTTACTGACGATCTGCCTGACGCGGGTCGGATCGCCCAGCACCAACGCCGGGAAGCGCGGGTCGATGAGGCAGGTCAGCTCCACGCTGGGCGCGGCGTTTTGCGACAGCAGATTGGCCGTGTCTTCGATCAGCGTGCCAAGGTCGAACGCAATGTGCTCAAGTTCCAACTGACCAGCATCGAACTTGGATAAGTCGAGAATATCGTTGAGCAACTCCACCAGCACCTTGCCGGAGTCGTGGGCGATCAGCAGTTGCTGGCGCTGTTCGGCGCTCAATGGACCGTCCATGGACAGCGCGAGCATGCCGAGCAATCCGTTGAGCGGGGTCCGAATTTCGTGGCTCATGTGCGCCAAAAACGCTGAGCGTGCGTGGGCCATGTCCAGCGCGGTACTGCGAGCGATTTGCAGCTCTTCGTTGGACTGACTCAGGCGAGTGTTGCTGTTTTTCAGCTCAAGGGTGCGGGCGGCGACGATGTCTTCCAGCTCATTGAGATGGTCGGTCAGGCGGTTTTCTGCGTTTCGGCGTCGACTGAACTCAGTGGCGACACTTTCGAACTGGCGGTTGGCGATGTTTACCAGCACGCCTATTTCGTCTTTTTCATGGCCAGGCGGGCAGGGCAGCGGGCGTTGCGTCGGGCTGCGCGGATCGTTGGCGGTCAGCGCGCGGATCACCTTGGTCAAGGGCTTGGTCAGGGTGACGTAATACAGGCCCATGAGAATGCAGGCCAGCGCCAGGCTGCGCACAAAACCGTTGATCAATGTGATTTCTGCGCGTTGCAGGAAAGGGTAGCCAAAGGCAAATGTGTCGACGTTAACGTGCAGGGTGCCGATGGATTCGTTCGGCAGATGGTCCAGGAACAGGCTGTCGTCGAATTCACGGCTTTCGCCAAACAGAAAATCGCTGAACATTCGGTGTGAACTTTGCGCGACGGGTCGGGATACCGCCGCCAGCAAAATATTATTGTTGTCGGTGAGTCTTGCGGCCACGACAGCCGGGGAGTGCAGCAGACCCAGCGTCAGCTCTTGAGCCAGTTCGGAGTCGATGTTGTAGGCAATGCGCGAGGCAGGATTGTGGCTGATTTGCAGAAGAGAGCGAATTTCACGATCGATTGAGGCGTCTTCGCTGGCATAATCGATCGCAATTTGTAAGAGACTGAGCAGGGTCCCTAATACGAAGCCGACCAGCACAGTCAAACGTGCTTGTTTGAACGACAGTCGGTTGGTAATCGCTATATCCATAAGGCACGGCTACTTCTTGTGTCCAATCGCCGGGCAAGCATAGCCGATCAGACACAGCCTTTAATCAGTTAAATCAAGGAGACATTGTGGATTCTCGGTTAAACGCATTTCTGGAGCGCGCTGAATCAGTCCTGGCGCGATTGGAACCTTTACTGCCCGCAGTCCGCGAGCCGATGGATTGGGGCAAATCGCTGGCCGCGCGCTGGGTCCATGAAGGGCGTGGTGGTTATCTCATGCCGCTGGACGTGACCCTCGACATGCGCCTGTCGGACCTCATTGGCGTTGATCGGCAGCGTGAGCAATTGGGGCGTAATACCCAACAATTCATCGATGGCCTGCCCGCCAACCACGCGTTGCTCTGGGGCTCGCGGGGTACCGGCAAGTCATCGCTGGTCCGGGCGTTGCTGGCCGAGCACGCCAAAGTCGGCTTGCGGCTGATCGAAATCGAGCGTGACCATTTGGGCGATCTGCCACGGGTGGTGGAATTGCTGCAAAAACTGCCGCAGCGTTTCGTGTTGTTCTGCGATGACCTGTCGTTCGAGTCCGGGGAAGGTGATTACCGAGTCTTGAAAAGCGTGCTTGATGGCTCGCTTGAGCAGGCGCCGGATAACGTCTTGCTGTACGCCACGTCTAACCGTCGTCACTTGGTGCCGGAGAAAGAAAGCGACAACGAGCACTGGAAGCGCGGCGAAGACGGCGAGCTGCACCCAAGCGAGGCAGTGGAAGACAAGATCGCCTTGTCCGATCGTTTCGGTCTGTGGCTGTCGTTTTATCCGTTCACTCAGGAGCATTTCCTGAACGTGGTTGAACACTGGATTGGCGAACTGGCGAAGAAGTCCGGCCTGCAATGGCAGCGCAATGAAGAGCTGGATATTTTGGCTGTCCGCTGGGCCACCGGTCGCGGCAATCGCAACGGTCGCTGCGCTTATCAGTTCGCCCGTTACTGGGTGGGTTTGAAAATGCTGGAGCAACATCCATGATCGATCTGAATGCCACTGGCAGTGGCCTTGACGGCTATCGCTTGTTGACCGCTCAACTAGAGTCACTGTTGGCCGATGAGCGGGATTTCATCGCCAACGCGGCGCAGTTCTCGGCGTTTCTGTTTACCCAGCTCGACGATCTGAATTGGGCAGGCTTTTACCTTAATCGCAACGACGAGCTGGTGCTTGGACCGTTCCAAGGGCAAATCGCCTGCGTGCGGATTCCGTTCGGCAAAGGCGTGTGCGGGACGGCGGCACAAAGCCGGGAAACCCAGCGGGTGGAAGATGTCCATGCGTTCCCCGGCCATATCGCCTGCGACAGCGCGTCCAACAGCGAGTTGGTCGTGCCGTTGATCAAGGATGGACGCTTGCTCGGCGTATTGGACCTGGACAGTCCGAGTGCGGGGCGTTTCAGCGAGGTCGATCAGGCGGGCATCGAACAGTTGGTGGCGATTTTCCTGAAATCTACTGATTGCTGATGCTTTGTCGTTGTAAGCGCCCCTGACGCGATAAATGCATCAAGGGCGCGGCCATCAATCGTAAATGGCTTTCTTCTTCCATTCGGCATCGGCTTCGACGACTTTCAGACCTTCTGTCAGCTCGTTGTTGTCACCTTCGGTCGGTGCGATGTTGTCGAGCACCATTGCATTGGCGCGCTCCAGTTGTTTTTCCATCGCGGCCAGATGACCCTTCCATGGTGCTGGCTCTGCCTGGTTGCGCAAATACTGCACGCCGCGCTCGAACGCCAGGCGCGCCTGGCCGGGTTGCCCGTTGGCCATGGCCTGTTGGCCCAGATTGTTGAAGAATTCGACGTGCAGTATCACCAGCAGATTGCGAATCTCGCGAATCCAGTACTTGGCCTCGGTGGTTTGCAGAAAGCCGTCATGGGCGGCGCGTGTTACCTGGCCGTGCATGGCTTCCAATAGAAAGCGCACGTCTTTGGCTTTGGCTTCGGTTTGAATCGGCGCGGGTGGGTTGCTCACGACCAGCTTGTCGCCCTGATCGAGCATCGCTTGCAGTTCTGTCTCGCGTTCCTGAAGACCGGGGTTGTTTCTTCTTTCCAGTTGGATGAGGCGTTTGATCACATTCAGTTCAAGACGTACCAGCAACAGTTTAAGTGCGGGTGTCATGAGTTGGCCGGGGAACGTCTCAGACAACTCGCTGCAGCGACGCAGACGATCGTTGAGTTCTACCAGGCTGCGCGCACGTTCTACCTTCTTGTTCTCGTTTACGTAGTTCAGGTAACCGATGGCAATCAGGAGTACGATGCCCGCTAAAACCATCAGCGTGATAATGAGTGGTGTCACCGTAGAAGCCTCGATCAAGTAATGGGTGCCGAGTGTAGTTGCTGCGCACTATTGCGCAAAGGTGTGGTGGTTGGCTTGTCTATTAAATAGTGAGGGCCTCCCGCACTTTTGTATCGGCCACCCATTCACTAAATAGAGGGCGAAGTCATTGATTTGAATAAATTTTCATATGGGGGTTGACGACCTATCAAACCATCCATAGAATGCGCGCCACTTACAGCGTAAAGCAAACAGCGAAGCGCAGTAAGTAGTGAATGTTGTACGCGTGTCCCCTTCGTCTAGTGGCCTAGGACACCGCCCTTTCACGGCGGTAATAGGGGTTCGAGTCCCCTAGGGGACGCCATTGCGGGAATAGCTCAGTTGGTAGAGCACGACCTTGCCAAGGTCGGGGTCGCGAGTTCGAGTCTCGTTTCCCGCTCCATTTTTAAGCAGCTTTGCCCTCGGGCAGGGTTGAGTGAAACCAGGCAGTATCCTCGGATAATGCTTTGGACACTGGGACATACACCATATGTTCCGGGCAGCGTCCCCTTCGTCTAGTGGCCTAGGACACCGCCCTTTCACGGCGGTAACAGGGGTTCGAGTCCCCTAGGGGACGCCATTTGCGGGAATAGCTCAGTTGGTAGAGCACGACCTTGCCAAGGTCGGGGTCGCGAGTTCGAGTCTCGTTTCCCGCTCCAATTTATGATCTACAGACGTCCGTTTATGTCTGTAAATCGTTGAAATCAGGACCTTCGGGTCCTTTTTTCGTTTTCGGCGGATTCACTACAGCCATCGGCAGTCACCCCTTTAACGCCCACCTCAAGCCACTCTCGATATAGGTGTCGCCTGTTCCGGACATTACCCCGCTTGGCGCTTCACCCCTCATTCGACGTTGATCCAGTCGAATTACCCACGCCCTACGCGAGACATAATCCGTTGCGCTGTTTGTACGGCAATAGTTATTAGTCAGTGCGGATGAAAAATAAACAGCTAATCGGAGGGCGAACCGGATAATTCCGCGGCCTGTTGACGATTTGGCTCGTGGCATAAAGCCTGCAATTGACCCTGACAACCCTTGGTCGACGTCCCATAGCCGGGACGCGTGAATCATCGAACTGTCAGGTCTATGCCAATGCCTTCCCGGTAGTCAGCGAGAACGCCGAAGCCAACGCAACCTTGCTCGACATCCGTGAGGACCTCGGCCCGGCAGCCTATTTGCTTTGGGCGCCGCAATGGGTGGAGCAGGGTGCAACCATTGTCGGGGGTTGTTGCGGCATTGGCCCTGAACACATCGGCGAGCTTGAACGCCATTTGGTGCCCGTCGTTAAGGCAAAACAAGGCGTCTTAGAGGCCTGGCGCGGGCGATAAACACAGACCTGGCGCCCAGGCCGCCATGTGCTGGCCAGCACGCAAATAGCTGACCCTTTCAGCAGCACACGCAAACTGCGCTAAGCCCCTGATGTTGCTCTGCGGACTGTTGCCCACGCAACAGTTGCTCAACACTTGCCTTTGTCAGCAACAGTGCCCCGCCTTGGTAGTACGTGGCTTATTCGTCGTAAATCAATGAGTTAGAAGGCTGGCATGGTGCTTGCATCGCTGGAGCCATCGGCCACTGTCTCAGACTTGCTCAGCAAGCACCCCTTACAGCGCCGCGTCAGCCTTGCGTTTCACTACACGTTATCCAAGGGTTTGTTGCTGTTTCATCGTCGCGGCCACAACGAAACGGCATAGACCCAATGGCAGGCGTCTTAATTTGGCAGCGAGGATGTGTTGATGAGTCTTGATATTTTTTGGTTTCTGCCCACTTCCGGCGACACGCGTTATTTGGGTCGGTCCGACAGCGGCCGCCCGGCTACCAACGAGTACATGCGGCAGATCGCGGTGGCCGCCGAGAGCCTCGGGTATGACGGCTTGTTGATTCCCACCGGCAGCAGTTGCCTGGACCCGTGGGTCACTGCTGCAAGCCTTGTCCCTGTGACCCACCGGATAAAGTTGTTGGTTGCGCTGCGTACCTCCTTGGGTAATCCAACAGCGTCAGCTCGTCAGGCGGCCACGCTGGACCAGGCCAGCCACGGGCGCTTGTTGCTCAACGTGGTGCCAGGCGGCGATGCCACGGAGTTGGCCGCCGATGGTATTTTTCTCGACCACGATCAGCGCTACGAAGCCGCAGACGAGTTTCTGACCGTGTGGCGTCAATTGCTCAGCGGCGAGACCGTGGATTTTTCCGGCAAGCACGTGCGGGTCGAAGGCGCCCAGAACTTCTTCAAGCCGGTACAACAACCGCACCCGCCCTTGTACTTTGGCGGGTCTTCGCCTGCTGCCCATGAACTGGCCGCCAAGCATGTGGACGCTTACTTGACCTGGGGTGAGCCGCCTGCGGCCGTGGCCGAGAAGATCGCCGATGTCCGCGAACGGGCCAAAAAATATGGCCGCACTGTGCATTTCGGCGTGCGTTTGCATGTGATTGTGCGTGAAACCAACGAGCAGGCATGGGCCGCCGCTGAAGAGCTGATTAGCCACCTTGACGACGACACCATTGCAGACGCTCAGCAGAACTACGCGCGAATGGATTCCGAAGGTCAGCGGCGGATGGCTGCCTTGCACGGTGGGCAGCGTGACAAGCTGGAGGTCTCGCCTAACCTCTGGGCAGGTGTCGGCCTGGTCCGCGGTGGCGCCGGTACGGCGTTAGTGGGCGATCCTCAGACCGTGGCCGCGCGCTTGCAGGAATACGCTGATCTTGGGGTCGACCGTTTTGTGTTGTCCGGCTACCCGCATCTGGAAGAAGCCTTCCGCTTCGCAGAGCTGGTGTTCCCTCTGCTGGGCAAACAGCCGGTCACCGTCCGGGATCAAGTATTGACCGGGGGCGCGTTCGACGTTCGGGCCGGTAAGAAATCGAGCAAGGGCGAGGCCGCAGCATGAACGTGATTGATATGCGCTGTCGCCCGGCGTACCTGCACGATTTTTTTGGGGCCACGCCTGACAGCACCGGGGCGGCCACCGCCCGCTGGCTGAATCGGCGAGTCGGTACGCGCGGCAATGACGAGCACTTCGCCCGCTCGCGCACGCCACAGGGGTTTATCGATGAGGTCCGTGATGCGGGGTTGAGCCGGGCGGTGGTGGTCGGTCGCCATACTCCCAGCCAGCATTTGCCCAACGACCTGATTCACAGCATCGTTCGGGACCACGATGAGTTGCTCGGCATTGCCAGCATCGACCCGGCCCTTCAGGGGGTCGAGGGGGCGTTGGCCGAAATCGACCGTGCGATATCGGTACTGGGCCTGTCCGGTATCGACCTGGAACCGGGTTTTAGTGAGCCCGCCAGGCACCCGGATGACACGCTGTATTGGCCGATCTACGAGCATTTGCAGGCGCGTGGTATTGCGCTGTTTCTGATGAGTGGGCCTACCACCCCAGACCCGGCTTTCAACAACCCCGATCACCTGGCCAAGGTCGCTCGGGCGTTCCCGCAGTTGTCGATCGTTTGCTACCACGGCTACTGGCCAAACGTGCAGCAAGCGCTGGGCGTTGCCTTCCTGTACCCGAACATTTACCTGGTGCCGGACATGTATCTGTTCCAGCCCGGCAGCGACGCCTATGTGCAAGCGGCCAACGGCTTTCTGGCAGATCAATTGCTGTTCGGCTCGTCGTACCCCTTCCGGCCCATTCGGCAATCCATCGACGACGTACTGAGTCTGGGTTTCAGCTCATCGGTACTCGACAACGTGCTCTACGGCAACGCCGCCAGGCTGTTTGGGTTGTAACGACGTCGCGAGACACACCGGGCAGGTGTTTCACACGAGACTGCCCGGCGCTGTCCGCGTCTTTCTCATTCAAGGACTCCCCTGTGACCACACCCAACGATCCTGTGCAGATCGCCCGCCGTCTGGCGGCTGACTGGGCCTGCACTGCCGTCGAGCGCGACGAGCGCGGCGGCACCCCTAAACGCGAGCGCGACGCCCTGCGCGAAAGCGGTTTGTTGACCTTAAGTATCCCCCGTGAATTCGGCGGCCTCGGTGCTAGCTGGAGTGACACGCTGAACATCGTGCGCGAGTTCGCCAAAGTCGACAGCTCAATGGCCCATGTGTTTGGTTTTCAACACTTGATGCTGGCCACCGTGCGCCTGTTCTCCCGGCCTGATCAATGGCAACCCTGGCTTGAACAAACGGTGCAGCAGCGCTGGTTTTGGGGCAACGCCCTCAACCCGCTGGACCGCCGCACGGTGGCGACGCGTGTCGACGGTGGTCGTGAGTTTTCCGGGATGAAAAGCTTTTGTTCCGGTGCCAGCGACTCCGACCGGCTGATTGCCTCGGCGCTGGACGAAGGCCCAACAGGTAAACTTTTGATCGCCGCCATTCCTACTCAACGCGCCGGCATTACCTTGCTCAACGACTGGAATAACATGGGCCAACGCCAGACCGACAGCGGCAGCGCCCGATTCGAGCGGGTGAGGGTGGAGGAGGACGAACTGCTGCTCAACCCAGGACCCATGAGCACAGTGTTGTCCGGCCTTCGGCCTTTGTTGGCGCAACTGACGTTCGTCAACCTGTTCCTCGGCATTGCCGAAGGGGCCTTTGAGCAGGCGCGGCAATACACGACCCATGAAGCGCGGCCCTGGTTTAAGTCCGAGGTCGAACAGGCAGTTGACGACCCCTATGTGCTGGCCCATTACGGGGAGTTTTGGGCAGGTCTGGAGGCGGTCCGTGCCCTGGCCGAACGGGCCAACGCCTTGTTCGACAAAGCCTGGGACGCCGGTGAGCAACTGCGTGCCGAGCAGCGGGCGACCCTGGCCCTGGCCATTGGCAGTGCCAAGGTCCATGCCACGCGAGTGGGTCTGGACCTGAGTTCGCGGCTGTTCGAAGTGACCGGAGCCCGCGCCACCAACGCCACCCGGCGCTTTGATCGCTACTGGCGCAACCTGCGGACCCAGACCCTGCACGACCCGGTGGACTATCGCATCCGCGAACTCGGTGAGTGGGCCTTGAAGCAGAAACCGCCCACGCCGAGTTTTTATTCCTGATTCGTGCCTTCGGCAGGGCACTGTTTATCACCGCTCACTTGCACGACAAAGTGTTGCCACAGCAACACTTTGGTCAGCGTAAAAAAGCAAAAATTCCTTGTAATACAGCATGTTGTGGGCTCGGCACGGACTGTGCAACACCTCCTTAAAAGCCACTACTCATCGGCCCAGCGTGCCTAAATGAACACAGAGAACAGGAGTTAATCGACTATGGCCTCTCGCATTATCCTCAATGCGTTTGAAATGACCTGCGTGAGCCACCAGGCAGCAGGCACCTGGCGTCATCCGGACAGCCAGGCATGGAAATACAAAGACCTCGATTATTGGGTCGATTTGGCCAAGTTGCTTGAGCGTGGCTATTTCGACTCGGTTTTTATCGCCGACGTGGTGGGTGTCTACGACGTTTATCGCGGCTCGGTGGAAACCTCTTTGGTTGATGCCGATCAGGTGCCGGTCAACGACCCCTTCTTTCAAGTGCCCGCCATGGCCACCGTCACCAAACACTTGGGGTTTGGCGTGACCTCGGCGCTGACCTATGAGCAGCCTTATGCCCTGGCTCGAAAGTTCTCGACCCTGGACCACCTGACCAAAGGCCGCGTGGCATGGAACGTGGTGACCTCGTACCTCAACAGTGCGGCGGTGAACCTGGGCCTCAAGCAGCAGATCTCTCACGATGAGCGTTACGACATCGCTGATGAGTTTCTGGATGTCACCTACAAACTGTGGGAAGGCTCCTGGGATGAGGACGCGGTACTGCGTGACCGTGAGCGCGGAGTCTTTACCGATCCCACTAAAGTTCATCCGATTGGGCACAAGGGTAAGTACTTCGATGTGCCGGGGATTCACTTGTCCGAGCCCTCGCCGCAGCGCACTCCAGTTATTTTCCAGGCCGGTGCGTCCAGCCGGGGCAGGGCGTTTGCCGCCAAGCATGCTGAAGGGGTATTCATCAGCCCGGCCACCGCCGAGCAGGCGCGCGAGGTCTCCGATGACATCCGCAACCGCGCCGTAGAAGCGGGCCGTACCCGCGATTCGGTCAAGGTGTTCACGCTGCTGACGGTCATTACCGGCGAAAGCGACGAAGCTGCACACGCCAAATACCGCGAATACCTGAGCTACGCCAATGGCGAAGGCATGTTGTCCTTCTACGGCGGTTGGACCGGGATCGATTTTTCCGAATACGACCCCGACCAACCCCTGGAAGCGATCGACAACGACAGCATCCGGTCGGTACTCGAACTGCTCGCCACCGCCGACCCTGACCGCAAATGGACACCGCGCGACATTATCAAACACCGCAGCATCGGTGGCCTGGGCCCCGTGTTGGTGGGCGGCCCTAAAACGGTGTCCGACGAGTTGGAGCGCTGGGTGGACGTCGGCGGTATCGACGGCTTCAACCTGGCCTATGCCATCACCCCAGGCACCTTTGAAGATTTTGTCGAGTTTATCGTTCCGGAACTGCAACGCCGAGGCCGTGTGCGCACCTCCTACGAAGGCAACACCCTGCGCGAAAACCTGCTCGATGGAACGTCGGCCTACGCTGCCGAGGACCATCCTGCCGCTCGTTACCGGGGTGCGTTCAAGGACGGCGCCAACGCCACCGACCACACCAAACCTTCCAAATTCTCTGACCTGACTTGACGCCCATTTGCGCTGAAGAGGAGTTGCTTTCATGTCCAGTTTCACCACGCTGAACACGCTGTCTGTCGGTACTGATTATGAAGCGCTCGCCCAGCGCTTTCGGCCGATTTTTGCCCGCATCGCCGAGGGCGCGGTCGAGCGCGAGCGTGCGCGTACATTGCCGTTCGAACCGATCAAATGGCTGAAAGAAGCCGGTTTCGGTGCCGTGCGCATCCCCGTCGAATTCGGCGGGGCTGGCGCTTCGCTGCCTCAACTGTTCCAGTTGCTGATTGAACTGGCTGCCGCCGATTCAAACGTGACACAAGCTTTGCGCGGCCACTTTGCTTTTGTCGAAGACCGGCTCAACGCCCAGGCCTTCAGCGCCCAGGACGTTTGGTTCAAGCGCTTTGTTGCTGGGGAGCTGGTCGGCAATGCCTGGACCGAAGTGGGCGACGTGAAGATCGGTCAGGTGATCACCCGTATCAGCCGTCAGGGTGAGCAATGGGTCGCCAATGGCACCAAGTACTACAGCACCGGCAGCGTGTTCGCCGACTGGATCGACCTGTATGCCCAGCGCGATGACACCGGCGCTGACGTGATTGCGGCAGTGCGTGTGCAACAACCGGGCGTGCGCCAAAGTGACGATTGGGATGGCTTTGGTCAGCGCACCACCGGCAGCGGTACTTCGGTGTTTGAAAATGCCGTGGTCGAGGACGATAACCTGATCGACTTTTCCACTCGCTTCAAATACCAGACGGCGTTTTACCAATTGACCTTGCTGGCGGTGTTGGTGGGATCGGGTCAGGCGGCTGTGCGCGATATTGCCGAACAAGTGCGTAACCGCACTCGGGTATTCAGCCACGGCAATGCGCCCGCAGTGCGTGACGATGCTCAGGTGCAACAGGTGGTCGGTAAGGCCTCGGCTCAGGTTTATGCCGCCGAAGCGGCTGCGGTGCGCGCCGCGCACGCCTCGCAACGGGCGTATGTTGCGCACTTTGGCAAGGACGAGCAGGCCGAACGCGAGGCCAACATTGCCGCTGAGCTGGAGTCGGCTCAGGCGCAAGTGGCAATTGCCGAGCTGGTGCTTCGCGCCACGAGCGACCTGTTCAATGCCTTGGGCGCATCGGCCGCCCGCGTTAGCCTGCAACTGGACCGGCACTGGCGCAATGCCCGCACCGCAGCTTCACACAATCCGTTGATCTACAAAGAGCGGATCATCGGTGACTGGGAAATCAATGGCACCGAACCACCTTATGTTTGGCAGATCGGCGGCGGGACAGCGCAAAGCCGTTAAGTTCAGCCTTTCAGGGATAGGGCCAGCCTGCGTGCTTGCCTTATTCCTGGTGCTTATGTCGCTTGCGAACCTTGAGGCAGCGCCAACACCGGCTCCGGTACAAAATCAAACGCACTGAGCTCAAAGCCCTGCTCATCAACCTGCAACACCCAGCCTTGACGATCCCAATCCCCCAACACGATGCGTTGCGCTGTGTCTTCGCCGAGCTTGAGTTTGTGGATCGCCGGGCGATGGGTGTGGCCGTGGATCAAGGTTTTTACGCCGTATTCGCTCATGATCCGCGGGACTTCTTCCGGGGTCACATCAACGATATCGTTGGCTTTCATGCGGGTCTGCGTGCGGCTTTCGCTACGTAGCTTGCGCGCGAGCTTGTGCCGGGTGCCCAAAGGCAAATGGCGCAGGACCCATAAAGTCAGTGGGTTGCGCAGGTAGCGGCGCATGCGCATGTAGGCTTCATCGCGGGTACACAAACTGTCGCCGTGCATCAGTAATACCGGTTGGCCGTTGAAGCGTACGACACTCGGGTCGCTCAACAGGGTGCATCCCGCCGCTTTGCAAAAGGCTTTGCCGATCATGAAGTCGCGATTGCCATGCATCAGAAATATAGGCGTGCCGCTGTCGCTGAGCGTACGCAGCGCCTCGCAGATCGAGCGCTGGAAGGGTGACATGGCGTCATCGCCAATCCAGGCTTCGAAAAAATCCCCGAGGATATACAGCGACTCGGCACCGCGAGCGCGGCCCGTCAGCAGATCCAGAAACGCCCGGGTGATGTCCGGGCGTCCTTCTTCAAGATGCAGATCGGAGATCAGCAATATCACTCAATGATCTCGGCTTTCTCGATGATCACGTCGTCAGCCGGTACATCCTGATGACCTGCCTTGGACGTGGTGGCAACGCCTTTGATCTTGTCGACGACGTCGGTGCCTTCGATCACTTCGCCAAATACCGCGTAGCCCCAGCCCTGAACGGTCTTGGCGCTGTGATTGAGGAAGCTGTTGTCAGCGACATTGATGAAAAACTGCGCGGAGGCCGAATGCGGTTCCATGGTGCGGGCCATGGCTACCGAGTACTTCTTGTTTGGCAGGCCGTTGTCGGCTTCGTTCTGGATGCTGGGGCGCTTGTCTTTCTTTTCTTTCATGCCCGGCTCAAAACCGCCGCCCTGGACCATGAAGTTACCAATGACACGGTGGAAAACCGTGTTTTCGTAGTGGCCAGCCTTGACGTATTCAATGAAATTGGCGACGGTCAGTGGCGCTTTTTCAGCGTTCAGTTGCAGGACGATGTCACCGTGGTTGGTGGTCAGTTTTACTTTGGACATGGGCTTGGTCGCTCTTTGGAATTCGTAATAGGGCGTGTCGATACGGCATATGGCCCGTCGGCCATGGTCGCAGATGCCGTCGACTTCACTCGGTCTCGCAGTTTACAGAGGGTAATTACACAACGGCTAGTTCGTCTCCCGGCTGTTTCTGGGGCTGCCTCTGTAGTTTTGTCACTGCGTGCTGTCAGGGCCTTGACAGGTTCGGCTATGATAAGCGCTTTGATTTAGTCGTCCTACCCTAGACAGATTGTGTGAAAACGTCACGAGCGAAGGCAAGACAAGGCAAAAACAGGCGGGAAAGCGGAGTTTAGTTGTTCTAAATGAGCAATTTCCGCCTGTTTTTAACGCTGTGTTGCCCGGAGCAGTAGTTTTTACGCACTCTGGCCCGCGACCTGTACGTTCAAGGATTTTATGAGCAAGCCCACTCAAGACGCCGCTGCGAATTCAAAGGCAGGCCCTGCAATTCCCACCAACTTCCTGCGCCCGATCGTGCAGGCAGACCTGGATTCGGGCAAATACACCCAGATCGTGACGCGCTTTCCGCCAGAGCCCAACGGTTACCTGCACATTGGCCATGCCAAGTCGATTTGCGTCAACTTTGGTCTGGCTCAGGAGTTTGGCGGTGTGACGCATCTGCGTTTCGATGACACCAACCCGGCCAAGGAAGACCAGGAATACATCGACGCCATTGAAAGCGACGTCAAGTGGCTGGGTTTCCAGTGGGCTGGCGAAGTGCGCTACGCCTCGCAGTACTTCGATCAATTACACGACTGGGCCGTCGTGCTGATCAAGGCCGGCAAGGCGTATGTCGATGACCTGACCCCCGAGCAGGCGCGTGAGTATCGCGGCACCCTGACCGAGCCTGGCAAGAACAGCCCGTTCCGTGAGCGCAGTGTCGAGGAAAACCTCGATCTTTTTGCCCGCATGAAGGCCGGAGAGTTCGAAGATGGCGCTCGTGTGTTGCGTGCCAAGATCGACATGGCCTCGCCGAACATGAACCTGCGCGACCCGATCCTGTACCGCATTCGTCACGCCCACCACCATCAGACCGGCGACAAGTGGTGCATTTATCCGATCTACGACTTCACCCACGGTCAATCGGACGCCATCGAAGGCATCTCGCACTCGATCTGCACTCTGGAGTTCGAAAGCCATCGTCCGCTGTACGACTGGTTCCTCGACAACCTGCCGGTGCCGAGCAGGCCGCGTCAGTACGAGTTCTCACGCCTGAACCTGAACTACACCATCACCAGCAAGCGCAAGCTCAAGCAACTGGTCGATGAAAAGCACGTCAGTGGCTGGGACGACCCACGCATGTCAACGTTGTCGGGTTTCCGTCGTCGTGGCTATACGCCCGCGTCGATCCGCAATTTCTGCGAAATGATCGGCACCAACCGTTCCGACGGCGTAGTGGATTTCGGCATGCTTGAGTTCAGCATCCGCCAGGACCTGGATCACAACGCCCCGCGAGCGATGTGTGTGTTGCGGCCGTTGAAGGTCGTGATCACCAATTATCCGGAAGGCCAGGTCGATCACCTGCAACTGCCGCGTCATCCACAGAAGGAAGAGCTGGGCGTGCGCAAGCTGCCGTTCTCCCGCGAAATCTACATCGACCAGGATGACTTCACCGAAACGCCGCCAAAGGGCTACAAGCGCCTGGAGCCCAACGGCGAAGTGCGCCTGCGCGGCAGCTACGTGATCCGTGCCGACGAAGTGATCAAGGATGCCGACGGTAATATCGTCGAACTGCGCTGCTCATATGACCCTCAAACCCTGGGCAAAAACCCGGAAGGCCGCAAGGTCAAAGGCGTCGTGCATTGGGTGCCGGTGGCTGAAAGCATCGAGTGCGAAGTACGTCTGTATGACCGCCTGTTCCGTTCCGCCAACCCGGAAAAGGCCGACGATAGCCAAACGTTCCTGGACAATATCAACCCCGACTCGCTGCAGGTCCTCACCGGCTGTCGAGCTGAACCTTCGTTGGGTGAAGCTCAGCCGGAAGACCGTTTCCAGTTCGAACGCGAAGGTTATTTCTGCGCGGACATCAAGGACTCGAAACCAGGTCGCCCGGTATTTAACCGCACGGTAACGTTGCGCGATTCCTGGACCTGATGCTGTACAGCTGAGAGGCAGAAAGTGCTTTCGATCTACAACACGCTCACCAAGAGCAAAGAAGTTTTCAAACCGTTGGATGGCAACAAGGTGCGCATGTACGTCTGCGGGATGACCGTGTACGACTACTGCCACCTGGGCCATGGCCGCAGCATGGTGGCGTTCGACCTCGTCACCCGCTGGCTGCGTTTTAGCGGGTATGACCTGACCTACGTGCGCAACATCACCGACATCGACGACAAGATCATCAACCGTGCCCGTGAAAACGGTGAAGCGTTCGATGTCCTGACCGCGCGCATGATCGATGCGATGCACGAGGACGAAGCGCGCCTGAACATCCTCAAGCCAGACATGGAGCCGCGCGCCACCGACTACATCGGCGGCATGCACAACATGATCCAGAGCCTGATTGACAAGGGCTACGCTTATGCACCGGGCAATGGCGACGTCTATTACCGAGTCGGCAAATTCCTCGGTTACGGCAAGCTGTCACGCAAGAAGATCGAAGACCTGCGCATCGGTGCGCGCATCGAAGTCGACGAAGCCAAGGACGATCCGCTGGATTTCGTACTGTGGAAAGGCGTCAAGCCCGGCGAGCCAAGCTGGGAGTCGCCGTGGGGGCCGGGTCGTCCGGGCTGGCACATTGAATGCTCGGTGATGTCCACCTGCTGCCTGGGTGAGACGTTCGACATTCATGGCGGCGGCAGCGACCTTGAATTCCCGCACCACGAAAACGAAATCGCCCAAAGCGAAGCCGCCACCGGCAAGACGTACGCCAAGGCCTGGATGCACTGCGGGATGATTCGCATCAATGGCGAGAAGATGTCCAAGTCCTTGAACAACTTCTTCACCATCCGCGATGTGCTGGAAAAGTATCAGCCGGAAGTGGTGCGTTATCTGTTGGTGTCCAGCCATTACCGCAGCGCGATCAATTATTCCGAAGACAGCCTGAAAGAATCCAAAGGCGCGCTGGAGCGCTTTTATCACGCGCTCAAAGGCTTGCCAGTGGCAGAGCCTGCGGGTGGTGAGGCGTTTGTCGAGCGTTTCACGGCGGCGATGGACGATGACTTCGGGACGCCTGAGGCCTGCGCGGTGCTGTTCGAGATGGTGCGCGAAATCAACCGGCTGCGCGACACCGATCAGGCCGCTGCGGCCGGATTGGCGGCGCGTCTGAAGCAACTGGCCAGTGTGTTGGGTGTGTTGCAGCTTGAGTCTGACGACTTTTTGCGCGCAGGCGCTGAAGGTCGGGTCGACGCGGCTGAAGTGGAAGCGCTGATTCAGGCGCGTTTGCAAGCGCGTACTGACAAAAACTGGGCCGAATCCGACCGCATCCGCGATCAGCTCACCGCCATGGGCGTGGTGCTGGAGGACGGTAAGGGCGGCACGACGTGGCGGCTGGCTGACTGATCTTCTGCCGCGACATCTCTGCCGTTTGTAGCTGACACTCCACGTTAGCCGCCTCGCCAACAAGTTGGCTCCTACAGATCATCACATTTGTGGGAGCGAGCTTGCTCGCGAATCCTTTGGGCGTTGTTCACACTGCGGCCGACTAAACCAGAACAGCCAGCGACGTGTATTTCGCGATCATGGGATTAGAGGTGATGAGTCGCATTGGCTCAGTGATGGCGGTGGCAACAATCAAGCGATCAAATCGATCGCGATGATGATGTTCCTTCGAAATCATCCAGAATATCCATGATGGCAAAGTGGTCGCTACAAATCTTTCTCCCGCAACCGCTTGTACAACGTATTCCTGCTAACCCCCAGCTTCTTGGCCAACTGCGAAATATTCCCGCCGCTTTCCTGTAGCAACTCAGTCAAATCTTCGGTTGATGCCAGAGTCGCCTTGCCGTTAAGGGTTTCATTGGGCTGAGGCAGTTCGCCGCCCAACTCAAGATCAGCAAAGAAATCCTCGGGCAAATGCTCGCTTGAGATCGCTTCGTCGTCGGCCAATGCGAGCGCCACCTGAATTACGTTGCTCAACTGACGCAGATTACCTGGCCACGGATGGCGCTCGAACAGGGCCATGACATGCGGCTCAAATCCGGCAGTCTGCTGCGGCTCACGATGCTGATCCCAGATGCGCTGGATCAACGCCGCTTTATCGGTACGCTCGCGCAGCGGCGGCAGCTCAAGGTTCAGACCGCTAATGCGATAGTACAAATCCTGGCGGAAGTGACCGGTCTGTACCTGCTCGCGCAACGAGCAATGGGTGGCGGAAATCACCCGGATGTCCACCGGATACAATTCACTGCTGCCCAGCGGCTGTACGCAGCGTTCTTGTAATACGCGTAGCAGACGCGCCTGAACCGGCAGCGGCATGTCGCCAATTTCGTCGAGAAACAACGTGCCTTTGTCCGCCTTGCGAATCAGGCCGATGCTGCCTTTATGGTGTGCGCCGGTGAAAGCGCCTTTCTCGTAACCGAACAGCTCGGCCTCGACCAACTCCGATGGAATCGCCGCGCAGTTCACCGCAATCAACGGTTGATGAGCCCGAGAGCTGGCCTGATGCAAGGCTTTGACGAACACCTCTTTGCCGACACCCGTTTCGCCGTGAATCAACAGCGGAACGTTCTTCTCCAGCAAGCGCTGCGCCTGGCTCGCGGCCTTGGCGACTTTTTTATCGCTTAAACCCAGTGCAGCCAGCGCCGTCGGCTGGTTAACCAGAGAGGGCTTGGGCGCAGGCACGGTTCGCAGTTGCACGACCTGTGCCTTGGGCCGTTTCAATAGGCAATGAAAACGGTTATGTCCCGACGCCTGAAGAGCGAATGGCTGGCCTTCCGCCTGATCGAGCAACTGCGAAACCGGCGCCTTGAACAGGTCTTCGATATTGACCCGCAGCAGGCTGACACCCAGCAAATTGTCAGCGCGGCGGTTGGCACAGAGGATTTTCCCGCTGTCGTCGAACACCAATAATCCGGCCCACTGACTGTCGAGGTTGTTCAGGCCGGTGTTGAAGGTGAGCTGGAAATGATGGTGCTGGAACTGGTCGAGGATCAGCCGGTTTTCGATGGTCTGGCTCATCATCTTCACCATTCCCAGCGTGTGGGAGGGTGGCAGGAAGCTGTCGCTGGACACGTCGAGCACCGCGATCATGCGTCGGTCGGCGTCGAAGATCGGTGAGGCGGAGCCGGTCATGAAGCGGTTGGCCTTCAGGAAGTGTTCGTCGTGTTCGATGTGTACAGCCTGTTCGCAAGCCAGCGCGGTGCCAATCGCATTGGTGCCGGTGGCCTGTTCAACCCACGTGGCGCCCGGCACGAATCCCTGGCTCTGCGCGGGTTCGACAAAACGTTTAGTGCCCCAGGAGTTGAGCACTTGGCCTTGCTGATCGGCGAGCAGGATCAGGCAGTTGGAGTTACTGAGGATGTTTTCATAGAAGGGCAGAACTTGCTGATGGGTGGTCTGCACCAGCGAATGGTGGCGCTCAAGCAATTGCGCAACGTGCTGCTCGGGCAACTTCCCAAACGCTGGACGCGATTGGGGGTCTAGGCCGAACTCGCGGCAGCGGGCCCATGAATCCTGAATGATGCTGTCGTGATTGCTGGATACGCGGGGGATTGCCATGAGTATGAGTCCGCAATTGTTTTTATTTTTTTGTAACGGCTTGCGTGAGCATTCGTGCTCGGAACGTCCATCCATTGTTGTTCAGGATTGTTCAAAGTCAATGTTCATTTTGTTCAAGTGTTCAGTTTTTCTGTTCACTTTTGTTCATCAACGAATATTCGGCTTGGCTAGTGTCGGCGCAGAAGGCTCTGGCATAGGCGTTTGCGCGCGGCGCGCGATAACGAACACCTATTGGCACGAATGTCGCTATCCAACAAGTCGGTCGACGAACGTTATGCGTCGGCCGTGGCTCACAACAGGCAGCTCCAACACCTAATAAGAATCGAAACAGACAAAAGGGCACGCCATGTCTCTTACGCTTGAGCACGTCAGCCGCACCGTCGACGGTCAACTCTGGATCGACAATGTTTCGCTGAGCTTCGAACCCGGCTCATTCAACGTATTGCTGGGGCGCACCTTATCAGGCAAAACCAGCCTGATGCGCTTGATGGCCGGACTGGACAAGCCAGACAGCGGCCGAGTACTGATGAATGGCAAAGATGTCACCAAGGTTGCGGTGCGCCACCGCAACGTGTCGATGGTGTATCAGCAGTTCATCAACTATCCGAGCATGACCGTGTTCGACAACATCGCCTCGCCGCTGCGCCAGGCCGGTGTCTCGAAAGATGAAATCCAGAGCAAAGTGCTGGAAACCGCGAAAATGCTGCGGATCGAAAAATTCCTCACCCGTTATCCCCTGGAATTGTCCGGCGGCCAGCAGCAGCGCACGGCCATGGCGCGGGCATTGGTCAAGGACGCTGAACTGATCCTGTTCGACGAGCCGTTGGTTAACCTGGACTATAAGTTGCGCGAGGAACTGCGTCAGGAAATGCGGCTGCTGTTCGAAGCGCGACACACCATTGCCATTTATGCCACCACCGAACCCAACGAGGCCTTGGCCCTGGGCGGTACTACCACGATTTTGCACGAGGGGCGGTTGATTCAAAGCGGCAAGACTGCCCAGGTTTACCACCAGCCCAAGACGGTCCTCGCGGCCGAGTTGTTCTCCGAGCCGCCGATCAACCTGATGCCAGGGCGTATAGACGGCAACGAAGTCAGTTTTGCCAACTTCGTACACTTCCCGCTTAACATTGACCTGCGCAACGTGGGCGATGGTGAGTATCGATTCGGTGTGCGTCCCAGCCATTTGAGTCTGGTGCCATCCAACGACGACGACCTGGAATTGGCGGTCACCGTGGAGCTGGCCGAAATCAGCGGTTCGGAAACCTTTCTGCATGTGCGCAACGAGCATTTTTCGCTGGTTCTGCACTTGCCCGGCGTACACGCCTACGACGTTGACACACCGATACGCGTGTACATCCCGACGCACAAGTTGTTCGTATTCGATCAGCAGGGCGGCCTGATTCAAGCGCCGGGCCTGCGCATGGCGAGGGTTGCCTGATGGCTGAGATCCGTTTGCAAAACCTCGCCCACAGCTACAGCAAAACGCCAAGCGGGCCCGACGACTACGCGATTCGCGAGATGAGTCATGTTTGGGAGCAGGGCGGTGCCTACGCGTTGCTCGGCCCGTCCGGGTGTGGGAAATCGACCTTGCTCAATATCATCTCCGGCCTCTTGAGCCCATCGGAAGGCAAGGTGATGTTTGACAGCACCGTGGTCAACGACATGTCTCCCGAGCAGCGCAACATCGCTCAGGTTTTCCAGTTTCCGGTGGTCTACGACACCATGACGGTGTATGACAATCTGGCGTTTCCGCTGCGCAACCAGGGCATGGCAGAGAAGAAAATTCAGACCAAGGTCAACGAAATCGCTGACGTGCTGGACCTGCAACCGCTGTTGAAGAAGAAAGCCAAGAACCTCACGGCCGACGAGAAACAGAAAGTGTCGATGGGGCGCGGTCTGGTGCGTGATGACGTGTCGGCGATCCTGTTCGATGAACCGCTGACGGTGATCGACCCGCATTTGAAATGGAAATTGCGGCGCAAGCTCAAGCAAATCCACGAGCAATTCAACATCACCATGGTCTACGTCACCCACGATCAACTGGAGGCTTCGACCTTCGCGGACAAGATCGCGGTGATGTACGGCGGCCAGATCGTGCAGTTCGGCACGCCACGCGAGTTATTCGAGAAACCCAGACACACTTTTGTCGGCTATTTCATCGGCAGCCCGGGGATGAATCTGATCGAGGTTACACCGCAAGCGGGGGGTGTCGGTTTCGGTGACATTCATTTGCCACTGTCCGAAGGTGTGCAACAACGCCTGGCCTCGACTCAGTGGAGCAGCCTGAAAGTCGGCATTCGTCCTGAGTTCGTGCATGTCTGGGATGGCCCTTGCGACGATGGGATGTGCGCTGAGGTGATCTATGTCGAAGACCTGGGCACCTACAAAATCCTGACCCTCAAGCTGGCGGGCCAATTGCTCAAAGTGCGCATACAGGAAGACAAACCCGTCCCCCAAGGTCAGGCCTGGATCAGTTTCCCTGGCCAGTGGCTGATGCTGTATGCCGATGATTTTTTGCTTGAGGCCAGCCCGGCGAACGAGGTGCCCCATGAGTAAGGTGCAGAACAACAAAGCCTGGTGGCTGGTACTGCCGGTGTTCCTGCTGGTGGCGTTCAGTGCCATCATTCCGATGATGACGGTGGTCAATTATTCGGTGCAGGACATTTTCGACCAGTCCAGCCGTTATTTCGTAGGCACTGACTGGTTCAAACAAGTGCTGCAAGATCCGCGTCTGCATGACTCGTTGCTGCGCCAGTTCATCTATTCAGGCTGTGTGCTGTTGATCGAAATCCCCTTGGGTATTGGCATCGCGCTGACCATGCCGACCAAGGGACGCTGGTCGTCGCTGTGTTTGATCGTGATGACCATTCCGCTGCTGATCCCGTGGAACGTGGTGGGAACCATCTGGCAGATCTTCGGGCGCGGTGATATTGGCTTGATGGGCTGGTTTCTCAACAACGTGCTGGGCATCAGCTACAACTACGCAGCCAATGCTTCGGACGCCTGGGTGACCGTATTGGTGATCGACGTTTGGCACTGGACGTCGTTGGTGGCGCTGCTTTGTTACTCCGGCCTGCGGGCGATTCCGGATGTGTACTACCAGGCAGCGCGTATTGATCGGGCATCCAGTTGGGCGGTGTTCCGACACATTCAACTGCCGAAGATGAAGAGCGTGCTGTTGATCGCGGTAATGCTGCGTTTCATGGACAGCTTCATGATCTACACCGAGCCGTTCGTGCTGACGGGGGGCGGGCCGGGTAATTCCACGACCTTCCTCAGCCAGACCTTGACCACCATGGCACTCGGTCAATTCGACCTGGGCCCGGCAGCGGCATTTTCGCTGGTGTATTTCCTGATCATTCTGTTGGTGTCATGGGTGTTCTACACCGCCATGACCCACGGCGAAAAGAACTGAGGAGCGGCCATGAACATGCGCAAAATCGTGCCGTTGTGGATCTACCTGTTGTTCCTGCTGGTGCCGATTTACTGGCTGGTGAACATGTCGTTCAAGACCAACACCGAAATCCTCGGTGGCCTGACGCTGTTTCCGCAGGACTTCACCCTGGCGAACTACAAGGTGATCTTCACTGACGAAAGCTGGTACAGCGGCTATATCAACTCGCTGTACTACGTTTGCCTGAATACCGTGATATCGCTGAGCGTGGCGCTGCCTGCGGCTTACGCCTTTTCACGCTATCGTTTCCTTGGCGACAAGCATTTGTTCTTCTGGTTGCTGACCAATCGCATGGCGCCGCCAGCAGTATTTCTGTTGCCGTTCTTTCAGCTGTACTCGTCCATCGGCTTGTTCGATACCCACATCGCTGTCGCGTTGGCGCATTGCCTGTTCAACGTGCCGCTGGCGGTATGGATTCTCGAAGGCTTCATGTCTGGCGTGCCAAAGGAGATCGATGAAACGGCGTACATCGACGGTTACAGTTTTCCGAAGTTCTTCGTGAAAATTTTCATCCCGTTGATTGGCTCCGGAATTGGTGTGACAGCGTTTTTCTGCTTCATGTTTTCCTGGGTCGAACTACTGCTGGCGCGCACCCTGACGTCGGTCAATGCCAAGCCGATTGCAGCGGTAATGACTCGCACGGTGTCGGCGTCGGGTATCGATTGGGGCGTGCTGGCAGCGGCGGGGGTGTTGACCATCCTGCCGGGCATGTTGGTGATCTGGTTCGTTCGCAATCATGTGGTCAAGGGCTTTGCTCTTGGCCGTGTCTGAGGAGTCGGAAAAATGGATTGGATGGCCTGGACACTGCCTACCGCAATTTTCTTTGGCAGCATCGCCGCGATTCTGGTCGGCATGACCGCATGGGAATTGTGTTCGGCGAGCGTTGAACGACGAGGTTTCCTGCCGATCTCCACCACCCGCGGTGATCGGTTGTTTATCGGACTTCTGGGCAGCGCCTACCTGCATTTGTTGGTAATTGGCGCGACCGATTGGAGCATCTGGGTTGCGTCAGGAATCTCCCTGGTGTGGCTGTTGGTGGTAATGCGTTGGGGTTGATGCCTGATTGCAAGTCGTCCAGGCGCCCGGCAGCTGTAGGAGGCGTTTGTTTAGAAGGTTGGAAAGCGCGATTACATAAGAAACAACACTGGAGGTGACTATGTTCAATAAAAAAAACAAGCTGCGACATAGCGTGACGTTGGCGACCATGCTGACACTCAGCGGGTTGAGCGTCTCGGCGTGGGCGGATCAGTATGAGGATGCGGCGAAGAAGTGGGTGGGCAGCGAGTTCAAGCCTTCGACCCTCAGCGCCGAGCAGCAATTGGAAGAACTGAAGTGGTTCATCAAGGCTGCCGAACCGTTCCGTGGCATGGACATCAAGGTGGTGTCAGAAACCCTGACCACTCACGAATACGAGTCTAAAACCCTGGCCAAAGCGTTTACTGAAATCACCGGTATCAAGGTGACTCATGACTTGTTGCAGGAAGGTGACGTGATCGAGAAGCTGCAGACCGCCATGCAGTCCGATAAAAGCATCTATGACGGCTGGGTCAACGATTCTGACCTGATCGGTACGCACTTTCGTTACGGCAAGGCTGAAGCCATCACCGACCTGATGGCCAACGAAGGCAAGAACTTCACGTCGCCGACCCTGGACATCAATGACTTTATCGGCCTCTCGTTCACCACGGCCCCCGATAAAAAGGTCTATCAACTGCCCGACCAACAGTTCGCCAACCTGTACTGGTTCCGTGCAGACTGGTTCGAGCGTGCAGACCTGAAGGAAAAATTCAAAGCCAAGTACGGTTACGAACTGGGCGTACCGGTCAACTGGTCGGCGTATGAAGACATCGCGAAGTTCTTTAGCGAAGACGTCAAGGAAATCGACGGCAAGAAAGTCTACGGTCACATGGACTACGGCAAAAAAGACCCGTCGCTGGGCTGGCGCTTTACCGATGCCTGGTTCTCCATGGCCGGCAGCGGCGATAAAGGCCTGCCCAATGGCTTGCCGGTAGACGAGTGGGGGATTCGCGTAGAAGATTGCCATCCCGTGGGTTCCAGCATCACTCGCGGTGGTGATACCAACGGCCCTGCAGCGGTTTTCGCCACACAGAAATACATCGACTGGCTCAAGGCCTATGCGCCGCCTGAGGCTGCAGGCATGACGTTCTCTGAGTCCGGCCCTGTGCCATCACAAGGTAACGTCGCCCAACAGATCTTCTGGTACACAGCGTTTACTGCCGATATGACCAAACCCGGTCTGCCAGTCATGAACGCCGATGGCACGCCGAAGTGGCGCATGGCGCCTTCGCCTAAAGGGCCGTACTGGAAAGAGGGCATGAAGCTCGGCTATCAAGACGTGGGTTCGTGGACGTTCCTCAAGGCAACGCCTGAGAAGCAACGTCTGGCTGCCTGGCTTTATGCGCAGTTCGTCACCTCGAAAACCGTGTCACTGAAGAAAACCATCGTCGGCCTGACGCCGATTCGTGAGTCGGACATCAACTCCAAAGAGATGACCGCGCTGGCGCCGAAACTGGGCGGTCTGGTGGAGTTCTATCGCAGCCCGGCGCGGGTTCAATGGTCGCCTACCGGCACCAATGTGCCTGATTATCCGAAGCTGGCTCAACTGTGGTGGAGTCATGTGGCTGAAGCGGTCACCGGCGAGAAAACTGCACAAGCAGCGCTCGACGGCTTGGCCAAGGATCAAGACGCGATCATGACCCGCATCGAGCGCTCCAAAGTCCAGGAGGCCAGTGGCTGTGCGCCAAGGATGAACCCGGAAACCTCGGCTGAGGAGTGGTACAAAAAAGCAGAGGCCAGCGGCGGCAAGTTCCTGGCACCACAGCGCAAATTGGCCAACGAAAAACCGAAGGGCGAAACCATCAACTACAACGAACTGCTAAAAAGCTGGGAAAGGGCGAAGAAGTAACCTGTTCTGAAACAAAAAAAACGGCACTTTCGAGGTGCCGTTTTTATGAGTGGTTGCGCGATCAGCCGTGCAGTGTTTCAGCGGCATACAGGGTGTTTTCCAGCAGGCAGGCCCGGGTCATCGGGCCAACGCCGCCTGGCACCGGGGTGATCCAGCCAGCACGCGGCAGTGCAGTCTCGTAAACCACATCGCCAACCAGCTTGCCGTTGTCCTGACGGTTGATGCCGACGTCAATGACAATGGCGCCTGGCTTGATCCACTCACCTTTCACCAGGCCGGGTTTGCCCGCTGCGACCACGACCAGATCCGCGCGGCCGACATGGCCGGCCAGATCCTGAGTAAAGCGGTGGGTCACCGTCACGGTGCAGCCGGCCAGCAGCAGCTCCATCGCCATCGGACGACCGACGATGTTGGATGCGCCAACGATCACTGCATCTTTGCCATACAGGTCCACGCCGGTGCTTTCCAGCAAGGTCATGATGCCTTTCGGGGTGCAGGGCCGCAGCAGTGGGATGCGCTGGGCCAGCCGCCCGACGTTATAAGGATGGAAACCATCGACGTCTTTGTCCGGGCGGATGCGCTCGAGCAGGCTGGAGGCGTCGAGCTGTGCGGGCAGCGGCAATTGCAGCAGAATGCCGTCGATAGCGCTGTCATCGTTGAGGCGGTCGATGAGGTCGGTCAGCTCGGTCTGGGTGGTTTCGCTAGGCAGGTCATAGGCTTGGGAAATGAACCCGACCTCCTCGCAGTCTTTGCGTTTGTGCGCGACATAAACCTCAGAGGCGGGGTCGTTACCGACCAGGATCACCGCAAGGCCTGGCGTGCGCAGACCTTGCTCGCGACGCTCGGCGACACGTTTGGCGATCTGCTGGCGCAGGTTGGCTGCGATCGCTTTGCCGTCTATTAGTTTTGCAGTCATTGCGCGTGATTAACCATCGAAAGGGAGGAAAAAAGAGCGCGCATTCTCGCATGACATGGCGCAGGGGCAAAGACGGTTGGTCTGCATAATCCCCTAACCCCTTTAATTGCCTGAATTTTTTAGAAAAAAGAGTTGACGACCTTTAGGCCCGTCTATAAGATTCGTCGCACTTGTCGGGCACAGCCTAACACTGAGTGGCCAGAGATGGTTGGCGAAGTCGGTGGGTTGATTAAGTCAGGTAGAGTTCAGATCGGCTCGGCGTGATTGAAAGCTCTTAGGTTTGTAATCGCAAGAATACAAATTAAATAAGTGCCCGTAGCTCAGCTGGATAGAGCATCCGCCTTCTAAGCGGATGGTCGCAGGTTCGAGTCCTGCCGGGTGCGCCATTAATGGCAGCTTTGGCACAAGTAGCATTCAGATTGAATGCGCCGGTTACAACGCAATATGGTGGGCGTAGCTCAGTTGGTAGAGCACGGGATTGTGACTCCCGTTGTCGAGGGTTCGATCCCCTTCGTCCACCCCATATTCGAAGAAGGCGCCAGGTTTTTAATCTGGCGCCTTTGCTTTAACAGCGTCAAATGCGGATGTGGTGGAATTGGTAGACACACTGGATTTAGGTTCCAGCGCCGCAAGGTGTGAGAGTTCGAGTCTCTCCGTCCGCACCAGTTAAAAACCTTTGGAGTCGCTATGGCGCTCTGAAGGGCTAGAAAAGCCGCCAAGTGCGGCTTTTCTTGTTTTAGCGTATTGGTTTCATGATCCAGCGACCCTTACGGCTGATCGGTTGCTGGGTCGTTCGGTATGTTTCCAGGGATT